>JAFWIO010000068.1 GCA_017514785.1 Eubacterium sp. | reverse complement strand
TTCTTTATAAACGACAAAGCGATTAGCGAACCCATGCTGTGTCCGAGTAAAATCAAAGGTAACTTTGGAAATTCACGTCTTAAATACATAGTGAAGTTTTCCACATCATCAGTTAGCCCTTTATATCCGTCCTCGCCAAAGAAACCGTAGTCATCTTCAGTCAAGACGTTTTCACCGTGGCCTCTAAGGTCTGTGATAGCACAGATAAAACCGCGCTTACTGAACTCTTTCATAGTGTCTTCGTAGCGCCCTTTGTGCTCGCACATTCCGTGGATTATCTCTATAACACCAATAGGCTCTGTACCTTCTGGTGGGTATGTAATCATACTACCTTTCATAATAGTCTCCTTATTTTCAATAGAAATTATATCAGTTTTAAGAAGAATAGGCAAAAGAATTGCGTGAGTAAATAAAAATTAGTGAAAAAGTGTGTTTTTTTAGGTCCAAAAGTATTATAATCTTTGTTGAGACTAGGGAGAAGAACATTGGCGGGTTTTAATAAAAAAATCAATTCATTTCAGATTATTTTGATGGGATTTATAGCAGTAGTGCTAGTAGGATCCCTGTTATTAATGTTGCCAATTTCTTCTAGAACAGGCCAGGTAACACACTTTAAGGATGCTTCCTTTACAGCGGTCTCCGCAGTTTGTGTTACAGGACTGGTAGTAAAAGATACTGCCACATATTGGTCTGAATTCGGACAAGCTATCATTCTTATACTAATACAGATAGGTGGATTAGGAGTAGTCAGTGTTGCAGCTATTTTTGCGATGCTAACTGGAAAGAATATTAACCTTAAAACTAGAAGTTTGATGCAAGATGCGATATCCGCGCCAAAGGTTGGCGGAATAGTAAGAATTACCAAATTTATCGTAATACTTACTATTTGTTTAGAGACGGTAGGTGCACTTGTAATGATGCCAACGTTCTGTAAGGACTTTGGAGTAAGAGGTGTCTGGATGTCTTTCTTCCATTCAATTTCTGCTTTTTGTAATGCAGGATTTGACATTATGGGTAGCGAGAAAGCTCAGTTCGTTTCTCTTACACAGTATGCGGCAAACCCAGTTATAAATATCACGGTAATGGTTCTTATCGTGGTAGGTGGTATCGGATTCTTGGTACTACACGATATTAAAGATAATAAATTACATTTCAGTAAATATTCATTGCACACAAAGATAGTGTTAGTTACTACAGCCATTCTAATACTAGTTCCAGCCATTATACTATTCCTTAGACAGTATAATGATTTGCCAATGACAAAGAGAGTTTTGGCATCGTTTTTCCAATCAATCACACCTAGAACGGCTGGTTTTAACACTATGGATATGACAAAACTTACTGACGGAAGTAAAGTTACTACAACTATGCTAATGTTGGTTGGTGGATCTCCAGGATCTACAGCGGGTGGTATGAAAACTGTCACTATCGCTATTTTGTTAGTTAATACATATTGCGTAATACAAAGACGTGGTGAGGCAGAAATTTTTAAGAGAAGAATAGAGGGTTATGCTTTAAGAACCGCATCAGCTTTATTTTTCTACTATATAGGTATGTTTGCTGTATGTAGTGCTATTATAAGTGCAATAGAAAAACTCCCAATAACACAGTGTATGTTTGAGACAGCATCTGCGTTGGGAACTGTAGGATTAACTTTGGGTATTACACCAAGTTTAAGTGTGGCATCTCGTGCAATACTAATGATGTTGATGTTCTTAGGAAGAGTGGGAGGATTAACCATAATCTTTGCCGCCATATCAAAATCAGGTGTTAATTCAAAGTTGCCTAAAGAAGATGTAATTGTAGGATAAGGAGAAGAAATGAAAACATTTTTATTATTAGGTTTGGGCCGACTTGGTTCAAAGTTAGCGAAGGAATTAAGTGAAACAGGACATGAGGTAATGGTTGTTGACAGAAATGAAGATAGAGTCAACAAAGTTATGCCTTTTGTTACTAGTGCACAGATTGGAAATGCCATAGATCCAGATTTTTTGGAAGGCTTGGGTGTAAAGAATTTTGATGCATGCTTTGTCACAATGCATACAGATTTCCAAAACTCTTTGGAGGCTACATATCAGCTAAAAGAACTAGGTGCAAAGATAGTAGTATCTAGAGCAGAGAGTGATACCCATGAAAAGTTCTTACTAAAGAATGGTGCAGATAGAGTTATTTACCCTGAAAAGCAAGTGGCTAAGTGGACTGCTGTCAGATATATATCAGAAAATATTGGTAACTTTATGGAGTTAGATGATGAGCATTCTATTCTAGAAGTAGAAATTAGAGACGAGTGGATTGGTAAGAGAATGGATGAAATCCATATCCGTAAAAAATACGATATCAATGTTTTGGCAGTCAAGAAGGGTGATGAAATGAATATGAAAATTGGTCCTGATACAGTATTTGAAGAGGGCGATTTACTAGTGGTTCTTGGCTCAATCAAAAAAATCAAAAAATGTTTTAAATACTAATAAAAAGTTCTTTATAATGTTATAATAATAAGTGGCGTTTTATGTAGTGTATAACGAAAGGAACGACTATGAGTAAATTTGAAGTGTCAAAGGGAAACCCGTTAACACTTGGTGCTACAGTGTGCTGTGGCACTGTTAATTTTGCGTTTGCGCCAGACGGCGGCAAAGAAGTAGAACTATTGCTCTATAAAAAAGGCGGCAATAGAGTTTCAAAGCGCATTCCTTTTGAAGAGAAAATGGGAAATGTCTTTTGCATGAATGTTAAAGGCATTGATATAAATGAATATGACTATAACTTCAGCGTAGATGGCAAGGTAGTAACTGACCCTTACGCAAAGGCTACTGTTGGCAAGAAAGAGTGGGGCGCTGCTCCAAAGCTTGTTAAAGGTGCCTTTGTGGCAGACGATTTCGACTGGAAGGGTGATAAGAAGCTAAACATTCCATTTGATGAGACTATCATGTATCGCATGCATGTTCGTGGTTTTACCAAGTCAAAGACTTCAAAAGTTAAGAATAAAGGTACGTACCTTGGAATTATTGAAAAGATTCCTCATTTGAAGGATCTTGGAATCAACTTGGTTGAACTTATGCCGGCTTATGACTTCAACGAAAAAGAAATCAAAGCTTCTACATCTATGGTTACAAGCAAGTCCATCACTAACCCAACACTTAACTATTGGGGATACACTGATGGATATGCGTTCGCGCCAAAGGCTTCATTTGCCGCAGGCAAGGAAGTGGGAGCGGAAGTAAATGAGTTTAAGAGCCTAGTTAAAGAACTTCATAAAAATGGAATTGAAGTTTCTATGGAATTCTATTTCACATACGGAACTAGCCCACAGTACATTTTGGATGTGCTTCACTATTGGGTTATGGAATATCATATTGATGGTATCCATGTAAACTGTGAAGATACAGTTATGAAGATGGTTGAAAGAGACCCACTTCTTAGTGGTACAAAAGTTTTCACATACGTTATTCCTGTGGCTGATTCTGTTTATGGACAGATTGAGAACAGAAACTTTGCGGACTTTAACGATGACTTTATGGTAGCAGTTCGTAAGTTTGTTAAGGGCGATGAGGATATGCTAGGTGATATTGCTCAGAGAATTAAGAAAAATCCTAACAGCACAGCAGTAGTAAATTATGTGGCAAACCACAACACATTTACTTTGTACGATGCTGTTAGCTACGATAAAAAATACAATATGGAAAATGGCGAGAATAACAATGACGGCGCCATTTACAACTACAGTTGGAACTGCGGCGAAGAGGGCGATACTAGAAAGAGAACTGTCATGGATCTTCGTAAGCATCAGATTAAAAATATGCTTTCTCTAGTTTTCCTAAGCCAGGGTGTTCCAATGATTTATGCGGGCGATGAAATGTGTAATTCACAAAAGGGTAACAACAACCCTTACTGTTTGGACAGCGAAATTTCATGGACAAACTGGGACACAACAGCCATCGCCAAAGAAATATTTGAATTTACAAAGAGTTTAATAGAGTTTAGAAAAGCCAATAAAGTTCTACACTTGAGCGAGGAGACAAAGCAGATTGACCATGCATCTCTTGGACTTCCTGATTTGTCATATCATGGCACTCGTGCTTGGGCAGGAGACTTTGCTCACTTCAATAGACATATTGGTGTTATGCTTTGCGGCGCATATGCAAAGCTAGATAAGAAAAAGGCTGGTCCAGATATTTACATTGCTTACAATATGTACTGGACTCCAATGACATTTGGAATGCCAGCAGCAGGCAAAAATAAAAAGTGGGATGTAGCATTCTCTACAGATAAGCAGGGAGTGTCTGAAAAGAATATTGATAAAAATGCTACAGTACCAGCTAGAACTACCACAGTCTTTGTGGCGGTCGATGCAAAAAAAGAAAAATAAGTCATTTTATGCTATAATGCATAAAGTTTGAAATATTGGAGGCTATAATGATTAACGACAAAAAGGTTTTATACAGTGCTATGCAATCCACAGGAACCCTTACTTTGGGTAACTACCTAGGAGCGCTAAATAACTGGGTAAAACTATCAGATGAATTTGAGACATTCTATGCAATTGCAGATTTACACTCGCTAACGGTTCGTCAAAATCCAGCAGACCTACGTAAGGCTGCAAAGGATCTATATACTTTGTATGTGGCAGCAGGATTGGATCCAGAGAAGAATTGTATTTACTATCAATCACATGTATCAGCTCACGCAGAGCTTGCATGGATTCTAAATTGCTATACATATATGGGCGAGCTTAATCGTATGACTCAGTACAAGGATAAATCAGCAAAGCATGCTGATAACATAAACGCTGGACTTTTCACATATCCAGTTTTGATGGCGGCAGACATCTTGCTTTATCAGTCAGAACTAGTGCCAGTGGGCGCAGACCAAAAGCAGCACTTAGAGATTGCTAGAGATATTGCAAATAGATTTAACAATGCATATTCACCTACATTTGTAGTGCCAGAACCATACATTGGTGAATCAACTGCCAAGATTATGAGTCTTCAGGACCCAACTAAGAAGATGTCTAAGTCAGATGAGAATCCAAACGCTAGCATCTTACTAATGGATGACCCAGACACAATCATTAGAAAGTTCAAGCGTGCAGTGACAGACTCTGACACAGAAATCAGATACTCAGATGACAAACCAGGAATCAAAAACCTTATTGATATATATTCAAGCGTTACAGGAAAGACTGTAGAAGAAGTGGAGAAGGAATTTGACGGCAAAGGCTATGGCGACTTCAAACTAGCTGTAGGTGAAGCAGTAGCAGACAAGCTAAAACCACTTCAGGATAGATTCTGTGAACTACAAAAAGATAAAGCATATATCGATAAAGTGGTTAAGGAAAACGACGAAAAGGCAGCGTACTTTGCTAACAAGACTTTGAGAAAAGTTAAAAAGAAAGTCGGATTAGTAGAGCCTGTTAGATAAAATCATATAAAGTTTATGTTGACAATCTAACAAACAATGATAATATAAATAAAGGAGAGAAAAAGGGGTTTAAAAGAATCTGTCTTTCTCTCTTTTTTTTATTGCATAAAAACACACAAGGAGGATAAATGAATGAGTAAAGAAAAAAGAAATATTAGTGTAATTAAAGATGCAGAAGGTAATAAAATGTATTTATATGATGTTTTGAACATAAAAAAAGAAACGAGCAAGTCTTGTCAGGCATAAGCCTTACCCAGTAAAAACCCATTTCTTTAATGAAAATATACTACTTACTAATAGTTTTGTCAATAAATAGTGAAAAAACCTTAAAAACCCCATTATATACGGGTTTTCCTTGCCATAACACACAACATATTGTATAATATAGTAGTTAAAATGGCTAAAAATGGGATATTTTCCCAAAATCAATAGAAATGGAGAGTAAAATGGCAAGTAAATATGACGGAAAAGGAAAATCTTACGATGGCGATAGTATTTCGGTCTTGAAAGGTCTAGAGCCAGTTCGTCAGCGTCCTGGAATGTATATTGGTAGTGTTGGAACTAAAGGTCTTAACCACTTAATATACGAGATTATGGACAACTCAGTAGATGAGCACTTGGCAGGATATTGTGACGAGATTTGGGTAACTCTAGAAAAAGATGGAACAGCTACTATCGAAGATAACGGTCGTGGAATTCCTGTAGATATGAATAAGCAGGCTAAGAAGTCCGCCCTTGAGGTTGTTTTTACAACACTTCATGCCGGTGGTAAGTTTGGCGATGGCAATTATAAGATTTCTGGTGGTCTACACGGTGTAGGTTCATCTGTTGTTAACGCGCTTTCTGAATGGATGGAAGTTTGGGTTAAGAGAGATGGCGTTGTGTGGAACCAGAAGTACAAACAGGGCAAGGTTAAATCAAAGGTTAAGGAAGTTGGTACATGTAGAAAGAATGATACAGGTACAAAGGTTACATTCCTTCCTGATCCAGAGATTTTCGAAAAGACATACTTTAAGGCTGATGCAGTTAGAAGTAGACTTCACGAGACAGCATACCTAAACCCAGGTCTTACTATTCACTATGAAAACAAGAGAGCTGGCGAGGAAGAGACTGTTGAGTATCACGAACCAGACGGCATTAAAGCCTTCATCAAAGACCTAGATAACGAAAAAGAAGCAGTGACAGATATCGTTTATTTCAAACGCGAGATAGAAGGTATCGAGTTAGAGATTGCTTTCCAATACGTAAACGAATTTACAGAGAATATCCTAGGTTTCTGTAACAATATCTTTACACAAGAAGGTGGAGCACATATTACAGGTTTCAAATCAACTCTCACACAGACTATTAACCAGTATGCAAGAGAGTTAGGAAATCTTAAGGACAAAGATGCAAACTTTACAGGTGCCGATGTTCGTAATGGTCTTACAGCCATAGTTGCTATCAAGCATCCAGATCCTAGATTTGAAGGACAGACAAAGACAAAGCTTGATAACCCTGATGCAGAGAAGGCTACAAAGACTATTGCAAACGAGCAGCTAACTCTTTACTTTGACAAGAACCTTGAGACTTTGAAGAAGGTAATCGAGTGTGCTGAAAAATCTGCAAAGATTAGAAAAGCAGAAGCTAGATCAAAGACAAACATGCTTACAAAGAGCAAGTTCTCAATTGATAGCAATGGTAAGTTAGCAAACTGCGAGAGCAGAAAAGCAGAAGAGTGCGAAATCTTCATAGTAGAGGGTGACTCTGCCGGAGGTTCAGCTAAGACTGCTAGAGATAGAAAGACTCAGGCTATTATGCCTATCAGAGGTAAAATCCTAAACGTTGAAAAAGCATCTATGGATAAGGTTTTGGCAAATGCCGAAATTAAAACAATGATTAATGCGTTTGGATGCGGCTTCTCCGAAGGATACGGTAACGACTTTGATATTGATAAGCTCAAGTTCGATAAGATTATTCTTATGACTGATGCCGATGTGGACGGTGCGCATATCGATACATTGCTACTTACATTCTTCTACAGATTTATGCCGGACTTAATTACAGGTGGTCATGTGTATATCGCAACACCTCCTCTATACAAGGTTGTTCCTAAAAAGGGTGAGGGTGAATACTTATATGATGACAAAGCGCTTGAGAAGTATCGTAAGAATCATAAAGGATTTACACTTCAAAGATACAAAGGTCTTGGAGAGATGGACCCAGAGCAACTTTGGGAAACTACGCTTGATCCAAAGACTAGAATCTTAAAGCAAGTAGAAATAGAAGACGCTAAACTAGCATCGCGTGTTACAAACATGCTTATGGGTACAGAAGTAGCGCCAAGACGTGACTTCATTTATAAGAATGCTAGAGATGCAGAGATTGATGCATAAAACACTAAGGAATTAGGAGAATATAAATGTCAGAACAAATAATTAAAACGGAATATTCGGAGGTAATGCAAAAGAGTTACATAGATTACGCGATGAGCGTTATCTGTGCTAGAGCATTGCCTGATGCTAGAGATGGTTTGAAACCGGTTCAGAGGCGTGTGCTTTACGCTATGGACCAGCTTCACCTAAACCATGATAAGCCACACCGTAAATCAGCTCGTATAGTTGGTGATACGATGGGTAAATATCACCCACACGGTGATAGCTCAATTTATGAAACTCTTGTAGTTTTGGCGCAGGAGTTTAAAAAGGGAAAAGCATTGGTAGATGGCCATGGAAACTTCGGATCTATAGAGGGTGACGGAGCAGCTGCTATGCGTTACACAGAGGCTCGCCTTCAGAAGTTTTCAGAGGACGTTTATTTGGCGGACCTCGACAAAGACATAGTAGACTTTGTACCTAACTTTGACGAGACCGAGAAAGAGCCAGAAGTATTACCTGTGCGTGTACCTAACTTGTTAGTAAATGGTGCCGAGGGTATCGCTGTTGGTATGGCTACATCTATCCCTACTCACAACTTGGGCGAAGTAATAGATGCAGTTATGGCTTATATGTCAAAGAACAGTATCAGCGTGGAAGATTTGCTAGAGATTATGCCTGGTCCAGACTTCCCAACAGGCGGTATTGTTGCAAATAAGTCTGAACTAAAAGAGATATACGAAACAGGTACTGGTAAACTTAAACTTCGTGGAAAAGTCGAGTTTGAAAAGGGAAAGAGCAGAGGACATGACAAGTTAGTCATTACTGAAATCCCTTATACAATGATTGGTGCAGGAATTGGAAAGTTCCTATCAGACGTAGTTAGTTTAGTTGAAAACAAAGTAACTACAGATATAGTTGATATCTCAAACGCATCCGACAAAAATGGTGTGCGTATCGTTCTTGAACTAAAGAAGGGCGCAGATGTAGAAAAGATTATCAACATGCTTTATAAGAAGACAAAGCTAGAAGATACTTTTGGTGTAAATATGCTAGCTATCGCTGATGGTAGACCAGAAGTTATGGGTATCAAGAAACTTCTTAAGTTCTACGTGGAATATCAGTACGAACTAGCTACTAGAAAGTACAAGACATTGCTTGAGAAAGCTTTGGAGCAGAAGGAAATAAAAGAAGGTCTTATTAAGGCTACTAATATTATAGATTTGATTATCGAGATAATCAGAGGTAGTGAGAGCCAGAAGCAGGTTAAGGACTGCTTGACTAAGGGTATCACTGAGGGAATCAAGTTTAAGAAGAAAGAATCACCAGCTCTTGCAGGAAACTTGAATTTCACAGATCGTCAGGCTACAGCTATCCTTGATTTAAGACTTGCTAAGTTGATTGGTCTTGAGATTAAGGCTTTGGAGAAGGAGTACGAAGAGCTAACTGAAAAGATAGCTGAGTACGAAGATATCCTAGAGAACAAGCGCTCAATGACTAAGGCTATCAAGACTGACCTTAAGGCTATCAAAGAAGAGTACGGCGAAGAGAGAAAGACATCTATAGAAGATGGTAAGGAAGCTGTATTTAACGAAAACGAATTTGTAGAGCAAGAGGTTGTCTTTGTACAGGACAAATTTGGCTACGCCAAATTACTAGAGCCTGCAGCTTATGATAGAAATATTGAATCTGTAAATAAAGAGTACAAATATATTTACAGATGTATGAATACAGACAGTGTATTGATTTTCACAAACACTGGAAATGTTCATCAGGTGAAGGTACAGAGTATTCCTTTGAAGAAGGTTCGTGAGAAAGGAACACCTATCGATAACCTTGGAAACTACTCAAGTGCTGGCGAAAATATTGTGGCATTGTTCACTTATGATGACATTAAAGACAAAAAACTCTTATTTACAACAAAATTAGGGCTTATAAAGTTAGTAGATGGAAGCGAGTTTGAAACTAACAGAAAAACTATGGCAGCGACCAAGTTGGCAGATGGCGACGAACTAGCTTCTGTAAACATGACTAGAATTTCGGAGAAAGTTTACGACGACGAAGAGTCAGTTGCTATCACTGGTGGATCTGGTGATGAAGAAGGTATGGAATCTCTAGACTTTGAGCAGACTGAACTACCTATCGAAGGCGATAAGCCACAAGAGGGTGAACTTCAGTATACTAGAGAGATTCTTGTTATCCAGACAGACGGCGGCATCTTCTTAAGATTCCCTATCAGCCAGGTTCCTGAGCAGAAGAAGGGTACAAAGGGAGTTATCGGTATCCGTCTAAACGATGGTGACTGGGTATCTAACGTATATGTATTAGATACAGGCGATGACATTACTGTTAAGGCAAATGGCAGAAATGTTGAGTTACGCAAACTTAAGATTGGTAAGCGTGCGACAAAGGGCGTAAAGGTACGTAAGAAATAAATACTAGTTGTTTTTGCTAAAACTATTTTAGAGGTTTTGATTATGCAAAACAAAACAGTAAAAAGAATATTGGTTATGATTTTGGCTATGGCGCTAGTGGTAGCCAGTGTTAACTTTGTGCCAAAAACAGAAGTTAAGGCTGACGCATTTGAAACTAGTATTAAGGGTTTCCCTGATAGTTATAAATCATCTCTAAGAGCTTTGCACAAGAAATACCCAAATTGGAAGTTTGTTCCATATAAGACGGGTATCAAGTTTGCAACAGCTGTTTCAAAAGAGAGCAAAAACAATATGAGTTTGATTGAAAATTACTTTAGTAAATTCTTTAAATCAAACGCCAAGGGAGATTACTTCCCACAGACAAAGAGATACGTAGCAAAAGATGGAGGTACTTGGGTATCAGCAAACAAGAATGCGACAGCATACTTTATGGATCCAAGAAACTTCCTAAATACTTCGTCTATATATATGTTTGAATCACTAGCGTTTGATTCATCCACTCAAACCCAAGCTGGAGTGGAAGCAGTGCTTAAGGGCACATTTATGTATAAGACAAACATTTGCTATTTGACTAGCAAAGGAAAATATACAAAGACTAGCACCAAGTACTCGGCGCAGATTTTAGCAGCAGCTAAGGCCGCTAATGTAAATGCATACTATATTGCTTCAAAGATTAGACAGGAAATCGGTGGTTCAAAGAATTCTAAGTATGCTGGTATGGGCGCAAGCGGAAGTGTTTCCGGTTCATACGGCTCCTACAAAGGAATCTACAACTTCTATAATATCGGCGCATTTACAGGTGCAAACCCAATTGCCAGTGGATTAAGTTGGGCGAAGAGTGGAAATACATATTCACGTCCATGGACTACACCTATGAAGTCTATCAATGGTGGAGCAAAATATATTGGCGATAAATATATCAACTGTGGACAGTACACAATTTACTTTGAAAGATTCAATGTAAACAAATCATCTAGCTATGGTTTGTATGCACATCAATATATGACAAATGTATACGGAGCAGCAGCAGAGTCTGACCTTACTGCAAACGCATACAATTCAATGGGAATAGCCGGACTTACTAAAAAGTTTATCATTCCTGTTTACACAAGTATGCCTGCAAAGAGCCAGAGCGTAACTTTAGGTGCTGTAGGAAAATCTGCCAAGACTTCAGATTCTATTATGATTAGAAAAGGTCCTGGCTCAGGATACAAAGGCTTGGTAACTTTGCCTAAGGGTACAAAGGTTACTGTATATCATGGAAAGATTAGTAATGCTGGTTATGGAGTAAGACTATTAAGAAATCCTTACTGGCTATATGCTCACGCCAAATATAAAGGAAAACTATACAAAGGTTATTTGACGGCATCTTACGTCACAATAACTACAGCAAAATACATTACAAAGAAAGTAAAAACCAAACTTCCAGTGAAGATTTCTAAATCTGGAACTGTCTACTATAGATCGAACAATCCAGCTATTTGTACAGTGGATTCAAAGGGCTATGTGACAGGAAAGAAGAAAGGTAGCACTACAGTTTACGCTATCTCAGCCACAGGCTCTATCAGCGGACTTAAGATTAGTGTTGTAACGAGTGGAGTTTCAGTTACTCCTAATTATGTTTCGCTTTACACTGGTCAGACAAAGAAACTTAAAACCAAGTTGCTTCCTTCTAAAAAGAAGAATTCAGTCAAGAAGTTTACTTCTAGCAATAGCAAGGTAGCATCAGTTTCTAAAAAGGGTATTATAACAGCTAAGGCTCAAGGAACTGCTGTTATAACTTGTAAGCCTAAGTCAGGATTTAGTTCTAAGTGTACAGTTAAAGTTACAAATGCAACCCCTGGCAAGTCTAAACTTAGCGCTAAGGCTACAGGATATAACGCAGCATCAGTTTCTTGGACTAGTCAGTACGGCATTACACAGTACAGAGTGTATAGAAAACCACAGGTTGGACCTTTGAAATTAGTGAAAGCTGTGCCAGGCACAGTTACATCACTTAAAGATACAAACCTTGAGACAGGTGTTAAGTATACATACACTGTAGTTGCGTTTAGAACTGTCAGCGGCAAAGCCCACAAAGGCCCTACTTCAAATGTAGTAGTGGTACAGCCAGTTCCTGGCAAGAGTAAGATTTTGAAAATGAAAGCCAAAGGCAAAGGCGTAACATTTAATCTAAAAGCAGTGGCTGGAGCTACAGGCTACAATGTAGTAAGGAGTGTTAGCAAAAACAAAGGCTTTGCAAGAGTAGCAACTATTAGAACTGGTAAGAAATTAACATTCTATGACAAGAAACTAAAAAAAGGAAAGAAATACTATTACAAAATTATTGTGTTCACTACAGTTAAAGGAACACATTACTACGGAAAATATTCAAAAGTTAAAACTTTTACAAGAAAGAAATAGACTTATTATTCGATATAAGATATAACATATAGAGTATATTTTTTGGGGATTACGATGATCAGATTAGTTGTAAGTAGTTTGGAAAATATAATAGAGTTAGATGATAAAAGACAAGTAGGAGAGGATATCCTCGATCTTATTGTGCGCCTAAAAGAAAAAGACATTAAATTTGCAGTAGCTACAGCACAAAATTATGATTCAGTAAAGGATATTTTTGGAAGACTTTCGAATGATATTATTTACATTTGTAACGATGGTGGAGTGGTAGTCTACCAAGGCAAAGTAATTAGTAAAACTCCAATTGATAGGCTTGTTTGTCTAGGTGTGACAGATGAACTTGGAGAAGATAGAAGTTACAAACTCATGCTATCTGGCGAGAGAAATGCAGTTCTTTTAAAATCGAATGCCACATTTGAAAGACGCTTAAAGAAGAATGGTATTATTCCAGAGTTTGTAAGCAGCACTCAGGAAATGAGTGGAGATATCACTAAAATCACCATATTTAAGGATAAAGGTTTTACTGAAGCAGACTTTAGTAACTTTATAGAAAAGTGGGGAAATAGAGCGAATATTTCGGCCACAGACGAAACACAGTTGTTTGTAACAGGGCAATATGTATCTAAGGGAATGGCTCTAGCCGTTGTACAACATCTTTTTGATATTTCAGAAGAGGATACAGTGGTCTTTGGCGCGGGCTTCAGTGATATTGATATGTTTGATCATTCATACTTTGCATATGCTATGATGGACAGCAATTCTCAAGTAAGAGATTCTGCTCAGCATATTGCAGAGAGTGTGAATATGATAATAGAAGACATTTTAAGAATGTAGTGGAGAGTAAAATATGAAATTTAAAAGAATAGTGGCCCTAGGTCTAACTTTGGCTATGTCTTCCACCATACTTTTTGGTTGTGGATGTAGTTCGGACACTCCAATATTTGGAACGTTCTTTGGTTTGGAAGACAATCAGGTGTTTGAAGTGGACAAACTAATCTGTACAAAGCCGGAATATATGATTCAATTGATGGACACTGCTAACAAGTATAAAGCAGGTTTTGGCGGAACAGTAGATTGGAATGCCAAAGTTAAAAAAGGACAAACTTTGAGTCAATATATCTTGGACAAAGTGAAAGAAGATATTAGTGTTAAGTACACAATGTCGGCCATGGCTAAAGAAAAGCAGGTTACACTTTCAAGCGGCGAAGAGGAGTGCATAAAGGATGCTGCTAGACAATACTTCAATGGTCTGACAGATGCCGAGAGAAAATACACCGGCGCCAAAGAAAAAGATGTAGTTAAGCTTTACACAAACTATAAACTAGCTGAGAAAGTCTACGACAAAGTAACTGAAGACCAGGATGTATCAGTAAGTGACGAAGAGACTAGAGCGGCCAGAATATATTACATAAGAATGGATGGCGATAAGCATAAGCCTGAATATATAGATAAATGGATGAAATATGCGAGAATGAATATCAAGAATAATTATCAGCCATTTTCTAGAGAAGCAGCACAGTTTAGTGATGATGATACATATGAAAAGATCATTTACAAAAACAATGCTAAGAAGGATTATGAGAAGAATGTTTTCAGTATGGAATCCGGAGAACTTAGCAAAATCATCCAAGATGGAAAAGATTATTACATAATTAAATGTATTGATAATTACTTAAAAGAAGAGAGCCTAAAGAATAAAGAAAAGCTAATAGACAAAAACAAGAAGGAATACTTCAATAAAGAGTATAAAGAATACTTAGAAGATGTGGATACAGACTTCAATTCATCATCTATAGAAAATGTAACACTTCCTACATCAAATGAATTTGTACACTACAACCTAATAGATGTATTTGATTGTTTAGGAAAGTAAAAAAGTACATAAAAAAAGAACTAGCATTAAGCTAGTTCTTTTTTTGTTTTATTTATTTAATGATTTTTTACGTTTGTTGTTGTCAAACCAAATCAGTAGTCTTTCTCGTTTAACTAGGAATACAAGTAGTACTATTGAGAATAAAGTGATTAGTAGTCCTGGTACAAATCCTTTTGGTGTGTACTTAAACTCTACCGTATGTTTACCAGGAGTAACTGAGATACCGATTAGAGAATCCTTACAAATCTTTCCTGGTTCCACTTCATTTCCGTCTAGGTAAATGCTCCATCCTTCTTCATATGGGATAGAAGTATATAATAGACCAGCATTTTCCACATCGACAGTACCTGTAATCTTTGTATCTTTCCACTCTGTAACTTTAAGTGGTTGTGAGTTAAGTAGATCAAATGCTTGCTGCCAAGCATCCTGGTCAAATGCATATGCATAGCATGTTGAAACATTTTTATTATCTCCACCAGTAATTGAAACACTTGAACCTCTTTCTACATCACCTATATGACAAATGTAGTTTTGGTTAGTAGCTGAGAATGAACATGTCTTCTCTGTTTTTCCAGAAACAGTAGCAGTTAAGTTCTCGGCATCTGTTGTACAGAAGAAGTACACATCTAGAGGACCATCACCACTGTCTTTGAAGGTGTCGTCTTGTTCTAGAGAATAATCAACTGTAAAGTTTCCAGGATTGCCCTGTTTTGTTTTCAATTGATGGAATATTTTATCTTCTGAACCAACGGCAAATTTCACAAAGTCGTTCTGTACAGTAAATGGATTGCCTGCTTCTAAGTTCCAACTAGACATTGTTCCAGAATCTATAACAAATCCTAGTGGAAGTGTTTTGTTGTATTCATATAATCCCATTCCGCCATCAGCAGCTTGTCCGTTACCACTAGGTGCTGAAAGCTTAGCATTAGTATCTATTCTTGTCATATTATTAGGAATAGATGGTTCAACTTTGGCGAACTCGTATTTAACTGCAAACATAGCCGCAGTAAGAGGAGTGTGTCCTAAATATGAGTAAGCGTTGAATGATGTCTGCATACCAATCTTTGCGTAGTAATCTTGGATAGCAGCAGAAGATACTGATGAGAATGTTGAAATACTGTTGTAGTTGTATCTTGCACCATTGTTTCTAGTATCATGTTCCTTCATTTCGCTTCTGTAGAATCCTACACCTTCTTTCTTTGCCTGAGCTTCGGCTATATCGTTAAGCCTTGCTATTGGTGCTTTGTCGGCATAGTATCCAGTTCTATCAGATGTTGATGGAATAGAAGTAACATGCATATTTAGAGTTAACTCGCAGAATAGAACAAGTATCATTATGTATGCGAAGAAACCTTTCATTTGAGGTTTACGCTTATATAGACACATGATAAACGCGTAAATAACGATAAATGCAATACTTAGGAATATTACTCTAACCATTGTGATGCTAGTGGTTGGTTTTGTGAAAATCTCTAACTTTTCTGTATCGAAGATCTGCTCGAATAGAAGTAGAAGTGCGATAGCTCCACCAGTAGCGCCAATGATATGTTTGTATTTTAGTTCCTTGATATGCATTACAGCTTCATAACCCATAGTCAAAATCAAGAAGATATATAAGAATGACTGTCTACATGGAAGACTGTTAGGAAAATGGAATCCATGCCAAATATAATCAAGGACGTTTATGTTGAAACCAAGTAGCATAAAGAACATAAAGATTGTTTTACCCACACGCTCTTTGATGCTGATGTTCTTACATAACCAGAACAATGGAACCACGATAAATACAGCTACTGAAGCGTAGATGTTTGGATCATGATAGAAGTTAAGGTCCGCTACAGGAATAGTTATAAGAGATCTAAAGAATGCGTAAGCCATTGAGAAGTACTCTGTAATCTCTGTAGGGAATGTTGTGTCTGCTGATTTTGTAAGCATCAAATTAAAGTATTCTGGAAGAATAACAATCATTGCCAATCCACCACTTATAAGTGAGTAGAGCACATATCTTCCAAACACTTTAAGTCTAGCAATTGCCTTGCTTTTTATTGTATCTTCTTTGCCTGGGATGTCTGTCACGATAAATAGGTAAATGAAGTAACATGCACTAAATAGGCAAAGCATAATTCCGATATAGTAGTTTGAGAAGATTCCAAGTCCTAGAGCGATAGTGTACATTAACACTTTGCCTTCTCTTACAAATCTCTCTAATCCCAAAATAATAAATGGAAGTAGCCACATACAGTCAAGCCACATAATATTCCAACTGAATGCTGCAAAGTATGCTGACAATGCGTAAGCCATACCGAATGCTACAGGAACAGCACCTTCTTTGCCGAATCTCTTTGTTAGGAAATATGTCATTGAGAATCCTGCAAGCCCCATCTTGACTACGATAAAGAAGTCTGTGATGTCTGCCATACTTCCTGGCCAGATCAATGTTAAAATATTAGCTGGGCTAGCTAAGTAATAAGCCATGATAGCGATGAAGTTCATTCCACCACCAATCTCCCAAGTGTAGAATAGACTGCCGCCACTACGTAGCTTATCTTGCAAAATTTGAAGATAAGGAGTGTACTGGTGATAACAGTCACTTCTCAAATAAGTTAAATTTCCAAATGGCGCAACGCCTTTGAATGCGAAAACAACTAGCATTGAAACGACTGGCAAAATAAAAGCAAGTAAATAGAATTTATTTGCTTTAATCCACGCCTGCATTGAAAATTTCTTTTTAGCTCTTTTCATCTGTTTTAGTCTCCTTCTTACTAAATATAAATAATTTACTAAATATATAATTTAAGATAATGGTCAAAATAAGACCAATCATTTTAGCTGTCTTTGGATGATTGAATGTCATTTTGTCGATGAATAGGATAACAAGAGTCATAAAGTAAGTGCCGATTCTTGCTTCTGAGAATTTTAAGAATTCAAGTAAGAGTTGCTTCACACCAAGCTTAGGACTCTTGAATACAAACACTCTGTTTGTAATATATGCAAACAAAATGGCGAGGATAGTAGAAATGGTATGAGCGATCATAGGCTCAACATGAAGTAATGCCTGCATAATAGCAAAAGTAGAAAAATCGATAATAGCTGTGCCTGCGCCAAAGAGCATATACAAAACCATTTCAGCACTAATCAAACCCCAGATAAGGGTTCTAATCTTTTCATTTTTGAAATGTTTTAGGAGAAAAGTTCTAAACCTTACGACGTTTCTGACGAAAAGGTTATTCTCCGCAAGCTTTTGCTTGTCGACTTGAAATCTCATTTACTTTACATCCTCTATATTAGATTCTTTTGTGATGTATATAGGTCTGTCTTTTGTCTCAAGGTAAATGTTTGCAATATATTCACCTAAAACTCCTAGCGACATCTCAACAATACCACCTAGGAATAAAATAGCGATAAGAATAATAGTAAATCCATCAGTTCCTGTTATGCCAAAGGCAAATCTTCTTACTAATGCCACGATAATAGCAACAAATGCTAAAAATGAAATAAACAATCCTGATACGGTTAAGAAGCGAAGTGGTGAAATAGAGAAATTAGTGATTCCTCTAATGGCATATTTAAATAGTGATCCAAAGCCCCACTTAGATTCTCCGGCTGGACGCTCAGCACCTTCGTGTTCTATCCAAGCAGTCTCGAAACCAACCCAAGCAAAGATTCCTTTTGTAAATCTCTGTGTCTCAGTCATTTCTAAAATGGCATCGACCATTTGTCTTGTCATCATTCTGTAATCTTGAGTGTTTTGTTTCATTTCAACATCAGTAAATCTATTACTCAACTTATAAAAAAGAGAGGAGAAGAATGATTTAATACCACGTCTACGCTTGTTGCGCATAGCAGCCACTGAATCATATCCTTCCTCTATCTTTTCAATCATTTCTGGTATAAGTTTTGGAGGATGCTCTAAATCTGCATCCATAATAACTACTAAATCGGCAGTAGTATTAACCAAACCTGCATACATAGCAGATTCTTTGCCGAAGTTTCTAGAAAATGATATGTACTTAACTCTGCGGTCTTTCTGCGCAAGTGCTCGAAGTACATTTAGAGTGCCATCTTTACTTCCGTCATTTACAAAGATGTATCTAAATTGGTAATTCAAAAGAGAGTCAAAAATCTTACTTGACTCTTCATAAAACATATTTAGTACTGCCTCTTCGTTATAACAAGGCACTACAATATCAACTGTGTTCATATCACCCTCCGATTGGGAATTCTTAAATCCCATAGTCCCTATAATTTTACTATAAAATTGCCTTAAATACTAGGTACTTTATGGTATAATACAGATAATTATGAAACAAAGAATTGCTTATTGGGACAACTTAAAATATGTGATGATAGTATTAGTAGTTGTGGGTCACTTTGTTCTAGAGAATAACTCTGGAATAGACTCTGCGTCTTTTAAAAGTCTTGCTGCGTTTATATATCTATTCCATATACCAACATTCTTTTTTATCTCGGGATACTTTTTTAAGAAAAAGAGTGCGTTGTGGAATGCATTTACATATGTACTTTATGCTATTGCCACAAAACTAGTTATGTTCTTTGGTAAATGGGCAGTTTACATGATCGCATTCAAGATATTTAATAGACAAGTGAAGTACGAACCAGTCAATCTATCGTTTATTAAATATGGTGACATGATTTGGTTTTTGATCGTTCTTGCAATAGCAGAAGTGTTAATGTTCGTCTTGGACAAAGTAAACACAAAGGTATTGTTAGTAATAGCAATTGTCATCGGTTGTTTAGTTGGATATATAAGTGGAATAGGCGGAGCAAATGTTATTGGAGATTACTTCGCATGGTTTAGAGTTCTAGTGATGTTCCCATTCTTTGTCTTCGGCAAAGTTGCAAAAGAATGCGATTTGGCAGATAAATTAAGACAGAAGAATTCCTTAAGAATAGTGGCAGGAGTAGTATTGGTCTTAGCTTTTGCGTTGTTACTAATCAACCCTCAGAATATCACAAATTTAACAGCGTTATTCTCGGGTAGAAACTCATATGAAGTGTTAAGTAATGTATGGGGATCAACAATAATAACATCAGGAGTTATATTGAAGTTTGGAGCAATAATTAGGCTTGCAGCATATATT
The DNA here is from genome assembly GCA_017514785.1 of Eubacterium sp. Taxonomy (GTDB): domain Bacteria; phylum Bacillota; class Clostridia; order Lachnospirales; family Lachnospiraceae; genus Eubacterium_G. Next base: position 23,098 of record JAFWIO010000068.1, on the reverse strand, counting down.
GCAACTGCAATTTCAATCATATGCTGGGCTCTAATAATTCCAGACAAAAACATTCCATTTTTCACAAAGTGTGGAAGTAAAACAATTCTGATTTTTATGTTCCATTACTTGGGACTATATTTTGTAAATGCAATGGGATGGAGCAGCATTATTGCTTCACGAAGCGGAAAATTGATATACGTCTTAGGCGCAATCGTATGGGCATTATTCTTGAGCGTAGTCTTCTACAAAGTACCTGATGTGATAAAAACAAAGATAGTTGGAAAAATCAGGGAGAAAAAGTATGAGTAAGAAAGGTAAAATAATAGCTGCAGTAGGTATTGGTCTGGGAGTGACCATTTTCATAGCATCTATTGTGTTTATAATATGGTTTTTGTTCTGTAGTTATATGGCAAGACCGGGTTTTGAAAAAGTTGAAACAAATCCGAAGAACTATTTGAAGGTTGATGACCATTTTGGTATGGGCATAAACTTGTTTCCTAAAAAAGTGGATGAAAAAAGAGTTATTGAATACAAGTATCATCCAATAACTGGATTACTGGATGATTATGAGTATTTATATCTTAAGTATCAATATAAGAAAGGTGAATACAAAAAAGAAAAGGAAAGACTAAGTAAAATTGAAACAGAATATACTGCGACTAGATTAGACCATAAGTGGTTAGGCAAACCTGTTTATGTGTTGTATTTTAATGATTGGGAGCATACGGAAGTTGCGATATGTAATGATGACAAGAGTGTTATGGAATACCTAATAGTCAATTTTCCAGAAGAATATCATTCTGATAAATACATTGAAGAACTAAAAGAAGATCTAACCTACAAAAATAGATATACTAATTGCTATAGCACTATGCCTCTAGGGAAACCGGATAGTGAAATGGGAAGATATATTGAAAAGATAGAAAACAAAAATCGTAAAGTAGAGAAGAGCGATTTTGTCAAAGTAAATGGTGTTAAATACGTGGAAGCATATGTTGCAAAAAAATCAGAAGATGGTGACGGATATGATGGTGTAGGAGATACTATCTTATGGAATATAGAAAAAGAGAAAGACGCTTATAGGTTTAAATATACTTTTGACGATGGGGAAGAAGATTTATTTGAAGAAGATATAGAAAAATATAAGCTTAATAAAAAGAAATATGTAGATAAAATATATGATTTATGCTTTATTTACAAGAGAAAATATTTAGATTCTTTGTACAAAGATGTTAATAAAGATGGTTATCAAGATGCCGTTTTTACAGGCACAAAACAATTGTATAATGTTAGAGAGGATGAGGGAGTAGAAGAAGAATATCCAATTAAGAAAGTATTTATATATAACAAAAAAAGAGATAAGTTTATTTATAACAAGAAGTTGAGTGTAGATTAAATTATAATATTAAACAAAAAGAAAAACACTAGGGAACGAACGATTGTTAGTGAGTCCCTAGTGTTTTTCTTTTTGTATATAATTATTTATCTTCTTCTAACTTAGCCTTTTTCATTGCTCTTACCTGTAGTGGTAGTCCAAACAATTGGATGAATCCTTCAGCATCGTGGTGGTCGTACAAATCGCCAGTAGTAAATGATGCAAGTGATTCGCTGTATAGTGAATATGGAGAAGTAGTACCAGCTTTAATAATGTTTCCTTTGTAAAGTTTGAATTTAACTTCACCAGTAACATTTTCCTGAGTCTTTTCAATGAAAGCTTGAAGTGCTTCACGAAGTGGAGTGAACCATGTTCCCTCATATACAACCTGAGCTAATTTCTCAGCAACAGCTTTCTTGAAGTTCATAGTAGCACGGTCAAGTACTAACTCTTCTAACTGGTCGTGTGCTTCCATTAGGATAGTTCCGCCTGGAGTTTCGTAAACACCACGAGACTTCATACCAACTACACGGTTTTCGACGATATCGATAATACCGATTCCGTGTTTTCCGCCAAGCTCGTTTAGTTTTCTGATAATATCAGCAACCTTCATCTTTTCGCCGTTAACAGAAGTAGGAACACCCTTTTCAAAAGTCATTGTTACGTATTCACCTTCTTCTGGAGCTTTCTCTGGAGAAACACCAAGAACAAGTAGGTGATCGTAGTTTGGCTCGTTTGCTGGATCTTCTAATTCCAAACCTTCGTGGCTGATGTGCCATAGGTTACGGTCACGGCTGTAACTTTGGTCTGCGTTAAATGGAAGATCAATTCCATGTGCCTTACAATATTCAATCTCTGACTCACGAGAATCCATATCCCACTTGTCATCTCTCCAAGCAGCGATAATCTTAATGTCTGGAGCCAAAGCCTTAATTCCTAGTTCGAAACGAATCTGGTCGTTTCCTTTACCAGTAGCACCGTGGCAGATAGCAGTAGCGCCTTCTTTTCTAGCAACTTCAACTAGCTTTGCAGCGATACCAGGTCTAGCCATTGATGTACCTAGTAAATATTTATTCTCATATACTGAGCCAGCCTGTACACAAGGCATTATATAGTTCTCGGCAAAGTCATCTGTGATATCTTCTATATAAAGTTTAGAAGCACCAGAATATTTTGCTCTCTCTTCAAGACCATCTAATTCCTCTTCCTGTCCACAGTCTATGCAGCAGCATATAACTTCGTAATCATAGTTTTCCTTTAGCCAAGGGATGATAGCAGTAGTATCAAGTCCTCCTGAATAAGCTAATACAACTTTTTCTTTAGCCATTTTTCTTTCCTCCATAAAATGTTTTTCTTACAACGGGAATTAATATACAACAATTATGCATAAAATGCAAGTAAAAAATGAATATTTTTGTATATTATTCATAAATTATGCATATTTTATGCAAAAACCTTGCATATTATACATAAATAGTGTATAATTCTCGCAGTTGTGTTCTTATATAGAAGAAAATTCTTCTTGTATATAGAAGAAAAATAGTTTATTCTTTGACGAGGACACATAGGAGGTTACTATGATTAAAGTAGGTATTATTGGCTCAACTGGTTACGCCGGAGCCGAGATTGTAAAGTTAATACAGAATCATCCAGAAGCGGAAGTAGTATGGTTTGGCTCAAAGTCATTTGAGGGTGAACCTTTTGCTAGCGTGTATAGAAATATGTTTGAGCTAGTGGATGAGAAATGCCTAGGTGATAATATAGACGAGCTTAGCAGTAAGGTAGATGTTATTTTTACAGCTACACCTCAGGGGCTTTGCTCAAAGATTATAAATGAAGATGTTTTGAGTAAGACTAAGGTTATTGATCTTAGCGCTGACTTTAGAATAAAAGATGTGGACGTTTACGAGAAGTGGTATGGCATTAAACATGAAAGTCCAGAGTTTATTGACGAGGCAGTTTATGGACTTTGCGAGATTAACCGTGACAAGACAAAGGATGCACGCCTTATTGCAAACCCTGGTTGTTACACAACTTGCAGTATCCTTTCTATTTATCCGTTGGTAAAAGAGGGACTTATAGATCCTAAATCTATTATCGTGGATGCTAAGTCAGGAACTACTGGAGCAGGACGTGGCGCGAAGGTTGCGAACTTGTTCTGCGAAGTAAACGAAAACATAAAAGCGTACGGTGTTACAACACATCGTCACACACCAGAGATAGAAGAGCAGCTAAGTTATGCAGCAGATGAGGATGTTGTTATAAACTTCACTCCACACTTAGTTCCAATGCAAAGAGGAATTTTGGTGACTGCTTATGCGAACCTAACAAAAGATGTGACATACGATGAAGTTAAAGCTGTTTATGATAAATATTACAAAGATGAGAAGTTCATCCGAGTCCTCGACAAAGACCTTTGCCCAGAGACACGTTTTGTAGCAAACAGTAACTACACAGATATTAACTTCAAGATTGATGAGCGAACAGGAAGAATAGTTATGATGGGCGCGCTCGATAACTTGGTAAAGGGAGCAGCAGGACAAGCGGTTCAGAATATGAATATAATGTTTGGACTACCTGAAGAAACAGGAATTGATTTAGTCCCAAGCAGTGTGTAAAGGAATAAGATATGCATTTTAAAACAGAAGGTGGCGTGACAGCTCCGCTAGGCTTTGCGGCTATGGGAGTGCACGCTGGAATAAAAAAAGAAAAAACAGATATGGCTATGATAAAGAGTCATGTGCCAGCAGTAGCTGCAGGTACATTTACTACAAACGTAGTTAAGGCTGCGCCAGTGTTGTTTGATCAAAAGCAGATTTATGAAAACGACTTTGCTCAGGTCATCGTTTGTAACAGTGGTGTTGCAAATGCTTGCACCGGCAAAGAAGGAATGGACTACTGTGAACAGACAGCAAAGATGGTGGCAGAAAACTTGCAGGTAGATGAGAACGAAGTTTTAGTTGCATCTACTGGCGTTATCGGCCAGCAACTTCCAATGGATAAGATAGAAGCAGGAATTCAAATGCTTGGTTTGACATTGGACTCATCAGAAGACGGTGGACATTTGGCGGCAGAAGCTATCATGACTACTGACACTAAGCCAAAAGAAGTGGCATACGAGTTTAGAGTAGCTGGAAAACAGTGTAAGATTGGCGGCATGTGCAAAGGATCAGGAATGATTCATCCAAATATGTGCACAATGCTTTCATTCCTAACTACTGATGTTAAGATTTCAAAAGAACTTTTATACGAAGCGCTAAGTGATAGTGTGAAAGATTCATACAATATGATTTCGGTAGATGGTGATACATCAACTAACGATACAGTTTTGATTCTTGCTAACGGTTTAGCAGAGAATAAAGAAATCACAAAGAAAGATGCCGACTACGAAGAATTTGTAAATGCGCTACATGCAGTAAATAAAGAACTTAGCAAAATGATTGCAGGAGATGGCGAAGGTGCAACAGCGCTATTTGAAGTAAAGGTAAGACATGCAGACACAAAAGAAAATGCAGTGAAACTTGCAAAGTCGGTTGTGTCATCTTCTCTTACAAAGGCAGCTATTTGCGGACACGATGCTAACTGGGGAAGAATTATGTGTGCACTGGGTTATGCCGGTGTGGACTTTGACCCAGAAAAAATAGACATAGTATTTACTAGCAAGGCTGGACAGATAATTATAGTTGAAAACGGAATAGCTACTGATTACAGCGAAGAAAAAGCGACAGAGATTTTATCAGAGGATGCTGTGACAGTAACATGCGATATGAAGATGGGCGATGCAAAAGCAACAGCTTGGGGATGTGATTTGACGCACGAGTATGTGAGCATCAACGCCGATTATAGAAGTTAAAACCTTTGGAGGAATAGACAAATGATAATGAAGGGCAACAAAGATATAAAAATGGATTCGCTTATTGAAAAGGCAGACGTACTTATTGAGGCGCTACCTTACATTCAGCGATTCAATAGAAAAATTATCGTTGTTAAATACGGTGGAAGTGCAATGCTAGACGAGGATTTCATGACAAATGTAATCCAGGACGTTACACTTCTTAAACTAGTTGGTTTCAAACCTATCATCGTGCACGGTGGTGGAAAGGCTATCAGCAAACACATCGATAAGATGGGCATGGAGACTGAGTTTGTAAACGGCCTTCGCGTGACCGACGAAGAAACACTAGAAGCAGCAGAGATGGTTCTTAATAAAGTAAACAAACAGCTCGTTCAGATGGTTGAAAAGTTGGGCGTTCGTGCCATTGGTATCAGTGGTAAAGACGGAAACCTTCTAAGCGTTGAGAAGAAACTTTCCCACGGCGAAGACATTGGATATGTGGGAACTGTAAAGTCTGTTTCTACAGAGATCTTGCTTGATTTGATAGAGAAGGACTTCTTGCCAATCGTTTGTCCAATAGGACTAGATGACGAGTTCGAGGCATATAATATAAATGCAGACGATGCAGCATCAGCTATAGCAGAAGCGGTAAAGGCTGAGAAGCTGGCATTCCTTACAGATACTGAAGGTGTTTTAATGGATGCAGAAGATCACGACTCTGTTATTTCAGAAATGACTATTTCCGAGGCAAAGGACTTGATTAAAGATGGAACAATCTCAGGCGGAATGATTCCAAAAATCAAGAACTGTATTGAGGCAATCGAAAACGGAGTATCTCGTGTCCATATATTGGACGGAAGAATTCCACACTGTATCTTACTAGAGATTTTCACAAACAAGGGTATCGGTACAGCGTTGCTACGCGACGAGGATGAGAAGTTCTACAAAGAACAAGAGATGAAGGAAAAATAAATGAGTTATATAGAAAAGTCGGAACAAAACTTAATACACACATACAACCGTTTCCCTGTTGTCTTTGAAAAGGGCGAGGGTGTGTTTTTGTACGATGAAAATGGAAAAGAGTACTTGGACTTTGCATCGGGCATCGGTGTTTGTTCACTTGGTTATGGAAATGAAAAAATAAACAATGCTATAAAAGAGCAGACTGATTTGCTACTTCACACATCAAATCTTTTCTATAATAAGCCAGTGGCAGATGCGGCTGAAAAGCTAGTGAAGGCTACAGGTCTTAAGAAAGCATTCTTTACAAACAGTGGAGCAGAGGCTGTGGAAGGTGCGCTAAAGGTAGCAAAGCGATATGCATATGATAAGAGCGCGGCAAAGGAAAATGACGATTTTAGTGAAGGCTATGAAGTGATTGCGATGAACAATTCATTTCACGGTCGTACAAAAGGTGCGCTAGAGATAACTGGAACTGATAGTTATCGTAAGCCTTTTGGACCAGACATAGATGATGTTAAGTTTGCAGAGTTTAACAACCTAGACAGCGTCAAAGAACTAGTGACTGATAAGACTTGCGCTATCGTGGTTGAGTGCGTACAGGGCGAAGGTGGTGTAACACCTGCCGATGAAGATTTCATAAAAGGAATCCGCGCGCTTTGCGATGAGAAAGACATCATCATGATTTGCGATGAAATCCAGTGCGGAATGGGTAGAACTGGAAAGATGTTTGCCTATGAGCACTACGAAGTAAAACCAGACGTTGTGACTTGTGCTAAAGCACTAGGTTGCGGTGTGCCTGTTGGTGCATTTGTCTGCGGTGAAAAGTGTATGGACACTTTAGTGCCAGGAGATCACGGAACTACGTACGGTGGAAATCCGCTAGTGACTTCTGTTGTTAGCAAAGTGTTTGACATATATGAAGAAGACCTTGTGGTAGAGCACGCCAAAGTAATGGGCGACTACTTAACAGAAGAGTTAGAAAAGATTGCATTCGAGTTCAACTCAGTTGTGAAACGAAAAGGAATGGGCTTGATGCAGGGCTTAGAACTACGTGTTCCAGTGGGCGATATCGTAAATGAAGCACTAGAAAATGGACTAGTTGTAATAAGCGCTGGAGGCAATGTTTTGCGTATGCTTCCACCCCTTATAATTTCTAAAGAAAATATCGATTTAATGCTTGATATTTTGCGTAAAATTTTATAAATTATAAGTTGATTATTTAATGAAAATTTGGAGATATATAAATAGTGACAAGCGGGGAAAGAAAGAAAAAACTGAAGATTAAAGTTATTGTAATAGTAAGTGCAGTGGTAGTGGCATTTGTCGCTGCGCTTATTTTGTTGTCTGTATTTGGCCGCGTCAAAGTAAACGGAGTTTATCTAAGTAATAAACATATAAAGAGAGACTTCGAAAACAAAATAATGTCTACTCATACAGTCTTTGTCGAGGACAAATATAACAAGTTCACAAAGTTTAAATATAATATTAAACCAATTGAAAATAGAAATATTTTTACAAAAGCAATCGACACTGTTACTGGCAGAAATAACAATGTGAAGATCACTTATGATGTCGATGTTAAGGGCATTAAGAAGACTTTAAAGAAAGACAATAAGAGAAACAAAAAGCCTAAGAATGCAAAGATAGTTAAAGGCGAAAAACTTTACAAGATTAGACCAGCTAAACTTGGTACAAAAGTAAATATTAAAGGTCTTGTAAAGAGCTTGAAAAACCATGCAGAAAATATTTCAGTGTATGACTTTTTAGAGCAGCCAAAGATTTTGGATGAAGATTTGGAGCCTACTTTGAAGAAGCTAAATAAACCTTTGAAGTGGCATATTGCATATAAAAATGGTGCAGAGATTAGACATAACTTTGACACTGTAAAGTTGGTTAAAGGTAAAGTGAAAGTGGATGAGACACAGATGAGAAAGATCATCTACAAAGCACTTGCAACATACGACACTATCGGTGGCGTGTGGGAGTTTAAAGACCACAAGGGTAAGAAGCAAAAAGTTAAAGGTGGAACTTGGGGTTCTACTGTAGATTATGAGCGTGAGATGCCATACATTGAAAAGGCTTACAAAAAGAAGAAAAGTCACGACAACAGAAAACCTTATCTTCTAAGAGAATCGCCAAAGCATTATTCTAAAGTTAAGATAGAGGTTAGCATCCCTAAACAGCATATGTGGATGTACAAGGGCAAGAAGATTATTATGCAGTCAGACGTAGTAACTGGCTTACCTAATCCAAAGAAGAAAAGACAGACACCAGTTGGTGTATTCTATATATCAGAGAGAAAGCCTGGAAAGTATTTGAAGGGTAGAGGATATAAGACTTGGGTTGATTACTGGATGAGACTTACTCCAACTGGAGTAGGCTTCCATGATGCACCTTGGCAGCCAAGATTCGGTGGCAACAGATATGTGGTCGGTGGTTCACACGGCTGTATTAACCTACCGCCAGCATTCGCTAAAAAACTATACGATAAAACAGAGTCAGGAATGACTACTTTTATACACTAAAAAAATCGGCATAAGTGCCGGTTTTTTTAATTTATAAACTCAATTCTTAATATTATTAATTGAAATGAAAACTCTAAATTGATATTATATTACACGTGGGAAAAATCGAAAGGAAGTGGGCTAGATGAAGAAAATAGGTTTTGATAATGAGCTGTATATCAAGAAACAAAAACAGCATATCTTAGAGAGAATCGAGAATGCTAATGGTAAGTTATATCTTGAGTTTGGTGGCAAACTCTTTGACGATTACCATGCATCAAGAGTTCTACCAGGATTTGATGTAAATGCAAAAATTAAACTTTTGCATGAACTTAAAGACCAAGCAGAAATTATATTTGTAATATCTGCAGGCGATATTGAAAAGACAAAGATGAGAGCAGACCTTGGTATCACTTATGATATGGATGTTCTTAGATTAATTGACAATATCACTAAACTTGGTATCGAAGTAAACAGTGTAGTAATCACTAAGTACACTGGCCAAGTGGCAGCTGATGCGTTCAGCGCAAAACTTGATCAACACGGAATCAAAAACTATTTCCACAAGCCTATTAAAGGATATCCAGTAGATATCGATTATATATGTAGTGAAGAGGGATTTGGAGCAAACCCTTATGTAGAGACTACAAAACCATTAGTAGTGGTAACTGCTCCAGGACCAGGTAGCGGAAAGTTAGCTACTTGTTTGTCTCAAGTTTATCATGAGAACACTCGTGGTATTCCAACAGGCTACGCTAAATTCGAGACATTCCCTATTTGGAATGTACCACTAAAACATCCAGTTAACCTAGCATATGAGGCAGCTACAGCAGACTTAGATGACGTTAACATGATTGACCCATTCCACTTAGAAGCATATGGAGAGACTACAGTTAACTACAACAGAGACGTAGAAGCTTTCCCAATTGTTCAGAGTACTTTGGCGAAGATTTCTAATGAGAACTTTGACTACAAGAGTCCAACAGACATGGGTGTAAACATGGCAGGTTACGCTATAGTGGATGATGATGTAGTGAAAGATGCATCAGAGCAAGAAATAATAAGAAGATTTTTCGCAACCAAATGCGATTACAGAAAAGGTAAAGAAAAGAAGAGCGCGGTTGATAAGATCAAGCGTATTATGCAGGAGCTTAACATTTCACCTGATGATAGAAAGGTGGTTAATATCGCTCTAGCAAGAGAAGAAGAGACTGGAGTGCCAGCAGCAGCTATCGAGCTAGAAGATGGCAGAGTTATAACAGGTAAAGCCAGCGAGCTTATGAGCGCTTCTTCATCAGTTGTACTTAATGCAATTAAAGCGATTATGGGTATAGATGATGACTTAACACTTCTAACTCCAATCATTCTAGAACCAATTCTAGCAATGAAGACAGAAATCCTTGGAAGTAGAAGTACTATCCTAAACCTAGACGCAGTGCTTACAGCCCTTTCAGTATCAGGAGCCACAAACTCCCTAGCCATAAAGGCAATGGAAGGCCTAGAGAAGTTACGCGACCTAGAATTCCACTCAACTCAAATGCTCGACTCAAGCGACGAGTCAGTACTTAGACAACTAGGCTTGCGTGTAACCTGCGAACCAATTTATCCATCGAAGGATTTGTTCTTTTAATTAAATAATATATGACAAACAAAAAACAATAGGGTCTCACTAACAATCGTTCGTACCCTATTGTTTTTTGTTTGCCAATTTCATATAATAATAATGAACAAATGTTCGAGGGATAAATATGAAAGAGGATAGAAGCTACGTTTGTATTGATTTGAAATCTTTCTATGCCTCAGTGGAGTGCGTAGAAAGAGGTATGGATCCGATGACTACCAATCTAGTAGTAGCGGATCCAACTAGAACAGACAAAACTATTTGTCTGGCAATTACTCCTGCCATGAAAGCCCTAGGTATTAAGAATAGATGTAGAGTATTTGAGATTCCAAAAGGAGTAGACTACATTATGGCTCCTCCTAGAATGAAACTCTATATGGATTACTCTATGGAAATATACAATATTTATCTTAAGTATTTCTCAGAGGAAGACATTCACGTTTATTCGGTGGATGAGGTTTTTATAGATGTAACAAACTACACTAAACTTTATCATTTGGATTCTGAAGAAGCTTTAACAGAAGATGCTGATGAAATCACCAGAAGATTTTATGATAGAGATGACTTAGATGAAAATGAAAAGCAGATTGCTAAGAACTTGCTCGGCGCAAAGCGAATCGGAATGATGCTTATGGATGAAGTTTTGGCGCAGACTGGTATTATGGCAACATGCGGTGTTGGAACAAACCTTTATCTAGCAAAGATTGCGCTTGATGTTACAGCTAAGCATGCGCCAGATAGAGTGGGAGTTTTATGTGAAGATATGTTTAAAGAAAACCTTTGGCGCCACAAACCTCTTACTGACTTTTGGGGAATAGGACCTGGAACAGCTAAGAGATTTGCCAAGTATGGAATCACTACTATGGAAGAAATTGCCAAAGCAGATGAGGATTTGATTTACAATATATTCGGCGTGAATGCAGAGATATTAATAGACCACGCCTGGGGCGAAGAGCCAGTGCAGATAAAAGATATAAAAAATTATAAGCCAAAGGCTAATAGTATTTCCCATACACAGATTTTGCCGGTGGATTATTCTTTCGAGGATGCGCTTATTGTAATGAAGGAAATGGCGGATGTTTTGTGTCTGGAATTAGTAGAGCAAAGCTTAGTGGCTAAAACTATTACAGTAATAGTTGGCTATTCTAACCTTTATGATGCAAGAATGATTCGTCAAAGCTTTACTTTGCAGGAGCCGTCCAATTCATATTTGATGCTGTCAAAGGAAATAGAGACGGTTTATCGAAATATGGTTGATCCAAAGATTCCTGTTAGAAGACTTGGACTATTCTTCGGCAAAGTATCCAAAGAGCAGTTTAGACAGTACGATATTTTCACAGACCCAGAAGAGTCTGATAGAGAACGAAAGATTCAAGAGGCTGCTATAAAGATAAAGAAGAGATATGGAAAGAATGCTATCTTAAGAGGAACTGACCTTCAGGAGAATGCTACTATGAAAGATAGAAATGAGCAGATAGGAGGGCACAAGGCATGATGGATAAAGAGTATAAAACAAGAAAGCCTAGTAAGAGAAAAAGGGCAAAGATGCCTATGGACCAAAGAGCAAAAATATTTTTGTCCTTCAAAGCCTTGAAGGATGACAGTGATGAAGATGGCCCTCTAACTAATAAGAAGAATTTGGACGAAGAACAGTAATTTTAATATTGATTATATTATTTCATATAATTAATAAAAAACAAAAATAATGTTTGAACGAACGATTTTTAGTGAGTTCAACATTATTTTTGTTTTTGTAAAAAAATATTGAAAAAATAATTGCCAATATGATAAAATTTAATAGATTTCGCGTTTATTAGATTTATAGAGGAGAAACCGAATGAAAGCAGATATGATACCTTACATTTTTAGTTTGCTTAGCGGTCTAGCATTATTCCTATTCGGAATGAAGTACATGAGTGAAAACTTACAACAGGCTGCAGGTCAAAAACTAAGAAGTGTGTTGGACAAATGTACTAAGAACAGATTCATTGGAATCTTAGTAGGTACAGTTTTCACAGCGTTTATACAGTCATCAGGTGCTACTACAGTAATGGAAGTAGGATTTGTAAACTCTGGACTTTTAACGCTTGAAAAGTCTGTAGGACTTACACTTGGTGCCAATATTGGTACATCAATCACATCGCAGTTAGTTTCATTAAAACTTACTGCAGTTGCGCCTATTATTATCTTTGTGGGTGCGGCTATCATTACATTTGTAAAGAGACCTTTAGTTAAGAGAATAGCAGCTATCGTGTTTGGATTTGGTGCATTATTCTTAGGAATCAGTTTGATGACAGATTCTTTGCAGACTCTTGCACAGTACGAGGTAGTTCAAAACGCAGCTACAGTTATGAGTAATCCAATTCTTGCTATTTTGATTGGACTTGTAATAACATCACTTGTTCAAAGTTCATCAGTCACAGTAAGTACACTAGTATTGTTAGCTGATATTACAGTAGTTACTAACGGAAAAGAACATCAGTTATTAACACATACTACATGCTTGTTCTTTATCATTGGTGCATACGTTGGTGCGTGTACTCCAGCTGTTATCGCATCACTTCATGCGAACAGAAATGCAAAGAGAACAGCGTTTGTTTATCTAATGTTTAACGTAGTTGGACTTGCGGTTTTGGGAGTAATACTTGCGTTCTTTGGAAAAGAAATCATTGGATTTATCGAAAGCATAAGTCATGGTCACAAACGTTTCGTGGCGAATGCCGATACTATATTTAAACTTATCATTTGTGTGGTTGGTTTATTTGTTGCAAATCCACTTATTGCTTTGTCGAAGAAGGTTATTCATAAGAGAAAGAGCGCCGACGACGAAGACGAAGAAGAGAGAACACTTAAGTACATCGATGAGTCAGGTACAGCAGTGCCAGCTACAGCTATCGTAGAGATTGTCTCAGAGATTGAGCGTATGTCTAAGAAAGTTCGTAGGAACTTTGTCGGATCAATGGAAGCGCTTCTCAATAACGACAAAAAGAAATCAGAAGAAATTCTTGAGAGAGAAGAGTATATTGATTACTTGAGTCACAAGATTACTGAGTATATGGTAAAGGCCAACAGATATGACTTGCCTATCGCCGATAGAAATAGATTAGGTGGATTGTTCCACGTAGTAATCGATATTGAGCGTATTGGTGATTATGCTGTAAACTTTATCAACGATGCTTGGAAGGAAGAGAAAAAGAATATTACTTTCTCAGAAGAAGGAACAAAAGAAATCAAGCATATGTATACTAGCGTTCTTGAGTTATACGATAACTGTATTGAAGTATTCCTAACAATGGACAATACACGTTTCGCAGAGTTGGAAGACAAAGAAGCAGCTATCGACAAAATGGAAATCGATTATCAAGAACATCACGTTAAGAGAATGGCAGAAGAAAAATGTAGTATTGAGTCAGGCTTAATCTTTACTGACCTAGTAGTAGGTTTGGAGAGAGTGGGAGATCACTCAATGAACATTGCATATTCAATCTTACCTGAGAAGAAAGATCTATAAATAAGTATTGACAAGGGCAGTTGCAAGGCGCAACTGCTCTTTTTTGTTGTAAAAAACAATAATTAATATTTGTTAGAAAATTGTCAATTTTGTTATTGAATAGTAATATTTTTTAGAGTACAATGAAAATAGCATTCGCAGGGAACTCCGAAAGGAGTAAGAATGTTAAAAAAGAATATTTTATTATTAATTATTGGGATTGCGATATCCCTAGTATTTATGGGCTGTGGGAGTAAGTCTAAAAAGATATCTCTAGACGATACAAAGCCGAAATCTTCTTTGGAGGAGACGAAAAGTAGCGGAGATATTTTTGTACACGTAGTGGGCGAGGTGAACGCTCCAGGAATTGTGAAAGTTCCAGAAGGTACGAGGCTTTACAATGTCATTGAGAAAGCCGGTGGCATGACAAAAAATGCACAGACCGATTATTTAAACCTAGCTGATACCGTAAAAGACGGACAGCAAATCAGGGTGATTTCAAAAAAGGAATATAAGAAACTTAAGAAAAAGAAATCAGCTGGCAGTTCATCTAATGAAAACCAAGATGGATCAAACCAATCAGGTTTAATAAATATAAATACAGCCACTGCTGAGGAACTTCAGACTTTGTCGGGGATTGGCGAAGTTAGAGCGAAAGCAATAGTGGAATATCGCACGCAAAATGGGAATTTTTCTAAACCGGAAGATATCAAAAATGTTTCCGGAATAGGAGATGCCACATTTAATAATATCAAATCACAGATTTGCGTAGATTAGGAGAAAAATATGAGAGCTTTAGTAGTTGATGATGAAAAATTAATCGTGAAAGGACTTAAGTTTAATCTTGAGCAGGAAGGTTACGAAGTGGACTGTGCTTACGATGGCCAGGAAGCTGTAGACCTAGCAAAGGAAAATGAGTACGATATCATTTTGCTTGATTTGATGCTGCCTGTCTTTGACGGTTACGAAGTTTGTCAGCAAGTGCGAGAGTTTTCAGATGTGCCAATTGTGATGCTTACTGCAAAGGGCGAAGACATGGACAAAATCCTTGGTCTAGAGTACGGTGCAGATGACTACATCACAAAGCCATTCAATATATTAGAGGTTAAAGCTAGAATCAAGGCTATCACTAGACGTAACAAAAAGAAGGTTCAAGTGGAAGAGACCGCCAAAGTAATAGAAGCGGGCGATCTAAGATTAGAAGTAGAAGCAAAGAGACTTTATATAAAAGATGAAGAGATTAGACTTACAGTTAAGGAGTTTGATATCTTAAAACTTCTAGCGGAGCATCCCGGAAAGCTTTACTCAAGAGAAGATCTTTTAAATATCATTTGGGGCTCACACTATCCAGGTGATGCTAGAACAGTAGATGTTAACATTAGAAGACTAAGAGAAAAGATTGAGGAGAATCCAGCCAAACCTACATACATTCAGACTAAGTGGGGAATGGGATATTATTTTCAAGGATAATTAGATGAAAAATAAAAAGCTTGATTTAATTTTAAATTACATAAAGAGCTTCGAATTTTCGATATTCGTTGTTACATTGATTGTTATTATTGTGCCTATTCTTGTGATAGGCACAATATTTCTTAATGTGTCAACTTCTAAGTATTACAACAACCGCCTAGAGGAGTACAAGTCTAACAATGTAATGCTTAAAAATAATATTATTAGCAGCGGCTACTTGGATAAAAAGGAATCCGAGGCTGTGAATGCACAGATTAACCTTTTGTCGAACGAGTTTGATGCGCGTATCCAGATAATTGACACGGCATGTATTATTCGTGAAGACTCAAAGAGTGAAGATATTGGAAACACTAGTATTTCTAAAAACGTCTTCAAGGCTTTGAAGGGCGAAGATGTGATGGAAGAAAACAAAGACCTAGAGTATATCGAGTTTTCAATTCCACTAGTTGCTACTATTACCACAGTGGATGAGGGCTCTATAAAGAAGACTGTAGGTGTTCTTTGTACTAACTATTCCACAGCAAATATTTCAAACTATAGAAGCGATGTTAGACGAGTAGTATGGATTGCCTTTGCCTTGGGCGCTATCTTTGCGTTGGTAGTAGCATTCATCTGCGCCAAATTCTTTGCAAGACCAATCAAGCGAGTGGGCGAGATTATCAAAGATGTTAAGCACAGAAGAGGTGTGGAAAACTTGGATGAGATTAAGGATTACACTGAGGTTAAACAGATTCTTAGTGATTTCAATACAATGATAGATAACTTCTATGCAGAGCAGAAGAAACGAGATGACTTTGTATCGAACGTGTCTCACGAATTAAAGACGCCTATTACTTCGATGAAGGTGCTTGCGGATTCTTTGGTAGGTGCAGAGGGTGCGCCTGAAGAAATGTATCAAGAGTTCTTGGTTGATATCTCAAATGAGATTGAGCGTGAGAGCCAGATTATTAACGACCTTCTCGAACTTGTGAATACAGAAAATGTAGAAAATGAGATTAACATTTCTCAAGTAAATATTAACGATGTTTTAGAGTCAGTGCTTAAGACTGTTAAGCCTATTGCTGAGGAGAAAAATATCGAGGTAGTATACGAGAGTTTTCGTCCTATCATTGCAGATGTGGACGAGCTTAAGTTTGCCAGAGTTGTTACAAATTTAGTTGAGAATGCTATCAAATATAACCAGGTAGATGGAACAGTTACAGTCAGCCTTAATGCCGACCATCAGTATTTCTACTTCAAAGTACAAGATACTGGTATTGGTATTCCAGAAGAAGATCAAGACAGAGTGTTCGAACGCTTCTTCCGTGTGGATAAGGCTAGAGCAAGAGAGACTGGCGGTTCCGGACTTGGACTTGCTATTACTAAGGAGATTGTTAAGAGACACCACGGTTCTATAGGTGTTCACAGTAAAGAGGAAGAGGGCACTACATTTACAGTGCGTATACCTCTAAAATATATTGAAGAGTAATTATGAAGATTAGAAGAATTTTAAGTTTAATAATGATACTTTCTTTGACGATTTCTCTTTTCGGCTGCAGCGAAGCTGAAAAAGAGCAGACGTCTGGTATGTTTGTCTATTTTATCAACAAGGCTGGGGATAATCTTAACAAAGAAGAGTATAGGGTTAAATCTGATAATGCCAACAGCCAGATAACAGACCTTTTGGATGCTTTGTCAAAAGACGGTGACGACAAAGGTGATAAGGCGGCAGTTCCAGAAAACGTAATTGTCAATGGATTTAAACTAGAAAACGGAATAATTACAGTTGATTTTAACAGTGAGTACAATCAACTTGAAAACCAGAGAGAAGTAATGTGTAGAGCGGCAGTTGTTCTCACATTAATACAGATAAATGCGGTAGATGGTATAGAATTTACTGTGGAAGATAAACCTTACGAGAAGGTGGCAGGTTCGAGAATGGGCATCATGGATGCGTCCAGCTTTGTATCAATGCTACGCGGTGGCGACGACCAGTTTGCAAGAGCCGATTTCTTGCTTTACTTTGGAAATGATGAGGGGGCCAAATTAAAGAAGTACGAGCTTAAAAATGCAAACTACGGAAATAAGTCAAAAGAAGAGTTTATCGTAAGAAAATTGATTAGCGGTCCAGACAAAGACGGATACACAGCTACTCTAAATAAGAATGTTAAATTGCGCAGTGTTTCCACGTCAAATAATATTTGTTATGTGGACTTTGACGATTCATTCTTGAGAGAGCGAAGTGGTGTACTAGATGAAGTTTGTATTTACTCAATTGTAAACTCGCTTTGCGAACTAAATGATATTCACGAAGTGCAGATTACGGTGAATAGAGATTCCGACATTATGTACCACAAGAAGATTTCGCTCAGTGAACCACTAATCAGAAATTTGGATATAGTAGAAACAGAATAAAGAAAGAGGTGCAATTATCAAACGGCCAATTTTAAATTTGTTTTTGGCCTTGTTACTTGGAGAGATAGTTGCCATGATTTACGGGGGAGCATGGGTGTTATTACCCATTGTTGCCGCGTCCATAATTATAAAAATCATCGCTAAAACACAGTGGAAGTTTGTAGCGATGATTTTTTTTGGTGCCCTAATAGGCTTTTTGATTACTTCAAACGAAGTAAAAGTAAGGGACAGGGCTTGGAATTATGAAGAAGGGGATATTAGTGTATATGGAAATGTCGAAAAGATTTCCCCGACAAAGAATTCGTATTCTCTCTACTTAGATGATACTTGGAATGGTGACAACTATTTGGGTGAAGTAATTGTCTATTTCTTTGACGAGCCAGATGTAAAAGTAGGAAATGTGGTGAAAGTGGAAGGGGAGTTTAAGCATTTTGAACAGGCGAGGAATCCTGGAAACTTTGATATGAGAGAACACAATATGTCACTTGGAATCTATGGGATGATTTATGGCGATTCTGCCAAGGTGAAAGATGACTCGTATGATTTGCTGCGGCAGGGTTTGTATGACCTACGGGTTCAGATAAAAGAGATCCTTAATGATATTTGTTCAAAAGATAAGGCGGGGGTTTATTCTGCCATATTGATCGGGGATAAGGCGGAATTGGACGATACCACGAAGGAACTTTATTCAGTATCTGGTATAGCACATTTGCTTGCGATAAGTGGATTGCATATCAGTTTTATTGGATTGTTCTTTTTCAAACTTTTAAGACGAAAGTTTGGATATGTAGTGTCTGGTTCAGTTTCTCTTTTTGCTGTGGTAGCTTTTGCCATAATGTCTGGGATGGGAATATCGACCATCCGTGCAGTTGTAATGTTTTTATGTTTGGTCTTAGGACAGATGTTAGGCAGATGGAACGATAAAGTAACTTCAATAAGTTTAGCTGGAATCTTTTTGCTTTTATGGAATCCGTTTGTCATTTTAAATTCTGGATTTCAAATGTCATTTGCAGCAATCATTGGCATACTAATTGTCTGGCCAAAAGTTTTTTATTTACTAGGTTTAAAAAATAAATTCAGTGCTAGAGAATTAGACAAGAATGCCAGTGAAAATGAGAAAAGGCATCTAGTTTACATAATTATTAAACATAAGACTATTAATGCTGTATTGTTTAGTTTAAATATCAGTGTGTTTATGGCGCCAATCATTGCATATTACTATTATCAGCTACCGACTTATTCGTTCATTCTAAACTTGATAGTAGTTCCTCTTATGGGAATAGTTATAGTATCAGGAGTGCTAGGAATAGTAGGTGGGCTGTTTGCCAAGTGGCTAGGATCTATATTGATTATTCCTGGATGTTTGATTTTGGATTTGTATACTGGTCTTCCAAAGTTGATTAGTATGCTTCCATTTTCGAGTGTAGTAGTAGGAAAACCATCAGTTTACATAATTATTATGTACTATATATTGCTTTTTGGAGTTTTGTTTTTCTTTTCTCATAGAAAAAAGGTTAGAGAACTGTCGAAAAAAACATTCGAGAAGAGTGGAAAAGATTTAAGGCAAATAAAAAAGGAAAAGAAAGCAGAACTCTTAATGACAAAAAGACGCAGGATGGTTGTGGCCGTGCTCTTTGTCGTTCTCGAAAGTATGTTGTATTTAAAACCAGTAATAGTTCATTTAAACATTTTCTCGCCCGGACTAGAGACAATTTTTCTTGATGTCGGGCAGGGAGATGGAATCCATATCAAGTGCAGTGACGGGACAAACATAATGGTGGATGGTGGAAGTACAACGGTAAAAGAAGTTGGAAAATATCGAATCATTTCATACCTAAAGTCTCAGTGCAATTCAACTATAGATTATTGGTTTCTAACACATGGGGACTTAGACCACATCTCGGGTGTTATCGAAATTCTAAATAGCGATATGAGCGGAATAAAGATAAAGAACATAGTGCTTCCGTATATGAAAGAATATGATGAACACTTAATGTCGATTCGCGAGGTTGCTATAGATAGAGGGATAGAAGTTCACTCTATTAAGAAAGGCGATTTTTTAGAGTTTGGTGACACAAAGCTCAAATGTCTACATCCTACGTCGGATACATCTTCGGATGACTTGAATGATTATTCGATTGTTTTGGGTGTTGAGTATGGAAAATACTCAGTGCTGCTGACGGGAGATCTAACTTCGACGCAGGAAACATATATTAAAGATTTGAAACAGTACACAGTTTTAAAAGTAGGACATCACGGATCTAAATATTCATCGTCTGAAGATTTCCTAAGGGCAATAATGCCAAAGATAGGAATACTTTCATCAGGAAAAGGAAATAGATACGGCCATCCTACGCCGGAGGTTATACATCGATTGGATAGTATTGGCTGTAAGATTATCCGAACAGACGAAAGTGGTGGGATAAGTATTATTACCAATAAAAAAGATTTGATAATTGATAGCTATATTAAAGATTCTAGTTGAAAAACAATAAAAGAAGGACGCGAGCACCCCACCCTGTGACTAGAATGTCGGGTGGTAAAAAACCAACGTCCTTCTTTCAAAAAGATTATAGTTTCAGATAGGATGTAAGTCAATAGGAGGGATAAAAGTATGAAAGAATCTAAAGTTAGATTTGCATTAGATAAAAAAGGCAGAAAAGTTGTAGTAATTAATGAAATAATTTTTTATGGGAAAAGAAGTGTTCCATGGAAAAAAGTAGAAAAGTATTTAAAAAAATATTTAGGAGAAATAATAGAAGTTGATGAAACAAAGGAATCAATACATATTGCTTCTGACTTTCCAGATGAGTACACAAGTTCGCAAGATACTTACAGAACAAGAGGACCATATCGAAAAGCAAAGGCTAATGCTTCGCAGGGGATTAGGGAATTAATAAAAATTTCGAGAAAAACAAGTGAAAGTGCCAATTATAAAGAGAAAAACAGAAAGAAAGCAGGAAAAGGATGGCATAGATATTTGACGCGTTTTGCATTACCGGTTATGAGTAATGAAATGATTATTGAGAGATACAATATTTATATTGGAACTCTAGTAGTTAGAAAAAGTATAAGTGGGAAACTGTTTTTGTATGATTTGGTTAATATAAAAAAAGAAGATAGTGTGGATTTCTTTGCATAAAGAAAGAAGCGAGTAACCCACCTTGAGACACTAAGGTCAGATGGTACAGACCCACTTCTTTCTGCACTTAATTATAACTAATAATAATAAAAGGTCAACATCAAAATATAAAAAATATTTTACTAAAGATCTAAATTACATTAAAATAAAAAAGAATGAACAAAGCAAAATGCGATTGAAAAACTAGGGGAGTAGCTAATGGATAAAGACATAATTATTAGACTAGAAAGAGAAGAAGATTATAGAGAAAATGAGAATTTAATAAGAGAAGCTTTTTGGAATGTTTATTGTCCGGGATGTAAAGAACACTATTTAATGCATGTTCTAAGAAATGATGATTCGTGTGTGAACGAGTTGAACTTTGTAATGGAAAAAGCTGGCAAGATAATAGGCCAAAATGTGTTTGCTAAAACAGTTATTGAGGCAGACGATGGAAGAGTGATAGATGTTTTGACGATGGGACCTATTTGTATAACTCCAGAACTAAAGCGCCAGGGTTATGGCAAGATGCTACTGGATTATACTGTGGAGAAAGCAAAAGAGATGGGCTTTGGAGCAGTCCTCTTCGAAGGTAATATCGATTTTTACGGAAAAAGTGGTTTTGATTACTCAAGTAAATTCGGGATAAGGTATCATGATTTGCCAGAGGATGCGGATTCTTCTTTCTTTCTCTGTAAAGAATTAAAACCAGGATATTTAGATGATGTAACGGGTGTTTATCAGACGCCGGAAGTTTATTATGTGAAAGATGATGAGGTGGAAGAGTTTGATAAAGCGTTTCCGCCAAAGCAAAAATTAAAACTTCCAGGACAGTTGTTTGATTAGGAGAAAAACATGTTTGGTAAAAAGAAAGAAAAAACAATAAAACCATTGTATGATACGGAAAAGAAAGAGCCTATTATTAAGGCTAGCATTTGTAATGGAGAACAAGTTGCTGGATTTAGAGATATAGAGTCTGGCGAATTTCATGAGGTTAAGTTTATTAGAAATAATAATGAACTTGAGGATTTCAAAAGAGAATATGGAATTCAAGGAGACATTAAGAAGATATATTAGGAGGATATAAAGATGAGTAAAGTTAGTGATTTTTTAAATGAAGTAGGAGTATTTTTCTTAGCAACAGTAGACGGAGATCAGCCTAAGGTAAGACCTTTGGGATTACATTTAGAAGTGGACGACAAAGTACTTTTTGGTATTGGAGATTTCAAGGAAGTTTACAAACAACTTCTTGCCAATCCAAAATGTGAGATTGTGGCAGCAAAAGAAGATGGACATTGGATGAGATATACGGGAAAAGCTGTCTTCGAGGAAGACGACAAGTATGCAGAGATGGCTTTGGAAAGTGCGCCACATCTACGTCAAATCTATAATGATGAGACAGGCAACAAAATGATGATGTTCCATCTAGAAGACGCAACTGCCTATGATATTGAGGTCATGGGCGAAGGTGTTGACTTGATGGAATAATAGGGAGACTTCATTGAACAAAAAGAAAAAGACAGTTTTAATAGGATGCTTAAGTGCCATAGGTTGTGAGACAATCTATGGCTTAAGTTATGTGTTCACTAAAAAAGTAACAAGCACATCTAGTGAATTGTTCTTATTAGGCTGGAGATTTATGCTTGCGTTTGTTGTGATGAGCATATTGGCGTTAGTAGGCATTATTAAAATAAACCTTAAAGGGAAGAAATTGATGCCGGCGCTTATAGTGTCTTTCTTTAGTCCCGTATTATATTTCATAGGTGAGACATTTGGAATAAGTTCGACCACAGCTACAGAAAGTGGAGTGTTTCTAGCCTGCATTCCAGTGGCAACATTGGTGGCATCCACATTGATTTTGAAAAAGAAACCGAGCAAGCTACAGATAGCAGGAATTATAGTAACGGTGATTGGTGTTACAGTAACTGTTGTGGCAGTGGGAGTAGAATATAGTTTATCTATTGTGGGCTATGGCTTCCTAGTGTTAGCAGTTTTGGGATATGCGTTATATGCAGTCTTCGCCGACAAAGCCAAAGGATACACAGGAATGGAAATAACATACATTATGGTGGCAGCAGGAATGGTTGTCTTTGTCTTGCTCGCGGTAGGAGAAGCATTTATAACGAACAATTTTAATGAGTTAGTGACATTACCATTTAAAGATAAACATTTCATGGCAGCAGTTTTATTCCAAGGAATTGGATGTTCGGTTATTGCATTCTTCCTATCTATTAATGCAATTAATTTAATAGGAGTAAATAGAACAGCAACTTTTATCGGATGGGCTACAGTTGTTTCTGTTTTTGCAGGAGCAATATTCCTTCAGGAGCATTTTTCAATTGC
>JAFWIO010000067.1 GCA_017514785.1 Eubacterium sp. | reverse complement strand
GGATTCTTGTTTTTCATATCGAGAATAACTTTGCCTTTTCCTATGAACTTTATATTGTGCTCTCCGTTGTATTTGCTAGTTATATTCTTTTTACCAGAATTGTATTTTGAATCAGCCAAAAGTTGGAACATAGATGAAGAAGGTCCGTTAGTCTTAACAAGTTTAACTCCACTCTTAAATTTGATAGTTACATTCGATGGTACAAAAATGGCATTTGAAATTTTGTATGTACCTTTCTTAAGCACCAGTGTTCCACCACCATGCTCGAACTTTTGCATATACGAACGAATCAAAAAATATCCGTGATTGTTTGCATTTGTATTAAAACCTTTCAAAGGCTTAGAGTTTGGTCCAACTGTATAGGTCTTTGCCTCTACATCTGTTTTGCCCACGACAAAGGCAGCCACGCCCATCAAAACTACTACTGTCACTAGAATAAATTTCTTCATCTTTGTACCTTCCGTTCCCATTAAACTTGATGTTTATTATAGCATAATAATGCCTGTTAGTATTGACAACAGCACACATTTTTACTACAATATTTCCTGATGTCTGTGTCCGACGTCCGCATTCCAAAGGACACAGATGAAAGCGAAATAAACTTCCAATCTCTCTCAACGGAAGTTTCAAACAGATTTCACGGAGGTGGACAATGGCTAATATTAAGTCAGCTAAGAAAAGAATTTTAGTTAACAGAACTAAATATGAAAGAAACAAGGCAGTTAAGTCTGAAGTAAAGACAGCTATCAAGCGTGTTGAGGATGCAGTAGCAAACAAAAACGCTGATGAGGCTAAGGTTGCATTTACAGCAGCTACAAAGCTTATCGATAGCGCTTGCTCAAAGGGTGTTTACCACAAGAACAATGCTGCTAGAAAAGTTTCTAGATTAGCTAAGTTAGTTAACACAGTTGCTTAAGAATTTAAGCTAAATAAAAACTCAGATTCATTTGAATCTGAGTTTTTTATTTTGTGGAATATTTTACAATGAGTAGTTCCACTCCTATGTTTGGATCAATCAATCCTTTTTTTATTCTATCTTCCGTCTCTACACTATCCTTCAAGCCTTCTTTCAACTCGTCTATCGTAAAGTTCTCGGACTGTTTAATACATTTGTCTACGACAAAGTACTGCTGGCCCATCGTCTTTTGTATATCGCCCTTATTCATTCCTCTACCTTTTAAGTCCTTTGCCTGAAGAAGCAAATTGAACTGTCTACTTATCATTCGAAGAATGGCAAAAGGTTCATTCTTATCTGTAATTAACTCGTAGTAACAGTCTAGCGCTTTCTTTTGATTCTTATATGACATCTGATCCATCAAATCAAAAATTCTAATGCTTAGCTGCTTACTACAAACTGCATCTATATCTTCTTTCTTAATAACAGGTTTGTTTATACAGTAGCAGATAAGCTTCTCTAGTTCGTTTGAGAGGATCTCCATATCTACTCCTACCATTGAGATTAGATATGACATATCCGCTTTTGTTATTTTCTTTTTGCTGTTCGCCAAAACCTTTGCCGCCCATATGGCTACTTCCTGCTCGCCCTGCTTTTCTATTTCGGCAATGTGCCCTGCTTCTTTTATCGCTTTGTAAAGTTTCCCTCTCTTATCTACTTTTCTCTCCACAAAAACCATAACTGTGGACTCTGGAAGTTCAGGGATAAGTTCAGCTAGTGACTCTCCTTCTGACGAAAAAAGGTTAGTGTTTTCTGCCACTATAATTTTCTTCTCGGCAAAGAAAGGTGAACTTTTGGCATTTTCTATTACATCATTTACATCAATGTCGTTTCCATTGTAGTAAGTCTCGTTCATGTTGTTGCCATCAGTTATAGCCTCAATCATTTGCTTTGTATAAACGCTCTTCAAATAGTCTTCTTCACCCACAAGAAGATAAGCATTTTTAAATTCTTTATTTTTTATATCATTCGTTAGTTGTTTCATCGTTCCTCTGTTTATAAGCTCGTTTTTTTCTACGTAGTAATGTAAAGTTAAATGATAATATCACCATAGCAACAATTACCGATATTGTGATAGCTGGTGGGAACCATATAAGTGCAACTATAATACCAATCAACTTTGTCGATATATCTAAAATCATTCCGCAACGAAGATATTCCACTCCGTAGTTTAGTGCTGAATTGTGTTTTCTCAAAAGTTCCGCACTTATGAAGTTAGTAATTGTAATTAGCAATACATCTATTCCGTAAAGCAACTGTGGAACTAGTGCAAAGAAATTACGTCCTAGATAAACTACCCAAAATGGAAGCATAGATGAGAAGAATAGCATAATCATATTGACCCACATAACTCCTCTAGTAATGTATTCAACATTGTGCCAGAGTGTATGGATGTTCATCCACATCATTCCTAAATAGAAGAATGAAATTGCATACACAACAACTTGGAACATCAATCCTTTAACATTGCTCCAATCAGTCCCTTTTGGAACAGCAAATTCCAAAACTACTATTGTCATTATGATTGCCATCACGGCATCAAAGAATGCTTCAAACCTATCTTTTCTCATCTTCGTTCCCCTTACGTTTTATCTTCTCTATTATATCTTTTTGCGTTAGCAATGCAAACCCCAACAATAATGATTATCGCACCAATGAACTGAGCAATTGAAAAATGCTCCTGAAGGAATATTGCTCCTGCAAAAACAGAAACAACTGTAGCCCATCCGATAAAAGTTGCTGTTCTATTTACTCCTATTAAATTAATTGCATTAATAGATAGGAAGAATGCAATAACCGAACAT
>JAFWIO010000066.1 GCA_017514785.1 Eubacterium sp. | reverse complement strand
TACAGATAACAGAAATAGAACAGCTGCTAATGTTAAGGCTTGCTTTACTAAGGGGAGCGGAAATGTCGGTACTCAGGGTTGTGTATCATTTATGTTTGATACAAAGGGTCAGATTATCATCGCCAAAGAAGAATGCGACTTGGATGCAGATGAACTTATGATGATGGCGTTAGACGCGGGCGCTGAGGATATTATTGAGGAGGAAGATTCTTTTGAAGTTATAACTGCTCCTAATGATTTCAGTGCGGTAAGAGAAGCGCTAGAAAAAGAGGGAATCAAAATGGCAGAGGCTGAAGTTACAATGATTCCTCAAAACTACGTTGAACTAACAGACGAAGATTCTATTAAGAAGATTAATATTATTTTAGATAGACTAGATGAAGATGAGGATGTTCAGAAGGTTTATCACAATTGGGATGAATAATGAATACAGTTTTATTTGACTTAGACGGCACATTACTTCCAATCGATATGAAAGAATTTATCGATACATATGTGGAACTTATGACAGGTTTTCTAAAATCTAATGATTTGAATCCTGATGATATAGTTCCATCTATATGGAAAGCAACAGGCGCTATGGAAGTGAATGATGGCCTAATTACAAATGAAGAATTGTTTTGGAAAGTTTTGATGGAAGACTTAGCATCAAAAGATGAAAAGTATGACGAGAAGTTTAGGAGACGTTTCCAAAAGAAACTAGACAAGTTCTACAAGGGCGATTTCCAGATGATTAGATATATGGTTAGACCTTCTCAGGAATGCTATGAT
Organism: Eubacterium sp.; assembly: GCA_017514785.1. Taxonomy (GTDB): domain Bacteria; phylum Bacillota; class Clostridia; order Lachnospirales; family Lachnospiraceae; genus Eubacterium_G. Next base: position 4,012 of record JAFWIO010000066.1, on the reverse strand, counting down.
GCAGTTATGTTATTAAAGGAAAAAGGTTATAGAGTGGTCCTTGCTACTAAACCTATGTTTCCTGAGATTGCAGTGAATGAGAGATTATCATGGCTTGGATTTAGCGTTAAGGATTTTGATTATGTTTCATCATACGAGAATTCTTGCTACACAAAACCTAATCGCAAATACTATGAGCATATACTTAAGATTATGGACAAAGACCCAGGTGATTGTTTGATGGTTGGCAATGATGTGAAAGAGGACATGTATGCTGCAGAACTTGGAATAGATGTTTTCTTGATAGAAGGATATACATTAAACCCAGACAATGACGACACATCAATGTATAAGAGTGGAAATTGGAAATTGTTTAAAGAGTATGTAAATGATTTACCTAAACTAAATTAAGGCATAAAAAAACAGCTATCGATTGATAGCTGTTTTTATTTTATTCTTCGTTTCCCTCATAAATCTTTGTGTAAGTGTTTTCTGTTAAAAGATCAATCAAACCTTCATCCACATCTTCAAACTGATGCATTAGCAAACTCTTGATTTTTTCTGCACGTGAGAAATATAAAATCTCAACAGTTTCGTTGGTATCTAATCCAGAGTCTATAGCATCTTGAGTTAGGTTTTCTTCGGCCCATGCATTTATTTCATCAATCTTTTTGTTTTCTATCTCAGCTTCGTCCTTTAGTTTATTAGCGCGCATCAATGAAATAAGACCGCCTACTAGGAAGGCTACAAATACTACACCCATAATTCCGTAGAACATCCAGGCTGTAGTAGGATTGAATGGGATTTTAATAACTTTAGTTAAATTAAGAATAATGAAAATCAATCCAAGCATTCCAACTATTAGCATAGTAAAAGACGATGACCTAACATCATCATATTTATCAGCCTTTAATACATAAGTGTGATCGCCTCCACCTAAGAAACTATCTTCTTCGTTTTCGTCTTTTTCGTTTAAGATTTCTTCATCGGTCAAAGGCTTATCTTCAATAATATCTTGTTCAAAGATATCTCTGTTTTCATTAAGATTATCCATATTAAATCTCCTTGCAAAAATACTAAAATCAATATAACACATTACAAAATATCTAACAAGCAAATAAGATATATGATATAATTCACAGCGAGGTAACATATGAAGATAACAATTATTTCAGTTGGAAAAATTAAAGAAAAGTATTTTGTTGATGCTATAGCTGAGTATTCCAAAAGACTTTCAAAGTATTGCAAACTAAACTTTATTGAAGTTAAAGATGAGAAGACTAAAGAAAATGCATCGAGTGTGGAAGAAGACCTGGTCAAAGAAACAGAAGGTAAACGAATTCTAGATAAACTATCAGACTCATCTAAAGTGATAGCGCTTGCTATTGAGGGTAAAGAGTTAGACTCTATAGCTTTAGCAAAGCAAATAGAGGATTATAGAGTGAGTGGTACTAGTGATTTAACTTTTGTGATAGGCGGGTCACTTGGCCTTCATAAGATTGTGCTTGATAAGGCAGATATGTTGCTTAGTTTTTCGAAGATGACTTTTCCACATCAGTTAATGAGAGTAGTTCTGTTAGAGCAAATATATAGATCTTTTAGAATTATAAATAATGAACCATATCATAAATAAAAAAAGCTGAAGAATTATCTTCAGCTTTTTGTTTATTTTCTTTTTGTTGTTGGTCCGTAGTACATAACACCAGGTTTCATTTTCTTTCCGTAAATCTGGTAAAGCTCTGAAACAGTTACTAGCTCGTAATTGTTTTTCTTTAGCTTTGGTAGAGCTTTTATAAAGCCAGCTACAGAAGTTTTGTGAATATCATGTAGAAGCACTATATCCCAACCTTTTGACTGTCTTAGAATACTCTTATAAACATACTTTGTTTTCTTATGTTTCCAGTCCAATGTATCAACTGACCAGTAAATCATAGGAACTCCAGCATACTTTGAAACAGTCTTATTATAGTTTCCATATGGTGGACGTAAAAGAGTAGGGTTAACACCTATTGATTCTTTTACTAAACGATTATTTCCATTAATCTCTCTCTTAATTGTTTTCTTAGAACATTTTTTTAAGTTTTTGTGGCTGTAAGAGTGATTTCCAATTTCCATTCCATTTGCATGAGCATATTTTAAAGCACTCTTATATTTTTCAATACTTCTTCCAACAGTGAAGAAAGTAGCCTTAGAATCATACTTCTTTAAAGCATCTACTAATTTCTTTGTATATGGTCCTGGGCCATCGTCAAAGGTAAAAGCAATATACTTTGTAGGTGTAACCTCAACCTTGCATGTCGCTTTCTTACCTGAGAATTTTGACTTTATAGTAATGTAAGTAGTACCGTTTGATTTTCCTTTGATAACACCCTTACTGCTGACCTTAGCAACCTTTGTGTTTGAACTTGACCATTCGATAGGTTCAGTAGTATAAGTCTTGTTTCCAGTAAATTTGATTGCTGGCTCAAGTTTACGTTTATCTTCAATGTTAACCTTAACCACATTTTGTGGGAAAGATATGCTACTTACCTTATTATATGGATTACGTACAATGACCTTACATCTAACAACGACATCTTTAGACTTTGAAGAACATAAAATGTAAGTAGTGCCGTTGGCAACAGCAGTGATAATACCTTCTTTAGATATCTTGGCAATATGGTTGTCATCACTCGACCAAGTATATTCTTCCAGTTCATCATTATCACTTACGTATGAAACTCTAGCAGAAATAACAGTCTTCATACCAGTAGTAAGGTTGACGTTATTTTTGCTAAGTAAAATGGTCTTTATATGATTAACAGTTTCAGAACTCTTGATACTATTTTCGTATGGGAAAAAAGTAACGATTACTGCAACTATTACTATTAATGCAATTATACTTTTTTTGCGAAAAGACATAGTTTTCTCCTTATAAAATCGACTAAAAGTATATCACAAAACATATTCATATTCAATTTAATAAGATTGTAAAAATAGGGGCATTTTGATATAATATCTCTTAGAAAATTTAAACCCTAGGAGGTTGTAAATATGGATGTAAAGAATTCACATGTAATTTCTGACGTACCTGAATTAGGAGCTGTATATGTGACTGAAAACGTTTTAGGCGTGATATCAGCTATAGCAGCATTAGAGGTAGACGGAGTGTACGCTATGGCAGGTGGAATTACTCCGGACATGGTTACTAAAACTAGCATGAAGAAGTTAGCAAAGAGTGTTCATGTAGAAGTTGAGGGAAGCCAAGTTAATATCAGTGTAAAACTGATCATAAAGATGAACGAGAATATTATTAAAATATCCAAGAAAGTTCAAGACAAAGTTAAACAGTCCGTTGAAAATATGACATGCTTAGAAGTGGTTAACGTAGATGTTAACATCGCTAGCGTAGGAGAATAAGAATTGATAAGGGTGTCTAATATAGACACCCTTTATTGCATTTAATGAGACTAATAAAAATACACTATTAAATACTTTATGCATTGTTTATGCATAAATTGGAGGAATAATGAAACGAAGCGAGATTCGTGAGAATATCTTAAAACTTATTTATTTAGATGACTTCCACGACAAAGAAGAATTGAATACTCAGTTTTCATTATATTTTGATGGCAAAGATGGATTCACCGAAAAAGATAAGACTTACATAATCGATAAGGCTAACAAGATATTAGACAACAAAGAAACTATCGATCAAGAAATAGAGTCGGTGTCTAACAAATGGAAAGTGGATCGTATGGACAAAGTAGATAAAGCGATTTTGCGTTTGGCATACTATGAAATCAAAATGGATGAGGAGATACCAGATAAGGTGGCTGTGAACGAAGCAGTTGAACTATCTAAGAAGTATTCGTCGGATGCTTCTCCAAAATTCATAAACGGAATTTTATCGAACTTTGTAGCGGAGTAAAAATGGAAAAATCTATTTATTCGGTAAAACAATTAAATAGTTATATAAAAAATATTTTAGAGGCTGATCCGTTTTTAAAAAACATCACGGTTCAAGGCGAAGTTGGAAATTGTAACTATCACG
>JAFWIO010000065.1 GCA_017514785.1 Eubacterium sp. | reverse complement strand
CCACAAGGAACTAGCATTCTAAGTTCTTCCTCTTGATGCCCAATATCACCAAGATGAATTAGTAAATCTATATCTTTATTCTTTTTTAGAACTTTCTTAATATTGTGAAGCGACCCGTGCGAATCACTAAATACAAGTATCTTGTACACTACTTGAATCTCCTCTTCATTACTTCCTTCATCTGTTCTAGTGCTTTGCCGCGGTGGCTAATGCTATTCTTAAGCTGTGGTGTCATCTCACCTGTAGTCATCTCATATTCAGGAACATATACTATTGGATCATATCCAAAACCGTTTGTACCTTTTTGCTCGTATCCAATAAGCCCTTCTATTGTACCGTAGCATGTCTCAACATCGCCATCTGGAAATACCATAGCCATTGCGCATGCAAATCGAGCAGATCTTTCTTTGCCTTTGGCGTTCTTTAGTTTTTCGATAATATAATCGTTCTTTATCTCGTATGGAGTGTCCTCGCCCAAGAATCTAGATGAATAAACACCAGGCGCCCCGTCCAAATAGTCTACTTCTAAACCAGAATCGTCCGCCAAAGCAATCTCTCCAGTCATCTCACATATAGCCTTTGCTTTAATTATGGCGTTCTCTTCAAAGGTAGTGCCTGTCTCTTCTATCTCGACATCAATACCCATATCTGTCATTGGAACGAGTTCTACATCGAACCCTTCCATCATCATATTCACTTCTCTTACCTTGTTTTTGTTTGTAGTCGCAAATATTATTTTCTTCATTTGTTACCTCTTATCTGTATATGCTTTAAGACATACATTACATTTTTCTTTCTCAGTAGACTGCCAGTTCATTCCATCGGCGCTTATATATCCTTCGCCATCTTTCAATATCACTTTCTTCATAGACTTTGTTTTAGTCTCAACTGGCACTAGCTTTAGGCTCTTCTTCTTATTGTGAGCTTTTACTATTATACTAAATTTTTTACCTTTTTCGACATTATATGGCTTATCTAGATTTAATGTGTAAAATCCCTTGTTATCAAACGAAGCAGTCACTGACGCATGACCTCTATTACTTAGAGAATTTGTACCTTTAAAGTCCTCACATATGAATACTTCAAAATCGGTGTTTTCTTCAGCGGCATAGAATCCAACTGCTTTTATCTTTTCATTTTTCTTTGCCTTATAAACATTTGCAAAATAGACATTTGGCCTGTCTTTATATCCCATAGTAGCTGTCCAGCCGAACAAATCACTCTGGTAAAGATTATCATAGTTATCCAAGTTTTCTATTTGTGTGTAACATACGCTTACTTCGCCGAAGGCTACACAATCATATGAAACGTAGAAAAGTCCGTCCTGGCCAAAACTTTTGCCCCAACTGTTTAGACAAATGAACGCTCCATCTCTTTTAACATTTATCGGGAAGTTTTCCTTAGGGAAATTGTCATCCCATCCCACCACTACTACATCGTGGTTCGCGTGACTGTCGCCCTCATACGCATATGCCGCAGCACTCGAATTATAATATGGTGAGCCATCCGCCGAAACCGCTCGCTGCAAATAAATAGATGTCTCCACGCCACCATACTTAAAGACCATTCTCTTCATTTCTTCCTGATCTTTAGGAGTCAGAATCTGCGCAGACTGAAGATGCTTTTTCACTTTTCCATATCCATTTGCATTGTCGGACACTGGTCCATTCCACGAAGTTAAATATGCTAGGGAGAATGAGTAGTCTCCGCCATTTCTATTTTTATTATATGTGGCACTGTAATCCACTAGATGCTTTCTTGAAAACTCGTATTTTTCATTTGGAAGCAAAGATGATTCCATGGCAGAAAGCGTTGCATATGCCCAGCATGTGCCCTCTTGCCCCTGGTCTTGAACCTTTGGAAGGCGACCTTCTTCGGCGTAGTTGTATCTAGTAGGAAGCGCGTTTCCAAGCGCTGTATCAGTGAGCGATGCTGTGTAAGTGTCATTGTCCCAGTTGTATGCAAAGCCCAAGTAATTTTCAAAAAGACTAGATGGAATATATACAACTCCATCTTTTTTGCGAACCTTTTCTTTTAGAGTATAATCGCTTCCGTTAATCTTTACTTTGTCGGAATCAATTCTAAGGATTGCCTTTGTATTACCCTTAATCACGACAACTGTATCACCCTTATATTTTAGGCACGCGCAGTTTAGATTTTTCTCAACTACACTTGATGGAATCATAAGATTCATATTTGAACTCATGAAATATTTGCCCTCTGCAGGGTATGCAGTTTTACGATTGACTTTTAATGTAATGTTCTTTTTATTTATAGACTCTGCCTTTATCTTTGCAAAATCGCTGTCTGACTCTATCTTTGCACTGCCCTGTTCCACCTGTTGATAGGTCACAAAAAAGAAGCCTACTACAAAGACCAATAAGCTTAGGACTATTATTGTTGTTATAACTTTTGAACTTTTATATTTCATTAGTTCTTCTAATCCTTCTTCCTCTTTGGTGGTTTAGGTCCAAGGAATTGATAAAAGTATGTCTTTATCATTCCGTTGTAAATCTTTCTGTTCTTAGTTGGTTTAACTCCCATATCCTTTGGCGCGTCCTCGTACGAAGTAATGACAAACGCAGACCAACTGTCTAACTTTTTATACTGTCTTCCAAGCTTCTCGTACAAAACTTTAACCTGCTCTTTGTCTTCTAGTCTCTCGCCGTAAGGTGGGTTTGTAATAATAAAACCATATTTCTTCGGATGGCTTAAATCTCCTACATCTCTAGTCTGAAAGTGAATTAAATCTTCCACTCCTGCTAGTTTTGCATTCTTTCTGCACATCTCGATTGCTTCTTTGTCGATGTCATAACCTTGGATGTCAGTTTCAATATCCATATTTATCTGGTCGTTCGCTTCATTGACAGCCTCATACCAGCATTTCTTATCGATAATGTTAGTCCAGTTTTCCGCCGTAAACTCGCGTTCTAAACCTGGCGCTATATTTGCCGCGATAAGTGCTGCCTCAATAGGAAACGTTCCGCAACCGCAGAAAGGATCAACCAAAATTCTATCTTTTCTCCAAGGTGTGAGCATAATGAGCGCTGCCGCCAAAGTCTCAGAAATTGGGGCCTTTGCCGTATTCTTTCTGTACCCACGCTTGTGAAGCGACTCGCCCGATGTATCAAGCGCCACTATCACTTCGTCTTTGTACAGGAAGACTCTGATAGGGTACTCATCTCCGTCCTCGTCAAACCAATCAACGTTATACTTTACTTTTAGTTTCTCAACTATTGCTTTCTTAACAATACTTTGTATATCTGAAGGACTAAATAAGGCACTTTTAACCGAACTAGCCTTCTTAACCCAAAACTTTCCATCCTTTGGGATGTAACTGTCCCAATCAAGCGCTTTTACGCCCTCGAATAACTCATCATAAGTGGTTGCCTTAAATCTAGACACAACAATCATAACCCTCTCAGCAGTTCTAAGGAATATGTTTGCTCTAGCTACCGCCAAAGCATCTCCCTTAAATGTGACACGGCCATCTTCCACTTGTTCTATCTCGTATCCAAGGTCTGTTATTTCTCTTTTTAATACTGCCTCCACGCCAAAATGGCAAGGAGCCATCAAAGTTAATTCTTTCATATCTACACTCTCAACTAAGTATTATAACAGAAAAAAGAGACGATAT
>JAFWIO010000064.1 GCA_017514785.1 Eubacterium sp. | reverse complement strand
GACCAATTCTTTATTGGTCAGACAGTAGGAGCGCTAGGTAATGCCGCTACCAACATGGCATTTCCTATTACTACATTATGCCTTGCTGTAACACTTGCGTTTGGTATTGGTGGTGCTTCAGGATTTAACTTGAATATGGGAGCAGGCGATAGAAAGAAGGCAATGAAGTTTGTCGGAAACTCTGTCACTATGCTATTTGCTACAGGTGTTGTGATAGCAATCATTGTTCAGCTTATCCTAAACCCAGTTCTTGTTTTCTTTCAGACACCTGAAAAAGTATTGCCATATGCAGTAGAGTACTTGAGAGTGATCTTATTAGGTGTGCCATTTGTTATGTTAGCAGGTGGTGGAGCGCATTTGATTAGGGCTGACGGCAGTCCTTGGTACTCGATGGCTTGTAATGCATCTGGTGCTGTTGCAAACGTTATTCTAGATTACCTATTCGTAATGAAATTTGGATGGGGAATGACAGGTGCAGCTGTAGCTACAGTTTTAGGTCAGGTTTTGAGTTGTGGTATCGCAGTTATATACCTATTTAACTTTAAGGCTGATAAGATTTTACTAAAACATTTGAAACCACAGTTTAGTATTGTGCTAAGAACAATGCAACTTGGTGCAGCACAGTTTTTAAATCAACTTGCAATGGTGTTAGTACAGGTAGCTGCAAATTATTCTGCTATCTACTACGGAAAACTATCGAAGTACGGTCCAGAGATTCCTTTGGCGTGCTCGGGCATTATTATAAAAGTTTTAATGATTTACTTTTCATTCTGTATTGGTATTTCACAAGGTATGCAACCTATTGCGTCGTTTAACAAGGGCGCGAAGAAGTACGATAGAGTTAAGAAAGTATTCTTGATAGCATTAGCCTGCAACGAAGTTATTTCTATAATAGCTTGGATTATTATGCAAACTTTCCCAAGTCAAATCATGGGATTGTTCGCAGAGAGCAGCGCTAAGGATTTCCATTTGTACATCGAGTGTGGAACAAAGTTCTGTCGTATAGTATCGGCACTTGCATTTATAAATGGTATACAGCCTTTGTCGTCTACGTTTTGTACCGCCATCGGCAAACCTGCAAAAGGTACATTTATTTCTTTGACGAGGCAGATTATCTTTTGGCTACCTCTACTAATTGTGATGCCAATTGTGTTTATGTATTTTGGCGGAGAAGGAATTGATGGTATGATGTATTCGACGCCAGTTGCGGATGCGCTAGCGGCCATTGTTTCTATATTAATGATTAGAAGCGTGTTCAAAAAAGATTTGAAAACTGAAGCATAAAATATGCTATGATATATACAGGTTAAACATACATTTAGTGTGGAGGGTGATTTTATGAAGAAGATAGTTGCAGTTGTTTTAACATTTGTAATGCTGGTTTCAACTTTCGCGGTTATGAAGACTGACGGAGTGGAAGCGAAGACAAAGAAGGGTTATTACTTTGCCATGATCCAAAAGAAGAAATCTTACTTTGGATATATTAAGAAGGCAAAGATTGTTGCTAGCAAGAAAGTGGTAGTGGTTTCACCAAAGGTAAATGATGAGGGCGAGACTACAGTCGAGCCTACTACACAGGCTCCAACAGTAGCTCCTACAGAGGCTCCTACTGAGCCACAGACAAAGATCGTTTACGGCAAAACTGCTAAGCTTATCACTTACGGTTCATTTATGTACCGCAAGACCGACAAAGGAGCTAGCAAGATTATAAAAGCTAAGAAGAGAACATTTATCATTTCAAAGAAATGTAAGTTCTATGACAGATGCTGGGAAGGCAAGAAGAAAAAGAAGATTAGTAGAGCAAAGGCATTTGCTAAGTTTAAGAAGATTAAGAAGATGAGCCTTAACGAATGTGAGCTTAAAGTTAAGAATGGAAAAGTGACAGTTATTAAATTTGGCCGTGGCTAAGTTGGAAACACATTCATAATTTGCTTCGCAAATTATTCATGTGTTCGCAAATGAATATTTTTACAAGTGCAGATTAATTAACATCGCGTAAACGCGATATTTGAAAAAAAGATCAGGACTTTATGAAAGTAAACTTTCAACAGTCCTGTTCTTTTTTTTCAAAAAATCTGCACTTTTTTGTAAAAATATCCAATTTTCTCTTTACAAAACGGTATATATCGTGTACAATACAGTAAAGAAACACAACATCTTGTGGTTTTTAGGCAAAAATGAGGTAAAAAACCCCTAAAAATCGCGAGTTTTTATATGTGAGGAAGAACGGGAAGTTGAAAGTAAAGGAGAAAAGTTATGGAAGTGAAAACACAAAAAGTAATTAAAAGAAATGGCGAAGAGGTAATCTTTGATATTAATAAGATCCTTAACGCTATTAGAAAGGCAAATAATGAGATTGATCCTCTTTACAAAATGAATGAGTATCAAATCGCTGCAGTTGGTAAGTTAGTAGAAGACCAGATTATGTCTGCTAACCACGCAGTGGCAGTGGAAGATATTCAGGATATGGTAGAAAGAGGCATCATGGAGATGCGTGGCTACGAAGTAGCTCAGAAGTATGTACGTTATCGTTATACTAGAGAGCTTGCTCGTAAGTCTAATACTACTGATGAGCAGATCTTCTCACTCATTAACCAGAGTAATGAGGAAGCTAAGCAGGAGAACTCAAACAAGAACCCTACTATCAACTCAACACAGCGTGACTACATGGCTGGTGAGGTTAGTAAGGACTTAACAAGACGTATTCTTTTACCAGAGGATATCGTTCAAGCACACGAGCAGGGAATCATTCACTTCCATGATTCAGATTATTTCGCTCAGAAAGAACACAACTGTGATTTGATTAACTTAGAAGACATGCTTCAGAACGGAACATGTATTTCTGAGACAAAGATAGATACACCTAGAAGTTTCTATACAGCATGTAACATTACTACTCAGATAGTAGCACAGGTTGCATCTAACCAGTATGGTGGACAGTCATTCTCTTTGGCGCACTTGGCACCATTCGTTCAAGTTTCAAGAGAGAAGATTAGAAAAGAAGTTTTGGCTGAGAGTGAAGAAATTGGATTGTCATACACTGACGAGCAGGTTTCGGAAATCACTGAGAAGAGATTAAAAGAAGAAATCAATCGTGGTATTCAGACTATCCAGTATCAGCTAATCACTTTGATGACATGTAATGGTCAGGCACCATTCGTTACTATGTTTATGTATCTAGATGAGGTACCAGAAGGACAGACTAGAGATGACCTTGCTAACCTTATCGAAGAAGTATTGAAACAGCGTATGAAAGGTGTTAAGAACGAGAAGGGCGTTTGGATTACTCCAGCATTCCCTAAACTTATCTACGTATTAGATGAAGATAACGTTACACCAGATTCTAAATACTGGTACTTAACAGAGTTAGCTGCTAAGTGTACTGCTAAGAGAATGGTTCCAGATTACATTTCAGCAAAAGTTATGAAGGAACTAAAACAAGGTGAAGTTTACACATGTATGGGATGTCGTTCATTCCTTACAGTTGAAGATAAACAGCGTAAGCCAGATGGTTCACACCAGTTCTATGGTAGATTTAACCAGGGTGTTGTAACTATCAACTTGGTAGACGTAGCGTGCTCTGCAAAGGGCGATGAAGAATTGTTCTGGAAGATCTTAGATGAGAGACTAGAACTTTGCCACAAGGCACTTCGCATTCGTCACGAGCGTTTGATGGGAACTCCATCAGATGTAGCGCCTATCCTATGGCAGTATGGAGCATTGGCTCGTTTGAAGAAGGGTGAGACTATCGACAAATTATTATTTGACGGTTACTCAACAATCTCACTCGGCTACGCAGGACTATATGAGATGTGCGTAAGAATGACTGGTAAGTCTCACACAGATCCAGCTGCTAAACCATTTGCTATGAAAGTTATGCAGAGACTTAATGACAAATGTGCAGAGTGGAAAGAAGCAGAGAACATCAGTTACTCAGTTTACGGAACACCTATGGAATCTACTACATACAAGTTTGCTAAATGCTTGCAGAAGAGATTCGGCATGATCAAGGGTGTTACAGATAAGAACTACATCACAAACAGTTACCACGTACACGTTACAGAAGAAATCAATGCTTTCGATAAATTGAAATTCGAAACTGACTTCCAGAAGCTATCACCAGGTGGAGCTATCAGTTATGTTGAAGTTCCAAACCTACAGGACAACATCGAGGCAGTAATCGAAGTTATGAAGTTTATCTATGACAACATCATGTACGCAGAGCTTAATACTAAGTCTGACTACTGCGAATGCTGTGGATACGATGGAGAGATTGCTATCACAGAAGACGAGAGTGGAAAGCTTGTTTGGGAATGCCCAAGCTGCGGAAATAGAAACCAGGATAAGATGAGTGTTGCACGTAGAACTTGCGGATACATTGGAACACAGTTCTGGAATCAAGGAAGAACACAAGAGATTAAAGACAGAGTGTTGCATCTATAATAAACACAAAAAGAAAACACTAGGGAACTCACTAACAATCGTTCGTTTCCCTAGTGTTTTTTTTGTATACAAATATTTAAACGCAATTGCCCTGTCTTTAATTTCTTGTGTAGAGTGTAATTGTTTGGTAGAATTTATTTAAGAGTGTGAGCGGATAATAAGGAGGAAAGATGAGTAAGTCTTTCTATAAAAATAGAATAGAAGATAAGGATGCATTTTATTTTCCAGCGTCTGATGGGTCAGTAGATGTGTCAGATCAATTTCAAGATGCCATAATGCAAGTTGTAAAACAGCATGGTTGTGGCATTGTTTTTGTGCCAGAAGGAACTTACACTTTTAGTAAGACTATCTACATTCCAAGTGGAGTTCGAGTGATAGGTTATGGAGAGAACAGACCTAAGTTTGTGTTATCTGACAATGCACCAGACTTCAATACAGAGAATGAGCTTACTAAAGGTGGATACAGATATTTGTTCTGGTTTGTGGCGGAATATGAAGAGCCAATGAGTGACAGACATGATGCGCACCCTGGAACATTCTACAGTGGAATGCAAAATGTAGATATAGAGTTAGGCGAAGGAAATGACTATGCGGTAGCTTTGCGTACTCACTACGCACAGAACAGCGAAGTTAGTCATATCAACATTGAAGTGATGTCTGGTATGGCCGGCATCTATGACGTAGGTAACTTTGCGTGCGATATCACGATTAATGGTGGAAATTATGGAATCATCAGTACGAAGTGTTCGCCGGGGTGGCCTTTTGTGATGACGGATATGAGATTCATTCGTCAAAAGAAGGCGGCTATCAAGTCGCGTGAAGTTGGTTGGAGCATTCTTAGATCTTATGCATCTAGCACACCTAAGTTTATTGATGTGGACGAGGGCTATTTTGAGAAAATTTATCTTGAGAGTTGTATATTCGAAGATATGAACTGCGTGATGAATGTGTCGATGGACGAGAACGCTCTTACCCAGGTTAATATGTACGACTGTTTCCTAAAGAGTGTCGAGTCGATAGCAGAGTACAAGGATACAAAGCGCGTGGTGGCGAACGAAGATTACCAGTGCAAAATTAGAAAATATATTCACGGTGTAAAGGTCAGCACGGATTATCCTGAGAAGCAGGTGCACGATCAGATTTACCGTTATGCATTAGATGTTGATTACACAATTTTAGATTCAAAAGAAAAAGATATGCCCGCGACAAAGGACTGGGCAAACGCGCTTGATCTAGGTTTTGTAAATGACGGCGAAACTGACAACAGTGATGTAATAGAAAAAGTGTTTAAGAAAAATAAACACATCTACTTCCCACAAGGTGAGTATGTGTTTACTAGACCAATCGTTATGCCGAAGCATAGTTCACTTATCGGACTTCATTCTGGCAGAACTAGATTGGTGGTTAGAGATAACACAGAAGCTTTCGAGGGATTTGGCGAAGCCATTGGTTTTGTGCAAACATCAGAGGACAATATTATTTCTGGACTTGCGATAGATGCAGGTGGAATCAACCCAAGGATATGTGCGGTAGAGTGGACATGTAAGAAGGGCTTGATGAGCGACATTAAGTTCTACGGTGGACATGGCGCGTTTGATATGGAGACAGGTAAAAGAGTTCCTCCTTATGGTCCGGGTCGAGTAGGCGAAGCTAATCCGGAGCGCAAGTGGGATTCACAGTACCCAAGTCTTATGGTAAGAGGCGGCGGTGGAGTGTTTAAAAATATTTGGACAGCTAGTCCATATGCCAGCGCCGGTATTTATATAGAAGATACGAAAAATGAAATAGATATGTATGCCGTTTCTCTAGAGCACCACGTTCGAAATGAGCTAGTGATGAAGAACGTTGAGAACGCGAAGCTTTACGGTATGCAGTTTGAAGAGGAGAAGAACGAGGGCGAGTTTGTTCTCCCTATAGAAATGCACGATTGTAAGAATGTGGTGTTTGCCACGGTGTATTGTTTTAGAACTGTGTTTGTGGATACACCATCCAGCTTTTGTGCGAAAACTTACAACTGCCAGAAGGTGAAATTCTTTAACGTTCACAACTTCAGCCAGATGAAATACACAATCTCAAACTTCTTGTTTGATGTGAATTCAAGAATTGTTATTCGTCCTGCGCAGGCAGCGATGGTAGAAGTGAATATTAATAATGCTTCGAAGCAGGCATACATTGATTCAGTTAACAATTCGCATGCGCCAGTTAAGTTGTTTGCAGGATTTAGATTTGCCGACGGCTCGTTTGCGACAAATGATGGAGACTTCTTATTCGTAGACAGCTTGGACAAGAAACTTTACAAGATAGATAAGGATACGCTGGATCTGTCGGTGGTGTTTGATTCACCATATAAGATTAATTCAGTGGGAGTGGATACAAAGGACAACTTGATAATTGTGGGCGAGTATTCTGTGCCGATGGGCGCGACAAAGGACGGCGAACCTATTAAGGTAATGAGACCAGTGGACTCTCACGGCTCATCGTATCACGGTTGGTATGACCACAGAGTGCAGATAAAGGTGTTTACTCTAGATCACGGAAAGATTAAAGAACTTGAGAAGGTTATGATTGGAAAGAAAAAGCCAAAGCGAGTTTTATATCCAGGAAATAGATGGAGAGATGGAAATGATGTGGCAAAGATTTTGCAGTTCAAACCAGAGTTTGCATATCTAGCACCAGACGGATGTACAATCATTCCATATCACTTTGATTTGATTCGTGCTACAAACCTTACAAAGTCAAAACCTGGCAGAAAGCTTTACAGCGTGGATGAACTTTATAACAGAGTTTATATGTGCGAGATAGATGAAGAGGGAATGCTAAAGAAACCTAGAGTTATTATTAACGAGGGAACTTACAGAGTTAAGAAGCATAACGACTTTATCTATGTGGGTGACGATGAAGTGAAAGTATATAAGGAAAGAAAATTTATAAAGACTATAAATGTTCCAAAGCATCCGCTAACATTTGATTTTGGTGGACAAGGAAAGAACATTCTGTTTATTACAACAAAGAAAAATGTATATGGAATTAAGGAATAAAAAAAGAACCTCATATGAGGTTCTTTTTTTAAACTTGCCAACCACCATCTATTCCGATTATCTGACCAGTTATATATTCTCCAGCATTGGTTAGTGCTATGCACGCGTCTGCCACATCCTTTGGCGAGCCCAATCTATCAGCTGGGATTTCTTCTATAATAGTGTCTTTTATATCATCTGAAATTTGATCGTTCATCTTCGTGTCAATGAATCCCGGACAAATTGCATTTACCTGAATGTGCGAAGGTGCCATTTCTTTGGCGTAGGCTTTTGTGAAAGCATTGACCGCGCCCTTTGTCGTGGAATAAGCAACTTCCATGCTAGCGCCGCGCGTTCCCCAAACAGATGAAATGTTTATGATGTGTCCTTTGCCCTCTTTAAGGAAGAGCGGAGTGACTGCCTTTGATAGGAAGAGAGTGGAAGTGACGTTTAAGTTCCACAAATAGTCCCACTTATCTATAGTAAGATCACGTAACTCCTCAACCAAAGCCGCACCCGCGTTGTTTATCAAGACTTCGTAAGAGAAATCAAGATTTTTCAACTGATGCGCAAAGTCCTCTACAAAACTAGGATCAGTCATATCATATTTATAGAAGAAAGTCGGATTCTTTAGATCCTCGCCTAACTTTTCTATCTCGGAAGTACCTTTGAAGTAAGTACCTATTACAATATATCCTTCTTCGTCGAAGGCTTTGGCTAAGCATGAACCAATATCACCCGAAACTCCTGTTATAATTACCGCTTTTTGCATATTTATCTCCTAACTATCAAGATTATATTACTTTTCTATATATAATAGTGATTAGTGTTTTATCTAGAAAAAAGATAGCACAAAAAGTAAAAAAAAGCCACTTTTACTTTACATAAAAAAGGAGTATAATAAAAGATGGTGTGGATAACTTTACATAACACACTTTCTTAAATGTGATGAAACTTGAGAAAATAGCAAAAAGTGGTTGACAATAATAAAAATATTGTTATAATTGTAATACATTTGTAACATTTACAAATTCCAATGCGTTACAAATTATTGGAGGTTATTTTTTATGAAAAACCAATTTATGAAGAAAATTGCATGTATGGTATTTGCTATGACACTTTCTGTGTCTAGTATGGTTCCTGTTCCTGCAGAGGAGTTAGAGACAGATATCCCTACAGCAGGAGCTACAGGCCTTGTTGGTGGATATGTGGATGCTAACGGTTCTGACAAGAACATTTCAGGCATGCTTCCAGCATATCAGACTTCACCAACAGACGGTGAAAACGTAAATGTTAACATGAACAGCAAGATGAGCAAGGTGTTCTCTGACATCGCTATCGCAAAGGTAGAGGGTGGAGAAGACGGATATGTTAACGTTCGTAAAAAACCAAACGAAAATTCAAAAGTTAAGGGTAAAATCTACAATAACTGTGGAGCAATCATCTTAGGACAAAGTAATGGTTGGTATAAGATTAAGTCAGGTAATTGTAGAGGTTACTGTAAAGCAAGCTTCTTTAAAACAGGTGATGATGCTATCAACTTCTGTTTAGATGAAGGATATGTATTTGCTACAGTTAAAGAAAACGGTGTTCACTTAAGATCTAAGAGTTCATCAGATTCATCTGTTGTAACAAACGTCTTCAAGGGTGACTGCAAGTCAATGAAGAAGTACAGCAAAGATGGTAGATGGGTTAAACTTAGAGTAAGCGAAGGAAAGAACGGATGGGTTTCATCTGACTTCGTCAAAGTATCCGTAGACTTTGACCAGGCTAAGACTATCGCTGAAGAGAAAGCAGAGATTGCAGCTCAGAAGGCTAGAGAAGAAGCTGAAGCTAGAGCAGCAGCAGAGGCTGCAGCAGCAGAAGCCGCTGAAAACAACAACGGTGGCGGAAACAATGGCGGTGGAAACAATGGTGGCGGAAACGTCAGCAATGGAAACAGCAACAACGGTGGTGGAAACAACTATTCAAATGGAAATAGTTCACGCCGTAGAAGTAACTCAAGCAGTTACGGATATAGCAAACCAAAACGTCGTAGTTACTCTGGTGGCGGTTCATCAGGTGGCGGAAGAGGCGGATCAATCGTTTCATACGCTAAGAACTTCCTAGGTAACCCTTACGTATTTGGTGGATCAAGTTTGACACATGGTACAGACTGTTCAGGATTTACAATGTCAGTATATGCACACTTTGGTATTTCACTAAACAGATCATCATATACTCAGGTAAATAATGGTCGTGCAGTATCAATGAGTAACCTAAAAGCTGGTGACTTGTTGTTCTACAGATACGGTGGCGGAAGAATCAGTCACGTTGCTATCTACATGGGTGGCGGACAGATTATCCACGCATCAAACGAGAGAACAGGTATCACAATCAGTGGAATGGGATCACCATGTGCAGCTAGACGTATTATCGGATAGTAAATAAATTGAACACTAATAAAGAGCTTGAACTTTAAAAGTTCAGGCTCTTTTTTTATTTATGAATACCCCATTTTGTGATAGAATATAAGTACCAAGTAATAGAAGGGAGTGACATCATGAATATTATTATTTTTGGAAAGAACTTGGAAGTTAAAGAAGGCATTAAGAACCAAATTAATGACAAGTTTGCAAAGGTAGGTAAGTACCTGGATGATGACACCAAAGTAGATGTAACCCTTAGTGAACGTAAGAACATGAAGAAAGTGGAGGTGACAATACCAGTAAGAGGACATATCATTAGAGCGGAAGAAGAGGATATGGATTTATTTGCTGCTATTGACATGGCACAGGATACTATCATCAGACAGTTGATTAGATACAAAGAAAAATTGATTGATAGTAAACGTACTGCAAAAGAAATCTTCGCTGATGATTATGTGGAAGAGTACACATACGATGACGAGGGTGTTCAAATTGTTAGAACTAAGAGATTCGGCATTAAGCCTATGGACGCTGAAGAGGCATGTGAGCAGATGGATATGCTAGGACACAGCTTTTTCGTTTTCCTAAACGCAGATACTGATGAGGTAAATGTAGTTTATAAGAGAAAAGGCGACACATATGGACTTATTGAACCGGAACTTGATTAGCAATGAGAACAGTATAGATAAAATGGAAAAGGGAGATAAGAATTTATTCTTATCTCCCTTTTTTATTTTAGATATATTGGGCGAACGCCCTCACGAAAAAGCCCGAAGGGCTTTGAGTGACTGTGCTCAGTGCGTTCATAATTATTTAACAATTATATAATAGTATGTTTATTGATTAAAACTAGCCTAGATGCTAAAATATTTCAAGATGTGTATAAGGGCTAGTTTTTCAATGCCCTAGAAATAAGAGGTACAAACAATGGGATTAATAACTAAAGTAATAGGAACTCATAGTGAGAGAGAATTAAAGAGACATAAACATAAAGTTGATAAGATTCTTTCACTAAGAGATGACATGATGAAGCTTTCTGATGAAGAGATGAAAGCGAAGACTGAGGAGTTCAAAGAGCGCTTTGCAAATGGCGAGACTTTGGATGATCTTTTACCGGAGGCATTTGCTTTGGTAAGAGAGGCTACAAGACGTATCCTTGGTACAGAGCATTATCCTTGTCAGTTGCAAGGTGGTATTATTCTTCACGAAGGTCGTATCGCAGAGATGAAGACTGGTGAAGGTAAAACACAGACTTGTTTGCTTCCAGCATATTTGAATGCCCTAGAAGGTAAGGGTGTACATATCGTAACAGTAAACGAATACTTGGCAAACCGTGATGCTGAGTGGATGGGTCAAGTTCACAGAGCGTTGGGTCTTACAGTTGGTTGCGTGCTTGCTGATATGGAACCTGAAGAGAAGAGAGAGGCATACAATTCAGACATTACATATATCACAAACAACGAACTTGGTTTCGATTATTTGAGAGACAACATGGTTGTTTATAAAGAGCAACTTGTTCAAAGAGGTTTGCACTACGCAATCGTGGACGAGGTGGACTCAGTTCTTATCGACGAGGCTAGAACACCTCTTATCATTTCTGGTTCAAGTGGAAAGTCTACAAAGCTTTACGAGATGTGTGACATCCTAGCACGTCGCATGGAGAGAGGTGAAGCTAAGACTGATCTTTCAAAGATGGATGCTTTGATGGGTGTTGACTTAGAAGAAGACGGAGACTTCCTTGTAAACGAGAAGGACAAGATTGTTACACTAACTGCACAAGGTATTAAAAAGGTTGAGCAGTTCTTCCACGTAGACAACTATGCTGATGCTGAAAACTTAGAGTTGCAGCACAACATGATTCTTGCTCTTCGTGCACACAACTTGATGCACAGAGATCAAGACTATGTAGTTAGAGATAATGAGGTATTGATAGTAGATGAGTTTACTGGACGTATCATGCCAGGTAGAAGATATTCTGACGGTTTGCATCAGGCTATCGAAGCTAAAGAGCATGTTAAGGTTCAAAGAGAAAGTAAGACTCTAGCTACTATTACATTCCAGAACTTCTTTAACAAGTATGAGAAGAAAGCGGGTATGACAGGTACTGCGCTTACAGAGGAAAAAGAGTTTAGAGATATCTACAGCATGGACGTTGTTGAGATTCCAACTAACGAGCCAATCAGAAGAAAAGATTATGATGATGCTGTATTTAAAACAAGAAAAGAAAAGCTACACGCTGTAATAGAAGAGATCGTCAAAGCACACGAGAAGGGACAGCCAGTTTTGGTTGGTACTATCAACATCGATTCGTCTGAAGAGATTAGTAAACTTCTTAAGAAGCGTGGCATTCCTCACAACGTGTTAAATGCGAAGTTCCACGAGATGGAAGCTGAGATAGTAGCAGATGCTGGTAAGCATGGTGCAGTAACTATCGCTACTAACATGGCTGGTCGTGGTACTGATATTAAGTTGGATGAAGAAGCAAAGGCTGCCGGCGGTTTGAAGATTGTTGGTACAGAAAGACATGAATCACGTCGTATTGATAACCAGTTGCGTGGTCGTTCAGGTCGTCAAGGTGACGTCGGTGAATCTAAGTTCTACATCTCACTAGAAGATGATATTATGAGACTCTTTGGTTCAGAGCGTTTGATTTCAGTGTTCAATACACTTCGCGTTCCTGAGAATGAAGAGATACATCACAAGTCTTTGTCGAACACGATTGAGCGTGCGCAGAAGAAGATTGAGGGTAATAACTTTGGTATCAGAAAGAACCTTATGGATTACGATAAGGTTAACAATGACCAAAGAGAGATTATTTACGCTGAGAGAGCTAGAGTGCTAGACGGCGAAGATATGCGTGACTCTATCATCAAGATGATGAATGAGGTTATCGATGCAAAGGTTGACCAGTTCTGTCATGGTGATAATCCTAACGACTGGGATACAGAAGGTTTGCGTCAGGCGCTATTTGATATTATTCCTTTGCAGTTAGAGATTAGCGAAGATGAATTGAATCAGCTATCACAGGCTGAGTTTAAACAGATTATAAAAGAGGGTGCTCACAAGGCTTACGAGCTTAAAGAGTCTGAGTTCCCAGGCGAAGAACATGTGCGTGAGTTAGAGCGTATGGTTCTAATGCGTGTTATCGATCAGAAGTGGATGGATCACTTAGATGATTTAGAGCAGTTAAAGCAGGGTATTGGACTTGCTGCTTATGGTCAGAAGGATCCAGCTATCGAGTACAAGATTCAGGCATTTGAAATCTTTGCTTACATGGTCGACGCCATCAAAGAAGACACAATCAGAACTCTATTCCACATTCAGGTTGAACAGAGTGTTGAGCGTGAAGAGGTGGCTGAGGTTACTGGTACAAACAAAGGCGATGACCAAGAGATTCACAAGCCAAAGGTAAGAGAGACAGAGAAGGTATATCCAAATGACCCATGTCCATGCGGAAGTGGTAAGAAATACAAACACTGTCACGGAAGACCTGGCGCATAAAAACTACTGTGGGGGAGTAGAATGAATATTTACGTTTATATAGATGAAAGTGGATCTATACACAAGAATAGTAAGGCTAAGTACTTTGCAGTAGGCGGGTATTTTACAATACAAAGAGACAAAAACAAAATTATTTCTTGTTATCGAACTATTAATAAAGAAATTAAAGATGAAAAGAATATTCCTTTAGAAAAGGAAATAAAATCATTTGATTTTGAAGATGAAGAAAAGATTAGAATATTTGAATCGATTCAAAAGATTGAAAACTTTTATGGATTCACAAAAGTTTTCAATAAAAGACAAATGAGAAAATCCGTTGTACAGTCTAATATTTTCTTCAATTATGCTGTAAAGCTAGTTATTCAAGATTGTATATTACCTTTAATTGATTTAGATAACCTCAATGAAGAAGTGAGATTTATTTTTAGTATAGACAATAGAAACCTTGGGGTTGGTGAGTTAAAGGATTTGAGAACATATCTGTTAACAGAGTATTGTACATATGATTTTGATTTTCAAATCACTTATTATGATTCGGCTACTAATTTTGGGATTCAGTTAGCGGATTTAATTGTTAACACTTTTTATAATTCATATAAAAGGCGTGATATTGTTAAGAATGTTTTGCCAATTATATCTCATGAAAAGTTTCGAGTAAGTGAGTTTCCAGGTGACATTGTAAAAGGACGTACTGACAAAGTGATGGAAACGGGAAGTTATATGATTGACACTCTTAAGTCACTATGATAATATGATGTTACAAGACCTAAGGTAGGTAGCTCAATGCTAAGCGTAATGTTAAGTACGTTGCCCCTTAGGCATTTTTTTGTCCAAAAATAAAAAGGTATAGAAAATGATAGAACTAGAACAGTACAAACAAGAATTGAATAGTTATACAGACCGTCTAGAAGAACTGGCAAAGTCTTTTCATATAGAAGAAACTGAAAGCAAGATTTCTGAGTTAGAAGCAACTATGGAAAAGCCAAACTTTTGGGACGATTCCGAGTCTGCGCAAAAGACTGTGAAAGAAGCAAATGCTTTGAAGAAGTCTTTGGCGGAGATTAAGGATTTGCAAGAACAGTATGATGATGTTTCTGTAATGATTGAGATGGCAGAAGAAGATGAGGATGCTTTATCTGCTAATGAACTTAAAGAGGCGTTGGATGCTTTTGTGGCTGAGTTTGATAGAGTGAAAATTTCTGCACTTTTGTCGGACGAGTATGATGATTGCGATGCAGTAATTAAAATAAATGCCGGCGCAGGTGGAACAGAGTCCTGCGACTGGGCAAGTATGCTTTATAGAATGTACACAAGATATGCAGAGTCACACGGATTCACTCACGAAGTGGTAGACTTCTTGGACGGCGACGAAGCTGGAATTAAATCAATTACATTTATGGTTAAGGGCACTAATGCTTATGGATATCTAAAATCTGAAAAGGGTGTTCACAGACTAGTTCGTATAAGTCCTTTTAATGCACAAGGAAAAAGACAAACATCTTTCACTTCAGTGGAAGTAATGCCAGAGATAGAAGAGGACTTAGATATAGAAATAAATGACGACGAGATAAGAGTTGACACATACAGAGCGAGTGGAGCAGGTGGACAGCACGTAAATAAAACATCATCGGCCATTCGTATAACACACATTCCAACTGGAATAGTTGTTCAGTGTCAGAACCAAAGATCTCAAACTCAAAACAAAGAGCAAGCGATGCGAATGCTTAAGTCTCAACTATATTTAAAGAAGAAAGAAGAAGAGGCTGCTAAACGAGATGATATCCGCGGAGAAGTAACTGAGATAGGATGGGGCAACCAAATCCGCTCATATGTACTTCAGCCATATACGATGGCCAAGGACCACAGAACAAACTGCGAAGTAGCAGATGTAAATAAAGTATTAGACGGATATTTAGATCCATTCATAAATGAATATCTTAAATGGATACATGAGTAAAATATAATAGCCAATAAATAAAAGGCAAAACAAAAAACTCTCATCGAAAGATGAGAGTTTTTTAACGCAAAAAATCCTCTGATACACTACGTATATCAGATATTAGCATTACTTTACAGTAATACTAATATAAAACAATTGTTGGTCGGAGGAAATAAAATATGAAGAAGATAGTAAGTTTATTATTAACGTTAAGTTTGATGGTCACCCTATTTGGTGGAGTGAGTGTTGGTGCTGCACAGAGTAGCGTTTCGAATCCAATAATCGACTATGGCTTTACTAATACTTTGAGATTTGATGTCATTACTTTTGGTAGCTATTGGCAAAGCGACTTTAAAAGAAAAGATCCAATCAGATGGGTTGTTCTAAAAGTGGAGGGAAACGATATTTATTGTGTTGCGGAAAAAAATCTCTTTAATGTGTATGGATATGAAATCTCATACGATTTGGATAGAGAATATCAAGTAGAATCAGATTTATCAAACAGAATATATAAAATATATAATGAAACATTTTATAACGAGGCTTTTTCTGACAAAGAAAAGTATGATATTTTAGAGATTGAAAAAGCGCATAATGTTTGGTTGCCACAGTATGCAGATTTATATAATTTGCGTTTTTATAAAAATACTAAAACTAATTATTGTAAAAATAATCGCTCACTACTGGGTGATGAATCTGCAACTATTACTACTGTAAAAACTCAAGATCCTGAAGGAAAAGATATTGTAGAGGCTAAATATCCTTATTATAACAGTACATCGAATTTGATAGATTATCCGGATCCTATTAATGATGCATTTTGGGGTGAGTGTGCTATAAGACCTGCCCTTCATATAAGAAAGAGCTCAAATTTATATAGAAAAGTTGGAACTATAGGACATAATACTCAATATTTAAATCCAAAGGCTACAAAGATTTCCAAAATAAAAGCAAAAAAGAAAAAACTAAAGATTACTTGGGGTAAAAAAGGAAGAACTGATGGTGTGATGGGGTATAAGTTACAATATTCAACATCTAAAAAATTTAAAAAAGCAAAGACTATAAAAATATCTAACAATTGGACTAAAACGAAAACCATCAAAAAACTAAAGTCAAAGAAAAGATACTACATTAGAATAAGGACTTATAGTGAAGTGGATATTAGAACATATTACTCAAAATGGTCAAAAGCAAAATCAAAGAAAACTAAATAGTAATAGTTTCATTACTAAAAAGTAAAAAATAATAGTAGAGTGAGCGATTCAAGCGAGCTCTCTATTATTTTTTATTTTATTGTTAATAAATTATCAATCTTTGCTTGATATTATGTCAATTTAATGGTAGATTTATAAAGATACCAATAAAAGGAGCAATTCTATGGTAAAAGTAGCAATACTGGGATACGGAACAGTTGGTTCTGGAGTATTCCAAATCATAAAAGAGAATAGTGACATTGTTAACGAGAAATCAGGTGAAGAGATTTATATTAAGTATGTTTTAGACTTGAGAGAATTCCCTGGTGATCCTTGTGAAGATGTACTCGTGCATGATTACGATGTAATTTTAAACGACCCAGAAGTAGAAGTTGTGATTGAAGTAATGGGTGGTTTGCATCCTGCGTACGAGTTTGTTAAGTCTGCCCTAGAGGCTGGCAAGAGTGTTGCTACATCAAACAAAGAATTAGTTGCTAAGTATGGCGCAGAGTTGATTGACATTGCAATTTCACACAACAGAAACTTCTTATTTGAAGCGGCTGTAGGTGGTGGAATTCCAATCATTCGTCCAATCAATATGCACATTACTGCAGATAGAATTCAAGAGATTGCTGGTATCATGAATGGTACTACAAACTATATCTTGACTAAGATGGAAAAAGAAGGAGCTGACTTTGATAGTACTTTGAAGCAGGCGCAAGATCTTGGTTATGCTGAGAGAAATCCTGAAGCTGATATTGAAGGATTTGACGCGGTAAGAAAGATTGCGATTTTGACTTCACTTGCTACAGAAAAGACAGTGAACTTTGAAGAGATTTACACAGAAGGAATTTCAAAGATTACTTCTGATGACTTTAAATATGCAAAGGCTATGGACATGACTATCAAGCTTATTGCTTGCAGTAAGATGGATGGTAAGAGAGTGACAGCTTTTGTGGCTCCAATGCTTCTAAAGGAAGGTCATCCGCTATACGCAATCCAGGATGTTACAAATGGTATTATGGTTCGCGGAAATATGGTGGGCGACATTGCATTTATCGGAAGTGGAGCAGGTAAGCTTCCAACAGCCAGTGCGGTGGTTAGTGATGTGGTGGACTGTATCAGACACCTTAACACATCAACTACTATCCAGTGGAAGGCTGAGAAGCAGGAACTAGAAGATTTCTCGTTCTCGAAGAAAAAGTTCTTTGTAAGAACCAAGGCCGGCAAAGACAAAGTAAGAGACGTCTTCAAAGATGTTGAATTTGTAGATGCTGGTATTGATGGAGAGATTGGTTTTGTTACATCAGTTATGTCAGAGAGTGACTTTAAGGCAAAGGCAGGCACACTTGGTGTAATTTCAAGAATTAGATTAGATGATTAATATTAGAGGTTAATTATGGATGTAAAAGTTGCAAAGTTTGGCGGAAGCTCTTTGGCGGACGCGGGACAATTTAAAAAAGTTGCAGATATTGTAAAGGCTGATGACAAGCGTAAATTTGTAGTAGCTTCAGCTCCAGGTAAGAGAGAGAAGCACGACATCAAAGTTACAGACATGCTATACGAATGCTACGACAAAGCTGTGAACGATGAGCCTTTTGAAGAGTTGCTTGCAAAGATTAAAGAAAGATACGACGGAATCATTTCTGAACTTGGTATTGATATCGAGTTGGATGCAGATTTCGACAAAATAAAAGCGTCATTCACAAATATGGCAGGTCGTGACTATGCGGCTAGTCGTGGTGAATATTTGAACAGTAAGATTTTGGCGGCATACCTTGGATATCAATTCTTGGATGCGGCAAAGTACATTTTCTTTGATGAGCAAGGAAAGTATGACTGGGATAAGACAAGAGCGAAACTTCGCCCTAAACTAGAGGAGAGTGAAAATGCTGTTATCCCTGGTTTCTATGGTTCAATGCCAAACGGAACAATCAAGACTTTCTCAAGAGGTGGTTCAGATATCACAGGTTCTATCGTGGCTAGAGCAGCGCAGGCTGAACTATACGAGAACTGGACTGACGTTAGTGGATTCTTGATTGCAGACCCAAGAGTGGTAAAGAACTCAGAGCCAATCAAGACTATTACATATGCAGAGTTGCGAGAGCTTGCTTACATGGGAGCATCAGTGCTACATGAAGATGCAATCTTCCCAGTTCGTTCAGCAGGCATTCCAATAAATATTAGAAATACAAACAGACCTGAAGATCACGGCACAATGATTGTGTCTGAGACTGCAGAAAAGCCAGAGCATATCATTACAGGTATCGCCGGCAAAAAGGGTATGTCAGTTATTACTATCGAGAAAGACAAAATGAACAGCATGGTTGGTTTCGGTAGAAATGTTTTGAGATCACTCGAGAAGAATGATGTGAGCTTCGAACATATGCCATCAGGAATCGACACAATGAGTGTTATTATTCAGACTGATGCACTCACAGGCAAAGAGACAGCTATCCTAGATGAAATTCATAGCAGAGTTCATCCGGATCAATTATATATAGAATCAGACCTCGCTCTAATTACTATTGTAGGTAGAGGTATGAAGAGCACAAGAGGTACAGCGGCTATTCTATTTAAGGCGCTAGCTGATTCAAGAGTAAACGTTAAGATGATTGACCAGGGTTCTTCCGAGCTTAACATCATTATCGGTGTGGCAGAAGAAGATTTCGAAGTTGCTATGAGAGCAATCTACGATGCTTTTGTACAAATTAAAAAATAATTAAATACAGACATCTTCGAGGCGGGGTTAGATTCCCCACCGGCTGTTAAAGTCAGCAAGCCGAAGCCTTTGGCGCGGACGCATGATATGGTGAAATTCCATAACCGACAGTATAGTCTGGATGAGAGAGGAGAAAGTAAATGAAGAAATTATTTACGACAAAGAAAATGGCGTTAATGGGCGTCATCACTGCTATCAGTGTTATACTTTATTTTATTGAAGTACCATTACCATTTATCGCACCAGATTTTTATAAACTAGATTTAAGTGACATCCCAATTATGATTGGATCATTTATTCTAGGACCTGTAGCAGGTGGAATTATGGAGTTGGTTAAGAACTTGATTCACTTGCTAATAACAAGAACTGGTGGTGTAGGAGAACTTGCAAACTTCGCAATTGGTTGTGCATTTGTAATTCCAGCTAGTCTAATTTACAAGTACAAGAAGACAGTGCACGGAGCGATAGTAGGACTTGCAGTCAGCATTCTTTGTATGGCAATCGTTGGTGGTCTAATGAACTACTTCGTTATGCTTCCACTTTACGGCGTAGACGACAAAATGTGTGCGGGAATGGGTAAAGCTATCAGTAACTTGATTGTTGATAGAAAGACTTTGGTTCTATTCTCAGTAGTTCCATTCAATGCGATAAAAGGTTTTATCGATGCATTTATAACATTGCTAGTTTATAAGCGCTTGAGTGAATTTATTAAAAAGCATATATAGTATGCGGATTCTACCTACAAAAAACTTGATAGTTAAAAAAGGGTTGTATATAATTTGTATGCAACCCTTAATTTTTTAAAAGGACAAAAAATGATTTACGAATCTTTATCAGAAAAAGACACATTTGATTTGGGAGTGAAACTAGGCGCTAATGCTAAGCCTGGTCAAATTGTGTGTATTGATGGAGATTTGGGTGTTGGAAAAACTGTCTTTACAAAAGGCTTCGCCAAAGGATTGGGCGTAGAGGAAGATGTAGTTAGCCCAACATTTACAATCATTCAAGAATACACGGATGGCAAAATTCCTTTTTATCACTTTGATGTTTATAGAATTGGTCATCCAGATGAAATGTATGATATTGGATATGAAGAATATTTCTTTGGCGAGGGAGTGTGCTTGATTGAGTGGGCGAACTTGATTGAGGAACTTTTGCCAGAAGACGTGGTTCATATTTGTATAGAAAAAGATTTGGAAAAAGGATTCGATTATCGAAAGATAACAGTTGAGGAGTAGGATGAAGATTTTAGCAATCGATTCATCGGCTGTAGCGGGCAGTGTCTGCCTATACGAAGATGGAGAAATAAAAGCTGAATATTTGACACTTGATAAGCGAACTCATTCTGAAACTTTGCTTCCTTTGATAGACGAGTTGAAGAAAGAGACAGAACTTGATTTATCGACGCTTGATGCCATTGCTATCACTGGCGGGCCTGGTTCATACACTGGACTTCGTATAGGTGGGGCTACGGCAAAGGGCTTAGGTCTTGCGCTAGATAAGCCAATCGTAAATGTTCCAACTATGGAAGCGCTGGCGTACAACGTTTGCGACTCTGATGTCTTGGTTTGTCCAATGATGGATGCAAGGAGGGACCGAGTGTTCACTGGACTTTACAAGTTTAGTGATGGAAAAGTAGAAGTGATTAAAGATCAATGTGTTCTTACTATAGATGAGTTGGTTAGTGAGATAAATGAGGAAGTCATTTTCTTAGGTGACGGAGTGGATGCTTACCACGAGTTAATAGATTCGAAAATGGATGTGGCACATTCCTTTGCCGCGGACGATTCTAATTATGTGAAGGCGAGTTCATTTGTATATCTGGCAAAAGATTACTTCGACGAAGGACAAGTGATGAGCGCAGATGATTTTAGACCAGACTATTTGATGCTATCCCAAGCGGAGAGAGAATTAAAAGAGAAACAGAAAAATGATTAGTGTAAGAGAAGCAAATGAAAATGATATTGATGGAATTTTTAATATTGAAAATTCTAGTTTTACAGTTCCTTGGTCCAGAGAGATGATTGAGGAGACTTTTGAGAACAACTATACCAAGGTCTTTGCCGCGGACGATGGTGAAGAGCTAGTTGGTTATGCTTCGGTGGGACTTATGGTTCCTGATGCTGAACTTCTAAGCATTGCGGTTGATCCTAAGAGACGCCGCGAGGGAATTGGCGAGATGTTGTTTGACAGCATTTTGGCTTACCTTGATAAGAAGGATGTGAGCGATTTGTTTTTGGAAGTTCGCGAGTCAAACGAAGCAGCGATTGAGTTATATTTAAAGAAAGGTTTTGAGGTAATCGGCAAGAGAAAGCAGTATTACCAGAAGCCAGTAGAAGATGCAGTGCTAATGCATTATAAAAATGAAAGTGGAGAAATACTATGCTAGATATTTGTTTGCTAGGCACAGGTGGAATGATGCCATTGCCAAAAAGGTTTTTGACATCGCTTATGTGTCGTTACAACGGAAGCAATATATTGATTGATTGTGGCGAGGCTACTCAGATTGCAATCAAAGAAAAAGGTTGGACAGTTAAGCCAATCGATGTGATTTGTTTTACGCACTATCACGCGGATCACATCAGCGGTTTGCCTGGTCTTTTGCTTGCGATGAAAAATGCTGAGAGAGAGGAGCCTATCACAATGATTGGACCAAAAGGTTTGGAGAGGGTAGTTAAGTCTTTGTGCGTGATTGCTCCTGAGATTCCTTTTGACATCAACTTTATTGAGATTAAAGAGCCGGAAGAATCGTTTGAGATTAACGGCTATCGAATAAATGCTTTTAAGTTGAAGCACAAAGTAACTTGCTATGGCTATTCGATTGAGATTGATAGAGCCGGCAAGTTTGACCTCGACAAAGCAAAAGAACTTGGCCTTCCAGTGACTAGCTGGGGCAAGTTGCAAAGTGGAGAAGATGTGGAGTTTGAAGGAAAGACTTACACACCTGATATGGTTATGGGTCCGGCGCGCCGTGGCCTAAAGGTTACTTACGCTACAGACTCAAGACCTTGCGACTCTATTGCAGAGAACGCCAAAGACTCTGATCTTTTTATCTGCGAGGGAATGTATGGCGAACCAGATATGGAGGAGAAGGCTAAGGAAAAAACTCATATGACATTTAAGGAAGCCTGCGAGATTGGTGCGAAGGCTCAGCCAAAGGAAATGTGGCTTACACATTACAGCCCATCTCTAATTAGACCTTGGGATTATGTCGACAACTACAAAGACATCTTTGACAGAGTTAAGGCCGGCAAAGATGGAATGAGTTTGGAATTGAATTTTGACGAAGAGTAGTTTTATATAGAAGAAACAGTTATGGAAGATGCAAAGATTTTAGCAATTGAAAGTTCATGCGATGAGACGGCGGCAGCGGTCGTTGTTAATGGTAGAGAAGTTTTGTCTAATGTTATCTCATCACAGATTGACTTGCATACACTCTACGGTGGAGTGGTGCCAGAGATTGCTTCAAGAAAACATATCGAGAATATTAATCCGGTAATCGAGAAGGCGCTTAGTGATGCTAATTGCACACTGGACGATATCGATGCGATTGGTGTTACATACGGACCAGGTTTGGTGGGTGCGCTTTTGGTGGGCGTGGCCGAGGCAAAGGCTATTGCTTTTGCAAAAGACATTCCGCTGGTTGGTGTGAATCACATAGAGGGACATGTGTGCGCTAACTTTGTCGAGGACAAAACTCTCGAGCCACCATTTCTTTGTCTTATAGTTTCTGGTGGTCACACACATCTTGTGAAGGTGAACGATTACTGCGAATACGAGATACTTGGAAAGTCTCGAGATGACGCGGCAGGTGAAGCCTTCGACAAAGTCGCTCGTGCAATCGGACTAGGATATCCAGGTGGACCAAAGATTGATAAGGCGGCAAAGGAAGGAAACGAAAATGCATACGAGTTTCCAAAGGCAAAGATAGCAGACAACCCATATGATTTTAGTTTCAGCGGAGTTAAGTCTGCGGTGCTAAACGAGTTGAATGCCAAGAAGATGAAGGGCGAAGAGATTGTGACTGAAGATGTGGCGGCTTCGTTCCAGAAGTCTGTGGTAGAGACTTTGGTGGAGAGAGCGATGCTAGCGGTTAAAGAAACTGGAATGAACAAGATTGCTTTGGCCGGTGGTGTAGCATCGAACACAGCTCTTAGAAAATTGTTTAAGGAAGAGTGCGAGAAGCGCGGAATAGATTTCTATTATCCATCACCAGAACTTTGTACAGACAATGCTGTGATGATTGGATCAGCTGCGTACTTTGAATATAAAAATGGAACAAGACATGGATGGGATTTAAATGCCATTCCGAACTTGAAGTTAGGAGACAGATAATGAGAAAGATTACTGCAATAGTTTTAGCCGCAGGTAGCGGATCAAGAATGCAAAGTGAAACAAAGAAACAGTACATGGAGATTAATGGAAAGCCAGTTGTGTGGTACTCGCTTAATGCTTTTGAAAACTCAAGAGTGGATGAAGTGATTTTAGTAGTGCCTGAAGGTGAAAGAGAATACGCGCAGGCTGAGTTTGTAGATAAGTATGGGTTTAAAAAAGTTGCTATGGTTATCACTGGTGGAGCACACAGATACGATTCTGTTTACCACGGACTTGAGCACACAACAGGTGAATATGTTTTGATTCATGATGCAGCCAGACCAATGATTACAAATGAAATAATTGAGAGATGTATTGATGGTGCAGTGGAGTATAAAGCGTGCGTAGCTGGAATGCCAGTGAAGGATACTATCAAAGAAGTGGATGAGACAAAGACAGTGATTAACACTCCAGCTAGAGATTCACTCTACATCACACAAACACCACAAGCATTTGACTACAACTTGGTTCACGAGTCTTATATAAAAATGTTTAGTAAAGGAAACCCCGAGGTGACAGACGATGCGATGGTGGTAGAGCAGTTCGGCCACACCAAAGTTAAGTTTGTAGAAGGTTCATACGACAACATAAAAATCACAACTCCCGAGGACTTACAGATAGCAGAGACATTATTAAAATAATATCAAAAAATATATTTGTTAGTAGCAAAAATCAGAAAGATGGGGCGGTGAACGATTGTTAGTGAACTGCCCCATCTTTCTGATTTTTATTATTGACACTAAAAAATTTTTTTGATATTATTTTAATGTTCGCTCGCTATAGAGTGAAACCCGGAGAGGTGTCCGAGTGGTTTATGGTGCTGGTCTTGAAAACCAGTGTGGTTCACGCCACCGTGGGTTCGAATCCCACCTTCTCCGCTGTAGATTAAATTCTACATCCGACATCATAGTCGGAACATATAACATAGTATGAAAACTATAGTCAACTGGGAGAAGTACCCAAGTGGCTGAAGGGGCTCCCCTGGAAAGGGAGTAGGTCGTTAATAGCGGCGCGAGGGTTCAAATCCCTCCTTCTCCGTTTAGAGTATTTCTCTAAAATTTTTCTTTTTTTCAAAGAAAAAATTGTTGACATGCCTTTTGTGCTGTGCTATATTTAATAGGCTGTCGCGAAATCAGCTGATTTTGTGCGCAGCGAATAAGCTTTTAGCTAAAAGAACATTGATAACTAAACAGCAACCATCCCTGAAATTTCTTAAAAATTTCAGAAATCATTTCATAAGAAATGATGCGAACTTCAGTTTTAAAACTGAAACCTTTAAAACAGTAATGGATGAAGAATGGCTAACGTCATTCTGAGTACATACAAACACTTTTAACGAGAGTTT
>JAFWIO010000063.1 GCA_017514785.1 Eubacterium sp. | reverse complement strand
TCCACCTTTTTAAAGTAGTTAATTAACTTCTTAGCCGCAGCGTCTGAGTGAGAAATCAAATTCATATACTCGTTAGCCTCTGGCATCTTCGCCTTGTAGCCAAGTTTATAGTCTCCCAAGTCTGCTCCGCTTAAGAATGGACTGTGGTTTTGCATTGTGACATTGTACATAAAGTAAGGTTTCTTGCTAGATTTTCGATACTTCTCGTACTTCTCAATAACTTTTTCCACATCGGCATTGTCTGAGATAAATGTTCCGCAGATCTCTGGGTCTTCGCCGAAGTCTTCCATTCCATAGAAATTATCAAAAGCAAAGTACTCGTAAACTTTATCGCGCTTATAGTCTTCCTTTATAAATGGATGAACCGCTTCTGCTTTTCCAATGCCTTGCTCTTTAAGATTTGATGCAAGTGATTCCATAGGGTCATGTATAAATGTGGTGTACGATGTAACACCGTATGGTTCAAATGTCATAGTGTTTGACGTTAGAGATTCAAACTCTGTAGAAACCGTTCCTCCGCCAAAGACAGGTGTAAACAATCTTCCTGAAATAGTATTGTCTTTTAAGCTATGTAAGAAAGGAAGGTTATCCTTGTTTATATCCAAATCACAAAGCATAGTGTAATCTGTAAATGCTTCGTCCATCACCACGATAATGTTTGGTGTATCCTTTGTCGTAGCCTTAGTGCCCGGATACTTCTTTGCAAAGCCTTCCACTTTTTCTTTGGAATATCCCTTTGGTGCTTCTACTCTTATATCTTTAATACTCTTAAAGAATGAAATATAGAAACCATTTTGCATATATGTTTCTTGTGGTTTGTAGTATTTAACTTTTATTAACTTATCGTAATAATTGCTATTCCAAAGTTTTACATATCCTACAAGAATAAACACAACAGCAAGTATAGCCACTGCTACTCTTAGCCACCAGAACTTGATAGGGTTTCTGCCAAGCTTAGATGCGGCGAAGCAAATGAGCATTGTCATCATTATTCCGACAATCATTCTAAACACTAGTTGGTAACTGTATCCTCCAGCCACACTCAGACCCGTATCCGCTGTTGTTATATCTACCGCTATAAATGCTGTTCCTCTAAACTGAGTGACAAAGTAATTTATTAATGCAAGAACTAGTGCTGAAATTGATAGCACATAAATTGAAATCTTAAAACTATTTGAAATAGCATACAAAACTAAAAATATTGTTGTTAAGATAAATAGGTTAAACACAATGTGGATAAAGCGCATGTGGATTAAATATCCAAATACATCTTTCATCAATCCCATTGAAAGGATAAATTGTGTATTAACAAAAATTAAAACTATTGATATAACACTTAGTGCGATACTAGCAATTGTGTTTTGCTTTTTGGATAGATTGATATTTGCAAACAATATAATCATTCCGATTAACCACACCAATAGAACCATTACTATCCTTGATGGCTCAATAAAAGCCACTTCTTGTTTATTAACCGTTTTAATATTGTAATAGCCCTTATCAATAAATACCTTCAACATAAAGCTAGTATAGATTAATGCTACTACTACTTTTATTCCAAAGTATATTTTATGTTTTCTGTCTGATAAGTCTGGTTTAAATAGTTTAATTAATTTATCCATCTCTTTCTCCATTTATCTATAAAAGGAATTGCCACGGGGCAATTCCTTTTTTTATAGTTTAGTTTTCGTCGCTTCCGCCGTTTAGATCTTCATACTGTGTTTTGGCTTCATCATAATAATCAGAACTTTCGTAGTTATCCGCTATATTCTTGAACCACTTCTTAGCATTCGCATTATCACCATTATGCTTATACGCCCAAGCCAAATAGTACATAGCTTCCGTATTAGACTTATCCACCTTCAAACACTTGTTGAATTGCTTGATAGCCTCATCATAATCATTTGTGTTCATAGCTTCCATTCCGGCATCATATGCGCCACCAGAAATCTTACCCGAGAGTTTTTTACTCATTCTCTTATAAACACTATCAAAGGCTTCTGAATTCATCTTCATATCGCCGTCTACTTTGCCTAAAGCCTTGGCAGCGGCATCGTAGTCTTCGTTCAAATAATTATCAACTGCGTCTAACAAATAGTTGTAGTTATCAGCAATTGTGTTATCTGAATCTGTAAACTTAGCAAGCTTTGAATTTAATTTATCTCTCTCTTTTTCAAGAGACTGTACTTTTGCTTTTAGTTCGCCTTCCGAAGTATTCTTAACAGCCATTTTCTTATTGTAATCTACTTTAGCCTCGTTCACTGTATCAGTAACATGCGCTATCTTGGCAGGTGTCACTACAAAATAAATAAGTGCTGCACCTAGCAAAATACCGATGATTACATATAGAATACTTTGAGCGCCTGTCATAGATTCTCTGAAACTCTTTTGTGGCATAATGACATCATCACCACTAAGGTATGGTCTATCCACCATAGTTCCACGAAGCTTACGTCTCCTGTTCATTCTCTTCTCAGGATCGTTCTTGCGCTCCTCTTCCATATACATGTTAACTTCTCTCAAGTAATAAATACTTAGAGGGTTACACTTATCAATCTTTAATGATTTAAGGATTGTTCTCTTAGCTCTCTCGTACTGACCATTCTTCATATAAAGCAAGCACAAAAGCTGTGAAGCCTTAATGAATTTAGGGTTCTGGTTTAGAACTTTCTTTAGTTGAATGATAGCCATATCATCTGTGCCTTCATTCGCATATTCTAGAGC
>JAFWIO010000062.1 GCA_017514785.1 Eubacterium sp. | reverse complement strand
TATGCGATAGATTTGTCCGCGATAAAGATATTGAATGATGATGTGGGAGGCGTTCCAGTTACACCTCAGTACACATTTAAAGAATTTAAGAAGGGTGTTCCTGTTACTCTTAAGGGCAATCAGGCAGAAACATTCGTTAGACACAGAGATATTAAGTTGATGGACGACAACTTACGAAGAATTGAGTGTCAAAAGCAATACATTAATCAGTTTGCAAAAAGGGTGGTTCCTGCCACACGTTCAAACTTGAATACTCCTTCTAAACTTTATAATCATTCGAAGAAGTATACAGTTTCTAGTTTTGATCCATCTATGGTAGTTTACTTGGCCACAGATTTGGCGTTTAACTTCCATGGATTTGAGATGATAAACACTAAGGGAACTTATAAGAAAGTGAAAGAAGATGCTTCCGCAGAGTTTTTCGTAAAGGAAGTACCATTCTTCGAAACTATACTAGATATGTTCTACATACGTACTAGTTAATAATAAATGTTTAGAAAATCGCAAAAATAGCAAGTGTGAGTGATTGTTGGCGATAAACTTGCTATTTTTGGGGTTTTAGGGTATATTTAAAGACAGATATCTATAAAATGCATTTTATACGGAGGTTGAATATTATGAAAAAGAAAATATGCGCATTAATGCTCACATTTTTAATGATGTTTGCATTCTCTGTAAATTGCTTAGCTTGGGTGAGTCCAACACAGACAGCCGTTCCTACTAAAGAACATGGTGGTGGAAACGGTGGCGGTGGTAACAATGGCGACCGTTCAAACAAATCTCCAAAGACAGGAATGGAATTGGCAGGTGCGTTTGTTGCTATTATCACAGCTTCAGGAGTTGCGCTAATTGCTAGAAAGAAATTTGCAGAAGAATAATCAACCAAAAAAGAGGAGGCGAAAGCCTCCTCTTTTTTTATATTTTTTTATAAATAGCGGTTCCCTTTGCAGGGATTTCTACTCTTAACCAACCATCATCTGCTGTTATCTTGTCTGCATCTTTTGAACTAGTCTTTATGTCGTACCAGCCCTCGCCTGTTTCTATTAATTTTGCGTATTCGTTTCCTTTTACACCCAATTTCCATACTGGGATGTGCATTTCCTTTGGCTCGAACGTTGTGTTGACTGCAGTCACCATCGCGTTCTTGTCATCGAACCTTGCGTACGCTAGCGCTCCACTGTCCACGTTCATTGTGGTGTATGAGCCAGTCTTTAGCACCTCGTACTTCTTATGGAACTTGATAGCCTTCTTGTAAAACTCAATCAAATCCACATTTTCTCTGCCCCAAGGATAAGTTCTTCTGTTATCCGGATCTGTCCAGCCAGTTAGCCCTGCTTCATCGCCGTAATATACTGTGGGCGCGCCCGGCAAAGTCATCTGCATCACTACACCCTGTCTAAATACATCGTAGTTTATACCTTCCGACGCTGCATCGCTACCGGCAGACGCCAAACGACCAGTCTTAGAATTTGTACGAGTTAGGAAACGTGAGTGGTCGTGGTTAGATAGCTCATTCATCGCTACCATCAAAGACTCATTTTGCATGCGAGCCATAGCCACTTTCATACTGTGCTCAAATGCCCAAGCATTTCCAATCAAATCTGGGTTTAACTGGTCGGAATGTTTGTCCATTCCAGTCAAGAACCATGTGACAGGCTCCATAAACGCATCATAGTTCATTACTGTATCCCACTCATCACCCTTAAGCCATGCTGAAGCATCGCCATAGTGCTCCGCCAAAATGATAGCATCAGGATTTGCTTTCTTTACAGCCTTTCTAAAGCGCTTCCAGAACTTGTGATTAAACTCTTTTGAATGTCCTACGTCTGCTGCCACATCCAGTCTCCATCCGTCCGCGTTAAACGGAGGTGAGACCCACTTCTTTCCTATTTTCAAAATATATTCTTGTAACTTTTCTGAATCCTCGTAATTTAACTTTGGCAAAGTGTCATTGCCCCACCAGTTTTCATAGTGGTAGTTATCTGGCCAAGCGTCCTCGCTAAACTTAAAGAATGATACATATGGACTGTCCTTGCTCTCGTAAGCGCCAGTAATCTTTGTATAAACCTTTTCCTTGTCTAGCCACTTGTTAAATGAACCACAGTGATTAAACACGCCGTCCAAGATTACACGAATGCCCATCTTGTGAGCCTTCTCAACTAACTTTATAAACAACTTATCTGAAGCTTCTAGGTTTTCTTTATTCGTAGTGCGCTTGCGATACATCTCTGCACCGTCATTCGACCACTCGCCATAACTTAGCTTTGCTCCACCATCGTTTACAATCTTTCCAAAGTGTGGATCTATATGATCGTAATCCTGCGTGTCGTACTTGTGGTTAGAAGGCGACACAAACAAAGGATTAAAGTAAATAACTTCTACTCCCAAGCCCTTCAAATAGTCTAGCTTGTCAATTACACCCTGCAAATCTCCACCGTAAAACTCACGAGTGTCGTCTGCATTAGGTAGCTGATACCAATCTTCAATCTTTGCAACGCCAGAGCCCAAGTATGCATACTCTTCAGTCTCCACATCGTTAGACTTATCTCCGTTGCAGAAGCGGTCCACATAAATCTGATACATAACAGCGCCCTTTGCCCAGTCCGGAGTCTTAAACTCTGTATTAAAAACAAAAGGATTCTGAATATTGTTGTAGTTTGGACCTTGCGCGTCGTAGAAAATTTTGTTGCCATCCTTTTCCACGCGGAAGAAATACTCAACTATTTTTTCGATGTGAAGAGGCTTGCACTTATAATAAGCAAAGCCTCCCTCTTTGTAATCTAAATCCATGTGATGGTCTTCAAAGTACTCGCCCTTCTTTATACAAATGAAAACATTGATATCCTCATCCGCGCAGCGAAGCACAAATGTGACACCACCGTCTTTGTCGTGGCGAAACCTCTCGGTCCCATCGTGAAACATACTGTGATATTGTCTATCCATAAATAAGCCTCAAATCTAAATATTTTCCTCACACGAAAATATTTTAAAACCTATGCCTGAGCCTCCGCGTCAAATAACGCCTCAAACTCCTCTCTAGTAAGTTTTTCCTTCTCCATTAATAGCTCTGCACTCTTATGCAAAATAGCCATATTGTCTTCTATTATAGATTTCGCTTCTTTGTAGCAGGCATCCATGATATTTCTAACTTCTTCATCTATCTCAGACGCAGTCTTTTCGCCGTAGCCTCTCGCATGCGCTAGGTCTTTTCCTATAAATACATCGTCTGAATCATCATCGTAGTTGATAAAGCCAAGTTTCTCTGAGAAACCGTATCTAGTAACCATAGCCTTGGCTGCAGCTGTCGCCTGAAGAATATCCTGAGCAGCGCCAGTAGTAATATCTTCCATAGTAAGTTCCTCAGCTATACGACCACCCATAGTCACCATAATCTCCTGAAGCATCTTGCCCTTAGTCATAAACATCTCATCCTTCTCCGGCAAAGGCATAGTATAACCCGCAGCACCTAGGCCTGTTGGAATAACAGAAATAGTATGCACAGGTCCCACCTTTGGAAGCACGTGGAACAATATAGCGTGTCCAGACTCATGATAAGCAGTAATCTTCTTCTCATCCTCAGAGATAATCTTGCTCTTCTTCTCTTTGCCTACGCCCACTTTAATAAGCGCGCGGTTCAAATCTTCCTGCGTAATGTATGCTTGGTTATTCTCAGCCGCATAAATAGCAGCTTCGTTCACCATATTCTCCAAATCTGCGCCAGTAAAACCAGCAGTGATTCTGGCAATCTGTTCAAAGTCTACATCGTCGCCCAAAGGCTTGTTCTTTGCGTGAACCTTCAGTATAGACTCGCGGCCTTTCACGTCAGGTCTTCCCACTACTACCTTACGGTCAAAACGACCAGGTCTTAGAATAGCAGGATCAAGTATATCCACACGGTTGGTAGCAGCCATCACAATAACGCCCTCGTTTGGACCAAAGCCGTCCATCTCTACAAGCAACTGATTCAAAGTCTGCTCTCTTTCATCGTGGCCACCGCCCATACCAGTTCCACGACGTCTAGCAACCGCATCTATCTCATCAATAAAAATGATACAAGGCAAGTTCTTTTTAGCCTCAGCAAACAAGTCACGAACACGCGATGCACCGACACCCACAAACATCTCGACAAAGTCAGAACCTGAAATTGTAAAGAATGGCACCTTGGCCTCGCCCGCTGTAGCTTTCGCAAGCAAAGTCTTACCTGTACCCGGAGGACCCTCCAAAAGCACACCCTTAGGAATGCGAGCACCCAACTCTATATATTTTCTAGGATTCTTAAGGAAATCTACTATCTCCTCTAGCTCCTCTTTCTCCTCTTTCAAACCAGCAACCTTCGAAAAGTCCATGTCTTTGACGTCGACCACCTTCTTGGCTTTGTTCTTTCCAAAGTTCGCCATCTTACCAGC
This sequence comes from Eubacterium sp., assembly GCA_017514785.1. GTDB lineage: Bacteria > Bacillota > Clostridia > Lachnospirales > Lachnospiraceae > Eubacterium_G. The sequence continues at coordinate 1,612 of JAFWIO010000062.1, read as the reverse complement.
ACCGCCGCCGGCACTAGCATTCATCATCATAATGACAACAAGCACTATGATTCCCATAAATACCATAGGAAGAATAGTGGTCAAAAGCACACTGTCTCTGTCCACGTCTTTAATAGTAGGATTGATGTCGTTCTTTGCCTTGGTATTATAGTCTTCCAAGTCCTTAAGAACCTTGTTAACATCAGTCACATAAACTTCTTCTTTAGTATTGTCCTTCAGTTTAATAACAATCTGACCCGTAGGGATTTCCTTGTTCTGGTTGATAGTTACACTCTTAACATCACCCTGCTTCAAATCCTTAAGGAAATTGCTATATTTATAGTGCGAACTATGCATCATACCCGAAATTGAGTAATAAAGCATGCCCGCAATCAAAATAAACATGATTACTATTGTAATTTTTGGCATTCCGCCTTTTCTATTCTCCATCTAATTCCACAACTCCTATAAATGGTAGGTCTCTGTAACTCTGATCGTAATCAAGTCCATAACCAACCACGAATTTATCTTCTATTTCAAAACCTGTGTAGTCCACATGCACTTCCACCTCGCGGCGTGAAGGCTTATCAAGCAATGTAGTAACCGCAAGACTTCTAGGGTTTCTCTTCTTAAGCTCAGGGATAAGCTGACTCAAAGTATTACCTGAATCCACAATATCCTCAACCACTATTACATCAAGTCCCTCTATGCTATCGTCCAAATCTTTTTGTATCTTAATCTTTCCCGAACTGACAGTACCCGAACCATAGCTAGACACCTTCATAAAATCCATAGTGGTCGGAATAGTTAGACGCTTTGCTAACTCAGTAGTATAGAAAACGCTTCCCTTCAAAATACAAATGAGACGCACTTCCTTCTTCGCATAATCTCTACTGATTTGCGCAGCAATCTCCTTTATTCTATTATCCACTGTGTCTTCATCAATCATAATTGTGATTTTTTCGTTCATCCCGGTCTCCTTAATTCTTATATTCAACCTTCATAATCTTCTTAGTGCCAGGTTTTACCTTCACATCTGCACTAATTCTGTGGCCAACCACCCAAAGAATATGGTCTCCATCCGCCACCAAAAGGACTTGGTCCCTCTCGCGACGTGGAATCTTCTCATCAATAAAGTATTTCTTGAGCGGCTTTTTATCGCCATCTTCATTAATCACTATGTAATCGCCCTTTTTACGAGTTCTCACAACCACATCATCTATTTTATCATAATCAAGCCACTTGGTGTATGTAAGTTCCTCTATGTGGCCGCGGTCAAAATCGTCCTCTTCAAAGGAAATAAGAATCTCCCTATTATCCTCCGGAAGTTTAGACCTATCAGTAACGCTTCTCATAGAAATGCCGTCGTACTCGCGCTCAGCCACTATGGAATAAGGCAAATCAACCTTCTTTCCAACTTGCTTCTCGCTGAGAGAAACCACATCGCCCACGTGAATCCTAGTGATGTCCTTAAGCTTGCCCGCCAAATGCTCAATCATCTTTCTAATAACGCCCGTCAAAACTATCGGATCTAATGCAAAAGAACTGTCTCTCAAGAACAACTTTCCTCTGTCCTCATTCACGTATTCCTGATAAGCCTCGTCCACATCTTTTTCAATATATTCTGTAGTGT
>JAFWIO010000061.1 GCA_017514785.1 Eubacterium sp. | reverse complement strand
AACAAGCAAGACAAAATTGACGGGGAAGGTCGGTAAAACCAAGAAGCTTAAAGCGAAGATAACAGCAGATGGTGTACCTAAGTTGTCAACATACATTCGCTGGTATTCATCTAATGCGAAAATTGCAAAGGTAGATCGTAAGACAGGTAAGGTTAAATTTAGAAAAAAGGGTAAATGCTATATCTGGGCAAAAGCACACAATGGTAAGAATAGTAAAAAAATATTAGTGAAAGTAAAATAAAAGCCCAGTGTGATAGGATGTTAAATAAATGGTTAAGTGAAAAATGTGAATTAAATGGAGTACAGTGGAGAAAGTGGCTTACAAGTGGCATACACTTAGTGCTTGTAACCCCCATAAATAAAGCAACCTTGAGCAAGGGCTATGCTTGCACAGGGTGTTGTATAAAATACGCGTTTAAAAGAGCAGATGCACATACAATAAAAATAAGTCCAGGTGAAAGTTTATCTTTCATCTGGACATTTTTTATTGTATGTATATCGCGCTTGCGCGATATGAATATTTTGCGTAGCAAAATATGAATAAGCATCTGTTCTTCTTATTGAAATTCAATATATTTTTGATAATATAAAACTAGAGTTTTTTGAGCGGAGGAAAGCGATGTTATATCCAATTGAAAATAAAGTAAGAGAAGTTAAAAACCTAAATGGCATTTGGAATTTTAAGATTGATACTGACAATGTTGGTATAGAGGAAAAGTGGTATGAAAAACCGCTTACTGATACTGTGCCAATGGCGGTGCCTGCCAGCTATAATGATCTTTTTACAGATCAAGAGAGCAAAGAGCATGTAGGTAATGTCTGGTATGAGCGCGAGTTTATTATTCCAGATAGCTGGGAAGGTAAAAGAATAGTGCTTCGTTTTGGAAGTGCTACACATCATGCAGTAGTGTATGTAGATGGAGTGGAAGTTGTTCATCATAAGGGTGGATTTACTCCCTTTGAAGCGGACATCACGGAGCTAGTAGAAAAGTCCGATTTGGAAGAGCATAGACTTACTGTTGCGCTAAGCAATGTCCTTGATTGGACATGCATTCCTTGCGGTGAAGTGATAACTGAAGATGATGAAAAGCATCCGGATGGATATCATTATCAAGAGACTTACTTTGACTTTTACAATTACTCGGGTATTCATAGACCGGTCAAACTATATACTACGCCAAAGAATTATATAGATGACATTGTTATTAGAACTGACAATGATGGCAAGGTAGAGGCGTTTGTTTTTGCTACTGATATTATAAAGAAGATAAGCGTAATAGATGAAGATGGAAATGTAGTTGCGTCTACCGATGAGATAGACAAAGCGGCAGTTGATAGTGACCACAAAAAAGATGACGAAATGTATGTGGCAGAGCTAAAGGTTGATAATCCAACTCTTTGGAATCCTGGCGCAGCATACTTATATAAATTAAAAGTTGAAGGCGAGGAAGATACTTACACCGAAGAGTTTGGTTTTAGAGAAATAGAAGTTACTGATAAAGAATTTTTGATTAACGGAAAAGCTTTCTATTTTAAAGGCTTTGGAAGACATGAGGATAGTGACATCCACGGCAAAGGCCTGGACGAAGCACTAAATGTCAGAGATTTCAATATGCTTAAATGGATAGGTGCTAATTCGTTTAGAACATCGCATTATCCATATTCAGAGGAGCATATGAAACTAGCTGACAGAGAGGGATTTGTAGTGATAGACGAAGTACCTGCAGTTGGAATGTGCTTTTGGGATGGAAAGAGTGTCTTTGGCGGAGACAGAGTGAACGATAACACATTAAAGCATCACCTTGATATGTTAACAGAGATGTATGAGCGTGATAAAAACCACCCGTCTGTCGTGATGTGGTCTATTGCTAATGAGGCAGCTACTCATGAAGAGGGAGCAGTGCCTTACTTTGAAGAGGTCGCAAAGACTATGAGGTCTTTGGATGATACTAGACCTATTACAATTGTTCATACAACAGGACCAGAGGGCGACAAAGTAAGCCAGTGGGTGGATGTGATTTGTGTGAATAGATATTATGCTTGGTATACAGATCACTCTCATATAGAAGTAATAGGACAACAGTTAGAACTTGAGATGAATAAGTGGTTTGATAAGTACCATAAGCCAATCATTATGAGTGAGTATGGAGCGGACACAATAGCTGGTTATCATAAATTGCCGGCGGTTGCGTTCACAGAAGAATTCCAGTGTGAATACTTAGATGAGTTCCATAAGACTTTTGATAAATTAGACTTTATGATAGGTGAGCATGTTTGGGCGTATTGTGATTTCCAAACAAAGCAGGGACTTAATAGAGTAGATGGAAATAAAAAAGGCGTTTTCACTAGAAATAGACAGCCAAAAGCTGCGGCACATATTTTAAGAAAACGTTGGAATAATTAATAAGAGATTTAAAGTAAAAAAGAAACACGATAGGTATCGAACGATTTTAAGTGAGAACCTATCGTGTTTCTTTTGTATTGATAAAATATATTATTTATTAATTATTCCAATGATTTCTTTGCGTTTGCGCTGGTTGCTGTTGCTTTTTTGTTGGTGCTACGGCATTTGTTTCAGCTTTCTTTTTAGTGGACGCCACTGTAGTTTTTTGAGTGGTCTTTGGTTTAGTGGTGGAGTTATTGTAATCATAATCGTAATCATAGTCATATGATTCAGTTTCGCCTTCTTCGTGAGAACCATCTGGTTCAGTTCCTTTGGCGAAGTATTCTCCGTTT
>JAFWIO010000060.1 GCA_017514785.1 Eubacterium sp. | reverse complement strand
GATTGAATACTTTATGGAACATTTCATGGATTCATATAATCAGACATTGGATGAAATAAATTAGTATTAAAAGAGATTAGCTGAAAGGTTAATCTCTTAATATAAGAGCGACAAATGGGAAAAACAGTTTATATTGCAGAGAAGCCTAGTGTGGCAAATGAGTTTGCCAAGGCATTAAAACTTAAAACTTCAAAGCGCGACGGATATATGGAGGGCGACGATTCAATAGTTACTTGGTGTGTTGGACACTTGGTGACTATGAGTTATCCCGAAGTTTATGATGAGAAGTATAAAAAGTGGAATCTTAAAGATCTTCCTTTTATACCAGAAGACTGGAAGTACGAAGTAATCTCTAGCGTTAAGAAGCAATTCAAGATTGTTAAAGGTATCCTCACACGCGATGATGTGGATACTATTTATGTGTGCACTGACTCTGGACGAGAGGGTGAGTATATTTATAGACTGGTAGCCCAGGCCGCCGGCGTCAAAGGAAAGACAGAAAAACGTGTTTGGATTGACTCTCAAACTGAAGAAGAAATTCTTCGTGGAATTAAAGAGGCGAAAGATTTAAGTGAATATAATAATTTGTCGGACTCAGCATATCTTAGAGCAAAAGAAGACTATTTGATGGGAATAAATTTCTCAAGGCTTTTGACTCTTAAGTATGGTCAGTCTGTTAACAATTACTTAAAAGGTGGTAAATGGAAATCAATCAATGTGGGTCGTGTTATGACTTGCGTGCTCGGAATGATTTGTCAAAGAGAACGAGAGATTAGAGATTTCGTAAAGACACCTTTTTATAGAGTGATTGCAAATGTAGATATTGGTGATAGAAGTGTAGATACAGAGTGGAAGGCAAAGAAAGGTTCTAAGTTTTTCGAATCACCACTTCTATATAAAGAAAACGGCTTTAAAGAAAAGACATCTGCAGTGGCACTAATCAATGGTATTGAAGAAAACCAACCGCTAAAGATGAAGGTTAAAAGCCTTAATATTAAGGATGAGAAAAAACAACCTCCGCTTCTTTACAATTTGGCAGAGCTTCAAAATGATTGCTCAAAGATGTTTAAGATTAGTCCATCTGACACATTAAATGTTGTTCAGCAACTATATGAGAGCAAACTAGTTACTTATCCAAGAACAGATGCAAGAGTAATATCAACAGCTGTTGCAAAGCAAGTTGATAGAAACATAAAGGGGTTACTTTCATACACACCTTGTGCAGCATTTGCTAAAAACATTTTGGATAACAAAATGTATGAAGGACTTGAGAGCACAAAGTATGTAAATGATAAAAAGATTACAGATCATTATGCTATTATTCCTACAGGCCAGGGATTAGGTGGACTAGGAAAGCAGAGTGAACTTAATAGAAAAGTGTATATGGTTATCGTTAGAAGATTTTTAAGTATTTTCTATCCACCAGCCATTTATAAGAAGGCTGCTTTGGTGGGAGAGATGCCATCTACCTTTGACGGGGAAAACTTTACTGAGCAGTTTAATGCAAACTTTAAGATTTTGGTTCAAAAAGGTTATATGGAGATTTCTGGTGTTCCAAAATCTAAAAAGAATGAAGATGAAAATGATGAACCTTTAGATGAAGAATTCTTCAAAATACTGTATAATGTATCTAAGGGCGACGAGCTAGAAGTGGGTGGTTTTGACATTAAGGAAGGCGAGACTACACCGCCAAAGAGATACACTTCAGGCTCACTTATTTTGGCCATGGAAAATGCTGGTCAGCTGATAGAAGATGAAGACCTAAGAGCACAGATAAAAGGTTCCGGTATTGGAACGAGTGCTACTAGAGCTGAGATAATAAAGAAACTTACAAATATCAAGTATTTGCAGCTCAATAAGAAGACTCAGGTTATTAGACCAACTCAGCTGGGTGAGATGATCTTTGGCGTGGTACACGGTTCAATTAAATCGCTTCTAAACCCAGAGCTTACCGCTAGTTGGGAGATGGGACTAGACGCTGTGGCTCAAGGAAAACTAAGTTCAGATGAGTATATGAAAAAGTTAGATGATTTTATACGAGTGAGATTTAATAATGTTATAAACTTAAATAATACAGGACAGATGATTGGCTACTATAATTACGTAGCACAATTCTATAAATAAAGGAGAAACATTATGTGTGGAATAGTTGGATACATTGGCGAGAGAGACTGTTCAGAAGTGTTACTGAATGCTTTGTCGAAGTTGGAGTATCGTGGATACGACTCGGCTGGTATTGCGGTATTTGAAGACGGCGAAATCCATGTAGAGAAGGCTAAAGGTGAACTTAAAAACCTAAAAGAAATTGTGGATCAAAACAAACCAGATGGTCACGTTGGTATTGGACATACTAGATGGGCTACTCACGGTGAGCCTTCAGATATCAATTCACACCCTCACGGAAACAAGAGAGTGTCAATCGTTCACAATGGTATCATTGAAAACTATAAAGATATTAAGAAGTTCCTTATTGAGAAGGGATATACTTTTGATAGCGAGACTGATACAGAGACTGTTGCAAAACTATTGGATTACTATTATGAGGGAGATCCAATTGATGCAATCATCAAAACTTTAAAAGATGTTCGTGGAGCATATGCTCTTGGAATAATCTTTAAAGACTTCCCAGATAGAATTTTTGCAGCAAGAAAAGATAGTCCGCTTATCATAGGCGTGGGCGACGAAGAAAACTTCATCGCATCTGACGTTCCAGCCATTTTACAGTACACAAAGAATTACTATCTTCTAGAGCAAGGTGAAATTGCAACTATTAAAGAGGACAGAGTTGAGTTTTGTGGAATGCACAAAGAACCTATTAAAAAAGAAGTTCAAGTTTCTGACCTTGATATGGATGCTGCAGAAAAAGGTGGATATGAGCACTTTATGCTTAAAGAAATTCACGAGCAGCCAGATGCAGTTAAGACTACAATTGCTCCTAGAATTATTGACGGAATGCCTGATATTTCAGAGTGCGGTTTGACACTTGAAGAATTGAAAGGATATAGAAAATTATTTATCGTAGCATGCGGTACAGCTATGCACGCTGGTGTAGTTGGAAAGTATGTAATTGAAAAGTTAGCAAGAGTGGAAGTTACAGTTGATATAGCTTCAGAGTTTAGATATAGAGATCCTATTATCACACCTGAGGATTTAGTTATCGTTATTTCACAGTCAGGTGAGACAGCTGATACAAAGGCAGCACTTAAACTTGCACAAGAAAAGGGCGCCAAAGTATTAGGTATTGTAAATGTAAAAGGATCATCAATAGCAAGAGATTCAGATATGGTAATCTACACACACGCTGGCCCAGAGATTTCTGTTGCTAGTACAAAGGCATTCTCAGTTCAGATGTCAGTTATGTATTTGCTTGCATTCGAACTTGCTTATGCTAAGGGTGAGATTACAGAGGAAGAGTGTAAGAGACTTACTGCGGAACTTTCAAAGGTTCCAGATGTTATAGAAAAGACAATGGAATGTGAGCACGATTGTCAAAGAGTTGCTTCTAAGTTAATCAAAGCTCAGAGTTTGATGTATATTGGAAGAGGTTTAGACTATGCTCTAAGTATGGAAGGATCTTTGAAGTTGAAAGAAATTTCATACATCCATTCAGAAAGTTATGCGGCTGGTGAGTTGAAGCACGGAACTATTTCTCTAATAGAAGACGGAGTTCCAGTTATTAGTGTTGCGACTCAGAGTGCTTTGCTAGAAAAAACTGTCAGCAATATAGTTGAAGTTAAATCTCGTGGAGCATTTACAATTACTGTTGCAAAAGAGGGTGAAGAATTCAACTCTGGTCTAAATGATGAGTTGATAGAAGTTCCTGCATTAGAGGATGTACTTATGCCTATGGTTACAGTTATTCCTCTACAGCTTATTGCATACTACACAACTGTTCTAAAAGGATTTAATGTAGATAAACCTAGAAACCTAGCTAAGTCAGTAACAGTAGAATAAGATTAATTATGGCGGGACTTTGTCTCGCCATTTAAAATAGGAGAAGATATGAGTGCTATAACAATTAAAGATTTATATGATTTAAATGAGACTATCGCAAAGGATTTGTTTGAAGGAAAAACATATCCTTGGGAAGTGTTGCCTGAGATTGGTGATTTTGTAACTAAACTTGGTGAGACTTTGTCGGACGAGTTTAATCATCCAGAAGAAAACATTTGGATTCACAAGTCTGTAAAGATTGCAAAGACAGCTACACTTAACGGACCTCTTATTATAGATGCAGACACGGAGGTTAGACCAGGTGCATTTATTAGAGGTAATGTTTTAGTTGGAAAAAACTGTGTGGTTGGAAACTCTACAGAACTTAAGAACGTAGTTTTGTTTAATACAGTTCAAGTGCCTCATTATAATTATGTGGGCGATAGTATTTTAGGAACTCATTCTCATATGGGAGCTGGATCTATCACATCAAATGTAAAATCAGACAAGACGTTAGTTGTAGTTAAAAATGAAGGTGAAGAAATAGAGACAGGCCTTAAGAAGTTTGGCGCTATGATTGGCGACTATGTAGAAGTTGGATGTAACTCGGTGCTAAATCCTGGAACGGTCATTGGACGAAATACAAATATTTATCCTTTGTCGCCGGTTCGTGGAGTAGTGCCTGAGAATAGCATATATAAAAGTACGGATATAATAGTAGACAAAAAATAGGAGGAAGCAACTATGAAACAAGTACTAAAAAGATTAAGCGTTTTTGTTCTGGCTATTGCTGTGTGCGTAACTATGTTTGCTGCACCTACAAAGGCTGAAACTAAACAAGTTAAAATTGAGATGAACGGATTTCATTTCACGTTCTATGATGATGGTGGTGGAATTGGATCTTTGTGGCTTGATGGATATACAGGTAGCGAGACAAATCTAGTTTTGCCAACTCACATTATTTACAATAATAATAAAATACCTGTAGAGGAGATTGCTCCAGAGGCATTTGCCGGAAACACAAAACTTAAAAGAGTAGTAATTCCAGACGGCTATCAATTTATAGGTGCTAGAGCTTTTGCGGGTTGTACAGGCATAACAGAACTTGTCATAAGTGGAACTGTTGTCTATATGGCAGAGGCTGCGTTAGCTGATATTCCAAATTGTAAAACAATTAGAATAGGTGAGGCTAAAGACACACCATCGTCTATTTATCTTATGTCATATATAGCAACTACTGGCGATCTTAACCCAATTCAAGGTGTGACAGCTTATGTGGTGCAGGGAAGTGTTGCAGATAGAGAACTTCAACAGTTGAACACTGATAGACCAAATGCACCTATTATCATTAAGTACATGGATGACCCAGCAAAAGATGCTCATGTAACTAGAGTGCTACCAGAAAATGGTGGTGGAACTGAGCCAAAGAACCCATACGACAAAGGCGCTTCATATGATAGAGCAGATAAGGCTATCACAAATTACTCAAGTGAAGCTGATCCAGCTGGTTCCGTGTTTGGACTACTTCAGTTAAAACAGAAGAAAGTTAAGAAGAACGCTATTAAGGTTAGTTGGAAGAAAGTTTCTGGCGCAGTTAAATATGCATTCTATGCTACAAACTGTGGCAAGAAGAATAAATATGTAAGACACGGAATTACAACTGGTACATCAAATAACTTCAAAAAGATTTGTGGCAAGAAGTTAAAGAAAGGTAAATACTATAAGTTTATCGTTATCGCTATCGATAAAAACAATAAAGTAGTATCTACATCTAAGACAGTTCACGTTGCTACAAAGGGTGGAAAAGTTACAAACGATACTGGTGTTAAGACTAAAGCAAAGAAGAATAAAGTTAGTATCAAAGTTAAGAAGACATTTAAACTTAAAGCTAAAGAAAAGAAGCCTAAGAAGGGTAAAGTTAAGAGACATCGTAAAATTAAATATGAGTCATTGAATTCTAAGGTAGCATCAGTCAATGGAAAAGGTGTTATCAAGGGCGTTAAGAAAGGTAAAACAACAGTATTTGCATATGCTCAAAATGGTATATGTGCAAAGATAAAAGTAACAGTAAAATAAGGCATACTTTATAAAATTAGGACTTGTGATTTAAGGTCACAAGTCCTTTAATTTTGGCCCTTTTTATGCTATAATACGCAAGGTTGTTTTGGTATAAGAATTACCAACAAATACGCCCATATAGCGCAAAATTGCTATATAAAAGGAGGAAAAATAATGGCTAATTTAGATTTAACAAAATATGGAATCACTGGCGTGACAGAGATTATTCACAACCCTTCATACGAGAAGTTATTTGAAGATGAGATGGACCCAACATTAGAGGGTTATGATAAAGGACAGTTAACAGAATTAGATGCTGTTAACGTTATGACAGGTATCTACACAGGTAGATCACCTAAAGACAAATTCATCGTAATGGATGAGAATTCAAAGGACACTGTTTGGTGGAATTCTGAAGAGTATCCAAACGATAACCATCCAGCATCAGAAGAGACATGGGAAGCATGTAAAAAACTTGCCATTGATGAATTGTCAAACAAGAAACTATACGTGGTAGATGCATTCTGTGGCGCTAATGAAGACACAAGAATGGCAGTTAGATTTATCATGGAAGTTGCTTGGCAGGCACACTTTGTAACAAATATGTTTATCAAGCCTTCAGCAGAAGAACTTGAAAACTTTGAGCCAGACTTTATGGTTTACACAGCTTCAAAAGCTAAAGTTGAAAACTATCAGGAACTTGGCCTAAATTCAGAGACAGCAGTACTATTTAACGTTTCTAGCCGTGAGCAGGTTATTCTAAACACTTGGTACGGTGGAGAGATGAAGAAGGGTATGTTCTCAATGATGAACTATTACCTACCACTTAAGGGTATTGCTTCAATGCACTGTTCGGCAAATACAGATATGAACGGTGAAAACACAGCTATTTTCTTTGGTCTATCAGGAACAGGTAAGACTACACTTTCAACTGATCCAAAGAGACTTCTAATCGGTGATGATGAGCACGGTTGGGACGACAAAGGTGTGTTCAACTTTGAAGGCGGTTGTTATGCGAAAGTAATCAACCTAGACAAAGAATCTGAACCAGATATTTACAACGCTATTAAGAGAAATGCACTACTAGAAAACGTAACAGTAGATGCCGATGGAAAAATAGATTTTGACGACAAGAGCGTAACAGAGAATACTCGTGTATCATATCCAATTGATCACATTGAAAAGATTGTTCGCCCTGTTTCAACAGCGCCTGCGGCAAAGGATGTTATCTTCCTTTCAGCTGACGCATTTGGAGTACTTCCTCCAGTATCAATCCTTACACCAGAGCAGACACAGTATTACTTCCTATCAGGATTTACTGCTAAGCTAGCTGGTACTGAGAGAGGAATCACAGAGCCAACACCTACATTCTCAGCATGTTTCGGTCAGGCATTCCTAGAACTACATCCTACAAAGTATGCAGAAGAACTAGTTAAGAGAATGCAGGCATCTGGAGCTAAGGCTTACTTGGTAAACACAGGATGGAATGGAAGCGGAAAGAGAATCTCAATCAAGGATACACGTGGAATCATTGATGCAATCTTAAATGGAAACATTAACAGTGCACCAACAAAACAGATTCCAATCTTCAACTTTGAAGTTCCAACAGAACTAGAAGGTGTAGATACAAACATCCTAGATCCAAGAGATACATACGAGGATCCAACAGTTTGGGAAGACAAAGCTAAAGATCTTGCTTCAAGATTTAACAAGAACTTTGTTAAATACACTACAAACGAAGCTGGTAAAGCATTAGTAGAAGCAGGACCAATACTATAAAAAAGATAATTAAGAGACTTGCAAAAGCAGGTCTCTTTTTTTGTAAAATGTTATGCAAATAAAATTTGGAGAGTTGTATTTTTATGGCATAATTCTTATAATATAAACATCAAAGAAATATTCTTTGATACCCTGACTGTACGGGCTGCATAATTTGAACCTACAACACATTGAAGGGATTCCAAATCTCTGAGTCGGATGTCAGGCCTCATAAAATCAGTGGAAGGCAGAAGTTCAGATGAGGTTGCCCACCTAGCCATTGCTAGGAGTCAATGAGCAGTACTTGCAGTTAAGGGAAAATAGTTTAAGAAAAAGAATGTAACTGGACGTTACATTCTTTTTTTATTGCATATATACTTTATGTTTTGCTATAATGAATTTAAGATAAATCGGAGGGTAATAAAATGGCAGATGATAAGAAAAAAATATCAAATGAAAAACGTAATGTGTTAGCATTAGTATTTTTCGTTACTGTATTTGTGTACGGTTTATTTGTTTACATGTGCAATTATTTACTAAAGAAAGACGATGAATAAGGGAGGGCTTATATAATGAAATTTTACGTATGTAATCACTGTGGAAATATAATCCGCTATGAAAAAGATACAGGTGTTCCTGTTATGTGTTGTGGTGAAAAGATGGAAGAATTAGTTCCTGGTACTACAGATGCAGCACAGGAAAAGCATGTGCCTGCTATCGAGATCAATGGTGATGTAGTGACAGTAAGAGTAGGTGAAGTGGAACATCCTATGGAGGAAGAACACTACATTGAGTGGATTATTCTTGAGACAACTCAAATGGAATATAAAAAGAAATTAAAACCTGGTGATAAGCCAGTTGCTGCTTTTATATTAAATGAAGGTGATGAACCTATAGCAGCATTTGAGTACTGTAATCTTCACAGATTATGGAAAAAAGAAATATAGTTAGTAATTAGATTATGTTATAATTTAATTAATGTTAGCGGAAGCTACTAATAAAAAAATGGAGGAATCGTTTTATGGATGAAAACAACATTAATGGAAATGTTAACCCAAACGAAGAGACTAATCTAAATGAGCAACAAACACAGGCTACACCTGAGCAGACAGTAGAGCCTACACCTGAACCTCAAGTTCAGCAGGATGCTAATCAAGGTGCTTATAACCAGCAGAATCAAGGCTATAACCAAAATGGTTATAATCAAGCTCCACCAGCTAATGATGGGAAGGCTACAGCTAGTATGGTATGTGGTATCGTAGGATTTTTCTGTTGTGGTTTAGTTTTAGGAATTATTGCTATTGTATTAGCAAATCAGTATTTCCAAGAAACTGGCGACATTAATAACGGAAAGGCTAAAGCTGGTAAGATTTGCGGTATAATCAACGTTGTACTATATGTAGTAATTATGATTATTTACGCTATTTTGTTAGCATCAGGAGCAGCTGCTCATATGTATTATTAATTGAAAAAGAATGTGGTAGAAATACCACATTCTTTTTTAATGTCTTAATTTAAATTATATAATATCAATTTTAGAATTATTTTCATCATCATCTGGAGCCACAATTTCTGGGTGTAATAATTTGTTGATCTCATGGCCTAAGAAGAATATGTAAATACAAGCATATGTCCAAAGCATTAGTACAACAAATGATGCTAAACTTCCATACATATATGATGTGTTAAAGAAATAATCCACATAAATATTGAATCCTAATGAGAAGAGTATCCATCCAGCTGCACTAAACAATGATCCCCAAAATATTTTCTTAAAAGTTGCATATGTTCTGTTTGATAACCTATATACTAATAGGAAAAATATTAGGAAGCAAACAAACATTGCTAAGTATCTAAAAGCCATCGATAGGTAGCCGGCTCCATCTAGATGAGGAGACTGACCAACTATATATTTTACTGATTTGTTTCCGAAAATTAATACACACATTGTTATAAGAATAAGGATAATAAATGCTAATGTGTATACCATAGAAAGTAATCTTGAAACAATGAAGTTTCTATTCTTGTGTAGGTTATTGATATTGCTAAGTCCGTCCATAAGAGTGTGAACTCCCTTTGACGCGGACCAAAGAGCGATGATGGCTGAAATTGAAATAGAAAAGCCAGACGCATATTTTGACAAATAATTAACCAAATCATTCATAAGCTCTCTAATACTATGGTTGCTTACTGTATTAATTATTTTAATAAAGACTTCTCGACCTGAAGGAATAATTGAAACTAGGTTTAGAAGTAATAGTAAAAATGGAAATACTGATAGCACCATAAAGAAAGAAGATTGTCCTGCATGAACATCAATCTTATCTTCTTTTAGGTTGTCTAAGAATGGGCATATTCTTTTTTCGTAAAACTTTTTCATACAAAAAATTATAATATATATAGAAGAATAATTAAAGAAAAACTAACAAGATACATTTGACACAAATACTTATTATGATATAATTTAACAGGTTATATAAAGGCGATGAATGTGCACAGTAGGTGCGATTTTTCCTTACAGAGAGAGGGTTCTAGGCTGTAAAGCCCTTAGGTTCAAAATCGATACTGAAATTCCCACAGGAGCTGCATTTGTGAAACTAAGTAGCAGATGACGTTTGATACGCGTTAAGTATAATGAAGAGTCTATTAAATTAGAAATTAGGGTGGTACCGCGGAGAGATTCGTCCCTTACGCAGGTGCTTTTTTTATTGCAAAAAATATAAGGAGAAAAGAAATGAAAGAGAAATTACAAGCTATCCAAGAAGAAGCTTTGAAGAAGATTTCTGAGAGTGGCGATTTAGATAAGCTCTATGAAATCAAAGTAGACATCTTGGGTAAAAAGGGTAAGTTGACTGAAGTTCTAAAAGGTATGAAGGATGTTGCTCCTGAAGATAGACCTAAAATTGGACAGATGGTTAATGATACCAGAAAAGAAATTGAAGATAAGATGGAGGAGATGAAGACAAAACTTCAGGATAAAGTCTTGGAAGAAAAGATGAAGAATGAAGTGATTGATGTTACTCTTCCAGCAAATAAGAATAAGATTGGACACAAGCATCCAAATACTTTGGCTCTAGAAGAGTTAGAGAGAATCTTTACAGGTATGGGATACGAAGTGGTAGAAGGTCCAGAGATTGAGTTTGATTATTATAACTTTGAAGCACTAAACATCCCAGAGAATCACCCTGCAAAGGACGAGCAGGATACATTCTATATAGATAGAAACATCGTGCTTCGTACTCAGACATCTTCTGTGCAGGCTAGAGTTATGGAAAACACACAACCACCTATCAGAATTATTTCTCCAGGTCGTGTGTTTAGATCTGATGCTGTGGACGCTACACATTCACCATCATTCCACCAAGTGGAAGGTCTAGCTATTGATAAGAATATTAACTTTGCTGACCTTAAAGGTACTTTAGCAGACTTCGCCAAAGAATTATTCGGCGAGGACACACAGATTAAGTTCAGACCTCATCACTTCCCATTTACGGAGCCAAGTGCTGAGATGGATGTAAGCTGCTTTAAGTGCGGTGGAAAAGGATGTAGATTCTGTAAAGGCGAAGGTTGGATTGAGATTCTAGGTTGCGGTATGGTTCATCCAAATGTTTTGAAGATGAGCGGTATCGATCCTGAAAAATATCAAGGATTTGCCTTTGGCGTAGGCTTAGAGAGAATCGCGCTACTTAAGTACGAGATTGATGATATGAGATTATTATACGAGAACGACGATCGTTTCTTGAAACAGTTTTAAGGGAGGGAATTAAAATGAATACAAGTTTAAGTTGGATTAAAGAATACGTTCCTGACCTTGAGTGTACTGATCAGGAATACATGGATGCCATGACTTTGTCGGGCACAAAGTGTGAAGGCTATAAAAAGTTGGATGAAGACCTAGACAAAATTGTAGTTGGACATATTGATTTAATAGAGAAGCACCCAGACGCAGACAAATTAGTTGTTTGTAAGGTGGACATTGGATCTGAGGTAATTCAGATTGTTACAGGTGCTACAAACGTGGAAGAAGGACAATTGGTTCCTGTTGTTTTACACGGTGGAAAAATTGCCGGTGCCCACGGCGAAGGATTAGTTCCAGGCGGAATTAAAATTAAGAAGGGCAAACTTCGTGGCGTTGAATCACAAGGTATGATGTGTGGTATTGACGAACTAGGAAGTTCAAAAGAATTTTTCCCAGAAGCACCAGATGATGGAATTTATATTTTCAAAGAGGGAACAGTGAAGCCGGGCGATGATGCTGTAGAGGCACTTGGACTTCATGATTCAGTTTTTGAATATGAGATTACATCAAACAGAGTAGACTGCTACAGTGTGATTGGTATTGCAAGAGAAGCAGCTGCAACATTTGGAAAAAGCTTTAAAGCTCCACAGCCTCCAAAGGCAGGAGATTCAAAAGATGTAGAAAAATATATTTCTGTAAATATTGAAGACGAAGATTTGTGTAGAAGATTCTGCGCAAGAGTCGTTAAGAATGTAAAGATTGGCGAGTCACCAGATTGGATGAAGTCGAGACTTCGTGCTTGTGGTATTAGACCTATCAATAACTTAGTTGATATTACAAACTACATTATGGAAGAGTATGGTCAGCCAATGCACGCATATGATCTTTCAACTATCGAGGATAACAAGATTGTTGTTCGTCGCGCTAAAGATGGTGAGAAGTTTGTGACACTTGATGGCGAAGAGCACACACTTGATAATGAGATGTGTATGATTTGCGACGGTAAAAAGGCTGTTGGTATCGGTGGTATCATGGGTGGTGAAAACTCAATGATTACTGACGATGTTCAGGATATGTTATTTGAGGCAGCTTGCTTTGTAGGTCCAAACATTCGTCTTTCATCTAAGAGACTTGGTCTTCGTACAGATGCGTCAAATAAGTTTGAAAAAGGCTTAGATCCTAACAATGCTGAAGAAGCAATCAACAGAGCTTGTCAGCTTATTGAAGAGTTAGGAGTAGGTGAAGTGGTAGACGGAATGGTTGATGTTTACCCTGTTAAGAATGAACCTCATCAAATAAAGTTTGACCCAGACTATGTAAATAAACTAATCGGTTTTGAACTAAGTAAGGAGCAGATGTTAAGCTACTTTGACGCTCTAGAGTTAGAGTATGATGAGTCAACAGATATGATTACTGTTCCAACATTTAGACAGGACTTACTTGAGATGTGTGACATAGCAGAGGAGATTACAAGATTCTACGGCTATGATAATATCCCAACAACACTTCCAAGTGGCGAGGCTACAACAGGTAAGCTTTCTTGGAAACTTAGAATAGATGAGATTACAAGAAATGTTGCAAGATACTGTGGATTCTCACAAGGATACGCTTACTCATTTGAAAGTCCAAAGGTTTATGACAAGTTGTTATTGCCTGAAGATGCAATCGAGAGAAAGTCTATCGAGATTTCAAATCCATTGGGCGAGGACTTCTCAGTTATGAGAACAACTCCACTTGATGGAATGCTTACATCACTTGCTTCAAACTATAATCACAAGAACAAAGATGTAAGACTTTATGAGATGGGTAATGTTTACCTTCCAAAGGAACTTCCTTTGAAGGAGTTGCCTGACGAGAGAATGCAGTTAGTTCTAGGCTTCTACGGCGAAGGAGATTTCTTCACAATGAAGGGCGTGGTAGAAGAACTTCTAGAACAGCTTGGAATGACAGATAAGGTTGCATACGATGCTAACACTGATAAGCCATTCCTACACCCTGGTAGAAAAGCTAGCATAAACTACGACGGCAAAGAAATTGGATATTTGGGTGAGGTTCATCCAAAGGTTTGCAAAAACTATGGAATGAAGACACGCGCATATATTGCAGTGATTGATATGCCTTATGTTTATGAAATGGCAAACTTCGATACAAAGTATGAAGGAATTGCTAAGTTCCCTGCAGTTACTCGTGATATTTCAATGGTTGTTCCAAAGGAAATTCCTGTTGGAGATATCGAGGCAGTAATTGAGAAGAAGGGCGGAGCAATCCTAGAGAGTTATTCATTGTTCGACCTTTACGAGGGTGACCAGATTGAGGAAGGCAAAAAATCAGTTGCTTACTCAATCGTATTTAGAGCAAAGGATAAGACATTGGAAGATGCTGAAGTACAGGAATCAATGGATAAGATTCTAAAAGCTTTAGAGGAAATGAACATTCAATTAAGAGGATAAATTAAATGCAAAGGTAGACTTAGGTTTACCTTTGCATAATTTTATTATTATGAACGAAATGAAAGTAAGCGATTATTTTTATGAGTTACCAGAAGAACTTATTGCGCAAGATCCGCTTGAGGACAGAAGCAGTTCAAGACTTATGGTGCTTGATAAAAATACAGGCGAGATAAAACATCATATTTTTAAAGACATTGTAAACATGATTAATCCTGGTGATTGCATGGTTATTAATGATACAAAAGTTATCCCGGCTAGACTCTTTGGCGTTAAAGAAGATACAGGTGCAACTATTGAGTTGCTGCTGCTTAAACGAAACGCTGATGATGTGTGGGAGACTTTGGTTAAGCCTGGAAAGAAAGCAAGAGTGGGGGCTAGAATAGTCTTCGGCGAAGGCATCTTAAAGGGCGAGATTATTGATGTGTTAGAAGATGGTAATCGCTTAATTAAGTTTGAGTACGATGGGATTTTTGAAGAGGTGTTAGACCAACTAGGAGAAATGCCGCTTCCCCCATACATTACTCATAAGTTGAAGGATAAGAACAGGTATCAGACTGTTTATGCAAAGCACGATGGTTCGGCGGCGGCGCCTACAGCTGGACTTCATTTTACAAATGAACTTTTGAAGGAACTTGAGGACAAGGGCGTTAAGATAGTTCACGTTACTCTGCATGTTGGACTTGGCACTTTTAGACCGGTTAAGGTTGATAATATTTTAGATCACAATATGCACTCGGAGTATTATGTGGTGAGCAAAGAGACAGCTGACACTATTAATGAGACAAAGGAAAATGGTGGAAGAATTATTTCTGTTGGAACGACTAGCACTAGAACTTTAGAGACCGTGACCGACGAAGAAGGTGTAGTGCACGAAGGTTCTGGCTGGACTCAGATTTTTATTTATCCTGGTATTGAGTTTAAGTGTATCGATGCTTTAATAACTAACTTCCATTTACCAGAGAGTACTTTGCTAATGCTAGTTTCAGCACTTGCTGGAAGAGAGAATATTCTAAATGCATACAAGGTGGCCGTGGAAGAGAGATATAGATTTTTTAGTTTTGGCGATGCCATGTTTATAACTGACAAAATGCCAAACTAGATATATAATAAAAACGATGGAAAAATATTTTGTTAAGACAATTGAAAATGCAAAAGACATAACTGTGAGCGTTCCGGGTTCAAAGAGTATAACAAATAGGGCGCTTGTATTAGCTGCGCTATCTAAAGACGAATGTACTTTGGAGGGCGTTTCTTTTTGCGATGATTGTCAGGCGATGATTGAGTGTTTGATTGAACTTGGTTTCAGTGTAGAAGTGGACGATGAACTTTGCACGGTAACTATAAAGGGCGAAGGTGGAGTTATTCCAAACAAGCAAGCATCAATCAATGTGAAATCATCCGGAACTACAGCTAGATTTTTAAGTGCTATGCTTGTAGTTTGTGGTGGAGAGTTTACACTTAATTCTTCCGAGCAAATGAAGAAGAGGCCAATGAAAGAGTTTTTAGATTCTTTGATTGATCTAGGTGTAGAGATTGAGTATTTGGAAGAAGAAGGACATTTTCCGTTTGTTATCAAATCAAATGGTTTGAAAGATTTTAATATTGAGATAAACACTGATGCTAGTACGCAATTTGCGAGTGCTATGCTTATGACACAGTCAGTGAGCGGTGCAAATATTTCTTTGACGGGCGCTAGAGTTAACGGTGCATATATTGAAATGACAAAGAAGATGATTGAATCTTTTGGACCAAAATATAAAGTGGAACCTGATGTTTCGGCTGCTTGTTATTTTTACGCAATGGCGCTTGTGCTTGGGACAAAGGCAAAGGTGAATGGTGTTCATCTTAATTCTTTGCAGGGCGATATTATATTTTTGGAATTACTTGAGCAGATGGGTGCCGATATAAAAGATGAAAACGATGGAGTGTTAGTGGATGCAAGTTTGGTTACTTCATTCGAAGGTTTGGAAGTTGATATGAAGGACTTTTCAGATCAAGCGTTGACTTTTGCAGTGGTAGCAGCTTTTGCAAAGACACCATCGGTTATAAGAAATGTTGGACATATCAGACATCAAGAGTCTAACAGGATGATGGTTATCAAAAGTGAGTTGGAAAAGATTGGATGTTCTGTTGAGATAAAAGAAGATGATATTTTTATCACTCCAGGAAGTTTACATGGCGCTGAAATTGAAACTTATGAAGATCATAGAGTGGCGATGAGTTTTGCAATTGCGGGTTTGAGAGTGGAAAATATTGTGATTCAAAATCCGAAATGCTGTGAGAAAACATTCGCTAATTATTTCGAAATTTTGGATGAAATAACTGCTTTTTAGTAAAAAATGACCAGATAATCAGATTATCGGCTAAACGATGATATAAATGTGATATTTTTCGAAAAAAGACACCATCTGGCGTCTTTTTTTATTAGATATTTATGTGATATTCGTGGTAAAATTAAACTAGGTAATGGTCGGATTTTATAACTGAATAGAAAGGACGTGTGGTTTTATGTATAAAAAAATCATGACATATACTTTAGCGTTGGCTTTAGTTATATGTGGAATCACATTCACCCCGAATAAGACTAATAAAGTATCAGCTGCGGCTGATCCTTCAGCGAGCGGATGGAACTTACAATGGAGTGATGAATTTGAAGGTTCATCTCTTGATACTAGTGTTTGGGGATATGATATTGGAAGAGGAGACAACGGCTGGGGAAATGCTGAACTTCAGTATTACACAGGTCGTACTTCAAATGTAGCAGTGACAGGTGGAAACCTAAAAATCACAGCTAAAAAAGAGAGTTATAATGGCGCCCAATATACATCGGGCCGAATTAACACCAAAAATAGAAAAGCTTTCACGTACGGAAAAATGGAAGCTAGGATAAAAGTAGATGGCGGAAACCAAAATGGTGTTTGGCCTGCTTTCTGGATGATGGGAAATGATTATGACAGTGTAGGTTGGCCAGCATGTGGTGAGCTAGATATTATGGAGCACGCTAACAGCAATAACTATACTGAAGGTACGCTTCACTGGGGACCTTCTTGGAGTAGTCATTCTTCATGGGGAAGTTTTAGTGATGGTTCATATAACTATTATTCAAATAATACTTCTAACGGTATAAATGGATGGCACACATATGGCGTGACATGGGACGAAGACCAAATCAAGTGGTATATGGATAATACAGTATTCCTTACAGCTAATATTAGTTCAGGTATGGCATCTCATAAGTATTTTACAAAGGATGCATTCTTTATATTAAACTTGGCTCTTGGAAGCACGTCTACAGGTTACACACAGAATAAAGCACCGGATGATAATTTCAGTAGTGCAACTATGTATGTAGATTATGTAAGAGCATATTCAATGGACGAATCACAAGTCACTACCACGACTAGGGTTCCTAGTGGTTATACAGAATGTACATACGATAATAGTTTTCATTCTGTAGGCACATGGAACTACTTAACTAACAAGAGTTGGTCTAGCGTGGAAGCGGCTTATAAAGGTGGCGACTCATTAGGAGATATGTCAATGTATATGATTAATGGTTCGTCACAAGAGTGGGGAGCACAGATTAAGCCGACATATTCGCTTGCGGCGAATACCACATATAATTACAGCGTGACTATTAATACAGATGCCGGAGGAGATAACATAAGGCTGAGACATGAGGGTTCATCGAGTTCTCATATTGATTTGATTGATGAAGCTCTGGTGTCTGGCACAAAGACCTATACAGGAAGCTTTACTACAGGATCGAGTAGTTCAGGTCAGTTGATTTTTGCCTTGGGAAATATTTCAAAGGGTAAAACTTTTACTATTACTAATTTCGTGATATCAACTGAAACGATAACCACTACAAATGCGCCAAGCACAGTAAAGCCTACAACTACAACTACTACGACAGCGCCTGTTACTACTACGTACAGCACGCTTACACCTACTACAAATGTTGCGCATGAGACATGGACTACATTTGGTATATATAAATGTTATACAGGAACATGGGCTGGAAATAATAATGCTAAGGCTGCAGTAGACCCAGTAAATGATTCGCACATAATAGTTCAAAAGACTGATAGCAATTACAACAATGCTTGGCTTACTCAGGTATTGCTTCAACTTCCAGAATTAGATTCGACATACGAGACGGGTAAATATTATTATGAATGGCCAATTAGAGTGAATGGTGAAGATTATGGTTCAAGTGTATTATCTTCGGATGGTACTAATGGTGATAATAATGGAACTGATATTGTTCCAGGCTATCAAACTATTACTGGAGAAATCGAATTAAAAGATGGAGTTCCAGCAATTGTCATAGGAATGGGCTGGGTTAATCAGGCGAACACAATTGATTTTTACAGACCGACTGTAAAAACAAAAGATCATCAAATCGTTTATCCGCCACAGCCTACAACCACAGTGGCACCAACTACCACAACAAAACAAACTACTACAGCTAAACCAACCACTACAGTAGCGCCTACTACAAAGGCACCAAAAGAAGCTGCACCAAGTGGATTTAGTGCACAGGTTGTGGGTAGCAACGTTCAGATAAATTACAACGACACAAGACTAGCATATGTTTATATTGATGGTTCGATGTCTACGTATACACTTATTGGAGGCAGTGGCACTATACCAACATCAGCGTTGTCGCCAGGCACGCATTCATTTGCTATAGCATGCAAAACAACTGATTCATATGGTGTTACTGAAAAAACTGATCCAATCAGTGTTACTATTGAACAACCAACTACAGCAGCGCCAACTACCACGCAAGAACCAACTACAGCAGCTCCAACCACTACCGCAAAGGATTATCCTGATGGATACACAAAGGCATTAAATGATACGTGGGTAGATTTAGGAGCATGGAAGTATAAGTTTAATGCAAGCTGGTCTGCTGAAAAAGGTGCTTATAAAGGCGGAGATGAGTTGAATGGATTCTCTGTTTACATCAGAAATTCATCTATTGCTGAAGAAAATGGCGGAGCATTTATTGTTCCTAAAATCAGTTTGGAGGCAAACACAGAATACGAGTATAGATTTGTTGTAAATGCAGAACTTAGTGCAGATAAAATATTTAAACCAACTCGTTACTTAGGTGATACAGTTGTTTATCGTGTGTTCCAAAAAGCATTGAAAAATGGTACTAATACATATACCGGAACTTTCACGTCAGGAAGTACAGCTGGAGAAGAATTGAGAATAGATTTGTCATTCTATCCACAAGGAAGCACTTTGACATTTACAGAGTTCTCAGTAGTGAAAGTAGGCGAGACTACAGCAGCACCAACTACAACAGTAAAACCAACAACAACGGCTGCACCTACCACTACAGCAAAACCAACTACAACAGCTGCGCCAACTACAACAGCGAAACCTACTACAACAGCTGCACCAACTACAACAGCAAAACCAACCACTACAGTAGCACCAACCACAACAGCAGAGTCTACTACACAAGGTGCGGTTGATCCATACAGTGGCCAAGAGTGGAAAGCAGCTACAGATGGTTTGGATTACAAGATTTGTATTGTTGATAAGAAGACAACTGATGAGTTTAATGGTGTATTCCAGAAAGAAGGAACATCGCTATACATTGCAGGTTCTGCAGCTATATTGAAACCTAATTATAAGAGTGCAACTCTAAATGGTAACTCTATAGATATATGGCAGGGTGCATATGTAAGAGTCCAGATCTCAAATCTAAATGAAAATGCAGATAATACATTAGTTATTACTGATACATTTAATAATGAATATACAATCATTATTAGATCTGGTAATCCATATCCAGATGCGCCTACAGAGGAACCTACAGAGGCTCCTGAACCACAGGGTGATGAATGGATTAATGTTGTTGGCGGCGGGACTCAGTGGTATTACAACAATACTTCGAAGATTAAGATTAGTCAGGTTGTAAGTGTTCAGAAACCTGGTTTCGCAGATCAACAAGGTATTTACCTAAGTGTTCCAGCTGGTATTTCGGAAGTATCAATTAATGGAGTTAGCCAGAGCGCAAGTGCAACAGAGCAATCAATCTGTGCAGTACAAGGCGCAGGTGTAGTTGTATTCTTAACTGCTATGACTTCATATACTAATGAGATTGCAATTAAGAATGGTACAGATATTTCATATATTCAGATTCGAAATGATGTTGCAACAGAGCCAAAGACTGGCAACCAATATGACGTAGAAGTATATAAGACAAACGAGATATATCCAACTAAGAGTGGATTAATCTTTGCAGGATGGTTCTCGGATGATGATTACACTTCAGTATATGAAGGGACATCGGGAAAGGCTTATGCGAAGTTCATTGATGCAAAAGTATTAACGTTTAAGTATCAGTGGAAAGGAGATCATAGTGCGCTAAGGTTTGTAAGCTCAATTGATTCTCTAGACTATCAATCAGCTGGATACATCTTTAGTGGAACTTACGGAGACAAGACTATAAAACAAACCACAAAAGAAGTAGAGAAAGTTTATAGAAAGATTACAGCTGATGATAAGTCGATAGTTCCATCGATATTCTCTGATGATTCAACATTCTTCTTTACTTATACGATAAGAAATATGGACGGAACAAAAGCATCGACATGGGATGTTACTCCATATTATGTAACACTTGATGGTACTACAGTAATTGGCAAATCAGGAACAGTGGAGTATACTCCTTAAAACAAATAAAAAACAGTCCACATTTTTGTGGACTGTTTTTTTATTGCATTGATTTATTCGTATCTTTTTATAACACTGTATTTATGTTTAACTAATTGTTCGTATGCTTTGTCGGCGTCGTCTTGTTTGTGGAATGTGATACGAAGAACGCCTTCCTCGAATTCTCTATTGTGAACAATTCCGATGTTTCTAATGTTAACTCCATTTGTGGCAAGTATAGTAGCAATAGTAGCAATGGCACCAGACTCATCCACGATATCACAGAACAATGTAAAGTGATTTAGGATAATACTGTTTGATAGGTTATCAATATTGTCCCTGTAATCCTTACTCTCCACAAACATCTCGTGAATAGCAGGAGCATCTTTAGAATCAAGTTCATCCTTAACAGACTTTAAGCTATCAATATATTTCTGAAGCATCTTGCTAATCTCCTCGGAGTTAGTCATACAAATCTGTTCCCACATATCAGCAGAAGATGAAGCGATGCGAGTGATTCCTTTGAAACCACCGGCCGCCAAAGTCTTCATATATTCTTCCTTTGAATCGTTATCTTTAACCAAATTAACAAGACTTGATGCAATCAAATGTGGCAAATGAGAAATAGTAGCCACAGTGTGATCGTGTTCTTCTGGTGTGAAAATAATAGGGATAGCTCCCATATCAGTTACAATCTGTTTATACTCATCCACTTTATCTTTAGGTGCTTTGTCAGTAGGAGTGATAGCATAGAAAGCATTCTCTAACATATGGTTGTGAGAATTCTCATAGCCAGTCTTTTCAGATCCAGCCATTGGGTGTCCGCCAATAAAGTTTTCATCCATATCTAATTCGCTAACAACTTCGTGAATGTTTCCTTTGACGCTGCCGACATCAGTGATAATACAATCATCTTTTATAATGTCTTTCAACTGTGAAAGATAAGTAGTGTTATGTTCAACAGGAGTGCAAAGGAAAATATAGTCGCAAGTATTAAAAGTCTCATCAACTTTATCTGTTGCCACATTAGCAGTGCCATCATCTAGCGCGAGCTTTCTGGCTTCTTCGCCGCGGTTGTACACGGTGATGGTGCAGTCAGGATAAGTCTTGCGCAAAGTTTTCGCGATAGAACCGCCTATTAAACCTATTCCAATTATTCCAAAATTATTATTCATAATTAACTCCATTACGGCTTCGCCAAAGGCATAAGCAAAAATTCATTTTAGTTATTATAACAGAAAAAGTTTCTTTGTTAAACTTTTAACCTTTATTGTGCAAGATGAAAAAAAGGAGTAAAATAATAGTATGTTGTGGGGCAGAAATGCTCACCGGATTAAAATTTTATAAGGAGGGACGTTTTTATGAAAGTATATGAAACTTCCAAAATTAGAAACGTTGTATTTTTAGGACACGGAGGGGCCGGCAAGACCACTCTAGCTGAAGCATTCGCATATTCGACAGGTGTGATAAATCGAATGGGAACGATAGTCGATGGAAACACTATAAGCGATTATGACGAAGAGGAAACTAACAGACAGTTTTCGATTAGTGCGTCTGTAGTTCCTGTAGAGTGGGAAGGTTTGAAATACAATATTTTAGATGCCCCAGGCTATTTTGATTTTATCGGTCAAGCAGAAGATGCTATGAGTGTGGCAGATGCTGCTGTAATAGTTATTAACGGAAAAGCTGGCGTAGAAGTCGGCACAGTTAAAGCATGGGAAATTTGTGAACGTAGACAAATTCCTAGAATGTTCTTTGTAACAAATATGGACGATCCAAATGCGGATTATGCCCAGATAGTTCAAGACCTCAAGGATAAATTTGGAAAGAAGATTGCTCCTTTCCATTTGCCTATCATAGAAGGTGATTCACTAACAGGTTATGTGAATGTAGTAAAGATGGGTGGACGAAAGTATACTGATGATCAGGGTAACTATACGGAAATGGATATTCCTGATAGTATTCATGGTGAACTCGATCCTTGCAGAGATGCTTTGATGGAGGCTGTGGCAGAATCTGATGAAGAGTTAATGGAGAAGTATTTCGAAGGCGAAGAATTTACTACAGAAGAAATTTCAACAGCACTTAGACAGAACGTAATTAGTTGTGATATCGTACCAGTTATGCTTGGTTCAGCTATCACATGTCAGGGTGTTACATCTCTTCTACAGGGATTTGAAAAATATTTCCCATCAGCAGATAAAGCAGAAGTGTTGAAGAAGGCTACTGACGTAAACACAGGTGAAGAAGTGGTAGCAGACTTTGATGATTCTAAACCAGTATCAGCTTATGTATTCAAAACTATCATGGACCCATTCGTTGGAAAGTATTCTCTAGTGAAGGTTCGTACTGGTATTTTGAAAGCAGGCGATACAGTATTTAACGCAAACAAGGACGTAGAGGAAAAATTGAACAAGCTCTACGTTATGAGAGGTAAAGACGTTATTGAAGTTCCAGAACTTCATTCAGGAGATATTGGAGCCATTGGTAAGTTAGATAGTACACGTACTGGTGACACATTATCTACTAAGAAATGGGCTATCGAATATCATCCAACAACAATGTCTAAACCTTACACATATATGGCATATACTGCTAAGAACAAAGGTGATGAAGATAAGATTGCACAGGCTTTGACTAAGCTATGCATCGAAGATTTAACTTTCAAGTTTGTAGTGGACGATGAAAACAGACAGACATTACTTTATGGTATCGGAGATCAACAGATTGAAGTAATGGCATCTAAACTAAAGAACAAATATAAAGTTGAAATCGAACTTCATAAACCGAGAATTGCTTTCCGCGAGACTATCAGAAGTAAGTCTCAGGTTCAAGGAAAGCACAAAAAACAATCCGGTGGACACGGACAGTATGGTGACGTAATTATGGAATTTGAGCCATCAGGCGATCTTTCTACAGCTTACGAGTTTGCGGAGAGAGTAGTTGGTGGTGCTGTACCAAAGAATTACTTCCCAGCTGTTGAAAAAGGTATTCAGGAGTGTGTTAAGGCAGGACCTATGGCTGGTTATCCTGTAGTAGGAATCAAGTGTACTCTTATAGACGGTTCTTACCACCCTGTAGATTCATCTGAGATGGCATTTAAGACTGCATCGGTACTCGCGTTTAAGAAAGGTTTTATGGAGGCTAATCCAGTTCTCCTAGAGCCAATTGCAGAACTTAAAGTTACATGTCCAGATGAAAACTCAGGAGACGTAATGGGAGATCTAAATAAGAGACGTGGTCGTGTTTCTAATATGACAGCTATTGATGGCGGAAAACAGTTTATCGAAGCTGAAGTTCCAGTATTAGAACTATACGGTTATTCCACAGCCCTCCGTCAAATCACAGGTGGTAGCGGCGAATTTGAATACGTAGTATCCAAATACGAGCAAGCTCCTGGTGATGTACAGGCTAAACAGATCGAGGAAAATGCTAACCGAGAAGACTAATGAATACCTATTAAAGAAAGAGAATGTCGAAATTCGGCATTCTCTTTTTGTGGATATTTATAAATAATATTATTGACAAATATCCATTCAAGTTGTAATATATTCTACAATTAAATATAAAACCGATGAACAGGAGTAGTAACTACGTGACTTGTTTTAAGAGAGAGTCGTTGGGTGGTGTGAAACGATAAACAATAAGTAGCGAATGGACCTGTGAGGGCAGCTTGAAAATTATATGATGAGTAGACGCTGACGGAACCTCACCGTTATAGGAGGAGACGTATGATGGTACGTTGTTGAGTGAATGCTATTGCATTAAATTGGGTGGCACCGCAGGAGATTATAATACTCTTGTCCCTTTTGTAGGGACAGGAGTTTTTTTATTACTAAAGCATTTATCACTCACAACCATCTAATAATTATTAGGAGTAAGGTTATGAAGAGTGAAGAACAAAAAGCTAAGATAGGGAGTGTTTTACTTACCGAGTATGAGGATATAGAACAGTACTTGGGAGAGTATAGTTTAATCCCCATCGCAAAGGAAATGTATTCGGATGTTATTACACCAATTACACTTTTAAGAAAATTGCAGGCTTGTGATTCTAGATTCTTTCTTTTAGAAAGTGTGGAAGGTGGAGAGAACTGGGCGAGATATTCTTTCCTTGGATACAATCCAGTATTAAAGATATCTTGTAAAGATGGAAAGACTATAACCACTAGTGGAGAGATAGAGTTAGAAAACGAGGGTACTCCAATAGAAGTACTTAGAAGTTTACTTGAGAAATATCACTCGCCAAAGATTGATGGACTTCCAACGTTTACAGGAGGATTGGTTGGATATTTTGGTTACAATATGATAGGTTATGCCGAATCAAAATTAAACCTATCGAGTGGTGATGTGAATGATTTCGAATTAATGCTATTTGATAAAATTATAGCTTTCGATCATTTGAAGCAAAAATTAATTCTAATAGCTAATATGAAATCTGAAGAAGGACTACAAGGTTTTAATAAAGCAACTTTAGAAATCGAAAAGATGATAGCTTTAATCTTGGATGAGTCAAAACTTCCAGAAGTAAAGATACCAAGCAATGTTAACTTCAAAAGCAATATGAGTAAAGAAGCATATTGTGAAATGGTAGAAAAGACAAAACACTACATAAAAGAAGGAGACATATTCCAAGGAGTGGTATCTAGAAAGTTTGAGGCAGACTTTGATGGATCGCTTATAAATGCATATAGAGTTTTAAGGACAACTAATCCTTCGCCATATATGTATTTTATAAAAATAGATGACTTAGAAATTGCTGGTGCTTCACCAGAGACCATGGTGAAACTAGTAGGTAAAGAGTTAACTACATTTCCAGTAGCCGGAACTAGACCAAGAGGTGAAACAGAAGAGCGAGATCAATTATTAGAAAAAGAGTTGTTAGCCGATGAGAAGGAATTGGCAGAGCATAATATGTTAGTGGATTTAGCACGAAACGATATTGGAAAGATTTCCGAATATGGAAGTGTGAATGTTAAAGAATACATGAGTATTCATAGATTCTCGAAAGTAATGCATATAGCTTCCACAGTAACAGGCACATTAAGAGGTGGAAAAGATGTGTGTGATGCCATTACAAGTTTACTTCCAGCGGGAACTTTATCGGGTGCGCCAAAGTTTAAGGCTTGTGAAATAATAGAGGAACTAGAGGTGGCTCCAAGAGGAATATATGGAGGTGCAATAGGATATATAGATTTATCCGGAAACTTAGATGTTTGTATAGCAATTCGTACAGCCGTGAAAAAGGGCGACAAAGTAACTGTACAAGCTGGGGCTGGAATAGTAGCAGATAGTGTTCCTGAAAATGAATATATGGAATGTGAGCATAAAGCGAAAGCGGCCATGGAAGCAGTAATAAGAGGAAGCGAGGTGGATTACTAATGGTATTACTTATAGACAATTATGATAGTTTTTCATACAACCTCGTTCAGTACATAGGAGAATTGAGTGATGGAAGCATAAAAGTAGTGAGAAATGATAAAATTAGTATTGAACAAATAAGAGAAGTACATCCGACACATATAATCCTTTCTCCAGGATCAGGAAGACCGAAAGATGCAGGAATATGCAAAGAGGTGGTAAATAAATTAAAAAGTGAATATCCAATATTGGGAGTTTGCTTAGGACATCAATGTATATGCGAGAATTTTGGGATAAATATTACATATGCTAAAAAAATGATGCATGGAAAAAAGGGTAATATTAACATTTTAAAAGATGATGAGATATTTGAGGGGGTAGACAATAATTTTGAGGCAGCCAGATATCATTCATTATCAGCCGACATGAAGACTGACAATGATGAACTTGAATTACTAGCCGTAGATCAATTAGATAACGAAGTGATGGCAGTAAAACACAAGGATTATAAAATCTATGGTTTGCAATTTCATCCGGAATCTGTTTTAACACCGGATGGCAAAAAAATATTAAACAATTTTTTAAAAATATAAAATAAGGAGTTTTTAAACATGATTAATGAAGCAATTAAAAAATTAGTAGAGAATGAAAACTTAACTAGCGATGAAGCAAAGCAATGCATGAATGAAATAATGAGTGGAGAGATTAGTGACGCATTGGTGAGCGCATACTTGATTGCATTACGCATGAAAGGCGAGACAATAGACGAGATACTTGGAAGTGCACAGGGTATGAGGGACAATGGTAGAAAGTTAGAGCACACTATCGATTTGCTTGAGATAGTTGGAACTGGCGGAGATAGAGCAGGTACTTTTAATGTTTCTACCACATCTGCGTTTGTGGCAGCCGGAGCAGGTTGTAAGGTGGCCAAACACGGAAACAGAGGTGTGTCGAGCAAGTCTGGAGCTGCTGATGTTTTAGAGGCACTGGGCGCAGATATTACTATAGAGCCAGACAAAGCAAAAGAGGTTTTAGCAGACAGTGGATTTACTTTTTTGTTTGCTCAAAAATATCACCCAGCTATGAAGTATGTTGGACCTATTAGAGGACAGTTGGGAGTCAGAACTATTTTTAATATTCTAGGACCTTTGACGAATCCAGCTAGTGCTAATAAAAATGTTATTGGTGTATATGATGAAAAGTTAGTAGATCCAATAGCAAATGTTTTAATGCAGTTAGGTGTTAACCGAGGAATGGTGGTCTTTGGACAGGATACTATGGACGAGATATCAGCTAGTGCCAAAACTACAGTTTGTGAGATTCGTGATAAAAAAGTGGTTAGATATGAATTAGATCCTAGAGATTACGGTTTTGAATTATGCTCAAAAGAAGATTTGCTAGGTGGTGACGGAGAAGAGAACGCAAAAATTACGAGAGATATACTGGAAGGAAAAATTACTGGACCAAAGTTGAATGCTGTATTATTAAACGCTGCAGCCGCCATTTACTGTTATACAGATGAAGTTACTTACGAAGAGAGTATTGATATAGCTAGAAACGCCATCAACAAAGGCTATGCCATTCAAGCACTAGACAAATACGTAAAAGCAACTAATGCGTAAGGGGTTTTATGATTTTACAAGAGATTGCTCAATCCACTAGGAAAAGAGTGAATAAAGAAAAAAGCATAAAGAGTTTAGATGATATAAAAAAAGAAGCACTAGCGCTTCCCAAAGGTAGTTTTGAGTTTGAAGAGGCTGTAAAAAAAACAGGCATGTCTTTTATATGTGAAGTTAAAAAAGCATCACCATCTAAAGGCGTGATAGCCCAGGATTTTCCATATGTTGAGATAGCAAAGGATTATGAAAAAGCAGGTGCATCTTGTATATCTGTTTTAACAGAGCCTGAGTATTTTAAGGGAGATAAACTATACTTGAAAGAAATTAGTGAGTATGTGAAAATCCCTCTCATTAGAAAAGACTTTGTGGTGGACGAGTATATGATTTATGATGCAAAAGTTCATGGGGCTGATTGTGTGCTTCTTATTTGTTCGCTCTTAGACGAAGACACCATCAAAGAATACATTTCAATTTGTGATGGACTTGGTATTTCAGCTTTAGTGGAAGCGCACGATGAAGAAGAAATAAAAATGGCTATTAACGCTGGAGCAAGAATGATTGGTGTGAACAATAGAGATCTTAAAACATTTACTGTGGATATTGAAAACAGTGAAAAATTAAGAAAGTTAGTTCCAAAGAATATTTTGTTTGTGGCAGAGAGTGGCATCAAGACAAAAGATGATGTTAGAAGACTTAAGAGTGCTAATGTTAATGGAGTTTTGATTGGAGAAACACTTATGAAGTCAAACAATAAAGAAGAGATGATTATGGAATTAGATAGTTAACTATGACAAAGATAAAGATTTGTGGTTTAAAAAGAAAAGAAGATATTGAATATGTAAATGAACTGAAGCCTAGTTTTATAGGATTTGTCTTTGCTGATTCTAAGAGAAAAGTGGACAAAGTTACTGCAAAAGAATTAAAAAGTCTATTAAATGATGATATAATGTCAGTCGGTGTTTTTGTGGATAAGGATATTGATTTTGTAGTAGAGTTAGTCAAAGACAAAGTAATAGATATCATTCAACTACACGGGAATGAAGATGAAAACTACATTAGTTCACTTAAAGAAAAACTAGATGATGAAACTAAAATTATAAAGGCTGTTAAAGTGAAAAGTAGTGAAGATATTTTAAAAGCTAGAGAGTTAGATATAGATTATCTTTTGCTTGATACGTACGCTGAAAATACGGCCGGAGGAAGTGGAAAAGAATTTGATAAAACACTTATTCCTGCAGATATGGATGACTACTTTTTGGCTGGTGGCTTAAATGAAACTAATCTAGAAAAGACTATAGCCACATATCATCCATTTGCCGTAGACTTAAGTAGCGGCGTGGAGACAGATGGAGTAAAAGATAGAGATAAGATTAGGCGAGTTATTGATATTGTAAAAAATACAAAGTAACTAAAGTTAAGTGCTTAGGAGGAAAGATGAGTAAAGGTAGATTTGGGATTCACGGTGGACAATATGTTCCAGAGACATTGATGAGTGCCATTAATGAATTAGAAGAGGCATATTTTCATTATAAAGATGATCCGGATTTCAAGGCAGAGTTGAAAGCTTTGTTTAATGATTATATTGGAAGACCATCTAGATTGTACTATGCAGAAAAAATGACAAAAGATTTAGGTGGAGCGAAAGTATATCTTAAAAGGGAAGATTTAAACCATACAGGATCTCACAAATTGAATAATGCTCTAGGACAATGTTTGCTCGCTAAAAGGATGGGTAAAACTAGAGTGATTGCAGAAACAGGAGCTGGACAACATGGTGTTGCTACAGCCACAGCAGCTGCACTTATAGGTTTAGAGTGTGAAGTGTTTATGGGCAAAGAAGACTGTAAACGCCAGGCTTTGAACGTATTTAGAATGGAATTGCTAGGCGCAAAGGTTCACTCGGTAGAATCTGGTACACAGACTTTGAAAGATGCCATTAATGATGCTATGAGAGAATGGACAAACAGAATGGACGATACACTTTATGTGATTGGATCTGTTATGGGTCCTCATCCTTTTCCAACTATGGTTAGAGATTTCCAAAGTGTTATCAGTAAGGAAATCAAAGAACAGTTACATGAAAAAGAAGGACGACTACCTGATACGGTAATCGCATGCGTGGGTGGTGGAAGTAATGCTATTGGAGCATTCTATAACTTTATTGAAGACGAAAGTGTGGAGTTGATAGGTTGTGAAGCGGCAGGATTAGGTGTGAATAATCCAAAGAATGCAGCCACTATCACCAATGGTTCTGAAGGGATATTTCATGGTATGAAAACATTGTTCTGTCAGGATAAGTATGGACAGATAGCTCCAGTTTATTCAATATCTGCAGGGCTTGATTATCCAGGTATTGGGCCTGAACATGCTATGTTAAATGACACAGGTCGTGCGAAATATATTGCTGTAACGGATGAAGAAGCTGTGGAAGCATTTGAGTATTTATCAAGAGTTGAAGGAATAATTCCGGCTGTGGAGAGCTCTCATGCTTTGGCATATGCGCTTAAGTATGTACCTACTTTGGACAAGGATAAAATAGTAGTAATCAACTTATCAGGCAGAGGCGATAAAGATGTGGCTTCTATAGCTAAATACAAAGGAGTAAATATAGATGAGTAGAATAAGTGATGCATTTAAAAATGGAAAAGCATTTATTCCGTTTATAACAGCAGGTGATCCGGATTTGGAGACAACAAAAAAGTTAATTTTAGAAATCCAAGAAAACGGAGCAGATATAATAGAACTGGGAATTCCGTTTTCTGATCCTATAGCTGAGGGTGAAGTGATACAAGAAGCAGATATTAGGGCTTTGGCTTCAGGTACTAGAACAGACAAGATTTTTGATATGTTAGAAGCACTAAAGGATGATATCAAAGTGCCGATAGTTTTTATGACGTATGCCAATGTGGTTTTTAAAATTGGTTCAAACAATTTTATGAAAAAATGTAGCGAGGTGGGAGTGTCTGGTGTTATAGTTCCTGACATTCCGTTTGAAGAACGCGATGAATTTGCAAACGACTGCGACGAATGTGGAATAGACTACATTCCTCTAGTTGCACCTACTAGTCACGAACGAATTAGAGAAATATCTAAGAAAGCTCAAGGTTATGTGTATGTAGTTTCATCACTTGGTGTGACAGGTGTTAGACAAAACATCACTACAGATTTAGATGAAATGACTAAGTTAGTGAAAGAATCAACAGATGTTCCTTGTGCTATAGGTTTTGGTATTTCAAAACCAGAACAAGCAGCTGATGTTTGCAAGTACGCGGATGGAGCAATAGTAGGAAGTGCTATTGTTAAAATAATTGCTAAGTACGGCAAAGGCAGTGTGCCATATGTGGGTAAATACGTAAGAGAAATGAAAGATGCATGCAAATAGATATTGAAATGCATGCTTAAAAGTGATAAAGTATATAAGAATTAAATATGACGCTAGGGGTGCCCAGTGCTGAGATAGACTTAGGTCTTGTCCCTTATAACTTGATTAGGTTAATACCTACGTAAGGAAGCAATTAAATTATTTCTTTTTGTAATGAAATAATATAACCTCTAGCGAACTAGTTTCGATGGAGGTTTTTTTATGGAATTTTTGAAAATATTTGCAAAAGCTGTAGATGATGGATATGGCGGAAAGATGTATGTTCCAACTACTTGGGGATATGTTGCAGTTATTGTAATTATAGTTGCGGCTTTAACTATAGCGGCATCTTTCATTGTCGGAAAAAGAGAAAAAAGAGTATCAGCTAAACAATTAACAGTATCAGCTATCTGTGTTGCTTTAGCGTTTATTACATCAAATATAAAACTGTTTACTTTTCCGTTTGGTGGATCTATCACATTGTTGAGTATGTTATTCATATGCTTGATTGGTTATTGGTATGGCTTTGGCGCGGGTATTTTAACAGGTGTAGCATATGGTCTGCTACAAATGATTATTGATCCATATGTTTTGACTTTGCCACAGTTGTTAGTTGACTATCCTTTAGCATTTGGTGCGCTAGGCTTATCTGGAATAGGATACCACTTCGACAAAAAGCATAAATATGGAGGCTTGTTGGTCGGATACATATGCGGTGTACTTGGAAGATATTTCTTTGCATTTATATCAGGATGGATATTCTTTGGAACATATGCTTGGAAAGGTTGGGGTGCTGTTACATATTCGCTTGCATACAACGGAGCGTACTTGGGAGCAGAAGCAGCCATCACTATTGCAATCATCGCAATTCCATATGTACAAAGAGCTTTTAGGCATGTAAAAACGTTGATTTATTAATAAATTTTCACTAGAACACACGGGTTAAATCTCGTGTGTTCTATTTATATCTTTTCTTTAATTATTGCCTGTTTTAGTGTATAATATATCGGTATGCGAAATCCTATAGATTCAATAAAAAATCCAAAAGTAAAGAGTGTTTTAATCACAATTCTAGAGATTTTGGTGGTCGCTGGAATTATTTTTGGTGTTTTGATGTTTATCTATAGCAAAGTGAATAAAGAAGCCGACAAAACTAGTGGTGTGGCCAAGCAGGAAGAGACTAAAGTATCTAAAGAAACTAAGAAGTATATCGTTTCTGTTCATAAGAATTTTAGTCTTGCAGAAGTTTGGTCTTACACTACAGATATTAAAGTATATAAGCATGAAAAGAGCCTAAAATGTTCTGTAGGTAAAAAAGTTAAACCGGGAATGTATAATCTTAAAAAAACTTATTCATGGATAAAAAATGGCAAAAACTGGCATCAGTATAATACCATTTATTCTAAGAAGGGTTATTTACAGAGCGTTTCTTATAAGGATAAGTATCCAAACACTATGAAGCAATCGTCTTATAATTCGCTTGGTGGAGAAAAACACAAAGATCAATCTATTTACTTTTCATGTGATGATGCAAAATGGATTAGTTCAAATGCATATAGGATTAAGGTGGCTATTAACCAAGATTATAAAATCACTAAGACGGCAGTTATAAAGCCTACTCTAGCTAAGGCATGCGGTTGGGATCCAACAGACCCTAACAAAAACAATCCATATAAAAAGCAGAAGAATAATCAGATTACATTTGGATTAAAGACTGTGACTATCGAGAAGGGACATAAAGTAAATTATCTCGATAATATAATCGCAAAAGACGCTAAAGGAAATGTGATTACAGCGCAGCTTAAACATAAAAAGATAAGCACTAAAGAGACTGGTTCAAAGAACATCAAGTTTACTTACAAAAAAGGAGGCCTCACTGGCACATGTAAATTTAAAGTAGTAGATACTACACCGCCAAAGGTTACGATTGCTAATCAGAAGTTTAAATTTGAACTGAAGAGCTTAGACAAAAAAGATGTTATTAAACAATCTAACATTGACAAGATTAAAGAAATGGTAAGAAAGGCTGCATCATGTAATGAACCAAATTGCGTGATGAACGTTCAAACTATCGACAAAGAAGATTTGAACGAGGGCGATATTTCAGTTGTTGTTACAGCTAAAGATAAATCAGGAAATGTGGGAGCTGCACAGACCTTTGTAAAGGTCAAAGTGAAAGAGGATAAAAATCCTAAAAAGAAAATGAAGTTCCCAGGACAAAAGAAAAAACAAAAGAAGAAAAAAGTAGTTAAGAAAAAACATAAAAAGAAAACAAAGAAAAAGAAGAAAAAACAAGTAGAGACAGAAACAGTTATCGAAGAATAACTAGGAGGCAAATATGTCAGATACATATAATCACAAAGAAGTCGAGAAAAAATGGCAGAAATATTGGGAAGAGAACGAGACATTTAAAACTGATGTCTGGGATTTTAGCAAGCCTAAATATTATGCGCTTGATATGTTCCCTTATCCATCAGGAGTAGGTCTACACGCTGGACATCCAGAAGGATACACAGCTACTGATATTATGTCTAGAATGAAGAGAATGCAGGGCTACAATGTCCTTCACCCAATGGGATACGATTCATTTGGACTTCCTGCAGAGCAGTACGCTGTTACTACAGGTAACCATCCAGATGGTTTTACACAGGAGAATATAAAAGTATTTTCAAAGCAGCTTAAAGAGTTGGGATTTGACTATGATTGGTCAAAGATGGTTGCCACATCAGATCCGAAGTTCTATAAGTGGACTCAATGGATTTTCAAAAAACTTTATGAAGCAGGATATGCTAAGTACATCGATATGCCAGTTAACTGGTGCGAAGAACTAGGAACAGTTCTTTCAAACGATGAGGTTATAGATGGTAAGTCAGAGCGTGGTGGATTCCCTGTTGTTCGTAAGAACATGAAGCAGTGGGTTATCGATCAGCCTGCATTTGCCGAGAAGTTGTTAGAAGGCCTCGAGGAAATTGATTGGCCAGAGTCTACTAAAGAGATTCAGAGAAACTGGATTGGTAAATCTGAAGGTGTAGAAGTAGATTTTGAGATTGTGGGCGGCGGAAAGTTCTCGATCTTTACAACATGTATTGAGACGATTTACGGTATCACATTTATGGTTCTTGCACCTGAAGGTGACATCGTCAAAGGCCTAAGGGACAGAGTTGAAAATAAAGAAGAAGTTCAGGCATATATAGACGAGACTATGAAGAAGAGCGATATGGACAGAACTGAACTTAATAAGACTAAGTCTGGTTGTAAACTAGAAGGTCTATCATGTATCAACCCAGTCAACGGAAAAGAAGTTCCTTTATTCATCGGTGACTTCGTGCTTGCAAGTTATGGTACTGGTGCGGTTATGGCCGTTCCTAGTCACGACCAAAGAGACTTTGAGTATGCTGAGG
>JAFWIO010000059.1 GCA_017514785.1 Eubacterium sp. | reverse complement strand
TGAAGGATGACTTTGGAAATCCTTCATCTCTTCATATGGCTGGATTTGACGCAGAAAAATATATAAAAGAAGCTAAGGCAGAGATTGCCAAAATCTTAAAAGCGGACGACAAAGAAATCTTTTTCACATCAGGTGGAACAGAGTCAAATAACTTAGCGCTAATAGGAGCAGCAGATGCAAACAAGAGAGCTGGAAACAAAGTTCTAGTTTCAAGTATCGAGCACCCATCGGTAAAAACTACAGCCAAGCACCTAGAAGACCTAGGGTTTGATGTAATCTATCTTCCAGTGGATGAAGAAGGTGTAGTAAAGATGGATGCACTAAAAGAAGAAATGACAGACGACACTATCTTAGTTTCGGTAATGCATGTAAATAACGAGATTGGTTCTATCCAGCCAATCGATGAAATAGGAGAATACATTAAGTCAGTCAATCCAAAGGTTGTGTATCACGTAGATGCAATTCAGTCTTTTGGAAAACTTGATGTTAAACCAAAGAATGCAAAAATAGATTTGCTATCAGTCAGTGGTCATAAGATTCACGGACCAAAGGGAATAGGTTTCTTATATATTAAGAATGGCACAAAGATTAATCCTATTATCTTTGGCGGAGGCCAGCAGGAGGCTATGAGATCAGGTACTGAAAATGTGCCGGGAATCGCAGGTCTAGGAGTGGCAGCAAAAGATGCATATAACAACCTAGAAGAAAATGCAAATAAGCTAACAGGGCTTAAAGATTATTTGATAGATAAACTAAACGAGATGGATGGCGTGCAAGTTAACAGCAAAAAGGGAACTGATGGAGCGCCACACATTGTAAGCGCGAACTTCAAAGATGTAGGTTCTGAAGTATTGCTACACGCGCTTGAGGATAAAGGAATCTTTGTCTCAGCCGGAAGTGCTTGCTCATCCAATAAGCCGGCCATCAGCTACGTGCTTCAAGCGATAAACTTAGACGAAGACTTACTAAAATCAACAATAAGATTTAGCTTTAACGCAGACAACACAAAAGAAGAAATAGATGAGACAGTAGAAGCGCTAAACGAACTTCTACCAATATTAAAGAAATACGTGAGGAAATAATGTACAAATCATTTTTAATCAAATACGCTGAGATTGGCGTAAAGGGAAAAAACAGATATATATTTGAGGACCAGCTAGTGAAGAACGCACAGCGCGCGCTTGATAAAATAGATGGCGACTTTAAGGTACGTAAAGAGTACGGCCGAATTTATGCTGATGCAAATTCTGACTACGACTTCGACGAAGTAATAGATGCGCTCCAACATGTGTTTGGTATCGCAGGCATTTGTCCAATGATGCAGCTAGAGCTAGTGGAGTATGACGAACTAGCAAAGGCAGTAGTGGAATTCGTTGATAAGGTTTATGAGAAGAAAGACTTCACTTTCAAGGTGATGTCTAGACGTGCAAACAAAAACTACCCAATGGACTCAATGGAGTTAAACATCGAGCTGGGTGGAGCGATCCTTGATGCGTTCCCAGAGCTTAAGGTAGACGTTCATAAGCCAGATGTATTTGTAAATGTTGAAATTCGTGAGCAGATAAATATCTACTCGGATATTATAAAGGGCCAGGGTGGACTACCTGTAGGCACCGCCGGCAAAGGAATGTTACTTCTTTCAGGTGGAATTGACTCACCTGTGGCCGGATGGATGGTTGCTAAGCGTGGAGTGAAAGTGGATGCAGTATATTTCCATGCGCCACCATATACTTCGGAGAGGGCGAAACAAAAGGTAGTGGATCTAGCAAAGCTAGTTTCAAAATACTCGGGCGAGATGAACCTTTATGTCGTAAACTTTACAGACATTCAAATGTACATTTACGATAAATGTCCACACGAAGAGTTAACAATCATAATGAGAAGATATATGATGAAGATAGCCGAGGCCTTCGCCGAAAAAGAAGGCTCGCAGTGCTTGATTACTGGAGAATCAATAGGCCAGGTGGCAAGTCAGACTACACAAAGTCTTGCGGCTACAAACGAGGTTTGTACGCTTCCAGTATTTAGACCGCTTATCGCATTTGATAAGCAAGAGATAGTGGATGTATCGCTAAAGATAGACACATACGAGACATCAATTCTTCCATATGAAGATTGCTGTACAACATTTGTCGCAAAACATCCGGTTACAAAACCTAATATAGGGCGAATAAAAAAGTCCGAATTGAATTTGGCTGAAAAGATAGATGATATGATGACCGAGGCCATCGAGAGTGCAGAGTTGATTGAAATTAAATAGTTATATATCCTCAGAACTTCTAAACAATAGTAGTTCTGAGGATTTTTTTATAACTTGACCCCGAACAAATGTTTAGGTATAATAATTATGTGAAAACAAATTGTAACATTTATGTAATTTTGAAGGAGGTGTAGAATTTTTTTTCAAGACCAGTAATGGTCTTCAAATTACATTACCGCATGACTCAATAATGTTTTTTTGGGTTACATTTATTATGGCTAATTATAGTCTTTGTTACGATTTTTTTCACAACAAGTTCTTTAAGAACAAGAATATAACGTGTATATTCAGAATAATTGATTAGCAATTGTTTAGCTTTCTGGCAAAGACTATATGTCTTTGCTTTTTTTGTTGTATGAAAAACTATTTATGCAAACTATTAATTAATTTTTCAGGAGGTATTTTCATGAAAAAAAAGAAGAATTTAAGAAAACTATTAAACTTAGGTTTTTTAGATTACACAGAATTAACAACATATATTGGGGAATTAGACATGCCCTATGTGAAGTGTACTAAAATTCCGAGTATAGACTATATGGCAATTTATAGTAGACCTAAAACGTATTTTCGTACTGAAAATACATGTGTAACTTTTTTTGAATATGATGAAATATTTGATGGGCTTTATGGGCTATGGAATGCAATAGCTTACGGCATAAAAGAATTGCAAGAATTTTATTTAGAACGATTTAAAGGAGTTTCATGTTTTGTTGCTCCAGATTACTCAAAATGTGGGGATATCCCAGAGATTGAAAATCAACATCGTCAATTTCGCTCAAGAGTTGTAGCTATATGGCTAGTGAAGAATTTAAATGCAGTTGTTATCCCACTTGTATCTTGTGCAAATAAAAATGGCATGAAATATATGCTTGATGGAATGGAAGAATGCACAGTCGTAGCGTTTAATGCTAAAGGACCTATGGGAGATTCTGTTCAATTGGCAATATTTAAAGAATCAATAAAATATACAGTTGATCATTTGCCAAAACTTACAACAATATATGTGTATGCAACTTCTCCTGACAAGAATAAAGTACTTGAAGTATTCCAATATGCTATTGATGCAGGGATTGATGTTAGAATTCCTGATAATCTGCTTCAAACTAGAAATAGAATAAGGGGAGGTGAGTAAAATGGGTTCAACAAACGATAGTGGAGAAGGACATGGCACTCAAGGGAGTCCTCAAATGTCAGTGAGTCAGTCTCAATATCCAAGTAAAGTGGATGAAATTGAAGGAGCAAATAATGAAAAGGCAGAGCCAGTTTATGACCCTTCTCCTAAACATAAAGAAGGATCGGGGTGGGGTA
Organism: Eubacterium sp.; assembly: GCA_017514785.1. GTDB lineage: Bacteria > Bacillota > Clostridia > Lachnospirales > Lachnospiraceae > Eubacterium_G. Next base: position 1,274 of record JAFWIO010000059.1, on the reverse strand, counting down.
GTGCAAATCCGATTACTACTCAAGAGGAAGGACAGAAACTCTTAGAAACAGGGTATCGTGATGGTAAGCAAGTGTACAATGTTACTAAAGAAGGGAAAATAGTCAAGTTTCAACCTGACAATACTCCAAAGAACGGTTATCATTCTTATGAGGTTTCGAAACCGAGAGATATCCCTAGTAGAGTTTTGAAAAAGATGCTTTCTGATGGAAAAATTTCGAAAGCGCAGTATAATAGATTAAGGAAAGGAAAGAAATAATTATGTTTAAAACAAGCAATAATAAACTATTTTCAATAGAGTATTCTTTTTATGATGATTCACACGAAACAGAGTTAAGGATGTTAGTTAATGAGAAAAATATTTTAGCATTCGAAAGAAATGGAAAAATTTTAACTACTCGTTGGAACCTAGATGATTTAGCTTTATGGCTTAGAAACTTTATTGACAATATGAAAGATGATCCATATCCAGTTGAAGTTGATGGTGAATATGCAGCAATAAAAGATATTAATGCTAGAGATTTTGATTCTGAAGACGATGAAGAATTTGATATATATTACGACAAGCTTGATGATTGGAATCTTCGACATCGTTGGCATACAACTTCAAACGGTGCAATTTTAGCTGATTTATACTTTGAGTTGAAAGGCGAGTGTGTTGAGATATCCTGGAACAATCAAGATGCAGAAGAAGGTGTAAAATTCGAAAATGAATTAGGAGGTGTAAGCGTTCCTAAGGAAGAATTCTACAAAAACGTAGATATCTTTTTGAAAGAATACGCTGACCATTGGTTTTCGCTTTAAGTAAAATATAAAAAATGCGCTACATAGTGTAGCGCATTTTAATGTAATCATTTATAATTATGCAAGATATGGTGCAAGTACTTCCATAACCTCGTCGATATTATCTTCACTGTGAATGTTTAATTCGATAGGTTTTGAAAGGTCTAGACTGAAGATACCCATAATAGACTTAGCGTCGATTACGTATCTGCCAGACACCAAATCAAAATCGCTGTCAAACTTAGCAATATCGTTAACAAATGATTTAACTTTATCAATTGAACCTAAATTAATTGTAACAGTTTTCATAAAGTGTACCTCACTTTCATTTTCTATCCGAAATCATATTATCACGATTTAGGAATATAAACAAGTAAAAGGAGCAAATTTGAAGAGAGTATCATTTCACAACTTAGGTTGTAAGGTAAATGCATACGAGACGGCTGCCATGGAGCAGAAGTTACAAGATGCCGGCTACGAAGTAGTCGCTTTT
>JAFWIO010000058.1 GCA_017514785.1 Eubacterium sp. | reverse complement strand
TTAATGAAAAATAAAAAAATTGAGTTTAAATCATGTCACGATGATATTGGAACAGTAGTGCACGTGGCAATAGATGGAGCATACGCCGGACACATTTTGATTTGCGATATGCTAAAAGACACAGCAGAAGCGGCCGTCAAAGGACTTAAGAAATATGGAATGAAGAAGACTATCATCCTTACTGGTGATGCAAAGAATGTAGCAGATGATGTTGCAAAAACTTTGGGAGTAGATGAAGTATATGGTGAACTTCTTCCAAATGAGAAAGTAGAAAAAGTGGAAGAAATACTTGCCTCTAAGGGCAAGAAAGAGACTGTAGGTTTTGTGGGCGATGGTATAAATGATGCACCAGTTCTCTCGAGAGCAGACGTTGGAATTGCTATGGGAGCATTAGGTTCAGATGCAGCCATAGAAGCAGCAGACATAGTCTTGATGGATGATGAACCACTTAACATTTTAAAAGCTGTAAAGATTGCAAAAAAATGTATGCGTATAGTATATGAAAACATTTACTTTGCTGTGGGCATTAAGGTGATATGTATGGCACTAAGTTTCTTTGGGGAAATCCCAATGTGGCTAGCGGTCTTTGCCGATGTCGGTGTTATGGTGATAGCAGTTATCAATGCTATGCGAAACATGATTAAGGTAAAAGTCTAAAAAAGATAATTTAGGCGTAAAACCACACTATATTGTGGTTTTACGCTTTTTTTATTGCATAAATGCACAATACTTGGTAAAATTATAGCGGAATTAATTCCGGAAAAATTCATTAATGAAAAGGAGAAAAGTGTTATGAAATTTTCAAACGCAGCTAAAGGTGTTAGCAAAATTTTCACAGCTGAGATTCTAGGTCTTATTGCTTTTGTACTAATGGGAATTGGTAGTATAGCAGTAATTGGCGCGGCCGCAAGCAGTGGAGACACAGTATCAAATGCAGCAGCTGGTTCTATGGTAGGTGGCGGAATTCTAGCTACTATTGGTGCAATCATTATGATTGTTGGTGCAATCATCAACATCGTTGGTCTAGTACAGGCAGGAAAGGATGAACCATTCTTTAAATATGCACTATATGCTATGATCATTTACTTTGTTGTTTCATTGATTATAAGTATTGCATTGAGTGCATCTGGTAGTGCTAAAGATTATGCATCTAATGGTGGAACATTACTTAACTTGATTGTAAACGTTCTAGTTATCCAGGGTATTATCAACCTTGCTAACGCTAAGCAGGATGCAAAAGTTGCATCAAAGGGATTACTAATATTTAAGCTAATCATCGCTGTAACTATTCTTGAGATTATCGCTTCTATTATTGGAGTAGCAACTCAGAGTACAGCTGCAGCAGTTGTTGTATTAGTATTAGCAATCGCAGCACTTGTTCTTGGTATTGTTAGATACTTTATGTATTTGTCAATGCTATCAAATGCTAAGAAGATGCTAGCAGAGGATGCTGAATAAGTAGTACATAATTAATAATTAATTAAAATAAAAGAGACTGGTTTATGCCAGTCTTTTTTATTGCAAAAAAGTACAAAGTTAGGGTAAAATTATGTATAATTGATAAGGATTTTTGAAGGAGACATAATTATAAAAGGAGATCTATAAATGAAGAAAAATATGAAGAAAGTAATGAGCTTAATACTTACAGTTGCTCTTTGTACAACTATGATGGTATACGTTCCAGCGAAGTCTTCTAAAAAATATGTTAAATCAATTAGCATAAAGAAGAAGGCTACTATTGTAGTACCTATTGACCAAGAAAAACTCACTAAATCTTACAGTGTTAAGGTTAAGGTAAAAGGAAAAGCAACTAAAAAGTTTTCGGCAAAGTCTAGTAATAAAAAAGTTGCTACTGTAAAGGTTAAGGGTAAGAAGATTAATGTTACTGCTCTTAAAGCAGGTAAGGCTAAGATTACTGTGAAGACTAAAGGTAAGAACAAGAAAGGTAAAAAACTTAGTAAAAAGATTACAATTACAGTTAAGAAAGATTCAATAACTAAGAAGTCGGTGCCTTATTATATGTTTGACGCGAGTGCAGGAAAAATAATAAAAGAGAAGGGTGATTTGTATTTTTCATCCGCTTATCCAGATGTACCGTTTGTGACAGATAGTTATGCAATTAAGACATTCTTAGAAATGTATGGTTATGAAACTACAGCTAAAGAGACCAAGTCAAAGAACAATCATCTCCATAGTTTTGCAATGCCAATGAATACAACAGTGGCTTTTGACTATGATAAACAGATAATGGGCTTTAGTGATTTTACATCTACACTTGTAATGAATGGATGCATGCCATTTAATCCTTTTGGAGCTAGTTGTCCATATAATACCAATTTCTTTAAAACGCAGCCTAACGATAGATATGATGCAGGAGAGGCGATGGTATGCACCTTTGGATTTGATGAAGTTCCAATGCTTATAGAAGAAGATCATATTTTTATTCCTTTGCAGACATTCTCGGACTTGTTCCTATCTCATGTAGGTAATTTCATGCAATATAATGGCAAGGGAGTCTTTATAATAGACGCTAGCATTGCTAAATCGCCAGCAAAAGCAGACTATTATAAAATGTATCAAGACTGTAAAAAGACTGGGAAAATATCAAGCGCTTTGGCGCAGGTAAACTACTATGAGTTGTGTAATACTTTAGATGCACACTATGGACTTCAGGAAAAGCATCATATTAATACATTTGATGCATTCTTTGAACGTAAGGGCTATAAGAAGAAAATGCTTTCAGGAGATTTGATAGAGATTACAAAATCGGAGATGGCCTTGGCACGTATCTTGTTTGAAGACTTCCATAGTGGGGATACACTACAATCTTGTTATTTGAGTAAACCGGTAGATTTCGATCCATCGCAGATAAGTCCGTCTTTTATAGAGCGTAATAAGAATATGGAAAGAATTGTTAATAAGCGTAAGGAAGTGCTTGGAGAAACAGTTGCACCTTATGAGCGTAGAGGGGACACAGTATTTATTACTTTTGATTCGTTCTCATTCAATAATAGCTTTGATAGCTATGGTCCCGAATACGAACCAACTCCGTATGGTGATACGGTAGATTTGTTTGCCTATGCGCTAAGACGTTTGCAAAATGAAGACAGTGATGCTGAAAATGTTGTTATCGATCTTGCATGTAATGATGGTGGAGCTATCATTGCATGTGGATTTGCTATGGAGGCTATCTGTGGCACAAGTAACATTTATTTGAATAATCCTATTACATGGGCAGAGCACTCATGCGTACAAAAATGGGACTTAAATCTTGATGGCGTAGTCGATGAAAATGACAAGTCTATGAAGCAATTAGGATTCAATGTTGCTGTAAATATTTCAGACAATTCATTCTCATGTGGTAACTTACTACCAAATATGCTTAAGTCAATAGATGATAGTATCTTTCTAACAGGAACAAAGAGCGGTGGAGGAGCATGTGCAGTTGGTTTTATTAGTACAGCTATAAACTCAGTTCACCAGATTTCTAGTGAAGCACAGTTTGTTACAAAGAAGAATGGACAAATTCAAGATATTGATGCAGGTATTGAGGCAGATTATAAACTTAATCTAAACCGAATGTTTGACAGAGATTACATAGTGGAAGTGGTTGACAAAGCCTTTGGTACGAACTAAACACAAGCCGAGTACATAATTAGGAGACACTATGGACAAAAGTAAAATCAGAAATTTTTGTATAATTGCGCATATAGACCACGGCAAGTCTACGCTAGCAGACCGCATCATTGAGATGACTGGTCTTTTAACTGAGCGTGAAATGCAGGCGCAAGTCCTTGATAATATGGACCTAGAGCGCGAGCGTGGTATTACTATAAAATCACAGGCTATTCGAACAGTCTACAAAGCCGACGACGGCGAAGAATATATCTTCAATCTAATCGACACTCCAGGTCATGTAGACTTTAACTACGAAGTGTCTAGAAGTTTGGCGGCGTGCGATGGAGCAATCCTAGTGGTGGATGCTGCACAGGGCGTGGAGGCTCAAACTTTAGCGAATGTATACTTAGCACTAGATCACGACTTAGAGGTCTTCCCTGTTATAAATAAGATTGATTTGCCATCGGCAGATCCTGACAGAGTAAAAGCAGAGATAGAAGATGTTATAGGAATTGATGCTTCAGAAGCGCCACTTATTTCCGCTAAGACAGGTGAGAACTGCAAAGAAGTGCTAGAAGCGATAGTTAAAAATATTCCATCCCCAGAAGGTGATGAGAATGAACCTTTGAAGGCTTTGATTTTTGATAGTTTATACGATTCATACAAAGGTGTTATAGTTTTCTGCCGAATTAAAGAAGGTAGAGTAAAACCTGGTATGGACATAAAGATGATGGCTACTGGCGCCACAGCACAAGTGGTGGAAGTAGGTTACTTTGGCGCAGGCCAGTTTATCCCTTGCGATGAGCTAGAGGCCGGTTCTGTTGGATACATTACAGCTAGTATTAAAAATGTGGCTGACACTCGTGTGGGTGATACAGTGACTGATGCCAACCATCCAGCAGCAGAAGCACTACCAGGATATAAGGAAGTGCACCCAATGGTTTACTGCGGGATTTATCCAGCAGATGGAGCAAAGTATCCAGACCTTAGAGATGCGCTAGAGAAACTTCAGCTAAACGATGCAGCCCTTCAGTATGAAGCGGAGACTTCAGTGGCATTGGGCTTTGGCTTTAGATGTGGGTTCTTAGGACTGCTCCATTTGGAAATAGTGCAGGAACGTTTGGAGCGTGAGTACGACCTAGACCTAGTGACCACAGCACCATCTGTTATTTACAAAGTGCACAAGACGGACGGAGAGGTGATTGAACTTACAAACCCAACTAACCTCCCAGATCCTAGTGAGATAGATTATATGGAAGAGCCTATCGTGGCTGCTGAGATCATGGTTACATCGGAATACATTGGGCCTATTATGGAGCTTTGCCAGCAAAGACGTGGCATTTATAAGAGTATGGAGTATGTGGAAGAGACACGTGCCCTTATCAAATACGATATGCCACTAAACGAGATTATTTACGATTTCTTTGACGCGCTAAAGAGTAGGTCTCGCGGCTATGCTTCGTTTGATTATGATATGAAAGGCTACGAGAAAGCAACACTTGTTAAGCTTGATATCCTCATCAACAAAGAAGAAGTGGATGCGCTTTCATTTATCGTGCCAGAAGAATCAGCGTTCGAGCGCGGCAAAAAGATGTGTGGCAAGCTTAAGAAAGAAATCCCTCGCCAGCAGTTTGAAGTTCCTATTCAAGCAGCGGTGGGCGGAAAGATTATTGCGCGTGAGACAGTTAAGGCTGTTCGTAAAGACGTGCTTGCGAAATGCTACGGTGGTGACATCACTCGTAAGAAGAAACTTCTTGAGAAACAAAAAGAAGGTAAGAAGCGTATGCGCCAGGTGGGCAATGTGGAGATTCCACAAAACGCGTTCATGGCTGTGCTTAAACTAGATGACGATGAATAAGAAAATTGAAATATATATTCATATCCCATTTTGCGTGAAGAAATGTGCGTATTGCGATTTCTTGTCTTGTCCAGCAGACGATAAGACAAAGGACAGATACGTTCAGGCTTTGTGCAGGGAAATTGAATGGTCGAAAGACTGCTTGAAAGAGTACCTGGTCGATACAGTGTTTATCGGTGGAGGTACTCCTTCTATATTGGAAGAAAAATATATTGGACAGATCCTAGACACTTTGCGAAGCACGGCTAGGATATCTGACGAT
>JAFWIO010000057.1 GCA_017514785.1 Eubacterium sp. | reverse complement strand
CGGAATAGATTTTAACATACTATCTGCAAAATCCAAAGTCTTAATTAGACCCTCTTGGTTCCTAGGTCTGTAAATCTGAGCAAGTAGATTATATGTAACATCTTTATTATTAACTTTCTCAATAGAGTTTTGCTCTCCGCGCTCTAAATAGCAAATAGCCTTGATAGGAGATCTCCTGTTTACCGACAACTCATGCTTTCCATCCCAAGGAGTTCCGTATGCATAAAAAACACCGTCCTCTTCTCTAATAAGTGGCTTATCGTCATTTATCATAATGGCGCGATCTCCTAGCACCTCTCTCCACATTCTTGTATGTGTAGATTTTCCAGTTCCACTCTTTGCTGTGAACAAATAACATTCTCCATCCACTTCCACCACACTACTGTGGAACAAAATGACACCATATTCTATAGCCTTCTCGCAAAACAATCTGTGGATTGCTATGTATTCTAAATATGGTTTGGAATAATTTGATACTTCTTCCGAATGTTCATTTTCGTAATCCAAGTCTTCGTCGGTTGCAAAGATAGAAAACAAAGGTTCTTCGTCTGTAATATAGTCCTCCGCTTTCCTCTCAAAGTATCTGCCTCTATATGTTATTTCTACTGGAACATCTCCAAACTTGTAAGTATTCTTCACTATTTCTTTTCCTCTTTAGCTGCCATGTAATTTGCAAACTGTCTCGCTGTTCTTCCAGATAAACCACCGTGCGCCAATTCCCATTTATTGGCCTCGGCCTCTATCTCCTCGTCAGGAAGATCTACTCCCTCTTTCTTACAAAGTGCCTTTGCTATCTCAAAGTACTCCTTCTGCGAAGGCTTCGAAAAACTGATAGTAACACCAAATCGATAAACTAAAGAAAGTTTCTCTTCCATAGTATCCGACTGGTGAAGGCCGTCTTCCACTATCATATCATCTCTGTCGCTCCACTGTTCTTTGATGATGTGGCGTCTGTTAGATGTCGCGTAAATCAAAATGTTGTCAGGCTTAGTCTCCACTCCACCTTCTATCACAGCCTTGAGAAATTTATACTCTGTCTCAAAATCCTCAAAACTCAAATCGTCCATATAAATGATGAACTTATAATTACGATTTTTAATCATCGCAATAACATTCGACAAATCCTTAAACTGATGCTTGTAAATCTCAATCATTCTAAGGCCTCTGTCGTAATACTGGTTCACAATAGCCTTAATGCTAGTGGACTTTCCAGTTCCGCTATCGCCAAAGAGCAAGCAGTTGTTACATCTTCTGCCCTCCACAAAGTCCTCTGTATTATCTATAAGCTTCTTCTTTTGAATTTCGTATCCAATCAAATCATCAAGAGTTACCTGCTCCATATTGTTGATTGGCTTAAATCCAAGCTCGCCGTCTGTATACTCAAGTCTAAACGCTTTGTTAAGACCAAACATTCCAACGCCGTAGTCTTTGTAGAAGTTTGAGACCGCGTCAAAGAACTCGTTCTCATCCTTTGTCTCTTCTAACTTTTTACTGAGTGTGCGAACTTTCTCGCTCACATTTTTGTTATACATAAACTCAGGCTTATGTATAGCTGTGTAATCTTCTATTTTACTGAAGCAATCTATATCTAATTCTTTTTCAATCTTACTGAAATCAAAATCAAACAATTTCTTGAATTGCTTAAAGTCATTTTTTGCAAAGTCATTAACGCTACCCTCAGATGCGCCCACCTTCTCGCAAGTCAAACTAAATGAGTTCTCTGTAGTAATAAGAAGATAAGTCAAATAGTTGTGCCACAAGTTATCATCAAATCCATAGTCTGTAGAAATATCTAGTATTCTTTTCATTTGATGATAGACTTTTGCTCTCAAATCGTCTGCATCATACTTTTTAGAATTGAACGTAGCGAACAGATCAGACAACTCCATCAAAATAGAATCCTCTGGCAAATCTCCATATAACAATAAGTTTGAAACTATATTATTCATAAACTAACCTCTCTTGCAGATAATTTCTGTTGTGGTTTGTTTTTACTGCTCTCTAAATATCAATTCGTTATTATCCATTGAATCCACTATTGCTAGTGACTTTAAATCGTATCCTTTGTCGCGGATAATCTTTCCGCCCTGCTGGAAGCCCTTCTCTATGGCAATTCCGATGCCTTCTATGGTAGCGCCCGCTTGTTCTACTATATCTATAAGACCTAGCAGTGCACACCCGTTTGCTAGAAAATCGTCAATAATTAGCACGTGATCTTCTGGTCCAACAAATTTCTTTGAAACTATTACATCGTAAGTTTTCTTGTGAGTAAACGACTCAATCTTTGTCTGGTAAACTTCACCGGCAATATTTATACTCTGAGCTTTCTTCGCAAAAACCACGGGCACGTCAAAGTACTGCGCAGCGATGGCTGCTATAGCAATGCCCGAAGCTTCAATAGTCAAAACTTTATTGATAGTCTTATCAGCAAACAACTTCTTCCACTCTTTTCCCATCTCCTGGAAAAGATTCATATCCATCTGATGGTTTAGAAAATTGTCTACCTTTAAGACATTCCCTTCTCTCACTGTTCCGTCTTTTCTAATTCTTTCTTCTAGTAGTTTCATATCGCACCCCTCTGAAACATTATACACTAAATAATGATTTACTAAAAGAGCAGTCGCCCTCGTATTTTGCTTTGCAAAATACTCGTGTCGCGCATTAGCGACATATAATAATAAAAAAGATAAGATTAGCAAGCTAGCTTGCTAATCTTATCTTTTTTTATTATTATGCGACTGCTCTTTTGAACGCGCAAAAAAAAGAGGTCAGCATTTGCCAACCTCTTTTTTCTATATCACACTATTGCTTAAAGCTTAGCGTGGAATGTTCTTGAGATAACATCATCCTGCTGTTCTTTTGTTAGCTTGATGAAGTTAACAGCGTATCCTGAAACTCTGATTGTAAGCTGTGGATACTTTTCTGGATGCTTCTGAGCATCTAGAAGTGTGTCTTTCTCTAAAACATTTACATTAAGGTGATGTCCACCTTCTTCTGCATAACCATCTAGTAAAGCTACTAAGTTATCAACTTTATTATT
>JAFWIO010000056.1 GCA_017514785.1 Eubacterium sp. | reverse complement strand
GGCAGAGATGAGATTAAAAGATAAAAGCGAAGTAAAAGAAGTAAGGCTAAATAAATATTTAAGCGATGCTGGAGTTTGCTCTAGAAGAGAGGCTGATAGGTTGACGGAGGCTGGCGAAATTACTATTAATGATCGTATAGCAGTTTTGGGTGACAAAGTAACTGATGCTGATGTAGTAAAAGTTAAGGGTAAAGAAGTCTCTAGAGAAGAAGAGCAAATTATCATCGCTTTTAATAAGCCAGAAGGTGTGGAGTGCACCGCACAAAAAGATAATCCAGATAACATTATTGACTATATTGGATATGAAAAAAGAATTTATCCAATAGGTCGTTTGGATAAAAACTCAAGAGGTTTAATACTTCTCACAAATGATGGCTCAATAGTAAACGGAATACTTAAAGCATCAAACTATCACGAGAAGGAATATGTAGTGACTGTAGACAAAGAGATAACTGGTGAGTTTATCGAAGCCATGTCTAGCGGAGTTACAATACTAGATGGAGTAAAGACTAGACCTTGCGAAGTTAAAAAGACAAAGAAACATGAGTTTAATATTGTTTTGACGCAGGGGCTAAATAGACAGATTAGACGTATGTGTAAAGCGCTTGGTTACAATGTAAACAAGTTGCAGAGAGTTCGTATAATGAATATTGAACTTGGAAACTTAGGGATGGGTAAGTATAGAAACCTAACTGATACAGAGGTAGAACAATTATTGGATCAAATTAAAGATTCAAATGGAGATACAGATGGACAAAAGTAGAAGGATAAAAGAATTAGTCGAAATACTAAACAAGGCAAGTAAAGCGTACTATCAAGATGCCAAAGAAATTATGACAAACTTCGAGTACGATCAGCTTTACGATGAATTAGTGAGCCTTGAAAAAGAGACAGGCATAGTTCTGGCTAACAGTCCAACTGTAAATGTAGGTTATGAAGTGTTGAGCGAACTTCCAAAAGAGAAACACGCTTCACCTATGCTTAGTTTAGACAAGACTAAAGAAGTGGATGAGTTGGTATCATTTGTCGGCGACAAAGAAGCCGTGCTTTCTTGGAAGTTGGATGGATTAACAATAGTTCTTACATATAACAATGGAACTTTAGAAAAGGCTGTAACTAGAGGAAACGGTACAGTGGGCGAAGTAGTAACTGCTAATGCTAAGACTTTTAAGAATGTGCCAGTTTCTATTCCATATAAAGGAAGATTGGTTCTTCGAGGCGAGGCTGTAATTAAGTATAGCGACTTTGAAGAAATTAATAAGACTATAGAGGATGCGGATTCAAAGTATAAGAATCCAAGAAACCTATGCTCTGGATCTGTGCGTCAGCTAGATAGCAGTGTGACAGCTGATAGAAATGTTAGATTTATTGCGTTTGCTCTAATAGAGAGTGATGATGATTTTACAAACTCAGTTAATGAGCAACTAAACTGGCTAGATGAGCAGGGCTTCGAGACAGTTGAGAGAAAGATGTCGAATGCTTCTAATATGCAGGAGAATGTCGATTACTTTGCAGAGGCTATAAAGACATACGATTATCCATCAGATGGATTGGTCTTGGTATTTGACGATATCGAATATGGTTTGTCGCTTGGAACTACGGCGAAGTTCCCTAGAAATGGAATCGCGTTTAAGTGGCAAGATGAAATAGCAAGTACTAAGCTTAAGTATATTGAGTGGAGTGCGAGCAGGACTGGACTTATTAATCCGGTTGCAGTATTTGACCCTGTGGAATTAGAGGGTACGACGGTTTCGCGCGCTAGTGTTCACAATGTGAGTATTGTGGAAGAACTGGAACTGGGCATGGGCGATGAAATAGAAGTCTACAAAGCCAATATGATTATTCCACAGATTGCTGAGAATAAGACAAAGAGTGGAACTATAGAGATTCCGGAAGTTTGTCCAGTGTGTGGTGAAAAGACTGAGATTAAAAATGAACTTGGCGTTAAGACTTTGCACTGTGTGAATCCAAACTGTCCGGCAAAGAACATTAAGAAGTTTACTTTGTTTGTGACAAGGAATGCTCTAAACATTGAGGGCTTGAGCGAGGAGACTTTGGAGAAGTTTGTGGATGCAGGATTTATTCATGAGTTTGCAGACATTTATCACTTAGACAAATATAAAGAAGAGATCGTGACGATGGAGGGCTTCGGCGAGAAGTCTTATGACAATATTATCGCATCGATTGAGGCTTCTAGAAAGGCTGAGCCAGCAGCAGTTTTGTATGGACTTGGAATTCCACATATTGGTGTTTCAAATGCGAAGATGCTATGTAAGGCCTTTGACCAGGACTTAGATAAAGTAAGAAATGCCACAGTGGACGACTTGGTAGTGATAGATGGAATGGCTGAAAAGCGTGCGGTTCCGTTTGTGGAGTATTTCCAGAACAAAGAAAACAGCGATGCGCTAGATAGACTGTTAGATGAGTTAGAGATTATAAAGCCGGAAGTTAGCGGTGAGCAAAATATGGATGGTTTGTCGTTCGTTATTACTGGTTCTCTAAACAGTTTCGAAAATAGAGATGCGCTAAAGAGATATATAGAAGATAGAGGTGGCAGCGCCAAAGGAACAGTCAGCAAAGCTACTAACTATCTAATTAACAACGACATTAATTCGAACTCGTCAAAGAACAAAAAGGCGAAAGAACTAGGCATTGAGATTATTACTGAAGAAGAAGTTCTAAAGAGATGGCCATAAACTTTATTTAATAAAGAAGTTTTTTGAATTATTGACCGTGTAAAAAATGGTAGTATAATTATAAGAAGTAAATGCAAATTTGGAGGAAAACAAAATGGGCAAGAATATTGATTGGGAGAATTTAGGATTTGATTATCTCCCTACAGAGAAGAGATTTGTTGCAAATTATAAGGATGGAGCATGGGATGAAGGCGGATTGATAGAAGATGCCAACATCACAATGAGCGAGTGCGCATGTGTACTACAGTATGCTCAGACATGTTTCGAAGGAATGAAGGCATACACTACAGAAGATGGAAGAGTAGTTATTTTCCGTCCACATTTAAATGCACAGAGAATGATTGACACATGTAAGAGATTAGAGATGCCAGTATTCCCTGAAGATAAATTTGTGGAAGCGGTAGCCCAGACAGTTAAGGCAAATATCGATATGGTACCACCTTACGGATCAGGCGCTTCATTATATATTAGACCATTTATGTTTGGTTGTGGACCAGTGATCGGTGTAGCACCAGCTACTGAGTATCAGTTCAGAGTGTTTACTACACCTGTTGGACCTTACTTTAAAGGTGGCGCAAAGCCTATCACACTAACAGTTAGTGATTACGATAGAGCAGCTCCACATGGAACGGGTCACATTAAGGCTGGACTAAACTATGCTATGAGTTTGTATCCTACACAGGAAGCTCACAGAAATGGTTTTGCAGAAAACATGTATTTAGATGCAGCGACACGTACAAAGGTAGAAGAGACTGGTGGAGCAAACTTCATCTTTATCACAAAAGATGGAAAGTTAGTTACTCCAAAGTCAGACACTATATTACCTTCAATCACAAGAAGATCAATTATGTATGTTGCTGAAAATATTCTTGGTATGGAAGTTGAGCAAAGAGATGTATTGTTTAGCGAAGTTCCTGACTTTGCCGAGTGCGGTCTTTGCGGAACAGCAGCAGTTATCTCTCCAGTTGGAAAGATAAACGACCACGGTAAAGAAATTTGCTTCCCAAGTGGAATGGAAGAGATGGGACCAACTATCAAGAAGTTATATGACACACTTACAGGAATTCAGATGGGAACTATCGAAGCTCCTGAAGGATGGATTTACGAGGTTAAATAATGAACTTTAATC
>JAFWIO010000055.1 GCA_017514785.1 Eubacterium sp. | reverse complement strand
TGATCACTGGTGCTGCTCAGATGGACGGTGCTATTCTTGTAGTAGCTGCTACTGACGGTGTTATGGCTCAGACAAAAGAGCACATCCTACTATCTCGTCAGGTAGGTGTACCAAAGATCGTAGTATTCTTGAATAAGTGCGATATGGTAGATGATGACGAACTTATCGAATTAGTAGAAATGGACTTAACAGAAGTTCTTGAAGAGTATGGATTTGAAGATTCACCAATCATCAAGGGTTCAGCTCTTAAAGCTCTAGAAGATCCATCAGGAGAATGGGGCGATAAGATCATGGAACTTATGGATACAGTTGATGAGTACTTCCCAGATCCACAGAGAGATACAGATAAGCCTTTCTTAATGCCAGTAGAGGACGTATTCACAATCACAGGTCGTGGTACTGTTGCTACAGGTAGAGTAGAAAGAGGTACTCTAAACATCAACGACGAAGTTGAAATCGTAGGTATCAAAGACGACGTTCAGAAGACAGTTGTAACTGGTATCGAGATGTTCAGAAAACTTCTAGACAGCGCAGAAGCTGGTGATAACATTGGTGCTCTTCTTAGAGGTATCGACAGAGACGAAATCGAAAGAGGACAAGTACTTGCTAAACCAGGTTCAGTTACATGTCACAAGAAGTTCAAAGGACAGGTTTATGTATTAACAAAGGATGAAGGTGGACGTCATACTCCTTTCTTCAACAACTACAGACCTCAGTTCTACTTCAGAACAACTGACGTTACTGGTGTATGTAACCTTCCAGACGGCACAGAAATGTGTATGCCTGGTGACAACGTAGAAATCACTGTTGAACTTATCCAGCCAATCGCTATGGAGCAGGGTCTTGGATTCGCTATCCGTGAAGGTGGTAGAACAGTAGGTTCAGGTAAGGTTACTGAAATCATTGAATAATCGCGAAAGCAAATTTTTAGAGCGCGAGCTCAAACGATAAAAAGAATCCCCCACAAGAATTTATTCTTGATGGGGGATTCTTTTTATTGTTTGCATGCGTGCATTTTAAAAATGCACGCGTGCTTATTGATTGCTTGCAATCAATAAGAATACTCGCGGTTTATTAAGATATGTTATATAATAGCAACCGGAGGTTTTTTATGGAAATAAATATAGTAAATGTAAATGGAATCGAAATGGAGTACGCTAAGTTTGGAACGGGAGCTAAGGATATGGTGATTATTCCTGGGCTTAATGTAAACAGCGTGCTTGATAATGCTGAAGCGGTGGAGAATTATTACGCCCGCTTCAAAGACGACTACACAGTTTACTTGATAGATAGAAGAATAAACTTACCTGAAGGTTACACAACAAGACAGATAGCAGATGATACTGTGGAAGTTATGAAAGAGATAGGCATAAAGGATGCCTATATGCACGGCGCATCGCAAGGAGGAACAATACTCCAGGAGATTGCGATTAACTACCCAGAGATTGTAAAGAAAGCAATTTTAGCATCCACTATTTCAAAGCCAACTGAAGAAGCAATTCGGATGGTTGATAGCTGGGCAAAATGGGGCAAGGAGAAAAACCGTGAGGCGCTAGAAGAACACTTTGTAAAGCTAGGTTATTCAGATGAATTCTTTGAGAAGTTTAAAGATATGCTAGCAGGAACAATTCTTACAGCATCAGATGAGAAACTTGATAAGTTTGCGATTTTGGCGGAGGCGCTAAAGAGCTTTAATACATACGATAGACTTGATCAAATAAAGTGCGAGACATTGGTAATGGGCGCCACTGGTGATAAGATGTTTAATTACAAAGATCAAATTGATATGGCTGAAAAAATCGGTTGCGATTACTATATGTTTGAGGGATACAGTCACTGCGTGTATGATGAAGCACCAGACTACTTAGATAAATTAGAGGAGTTTTTTGATAAATAATGATTTATAGAAACGGTTATTCCATCTTAGGATATGGATGTATGAGATTGCCTAGCAATGATGCCGAGGCAGAAAAACTTGTAATGAAAGCATATGAGTCGGGTATAAACTACTATGACACTGCGTATGTTTACAAGGGAAAGGAAGAGCAACTTGGAAAGATTCTCGCGAAGAATGGTATACGCGAGAAAGTTCAGATTGCGACAAAGCTTCCTGTTTACTTAGTAAAAAAACCAGAGGACTTCGACAAATTCTTTGACGAGGAATTGAGAAGGCTTCAGACGGATTATGTGGATAATTATTTGATGCACATGTTGCCGGACGAGACTACTTGGAAAAGATTGCTTGAAATGGGAATAGGTGAGTGGCTTGAGAAGAAAAAAGCGGCTGGGCAGATTAGAAAAGTGGGATTTTCATTCCACGGATCAACAGATATATTCTTAAAGCTTTTGGATGCGTATGATTGGGAGTTTTGCTTAGTGCAGTACAACTACCTAGATGAGAATGCGCAGGCTGGAAGACAGGGCGTGGAAGAAGCGGCCAAAAGAGGCATTCCAGTATTCATTATGGAGCCACTTCGCGGTGGAAAGCTCACAAAAGGCTTGAACAAAAAGGCGAAGGCTATAGTTGATAAGAGTGACAAGACTGCGGCTGAGTGGGGACTTTCATGGTTGTATGCGCAAGATACTATCACATGCGTGCTTTCAGGAATGGACTCAATGGATGTGCTAGAAGAAAATATAAGAATTGCAAATAATGGCCAAAAGAATTCGGGCGAAACGCAAATGAATTCAGAAGATTCTAAGCAAAGCGCTGAAACTAATACCAAATACGAATTCACCGAAGAAGACTTTGCAACAATCGAGAAAATAAAGGATGCAATAAACAGCAAGAAGAATATCCCATGTACAGGATGTAACTATTGTATGCCATGTCCATTTGGCGTAGATATACCGGGATGTTTCAAATGCTATAACACAAGTTACAATGATGGATTTATGTCGGGTGAGACAGAGTATGTGATGGCTTTGACGCTGAAGGAAGAGACGGGCTTTGCGTCGCAGTGCAAACAGTGTGGCAAGTGCGAGCAAGTTTGTCCGCAAAAGATTCCTATCAGGGCTTCGCTTAAGAAGGTGAAGCGCAGACTTGAACCACCATATTTTATAATCGTAAAGAAAGTGGCAGCACATTTTTATAAAAGAGGAAAGCTCTAGAATAAAATGAAGAAAAAGACTATAATGTTATAGGATTAAATACAGATAAGAGGTGCAAAATTGAAAGTAGCAATAATGACGGACACAAATAGTTCGATAACTATCGAGGAAGGCAAAAGAGACGGAATTTTCCTAATGACATTGCCAGTGATAATCGGTGATAAAACATATATAGAAGGAGAAAACTTGTCTACAAAAGAGCTTTACCAGGGAATGGCAGATGGAGTGCCGGTAAAGACTTCGCAACCTTCGCCGCAGGATCTAATGGATATGTGGCAGAGCATTTTGGACGAGGGGTATGACGAGATAGTCTACATCCCTATGACGTTGACGCTGTCTAGCTCGTACAGTACGGCGGCCGCGTTTGCGCAGGAGTTTGATGGAAAGGTGCAAGTGGTGAACAACTACAGACTATCAAGCATGCTTTATGAGGCAGTGTACGATGCGAAAGCCTATGCCGAAAAAGGCATGAGCGCCAAAGAAATCAAAGAAAAGTTAGAGAGCGAGAGCAAGAACTCATTTATGGTTTTGACGGTGGATACGCTTAAATATCTTAGAGAAGGCGGAAGGGTGTCCGCGTCAAAGTTCTTGGTAGCGAACCTTGCAAATATAAAACCAATCATGATTTTGCACGAGGCAAAGATTGACGCTGTGAAAAAGGCTAGAGGCTTAAACATGGCGAAGAACAAACTGGTTGCATATGTGAAAGAAAAAGTAGAAGAACTTTACAATGAGTATGCACCTGAGCGAATCTCGATTGGAATCATAGATACATTTTTGAATGACGAAGACTCGAAGGACTTGCTCGAGAGAGTGAAGAAAGCCTTCCCTAACCTAAAGATAATGGCTAGAAAATGTCCTTGCAGTATTGCGTGCCATGTGGGTGCAAATGCGTTGGCGGTTTCAGCCACAGTGATGGGAGAGAGATAATTTCTTCAATTATGAGAGACAACAGTTACGAGGCAGAGCGATGAAACACAAATCTTTATCGAAGACGCCAGTAATGATTCTTATAGCAATGTTTTGTTGCTTTTTGTGGGGATCGGCGTTTAGTTGCATCAAAATTGGATATAAAATGTTTGGAATATCTGGGAACGACATAGCTTCCCAGATTCTTTTTGCTGGAATAAGATTTACGATAGCTGGAATTATGGTAATAGCAGTGGAAAGCGTAAGGCGAAGAGAGTTTGTAAAGCCTAGCCATCCAAAATACATTGCTGTGCAGTCTTTGTTCCAGACGGTTTTGCAGTACTTGTTTTTCTATGTGGGACTTGCACATACGACGGGTGTTAAATCATCTATCATAACAGGCGCCGGAACATTCTTTACGATCTTGATTTGCTCGCTTGGGTTCAGACAAGAAAAACTAACGACCAAAAAAGTGGTGGGAAGTTTAATAGGATTTGCGGGACTAATAGTAGTGAACCTAACAGGACAAGGATTAGATTTTGACATGAGCTTCTTCGGCGAAGGCTTCATATTTATAGCGGCATTTTCTGGAGCGATGGCCCAGGGATATATAAAGAAGTTTTCGAAAGATGCCAGTGTGGTAATGCTCAGTGGATATCAATTCTTCTTTGGTGGATTGGTTATGACGATAGTAGGTATGGTAGCTGGTGGGCATATAAATATGCCAGCAGGAGACACATTATTTGTGATTAAGGCTGTAGCGCTTATTTTATACATGGGATTTATCTCGGCAGCAGCTTATACACTATGGGGTGTTTTACTTAAATATAATGATGTATCAAAGGTTGCTACATGCAAGTTTATGAATCCAATCTTTGGAGCGGTGTTATCGCTTATCATATTGAACGAGACGGATGTGATGGGTTGGCAGATAATGGCTGCATTAACACTGGTGTGCATAGGCATTTTCATTGTTAATTATGAAAAGAAATAGCAATAAATATCATATAAACAATACTTAACATTAGACATACTTGATGTTATTATAATGAAGAACAAGAGCAGTGGAGAGAAAGCTGTTTTTGGTGTTGACAATAGGGTGATAAAAAAATAAAATATAAATATACAAGATGTAATCTTGTTGAAGAAAAGTGCGGAGGTGACACTATAAAGAAATCCTCAATTATTACAAGTGCGAGGGTAGCACTTAAAAGAAATCCCAATGGAAGAAAGTGCAAGGACAGCACTTTAAACATAGTCCAAGTAAAAAAGCTCTTGTACAACTGTACGAGAGCTTTTTTGTGTGGGGGAAAATATGAAGAAATACAGCATAAACTTTTTGACGGAGTCGTTTTTTAATGATCACAGTAGAACAAAATATCCAGAAATAGAAAGGAAGAGGAATAGACCATATATGTTTATTGCTTTAAGGATTGAAGGGAACTACTTTGCACTTCCTTTTAGAACTAATATTAATCATAAATATAGCTATCGTTTTGGGACAACAGGGAGAAAAACAGTTTTTTCTACTGGTGTAGATTTCACCAAAGCAGTAATAGTAGACAAGGAGTCTTATATTGGTGAAAAAGTAAAAATTGATAAAGAAGAATATAATGAGTTGAGAAAAAAGTACTTCCATGTTATTGCAAAATTTAAAAAATATGTAAAGGGTTACATAACATTGTCAAGGAATAAAGTAGATATGGAAAGCAATTATAAATATAGGTATTCGACACTTAGATATTATCATAAAGAACTAGGAATAAAATAAATTATGTAAACCAAAAGGGTTGTTTTGTAGAACACTAAAAATCTATAAAACAACCCTTTTTTTTGACCTTTTATATGATATAATAAGGCGGGTTTGAAAAAGGGGGAAACTAGAGCAATCTAGTTTCTTTTTATGAGAAGAAATAACTAAAAGAATATGAAAGAGTTTAAGCCAGAAACTAAATACTACAAATCCTTTGAAGATGACTTTGTAGAGAGTATGGATCAGGACTACAAGCTAAAAGAAAACTACAAGTGGATTCATACAAATCCGATTTACAGATTTTTCTCGTGGGTTATCTATGGGATTGCGTGGGTGATTATTCGATTTGCGTTTCCGATAGCCTATGGAATAAAGGTTAAGAATAGGAAAGTGATTAAGCCATACAAGAAAATGGGTTATTTTTACTTCGGCAATCACACGCAGATGTTAGGAGATGTGTTCAAGGCTCCTTATGTGGCAAAGAGCAAGCGAGTTTACGTGATAGCGGCTCCTGCCAATCTAGGAGTTCCGGTTATTGGAAGAATTTTGACATCACTTGGTGCCATAACGATTCCGACAGACTTCGAGCATATGAAGGATTTTACGAACGCCATCCACACAAGGATTGAGCAGAAGCACTGCGTGTCTATTTATCCGGAGGCGCACCTTTGGCCATACTATACTGGCATTAGACCTTTCCCGGAGACGAGCTTTAAGTTTGTGGTGAATGAGAATGCTCCGGCGTTTTGCATCACTACCACATATCAAAAGAGAAAGCATCGCAAGAAACCTAGAGTTACATTGTTTGTGGATGGTCCATTTTGGCCAGACAAAACTTTGTCGAGGAAGGATAGAGCAAAAAAACTTCACGACGAGATTTACGAGACTATGTTAGAGCGAAGTAAAGAGAGCACATATGATTATGTGATATATAAAAAGTCGGAAGACGAATAAGTGACTTCGTCGAAGACAAAGAGGGAATATGGAAAAGCAAGTTAACCTACTTTACTGCGGAGATGAGAATATTGAAAAGGGTTTGATTATTTCAATCATTTCCATAGTGAAGCATTACAAGGGAAAACTAAATATTATTGTTTTGACAGCAAGTCTTGAGACTGTGCACAGACGATACAATACTGTGAATGCGGACACGATTAAAGTTTTGGATTTTTACGTTAAGCAGGTGAATCCTGAAAGCAGTTTTAAGCTGATTGACGTAAGCGCAAACTTTGACAAGTTCATTCCGAAGTCAAACTTGGATACAAGATTCACACCGATGTGTATGCTTAGACTGTTCGCGGATCAGATTGAAGATATGCCAGATAAGATTTTGTATCTCGATAACGACACGATAGCTGATGGCGATATAAGCGAGCTCTTTGACGAGGACGTGGAAGATTACGAGTTTGCAGGAGTGCTTGATCATTACGGCAGTTGGTTCTTCCGTGACAAAGTCACAAAAAGAGATTACCTAAACTCGGGCGTTCTTCTTTTCAACATGAAGAAGGTAAAAGAGACAGGGCTTTTTGAACAGTGTAGAGAGAAGTGCAGAAATCAAAAAATGTTTATGCCAGATCAGACTGCGTTAAATAAGCTAGCGGTGGCTAAGAAAACTTTGCCGCGCAAGTATAATGAGCAAAAGAAGAATAAGAAAGACACAGTGATTAGACATTTTACGACTGGCTTTAGATTCTTCCCTTGGGTTAGAACGATTACAGTTAAGCCTTGGGACGTAAAGAGAATGCACAAAGTCTTGAAACTATATAAATACGACGGCATCTTAAAAGAGTACAGAGCAATGTACAAATCAATCAAGAAAGTATAAACCAAAATTCAAAGTAAGAGGTTAGAAAAATGGAAAAAACATTAATACCAATATTTTTTACAATTGACGATGGCTATGCGCCATATTTGGGAGTGGCTATCAAGTCACTGATTGATAACGCATCAAAAGATTACCGCTACAGAATTCATATCATTCAGGAAGGCCTAACAGACAAGTACAAAGGATACCTTGCTGACATGGCTACTGATGATTGCGAGATTGAGTTTTGTGAGATGAGAAGAGAGTTGGATATCGGAAGTGACTTCGACGGACACAAACTCCGTGCGGACTACTTCACACTAACGATTTACTATAGACTATTTATTCCAGAGATGTTCCCAGAGTACGACAAAGTAATCTACATCGACAGTGATGTGGTAGTGCCTGGCGATATCTCAGAGCTATACAAAGAAGAGTTAGGCGACAACCTAGTGGGCGCTTGCACAGACACATCAATCTTGCACATCCCACCACTAGTTGAGTATACGAGGGAAGCAGTGGGCATGAAGCCTGGCGAATACTGTAACTCAGGAATTCTTTTAATGAATGCTAAGAAGATGAGAGAAGTGAAGATGGATGAGCACTTCCTTGAGTTACTAAACAAGTATCAGTTTGACACAGTTGCGCCAGACCAGGATTACTTGAATGCGATGTGCAACGGAAAGATTAAACATTTGTCGGACAGATATGACGTGATGCCAGTGGAAGATGCCGAAGACAAAGAAGACATAGTTATCATCCACTATAACTTATTCTCAAAACCATGGTTGTTCGACGGAATTCAGTATGGAGATGTTTTCTGGAAGTATGCGAAAGAGACAGCATTCTACGAAGACTTGCAGGATATAAAGAACAACTACACAGACGAGCAGAAGGCGCACGATATGGCTAGCATGGAAAACCTTGTAACACGTGCAGCTATGATAACAGGACAAGATGTAACATTTAAAAAAGTCCAAGAAGAAGAGGGCGTAGTAAGACTATAAGCTACACAAAAAATCTACAAACGCCACACAAATGAGGAATCAATATGATAATTCTCGATGACGTAAGAGATGAAGTAATTGAAAATATAAAACAGGCCATTAAGGACGAAGAATGGTATGCCAAAGTTGAGGTGAACGATCCGGTTCTAACATCGAACGAGCGAGACGTGTTGCTTGAGAGAGTAATGAAGCGCAGACATACACCTAAGTATCTTTTCAACAGACGTATGGCTAGATACATGGCAAACATGGCATCTAGAATGGTTAACATCAGCACTCACATAGAGGGCATTGAAAAGGTGAAGAAGCTAAAGGGCGGAGCTATCATTACAAGTAACCATTTCAGTCCGGTGGAGAATGCTATCGTTAGATACATGATTTTAAAGGCTGGCAAGAAACACCTAAACATCGTAAGCCAAGAGACTAACCTTGCGATGGAAGGAATGCTAGGATTTCTAATGAACTATGCGGACATCATTCCAATCAGTAACAATAGAAATTATATGACGAAGTTCTTCGAGCCACAGCTGAAAGAAATGATGGCCAACAAAGAGTTTACATTGATCTATCCAGAGCAGGAGATGTGGTTTAACTACAGAAAGCCTCGTCCGCCAAAGAGAGGACCTTTCTACTATGCATCGAAGCTGGGTGTTCCAGTGATTAGTTGCTTTGTGGAAATGATTGACACAAAGAAAAAAATGGCAGAAGATTTTGTTGACGTCAAATATAAGATAAGCGTGCTCGACGTTATGCTTCCCGATCCAAACAAGACGGTCAGAGAAAACAGCATCTATATGCGAGACAGAGATTACGCATTAAAAAAGCAGGCTTATGAAAAAGCCTATGGCAAAGAACTTACATATGATTTTGATGTGAGCGACATTGCAGGCTGGAGACCAGATGGTGTGGAAGAAGCACCAAAGAAAGAAGAACCAAAGCAAGAAGAACAGAGCGATAATAACGAAGATAAATAAACATAAAAAAAGAAATGCACTTGGGGTTAACCAAGTGCATTTCTTTTGTGTGAGGAAGTTAGGTTTATTTCGAAAACCTTTGTACCTTTATTATATATAAAAGCAAGAAAAGTAAAAGTACTCATTTTTTTGAAACGCATTCGTATTTTGTTTGTTAAAAATATAGCAGAATGGCATAAAAAAAGACTCAGACGAATCATTTCGCCTGAGTCAAAATTGTTTTTACTGAACATCACTTGTACAGTGTGGACACTTAGTAGCTTCGATGTCGATCTCTGACTTACAATGAGGACATACCTTTGTAGTAACCTCTTCGTCTTTTCTGCGAAGCTTGTTCATAGCCTTAATCATCAAGAAGATGATGAATGCCATAATGATAAAGTTGATTACTGCAGAGATAAATGTTCCATACTTAATAGCAGTGCCAGGAATAACCCATTTATCAAAATTAAGCTTTCCTGTAAACATTGCAACGAATGGCATGATTACGTTATCTACCAATGAAGTAACCACATCTTTAAAAGCCCCGCCAATGATTACACCAACTGCCAAGTCCATCATGTTACCCTTTAGGGCAAACTCTTTAAATTCTTTTAACATAGTAAAATCTCCTTTATTAAATTATACCGTTACTTTACGCTAATAATATTATACATATATTTTCTGAAAAATGACAAGTAAAATTGCCAAAAACCACCCCAAAATATTGAAAAACAAAAACATCCAAAAATATTGCTAAAAACCTAATAAGTTGTATAATAATAGGGCGAAAATAATACTTGTTTTAGGAGGCATGTGCGCCCAAATTTTAAGACGCGCGAGACAAATATGAATATTATTATTGCTGGATGTGGCAACGTAGGTGGCACATTAGCAGAACAACTAAGTCAAGAAGAACATAAGATAACAGTTATCGACACAAACGCCAAAATAGTGGAAGAGATTTCCGATTCCTTTGACGTATACGGCGTAGTGGGAACAGGCTCAAGTATTAACGTGCTAGAGGAAGCAAACATTGATGACTGTGATCTTTTTATTGCTGTCACAGGAAACGACGAGATGAACTTGCTCGCATGTCTTATTGCAAAGAGTAGGGGCGTCAAAAACCTAATCGCAAGAGTAGGTAACCCAGAGTATGGCAGAGAGATTGGACTTATCAAGTCTACACTTGGTCTTACAATGGTTATCAATCCACACGCAGCATCAGCTAGAGAAATGGCAGCGCTTCTTAATTTGCCGCTGGCGCTTAACGTAGATATTTTCCCTAAGAGTAGGGCTGAAATTATTTCATATAAATTGACCGAACAAAGTCCACTTAATGATATGACAATGAAAGAGTTCGGCGAAAAGTTCCATTCAGAAATTTTGGTTCCAGTTGTGGAGAGAAACGACGAAGTTTTGATCCCTGGCGGAGATTTCAAGATGGAAGAGGGCGATATCATTTCGGTACTTGCAAGTATTGATGTTGCTCATGAATTTTTCAAGAGCCTAGGCTTCTCAGTGAGTGGCGCGTCAAATGCTATGCTTATCGGTGGTGGACGTACAACAGTTTACCTATCAAGAATTTTGATGTCGATGGGCGTTGAAGTAAAAATTATAGAGCAAGACCCTGCAAGATGTGAAAAGTTAAGTGACATTTTAGATGGAGCAACAATCATCCAGGGCGATGCTACGGATAAGAACCTCTTAGTGGAAGAGGGCATAGAGGATGTGGATGCATTTATCTCAAACACAAGCTTCGACGAAGAAAACGTTATGCTTGCGCTCTATGCAAAAGAAGTTTCAGATTGTAAGGTTATTACAAGAATTCACCGCACAGCGTTCGACAAAATTATCGACAGCCTAGATATAGGTAGTGTGGTTTATCCAAAATATATTATCGCAGAAAGAATCTTAAGATTCGTTCGTAGCCAGATGCAAAACGATAGCGGAATCCTTTCTCTATATCAGCTTAACGACAATAGAGTGGAAGCTATCGAGTTTGAAGTGCCAGAGGATGCGAAGTATATCGACAAGCCACTTAGCGAAATCAAAGTTAAGAAGGGCGTTATCATTGGTTGCGTAACTCACGATAACAAATCAGCTATCGCAACAGGTTCAACATTTATTCACGCTGGAGACAAAATAGTAGTACTAACTACAGAAAAAGGTCTTCACGACGTGCATGACATTGCAAAATAGTTACACAAAAAACTATAGATATCACATATTTGAACTGGAGATATTATGAATATATCAATGATTAGATATTTACTTGCATATGTATTGTGCTTCGAAGGAGCATTTTTAACCCTTCCTGCCATGGTAGGGTTTTATTATGGCGAGACAAAAGATGCGCTAATCTATTTGGGACTAGCAGCAGTTGTATTTGTCATAGGTATGCTTGGTAAAATCAAGAAGCCAAAGAGCGAAGCATTCTTTGCAAAAGAAGGATTTGTTTCGGTATCACTTGGCTGGATTGTGCTCAGTCTTGTGGGAGCAGTCCCATTCGTACTAACAGGCGCAATTCCATATTACTTCAACGCATTGTTCGAGACTATCTCGGGGTTCACCACAACTGGATCTAGTATCATACATCCAGATGTATTGACTGCAAACGCAGCGCGAATAGGCATTGAGGGCAAGGAAGTACTGACAGATGCCATCGTCAAAGGCGCCGGCAACTTCCACACAATATCGCACGCCACATTATTCTGGCGTTCATTCACACACTGGGTAGGTGGAATGGGAGTGCTAGTATTTATCATGGCGATTTTGCCGCTGGGCGCAAGCTCAAGTATTCATATGATGAAGGCGGAATCTCCAGGACCTACAGTTGGCAAATTTTTGCCGAAGGCAAAGAACACAGCGAAAACACTTTATTTGATATATATCGCAATCACATTTATCGAGATGATTGCACTCATCATAGCAGGACTTACACCATTTGAATCATCCACACTTACATTCGGTACGGTGGGTACTGGTGGATTTGCCTTGCTCGGAACAAGTATAGGAAGTTATTCGACGGCGGTGCAGATCATAATCACAGTATTTATGATTTTGTGCTCACTAAACTTTACGATGTATTACTTGCTACTAATAAGAAAGCCGAAATTAGTTTTCTTCGACGAAGAACTCAGATGGTACTTCGTACTGTTGATAGGGGCGATAGTGATTCTTACAATAAATGGAAGAGCATTGTTTAGCGGCTGGGGCGAAGCAATTCAGCAGTCGGCATTCCAGGTGGCATCCATTTCATCCACAACAGGTTATGGAACGGTAGCCGACTTTAATGCATGGCCAGCACTCACAAAAGGAATACTACTTGTATTGATGGGCATCGGCGCGTGTGCGGGATCTACCGGCGGTGGATTCAAAATGTCACGTTTAATCATCGTGTTGAAGTCAGTTAAAAACGAGATTGTAAACATCACACATCCTAGACTTGTTTCAAAGGTAAAAATGAACAAGAAGAGTGTGGCAAACGACATCATAAAAAGAACAATGGCATATTTGGGTGCGTATGTAGCAATCCTTATCGTGTCAGTTTTGATTGTAAGTATAGATGGACATTCGGTTACGACAAATCTTTCGGCGGTTATGGCTACGCTAAACAACATCGGACCAGGTTTTGACAGCGTGGCAACAGACTTTACATGTTACGGAACAATATCAAAGATTGTTCTGATGTTTGACATGTTAGTAGGACGTCTTGAGATATTCCCACTACTAGTATTGTTCTCAAGTATATTCTCTGGAACAAGACTTCAGGGTAAGAGAGCATTGGGAATTAATACGATGAAGAAGCATTTATAAAAAATAAGTGATATTTGAAATACAAATATGTGACATATAATTTAGGAGAAACGTGAGGAAAGATGGAAGTATACTATTTTGACATTGAGCCTTTAAGAAACAAGGCAATATTTAATTCACAGATTGAAAACATAACAGAAGGCAGATTAGAGAGAATTGAAAAAAGCCAGTCCACAGCAGACAAGCTTAGACTTATGGGATCTGGACTAATGATAAACTTTATAAAGACAAAGTACTTTGTGGACTCAGACGTAGCTACAGACAAGCACGGCAAACCATACTTTGTAAATTCTGATTTAAAGTTTAACTTATCGCATTCAGGAAGATATGTGGTAGCAGCAGTTTCAGACTACGAGATTGGAATCGATATCCAAAAGAAAAAAGCAGACAAGCACAGAATAGCAGAGAAGAACTTCTTGCAAGGTGAATGTGCATATATAAACGCAGGCGCCAACGACGAAGAAAGACATCAAAGGTTTTGTGAAGTGTGGACACTAAAGGAAGCCTATCTTAAAAATATAGGAATGGGACTTAGAAAACCGCTAAACTCATTTGAGATAGTGTTTAGACCAGAAGGTCCAGTAATCAGAAATCAGACAGAGTTCAAATGCACTCAGTTTAAGATGAATGATAAGTATATCGTATCGATTTGTAAGGATATAAATGATGAGGGATTTGAGTTAAGCGAAGTAACATTAGAAAACGTATAAAAGGAAGTAAAAAGAAAATGTGTGACCAAAAGGTCACACATTTTTTATTTACTCCATCTTCCGCTAGCTCCACACGGCAATACTAGCCCATTAGAACTAACCGGAAGGCCTATCTCATCAGCCTCAACCTTACCACCAAACTTGCTACCAACAGCCATATTTATCATATAACTTAGAACAGCTGGTTGAAGTCCAGTAGTGTAAGAGTTTACCAAGAAGAATAGTGGATCATCATTTAACAATTGAGAACATTTTTCGATAAATGGGAAAATACTTTCCTCAATCTTCCAAATCTCACCTTTAGGACCGCGGCCGTATGATGGTGGATCCATAATGATAGCATCGTATTTGTTTCCGCGTCTAATTTCTCGCTCGACAAACTTAACACAATCATCCACTAGCCATCTTAGTGGTCTATCAGCCAAACCGGAAGATACCGCATTCTCCTTAGCCCAAGTTACCATACCCTTTGACGCATCCACATGTGTAACGTGTGCTCCAGCGTTTAGAGCAGCTAGAGTAGCACCGCCGGTGTATGCAAACAAGTTCAAAACCTTAATCTCATCCTTAGAAGCCTTAGCCTCTCGAATCAATCCTCTAAACCAATCCCAATTCACAGCCTGCTCAGGAAACAATCCAGTATGTTTAAAACTAAAAGGCTTTAAGTTAAATACCAAATCTCCATAGTTTATCTGCCAAACTTCAGGCAAATTATTAAATTCCCATTCGCCGCCGCCTTTGTTTGAGCGGTAGTAGTGGCCGTTAGGGTTGTGCCATCTATAGTCCTTCTTTTCAGTGTTCCAAATCACTTGAGGATCTGGGCGCACCAAGAAGAAATCGCCCCAGCGTTCAAGCTTTTCGCCAGAGGATGTGTCTAGCACTTCATAGTCTTTCCAATTATCTGCAATCCACATAATAAACCTCTAAATCTTTAAATAAATCATACTAATTATAACACAATGACACCAGATTTATGAAAAAACTGACAATTGACAAATAACCACAAAAAACCACATAAAAAAGCGCACTTATACGAAAAATAACGGCCACATTAGATAGTAAAATTGTTACGATTATGATATAATTTAACGGAGTATGGGTTATTGCGCCCACAGACTTTTTGTGCGCAAAAATACCCATCAAACTTTAAATGATTAGGAGAAACAACATGTCTAAAAAAACAGCAATAATACTATCAATCATCTGCTTTTTCCTATTAGCAGTACTAGTAGTATTAGAAAAGAAATATCCTGAAGCAGGCTATAATCTAATTCACGGATTAGCCACATTAAAGTAAGAGGTAAAACATGAGCGAAGGTAGAAAAGGTTTTAGAGAAACTATAAAACAACAAAAGAGCGCTGTTATCTACCTAAGTATCTTTGCGGTTATCTGTATAGTGGGAATCTTGGCTATCATCTTTATAGGTGAGCCAGAGGATACCACGAAAAATAACAGAACCGACAAAATCGTAAAGATAGGTGGAGTAAATTGTGTCCCTAAGCCTAACATCGAAACATACCTACTAATAGGTACCGATGTGAAGGGCAAATTGACAGCAGAAACTACGCAGCCAACTACAGAAGAAAAAATCTACGGCGCAAGAGAAACAACAAAGAAGGCAGATGAAAAGGACACTTACAATCCTGGCCGTGCCGACGTTATAACTCTTCTAGTTATAGATAGGGAAAAAAACACATACGCGCTTCTTCCAATAGACAGAGACACGATCACTGCTGTAGATTCACTGGATGAAAACGGAAACTACTTGGCAACTACGGACATTCAGTTGTCACTGGCGTATGAAGTAGCCGACGGCAAAGAAAGATCTTGTGAGAACACGATGAAAGCCGTTTCAGAGTTGCTGCACGATCAATACATTGATGATTATACTGCGCTAAGTCAAGACGCTATCAAAGTAATAAACAATGCAGTGGGTGGTGTTACAGTAAAGATAAAAGACGACTTCTCAGATTCAGACAAGTCTTTGAAGAAGGGTAAGACTATTAAACTAAGCGACGACCAAGCACAGCATTATGTACACGACAGAATGAATGTGGGCGATGGCTCGAATGAATGCAGAATGCGCAGACAAAACGAGTACATGAAGGGCTTGAAGAAACTAGTGGGTGAAAAAACAGATAAAAACCCTAAGTTCCCAATCGAGGTATACAGAGACCTAGACGGATATATGATTACTTCAATGTCTGGAAGTGATTCTAGTAAAATCACAAAAGCAGTTCTTAAAAATAAATATTTAGGTACTTTTGAAATAAAAGGAAAGAGCAAAAAAGATGACTATGGATTCAACGCATTCTATCCAAACAAAGACAGCCTAAATGAAGTGGTAAGAAAACTATTCTACGATGAAGTAGATTCAGAAAAAAACCGCAAATAAATCTCAAATAATTATAAGGAGATATGAGTAATGACAAGTAAGGAAAAGAAACAAAAGGAACAAAATGTCAATGATTATATTGTTGTATCCTCTGAAAGTACTGTGGATGACAATGTAATAGATTTTGGAAAACTATTTAGCATGTTGTTAGGTCGTATTCACTACATAATTCTATGCTTTTTGGTGGGAGCGTTGTTATTTAGCGTTTATGCTTACACAATGAAACATCCAACGTACCAATCAACAGCTAAGTTATATGCTGTATCAGCATCAGATGATGCAGTGATTAATATTGCAGATCTTAACATAGGAGCAGCATTAACAAAGGATTATGAAGAACTAATATTTAGTTATCCGGTAATGGAGGAAGTGATAGATAAACTTCAACTTGATTTAACGTCAGATCAATTATCCAATATGATTAGTATTGAAAATCCAACTGATACTAGAGTTCTTAGAATCACCACCACAGCTAATGATCCAAAATTAGCGCAAAAGATTACGAATACATTGTTAGAGTCGCTAAGAACTTACTTGCCAAGAGCAATGAGTACTTCAAAACCCAATATTGTTCAACGTGGAAAATTAGAAGAGAAAAAAGTTGGACCAAGCTATATAAAATACTTGTTGATAGGAGGAATTTTATTTGCAGGTATCTATATAATCATTCTAATTATTAGGTTCTTATTGGATGATACATTAAAGACAGCAGAAGACATCGAAAGTGAATTTGGTTTCGCACCACTTACAGTTATTCCAGAAAATGATATTTTCATAGAGGACGATGAAAAGAAAAAAGGAACTAGGAGGGCAAAATAATGAAAAATGTAAATATAGAACTAGTTGACCTTCCATATTCATTAGAAGAGGCGCTAAATAGATTAAGAATAAATGTAAAGTTCACAGGTGAGAGTACAAAGAAAATACTTATCACTAGTACAGTTCCAAATGAAGGAAAGAGTTTCATATCAATCTACCTTTGGAAAATGTTAGCTGAGGCTGGATTCAAGGCAGCATTTATTGATCTAGACTTAAGAAAAGCTACAGCTACTAATAGATACAAAGTAAAGAGCAACGAAGAAGTAAAGGGTATGGACTATTACCTATCAGGAAATGCTACTTACGAAGATGTAGTTTATGGAACTAACATTGAGAACGGATACTTTATTCCATGTACCAATGCATTAGAAAATCCAACTATTCTTCTAGAAGATCCAAAGTTCAAAGAACTACTAGACAAAGTATCAGAAGACTTTGAATATGTGATTATAGATTCACCACCACTAGACAACGTGGCAGACGGCTCACTTATCGCGTCAATGTGTGATGGAGCGGTAATGGTAATCAGAAGTGGATATGCTTCAAAGAAGATTGTAAAACAGGCAGTAGCTCAGTTAGATAGAGTTGGCTGTAAATTACTTGGAACAGTTCTTAACCGTGTTCCAAAGTCAAAGAAGAAATATGGCAAATACTATGGTTACGGCTATGGATACGGTTACGGTTACGGAAAGACGAAGAACGAGGAAGTTATAGAAGACCAAAAATAATTGAGGAATAGGGGAACAATTATTTGTCTAAATCATTAAAGAAAAAGATTGCAATGATTGGCCACAAGCGCATACCTTCTAGAGAAGGTGGCGTGGAGCGAGTAGTGGAGAAAATCTCTGTGCGTTTAGTGGAGAGAGGATACGACGTTACTTGTTATAACAGAAAGGGCCGTCATGTAAGTGGAAAACAATATAATAGAAAAAGAGTAGACAACTACAAAGGTGTTAGAGTCAGACGAGTATTTACTATTGATAAAAAGGGACTAGCTGCTATGACATCTTCTCTTGTTGCGTCTCTTAGAGTAGCAGTTGGTAGACATGATGTAGTTCACTACCATGCTGAGGGACCTTGTGCTGTTATGTGGATTCCAAAGCTATTTAGAAAAAGATGCATAGCAACTATTCATGGTCTAGACTGGCAGAGATCTAAATGGGGTGGATTTGCTTCATGGTACATAAAACGCGGTGAAAAAATGGCCGTGAAGAAAGCTGATGAAATAATTGTTCTTAGCAAAAATATGCAAGACTACTTCAAAGAAACATATGGCAGAGATACTGTATTGATTCCAAATGGAGTAGAGAGACATAGAGAAAGAAAACCAGACAAAATTAGAAGAGAGTATGGTTTGGAAAAAGAAGATTATATTCTTTACCTAAGTAGAATAGTTCCTGAGAAGGGCTTGATATATTTGATAGAGGCTTTTAAGAAACTAGACACAGATAAAAAACTAGTGATAGCCGGAGGTATTTCAGATACTGAAGACTACGCAAAAGCTGTAAAAGAATTGGCAGGCGATGATGACAGAATTATCTTTACAGGATTTGTCCAAGGCGTTACTAGAAAAGAACTTTATGATAATGCATATGTGTACGTGCTTCCATCAGATGTGGAAGGAATGCCACTTAGTTTGTTAGAGGCAATGAGTTATAGAAACTGCTGTCTAACTTCGGATATACCCGAATGTACCGAAGTGGTTGGTGACAAAGCATTGTCGTTTCAAAAAGGAAATGTAAAAGATTTAAGAGCTAAGTTACAGACTCTTTGCGAGAATCCACATATCGTTAAAGAGTATCAAGAACAGTCTGCTGATTATATTTGTGAGAAATATAATTGGGAGTATGTGGTGGATGAAACAACTAAACTATATGAGGAGAATTAAGTCAGTGGGTGCTGTAAATCAAAAAAAATATGATGCACTAAATGGAATAAAAGCTATAGCTTGTTTTATGGTGGTTATAATCCATATGAAAGCTCAGAATAACTATCAAATCAAAGGTTATTTTTATAACAATTTTTTGCCGTTATCTACATATGTGGTTATGCTCTTTATGACAATCTCTGCATTTGGATTGTGCTGTGGATATCATAAAAAGATTCTAGATAACAAAATTGATTTTTCAACATTTTATAAAAAAAGAGTACAAAAAATTCTACCATTTTTTGGATTATTAGTATTAATTGATGTTATAAGTGAACATTCAATAAAGGCATTGTATGAAGGATTTGCTGATTTAACACTAGTGTTTGGCTTTACCAATAAGAATTTATCAGTGATTGGAGTTGGATGGTTTATTGGAATCATTTTTGTTTTCTACATGATATTTCCATTTTTTTGTGTTATTACGAAAGACAAAAAAAGTGCATGGATTTCTTTAGCGATTGCGGTTCTATGGACTATCGCATCAATAAATTACTTCCATTTAGGAAGATTGAATATTCTTTATAGTGGGAGCTTTTTCATTGCAGGAGCATTAATCTATCTATATAGAGAAAGATTAGAAAAGATTAATAGATGGTTATGGCTTGGCGTAATGATAATTGTTTGTGTTTTTTATTATTTATACCATCCGCATAAGATTTTTTTGATACTTGTAGTTTCGGTAATTCTAATATATGCAATAGTGCTACAGAACAGTAAACTCACTATTTTGAATAATAAGTTTGTGACTTTTATTTCTGGTATTTCATTGGAAATATATTTATCGCATATGTTTATCTTTCGCATAATACAAAAACTAGGGTTGAGTAATAGATTTGGAAATGGTGTAGTACAATACACTATCACTGTGTTATTAGTTTTAATTGGCAGTATTATTTTTTCCTTTGTTGTTAGTAAAATAATTAAATACATTGCGACTATTATTAACAGATTTGCACTTAAAGAGGGAAAACAAGGTAGTAGAGAATAATGAAAGTATTAATGGTGAACAAATTCTTATATCCTAATGGCGGATCTGAGACATATATGTTTAAACTTGGTGACTATCTTGAAAGTCAAGGACACCAGGTAGAGTACTTTGGTATGGAACATGAAGGTAGATGCGTAGGTAATAGTATTAATGCGTACACTACAGATATGGACTTCCATGAAGGAAGCAAATTATCAAAAATAACATATCCACTTAAGACTATTTACTCTAAAGAAGCTAGAAAGAAAATAAGATTAGTACTAGATGACTTCAAACCTAATGTTGTACATATAAATAACTTTAATTATCAACTCACACCATCCATTATTCTAGAAGTTAGAAAATGGGAAAAGCAGACAAAACATAAAGTAAAGATTATTTTCACAGCACATGATTATCAACTTATTTGTCCTAACCACATGATGAATAATCCATCAACACACGAGAACTGCGAAAAATGTGTTGGTGGACACTTTTTTTGTTGTTTAAAGGGAAAATGTATTCACGGGTCCACAATGAAGTCTGCTATAGGTATGGCGGAAGCTAAGTTTTGGAAGTGGAAGGGTGTATATAAAAAGATAGACACTGTGATTTGTTGTTCTGAGTTTATGAAGAGCAAGATGGATACAAATCCTATATTTAAAGATAAAACAGTAGCAATTCATAACTTTATAGATAAAGTAGAACCAAAAGAAGTAGTGAAGAAAGATTATGTATTATACTTTGGAAGATTTTCTGCTGAAAAAGGTATAGATACCCTAATTGAGGTTTGTAAAGAATTACCAGATGTTAATTATATATTTGCTGGAACGGGACCTTTAGAAGATGAACTTAAAGATATACCAAACATTAAAAATGTAGGATTTAAGTCGGGAGAGGAATTAGAAAAACTAATTAGAGAAGCTAGGTTTAGTGTTTATCCCTCTGAGTGGTATGAAAACTGTCCATTCTCTGTAATGGAAAGCCAGGTATATGGAACGCCAGTACTTGGAGCAAATATCGGTGGCATACCTGAGCTTATAA
Source organism: Eubacterium sp. (assembly GCA_017514785.1). GTDB lineage: Bacteria > Bacillota > Clostridia > Lachnospirales > Lachnospiraceae > Eubacterium_G. The sequence continues at coordinate 62,128 of JAFWIO010000055.1, read as the reverse complement.
AGGTTGGACTTACAGGCGAATTATTTGAGAGTGGAAACAAAGAAGAATTAAAAGAGAAAATAATTAGTCTATACAATAACAAGCAAAAGACAGATGAGTATTCAAGAAATTGTAAATATATAGACTTTGACGATTTAGAGAATTATACAAATAAATTAATAACTTATTATAAGGAAAGGTAGCTAATGAAAAAACGAGTTTTAACAAAACTATTCATTCTAAATGTATTTGGCAAACATAGAAAAAAAGTTAATACTGTTAGAAAAGCAAATATTTTTAAGAATTATGGTGAGGGTGGATATTGGCACCCTGTATGGTTGCCAACTCACCCCGAATTGATTTCTATCGGGGATAATGTAACAATTTGTGCGGATGTAAGATTCTATGAGCACGATTTAGTAAGAAGAATGTGGATTCTTGATTCTAATTACAATGGTCCCGAAATAGATTATTACACAGGGGAGATTACTATAGACAATAATGTGGTGATTGGTGCTAGGAGTCTGATTCTTTATAATGTGTCAATTGGTAATAACGCTTTAGTGGCTGCAGGAAGTGTGGTAACAAAAGATGTTCCTCCGTATGCAATTGTGGCAGGTAATCCTGCTAAAGTAATAGGAGATACAAGAGATTTGTATAAAAAGAGATTGGAATATACAAATAATAAAAAGGTGAAAAAGAATGAGCAATAAGAAATTAAATGGAACAGTAATTGTGACATATAGATGTAATGCTAGATGCAACATGTGTAACAGATTTAAAGCACCATCTAAACCAGAAGAAGAGATAACAGTAGAGGCTATTAAGAAACTACCTGAAATGTATTTTACAAACATAACTGGTGGAGAGCCTTTCATCCGTGAAGATTTAAAAGATATCGTTCGCGAGCTATATAAGAAGAGTGAACGCATTGTTATTTCAACTAATGGATTCTTTACAGATAGAATTGTTGATTTGTGTAAAGAGTTCCCTGAGATTGGAATTAGAATTTCTATTGAAGGATTAGAAGATACAAATAACAAAATCCGTGGATTGGATGATGGATTTAACAAGGGCTACACTACACTAAAAAAACTAGTAGAGATGGGAATGAAAGATGTAGGCTTTGGTATGACTGTACAGGATGCTAATGCTAAAGATTTAGTGGCACTTTATGATTTATCAAATGAAATGAATATGGAGTTTGCAACAGCATCACTTCACAATTCATTCTACTTTGTGGAGGCAAAGAATATTATTCATGACAGACCAATGGTAGCAGCAGAGTTTGAAAAACTAGTTAATAAGCTACTAGCATCAAATAGCCCTAAGAAATGGTTTAGAGCATACTTCAATCATGGTTTGATTAATTATATTTATGGACAGAAGAGACTTCTTCCTTGTGATATGGCTTTCGATACATTCTTTATTGATCCTTATGGTGATGTAATGCCATGTAATGGAACAAAAGACAAAGAAGTCATGGGCAATGTGAACGAAGTAAAAGAGTGGAATGAACTCTGGGAAAGTGAACAAGCAGATAAGGTGAGAAGCAAAGTTCGTTGCTGCGATAGAGATTGTTGGATGATAGGTTCAGTATCACCAGCCATGAGAAAATATATTTGGAAACCAGCATGGTGGGTATTTAGACATAAGATTAAATTCTGGACAAAGAAAAAATACTCTATGTATGAACTAAAGATAGTCAGAGATTACCGCGATGGTAAAGTTACTAAAGAAGAGTTAGATAAGTGCAGTACTTGCGATTTCAATGCAGTATTAAATGATGGACTTAGTGAAGCAAGTAAAGAACAGCTTAAAGACAAGTCAGGTGAAGAGATAGTAGATGCAGATATTGCAGAACAGATGAAATAATAGAAAGAAGGATAGGATGAGCGAGAAGAAATATAAGGTTGGCTATACAACAGGAGTTTTTGATCTTTTTCATATAGGTCACTTAAATATAATTAGAAGAGCAAAAGAACAATGCGAGCATCTAATAGTAGGAGTGAGCACAGACGAATTGGTAAAAGAGTATAAGAATAAATATCCTATTATTCCATTTGAGGAACGAAAGGAAATAATAGAGTCTCTTAAATATGTGGATGAAGTTGTACCTCAAACTACAATGGATAAGTTTGCTGCATGGGAAAAACTACACTATGAAGCGCTTTTCCATGGAGACGATTGGAAGAATAGTGATATGTACAATAAATATGTAGAAGAGTTTGAAGGGACAGGAGTGGAATTCGTATTCCTCCCTCATACAGAAGGAACATCTTCTACTATGTTAACAGAGGTACTGCAAAAAATAAGAGAAAATCAAGGTGGGAAGATTTAGTTTTGAATACAGAGAACAGAACAACATATCTTGATAGCAACAAACCAAGCGCTTGTTGTGGGTGTGGGGCATGTGTTAGCGTTTGTCCTTGCAATGCTATTAGTATGGTAGAAGGTAAAGACAAAGCATTGTATCCACAAATAGATAATTTGAAATGTATTAACTGTGGTAAGTGTAGAAATGTTTGTGGATTCAAGAAAAAAATACCGAAGTATAGTTACGAAAATAAGAAAGCTTATGTGGCAATAATAAATGATAAGAAGGAAAGAAGTAAGAGTGCTTCTGGTGGGGCATTTATTGGAGTTGTAAATGCATTAAAGAAAAAACATAAAAACTTATATGTAGCAGGAGCCACATGGCAAAAGTCAATAAGTGTTAAACATGAATTGTTGCCAGTTGATGAAGTTGATATATTTAGAAAATCAAAGTATGTGCAAAGTGATACTCACGAAGTGTTTGCTATAACTAAAGAAAAACTTGATAATGATGAAGCAGTTCTTTTTTCGGGAACACCTTGTCAGATAGCTGAATTAAAACATTACTTAGAAAAAGAATATGAAAAACTCTATACCGTTGATTTGGTGTGCCATGGCGTGCCAGGAAATAGTATATTTCACAAATATATTAATAGTATAGAGAAAAAGCATAATAAAAAAGTAATAAATGTTGTCTTTAGACATAAGAAGAAGGATATTTATGGAGAAACACATTCTGATTTAGTAAAAGTCACATTAGAAGATGGACAAGTCTTACTTGGGAATAATAAAACTAATTCATATTTGCGAGGGTTCAGAACAGGATTATTTTATAGAGAAAGTTGCTATTCATGCCCATACGCAAATCCTGATAGATTATCAGATATTACGATAGGAGACTATTGGAATATACAAAAGAAATATACAGAGTATGTTGATTATACAGGAGTATCCTGTTTATTGATTAACTCAGAAAGAGGAAAAGAAATCTTTGATAATATGGAAGGATTGGAAACAAAAGAAACCACTGTAGAATATCTTTTGAATAACAATTCACAACTTGTTAGATCATCTGAAGTTCATACTAATAGAAATAAGTTCTTTGAAGACTATAATTCCAAAGAATTTGAAAAACTGATAGTTGAGTGTATAGGAAAACCAGAAAAGATGAAAAATATATTATCAAAACTCATCCCAGGCAAATTAAAAAGAAAAGTAAAACTATTGATTAAAAGATAGCATGAAAGGGTTGTCTGTATTAGGCAATTAGAAATAATGGATAAAAAAACGCTAGAAAAAATACATATTATACAAGTAGATATGATAAAGAAACTGCATAATTACTGTAAAGAAAAGAAATTAAATTACTCAGTGATTTGTGGTTCACTTCTCGGGGCTATTCGTCATAAAGGAATAATTCCTTGGGATGATGATGTGGATATTGCACTAATCAGAGAGGAGTATAATGAATTAGTCAGATTACTAAAAAAAGACCCCATTGAGGGTTTATACATACAAGACTATTCGACGGATCCTTATTATTATCAACCATACGCAAAATTATTGAAAAATAATACGGAATATATTGAGGGATTCAGAAAGAATAACAAATCTAAGAGTGGAGTATTTATTGATATATTCCCATTAGATTACATTAAGAAACCAGGAATGAAAAAAACAAAGTTTCGAAGAACGATTTCTAGATTCATCACCTTTGCTATATGGAACAAGGAAGGGTGCCATATGGAAAGGGAGGGTTCTAAAAAACTCATTAATGGTGTTTCAAAAATAATTAGTGTTCTTCCCAAATCACTATTAATAATAATTCAAAATAAGCTAGTAATTAGAAAGAGAAAAGATAAAAAATATGTTGCAAGCATGTTTTCTAGTAATTACGAAACAGATAGGTTGTATTTTGAAGTGAGTGATTTCGAATCACTAATAGAGCTTCCTTTTGAAGATACAGTTGTAAATGCACCAAAAAACTGGAAAGAAAATCTAACTCGTTTGTATAAAGATTATATGGCCTTGCCACCAGAGGATAAAAGAAATTCTGGGCATGATGTATATAAAGTATCCATAGATTAGTGAGAAAGGAATTGAGATGTCTCTAAATGCATTAATTAGTGTAATTGTTCCGGTTTATAATGTTGAGAAATACATTGATAAATGTTTGGAATCCATAAGGAATCAAACATATAAAAATATAGAGATAATACTTGTAGATGATGAATCACCAGACAATTGTTCTCAGATATGTGACAATTATGCAAAGATAGATAATAGAATAAAAGTAATTCATAAAAAGAATGCTGGACTAGGCTTAGCTAGAAATAGCGGGCTAGATGCTGCTACTGGAGAGTTTGTTGCCTTTGTGGATTCTGATGACTATATATCCCTGGATAGATTTGACAGTATGATTAAGTTGATATATGAATCTAATTCAGATGTATGTCTAGAAGGAGCGTGTCGAGAATATAATGGAGTAACAGATATCATTCCGAATATTTTTGCTGGTAAGTGCTTTGAAGGAGAAGAAATATCAAGTACATTATTGCCTGCTTTGATTGGAGCAGATCAATTTGATGACAATTATTTAGGAGTATCTGTTTGGAGAGGTTTGTATAAAAGAAGTCTTATTGAGCAACATAAAATTAGATTTGAATCAGAGAGACTTTGGGCATCAGAGGATATGTTGTTCAATCTGAGATTCTATAAATATGCTAAGAAGGCAATTATGAGTGAAGACTCGGGATATCATTATAGACTAAGCGAGAATTCCCTAACCCATACAGCAGATATGACTAAATTTGAAAAATATGATCAATTATACAAGAGAGTTGTGGAAGATTCTAAGGAGTTTGCTAGTAGAAATGAGATTATCACAAGAATGCAATTGACATATATTTTTGACTATAAAGCAGTAATGAAAGAATTTGTTAATCAATTAGAAAAAAAAGAGGCTATTAAACTACTAAAAAATATTACTAAAAGAAATCTCTTTAGTGAGGTGGTAAATGTTTACTCAACAAAGCATTTACCTATAAAAAAACGCTTGTTCTTTTTCGCGGCAAAAAGGCATATGGGATGGAGTCTATACCATATGATTAAAAATAACAATAGACGCTAAAATGATTTATTATTTGTAAAAGAAAGTAACATGAAAGGTAAAACGTATTAGAATTAGATACGAAAAAACAAAAAATGATTCTTGAAAGACTGATGAAAATTGAAAAAAAGAAGCTGTTATTCCTTGTCAGTGCAGTAATAGTTATGACATTAAGGTTTTGGGGAATAAATGTAAACTTTTTTATTAAGTATATCATTTCTGGTATATGGTGTTTTTTTCTTATAATCATTCTAATAAAGAACAGTAGTTTTAGAGCGAAGAATATTAGAAGACAGTTTCTGTTGATGGTTTTTCCTATCCTCTTTATGTCAGCATATGCAATTATCATTTGGGTTGTGAAATCAAATAACATTATTGAGAATGCACCAAGGTTGGTAAGTACAGTTTTATATATGTGTCTAGCATGGGGGTTTGCAAGTATTGGTTATTTTTATTTTGGAAAGAAGAGTATTGATTATTTATTTTATGCTGGTTGTATATCGTATTTCCTTGGTTCTGTTTTATGTTTAATTTTTCAATATGGTGTAAGTGGAATATTCCTTTATGTTCAGAGCCTGATATTTGGTGCAGACAATGCAGCTAATTTTGTTATGGAAGTACATGATCTGACCTTTGCTATGGGTATTTTCTTCCTTTACTATCTTTTTTTTGAAGATAAAAATACTAAACATCATTATATGAAAGTGATACTCTCAGGATTATTGATTTTTTTAGGACTAAAAAGAATTGAGATTTTGGCGTTATTAATAGCAATTATTATATACTTTGCTTTATTGAAATGGGGTAAAAAAATCACCTTTAGGTCTGTTACATTAACCATTATTTTTATAATCGTCAGTTTAGGGTTTGTTTATATGATTGATAGTGGTTTACTAGATCAATTAGTCGCCATTTATGATATAAACACAAAAGGAAGGTTGGATTATTACGGATATGCAAAACAATACTTTGAAATAAGTCCAACATTTTCAGGATTAGGATTCACGTATTTTTCGGAACTATTTGCTAATTTGTTCTTAAGTGGATTTAGAATAAATGGATATGGAGTCCCAGCGGGTATTCATAGCAATATTTTAACATTATATATTGAAAATGGATTTGTTGTATTTATCCTATGGATTGTTTATTCTTTTTACATCAAAACTAAAAAACTATATAAAAAGAGTAGTGTAGTTTCTGCCGAGTGTTATTTGCTGCTAACAGTGTTTGTTTTTATTCTTTATTTAACAGATAACTGCTTTAAGTATTTTGACACACAAATGATTTATTTTTTAATACCATTAGCATTGGCTGAAAGTCCATATTCTATTTTTATGAAAATTAATAAGACTATTGAAAAGAGAGAAGAAGATGAAGAACCTGTTTCTATGTAATACACCATATCAAGTGATTGTTGCCACACAGATTGCAAAAAGTGAATATGAAAATGATGTAAATGATATTATTGTTACAGATAAAATTGCGGACTACGAAAGATTATATACAAATATTGAAAAGTCTGGTGTTTTTAATAGAGTCACATTATGGAGAATTAAAAATAAATATACAAACAAAAGTGGATTGTTTTTCGTCGCTTCATTCTTGCTATCTAAATTAAATATAAATATCCATAAAATAAATTTTGGGAAATATGATAATTTGTTTTGTGGAAATATAGCAAAAGTAGCAACTATTTTATATAGAACCCTCAAGCGAAAAAAAGAAGTTAACACATACTTATTTGAAGATGGTTTTTCAACATATTCAAAAGAATGTTGTGGTTTTTTTGAAAAAATCAATAAAAAGAATACCATTAGACAGAAGTTGATAAGAGTATATAGAAAAGCTAGTTTTGAGTTCTTTTTTGATTTAAAAGGTATGTATTTATTCTCCCCCAATATTTTAGATTGGAAACCACCATTTCCGGTTATTGAAATAGAAAAAATAGATTCAAATAATAATGACTTGGTCGAGACTTATAATAGGATATTTGGAGTTAGAACTATAATTGATTCATACTCAGAAGGAGTTATATTTTTTGAAGAATCATATTTCGCTGATTCAATTGATATTGGTGACGAGGATGTAATAAAGCAAATAGCAAATAAAGTTGGTTTGGATGAATTTTTATTAAAAATGCACCCAAGAAACCCTGTGAATAGATTTAATAAAGTGGGTATTAAAGTTAACAAGGATACTTCAATTCCTTGGGAAATAATAGCTTTAAATAATGATTTAAGTGATAAGACTCTTGTAACTATAGCCTCAGGATCGGCAATAACATCGTTGGTCAATACTAATACTAAACCTCAAAAGATCATTATGCTTATGAATTGTGAAGAGATTGATGATGAATTGTTAACACCTTCATTAGAAATTCTTAGAAGAATAGCAGAAACATTTAATGATATTATATGGTTGCCAAAGAGCATTGAAGAAGTTTATGAATATTTTGAGAAGGAATAGAAGAGGTGAAAGATGACTACAATAGCAATTATGCCTATAAAAATGAATAACGAAAGGTTGCCAGGTAAGAACACTAAAAATCTTGGTGGCAAACCACTATTGCAATACGAGTTAGACAATCTTGCTAAAACAAATTTAGTAGATGAAATTGATGTTTTTTGTAGTTCAGAAAAAATAGTAGAGTATCTTCCTGAAAGTGTTACATTTGTTAAGCGTTCTAAAGAGTTGGATTTACCAACTTCTAACTTTACGCAAATATTTGAAGCATTTATGAATGGAAAAGATGCAGACATATATGTTTATGCTCATGCCACGGCACCATTTATTACTGTCGACACTATGAAGGAATGTATTGAGGCCGTTCAATCAGGAAAGTATGATTCTGCGTTTTGCGCAATTAAACTTCAAGACTATCTATGGAAAGATGGAGAACCATTAAACTTTGATGCTTCAAATGTTCCAAGGACACAAGATTTAGAGCCTATTTATCAAGAAACTTCAGGAGTATATGTTTTCACCAAAGAGGTATTCGAAAAATACCATAGAAGAATAGGTAAAAAACCATTTATCAAAGAAGTTTCTTTTAAAGAGGCGGTTGATATAGATGAAGCTGACGATTTTGAACTAGCAGAAGTATTAGTTGATATTGAAGTGTAAAAATAATAATGGAGGACATTAATGAATAATTTAAAAGTATTAGATGTTACATTGCGAGATGGTGGTTGTGTTAACAACTTCAATTTTGGTCAAGTATATATGGAAAAGATTCTAGAGGCTCAAGAAGCTTCTGGCGTTGATGTTATAGAAATGGGTTATATTGACGATACCAATGGATCAGAAAGTGGAAGAACTCAGTATATAAATGAAAAAGTCATTCCCGAATGCATACTTAAAAACAAAAAAGAAGGCGTCGAGTACGTTGCTATGATGGATTATGGCAAATTCGATGTCGATAATTTGGGTGAAAAAACAGAAGACGGAATTGATGGTATAAGAATGGCTTTTCATAAGAAAAATAGGCTTGATATGATTCCGTTAGGAAAAAAGATTATTGAAAAGGGTTATAAGTTTTATATACAGCCTATGATTACTCTAAGATACACAGATTCTGAATTATTAGAGTTGATTGAGTTAGTTAATAAAGAGTTACCAGACGCATCTGGTTTTTATATTGTAGATAGTTTCGGGGAGATGAGACCTAATGATATGAATAGGATATTGAATCTTGTTGATAACAATTTAAATCCATCAATGACTCTTGGTTTTCATTCACATAATAATTTGCAGATGTCATATTCTAATGCGTGTGCAATGTTAACATTTCCAACTAATCGAAACATTATGTTAGACAGTTCAATTATGGGAATGGGAAAAGGTGCTGGAAATCTTAATACAGAGTTACTATTAGAGCATTTGAATCTTTATTATGGAAAGAATTACAATATAAAGCCACTTCTTGAAGTAATAGATGAGGTAATTAATCAGTTGCATTCAGAATTCTACTGGGGATATGCAGTTGAATATTATTTATCATCGGCGAACCATTGTACTCCTAGTTATGCTAGCCACTTCTATAACAAGCATATGCTACCTATTGATCAAGTGGGCGAGTTGTTAGGCATGATAGAAGAAGATAAAAAAATATCATTTGATAAAGACTACGCAGAAGAGTTGTATAGAAAATATAATGAGAGTATGACAGTTGATGATACTGGTGTGGTACAAGAATTAAAGACAGAATTTGATAACAAAACAGTATTACTAATTGCACCTGGTAAAAGTGTTAGTGAAGCACTTGACGATATTAAAGAATATATTAGCAAAGATGATATTGTAACAATTGGTCTAAACTCAACATTAGATTTGGACTATGATTATATTATTACAACACGTACAGACATTTATGAAAAAGAACTTGCTGCAGGAAGAAATCTAATTGTTCCATCAAATGTATCTAAGGGCGGAAGAGGCAATGTAAAAATTCTTGATTACAGCAAGTGGATAGAAGTAGATGAGAGAACACATGATTCTTCATCTGTTATTATAATGAATCTTTTAAAAGAATGTGGTGTTAAGGAAATGCTACTAGCAGGATTTGATGGATTTCACGTGAACATTAATCAAAACTATTATGATCCAGAAATGCGTCGACCTGTTAATACAGAGCAAGTGGATAGAAGAAATAAGTATTATAAAGAGTTTATTCAGCGAATTGCATCTACAGGAATAGACATTAAATTCATTACTCCATCATTATATGAATAGATCGAAATATATATAAGAAATTATAAGGACACGATAGAAGAATGGTCAATAAAATAGTAGCTAGATATAGGAATATGAGTGTACAACTGAAAGTAGTCTTTTGGTTTACTATGGTAGGTTTCCTTCAAAAAGGGATTAGTATGATTACTACTCCCATTTTTACGAGGGTTTTATCTCAAGAAGACTACGGAATGTTTAGTGTTTTTGCTTCATATTATACTGTTTTGGTTATTGTGGCAACTCTATATTTACATATGGGTGTTATCAATAATGCCTTTGTAAAAATGAAAGATTCAAATGAAAAAATAGTTTCTGCATTTCAAAGTTTGTCGTTTGTAATCTCATCATCTATATTTATTTTGGCATTAATATTTAGAGAAGAGTTGGGCAAATTGATGGGATTGCCATCAATTGTAGTAGTGTTCATATTTTTGGGATATATATTTATAGAACCATTCCACAATTGGGTTATTTATAAAAGATACCAGTTTGATTATGTTAAGCCAGTTTTAGTTACAGTTGTTGTTTCAATATTGACTCCGCTAGTTAGCGTTATTGCCATTATGCTCACTAAAGAGAATCAAGGCATAGTGAGAGTGGCATCATATGTTATAGTAAATACAATATTACCAGGAATAATCTTTTATGTAGTAAATTATAAAAAAAGCAAAACATTCTACGATAAGAAATTATGGACATATGCTTTAACATTTAATATCCCACTGTTAGTACACTATTTGTCAGAAACACTCTTGAACCAGACAGATCGTATTATGATAAATAAAATATTAGGGCCAACTGACGCCGGTATTTATAGTGTTGCCTTTGCAGCAGCAGCTATTTTTACCATTTTTTCAGGGGCATTAAACACAGCATTTGTACCGTGGACTTATCAAAAGATTAAAGCACAGGATTTTAAACAATTAGCTAAGATTAGTTATTTAGTATTGCTAGGATTGGCGGTCATTCTTTCGATAATGATAATGTTTGCTCCAGAAGTGGTAATGGTTCTTGCTGGCAACAAATATACAGGTGCTGTATATTTGATTCCAACATTAAGCGCAAGTGTATTTTTTGGCTATATGTATCAACTCTTTTCTAGAATCGAGTTATTTTATGAAAAAAAATCTTATACTGTTATTTCAACAATAACAGCAGCTATTGTTAATATAATTCTTAATGCTTGGTGGATTCCAATTTGGGGTTATACGGCAGCTGGTTATTCCACATTAGTTTCACATATTTTATTCTGTGTAATGCATTATATATTCTATAAAAAGGTTAATAGAGAGAGTATGAACTCTGTAAAGGTATTTGACGGAAAAATTCTCGCCGCAATATCTGCATTGGTTTTAACAATATCCTTTGTAATGACATTCTTATACAACTATCTTGTATTAAGGTTGGTGATTATAGCTATAATAATGCTTTTTGCTTTTATATTTAGAAACAAGATCAAAGAATTATATAAAATTTTGAGAAGTAGTAATTAATTTAAAGGTTTGGAAATGATTAATAGGATAAAAACAGATGATAGATGTACAGGATGTAATGCATGCATAGAAATATGTCCTAAAGGTGCCATTAAATTAGAATATTCAAATGAAGGATTTTGGTACCCTGCTATTAATGAAAAATGCATTGATTGTGGTAAGTGCAAACAAGTTTGTCCTGTTTATGGGGAAAACAAGAGAATAAAATTTAAAAAACCAAAAGTCTACGCTGCATGGAGTAACGATGAAGAAAATGTGAAAAATAGTTCTTCAGGTGGAATATTTAGTTGCTTAGCAAAATGCATTATAGAACAAGAAGGCGTTGTTTATGGGGCTGCTTTCTCTAAAAACTGGAGAGTAGAACATGTTAGGGTCGATAATAAGAAGGATTTAGTCCGATTGCAAGGTAGCAAATATGTACAAAGCTTCATAAATCCAAACATTTTTAAAACAATAAAAAAAGATTTAGATAGCGGTAGAAAAGTATTGTTTTCAGGGACCCCGTGTCAAACAGCAGCAGTTGGAAATGTAATAGGAAACAATTCAAAACTGGTATTAGTTGACATTATATGTCATGGTGTTCCATCGCCAAAAGCATGGGATGAATACTTAAAAGAAATACAGTCTAATAGTAAGATTGAAAAAGTATCTATGCGATATAAAAGCAGTGGATGGAATAGATTTAGTTTTTACGTAGCCTATGAAGATGGTAAGGTTAATGATGAGTGGTTTAATGACAATTTCTTTGGAAGAGCATTTGTGACAAATCTGTTTTTACGAAAAAGCTGTACAAGTTGCGATTTTAAAAAAGAACTAAGAAATGCAGACATTAGTCTTGGAGATTTTTGGGAAGCCGCAAGAGGAAAACATCGTGAACTTGATAACGATGACAAAGGAACATCAGTGGTCTTAATAAGTTCTGCAAAGGGAGAAGAAATATTTAGAAGTATTAAGGATGAGTGTTTTACAAAACAGATTCCTTACGAGTGGGTTCCAGATAAAACATATGCACTAGTAAGATCTTCTGAAGAGAATATAAATAGAAACAAAGCATTTTCAAAACTAGGAAGAAAAAAGTTTAGTGTTATTGTTAAGCGCTATACACAAAAGACGATTATGCAAAAGGTGATTGGTAAACTAAAGAAATGAAAGAATATAATAATCATAAATTAATAAAGAACGTAGGCATTTTGAATGTACAGCATGTCAATAATTATGGAGCAGTACTTTTGTGTTATGCCCTACAAGAAACAGTGAAAAAACTTGGTTATAAAGCCGAAGTGATAGACTATAGACCTACGCAACTAGATAATAGAGATTTAGTTAGTAGAATAAAGAATACAGGAATGTGTAGAAAAGTTAAAGACTATCTTAAAACGAAGATTAGGGGAAATAAGAGAGGTGTAAATAACAATACTTACAAAAAGGATAAAGTTTTTTATAAGTTTAAAGCCGATTACTTAAATAGAAGTAAAATATATATAAAATCTGATAAAATGAAAAACTTAGATTACGATGCATACATAGTTGGAAGCGATGTGGTTTGGAAACCAGGAAGAATAAATTCAGATGAGTGTGAAGTATATTTTTTAGATTTTACAAAAGGAAAGAACTGTAAAAGAATTGCTTATGCAGCCAGCATTGGAACTGATGATAAAAAAATGTTAGAAAGTGTTTCAAATAAGATTCAATCAAAAATAGATATTTTTGATTCGGTTTCAACTAGAGAAAAGACGACAGTGCCATATTTAGAAAAACTATATAATAAAAAGGTTGAGTGGTGTATAGATCCAACACTTCTTTTGGAAAAAGAAGATTATGAGGCAATTATTTCCGCTAAGAATGTTAGTGATGAATACATATATTTATATATGTTTGAAAACTCTGACAAAGCATATGAGTTAGCAAATGAATATAGCAGAAAACTAGGTTTGCCTATTATATGCCAATGTGGTGATCCAGATAAGCTTGATAATGTTTTATTATGCTCAAGAGATGACGGACCAATTGAATTTATTAATCGTATTAAAAACGCAAACTTTGTCATTACAGATTCATTCCACGGAACAGTCTTTTCAACTATTTTTGAAAAAGATTTTATCACATTAAGTAGAGGAAAAATTAGCATAAGGATGCAGGATTTTCTAGAAAGACTGCAATTAACAGATAGGTTTATTTCGTTGGATGATATTAGTTCTAGATCACTAGAAACAATAGACTTTAAAAATGTAAAACATATAATAAAACAATGGAGAGAAGAATCTTTAGATTATTTATACAATAGTTTACAATAAAGAAAAAACCGAATGGAGATAAAGATGAGCAATATAAAATATTTAGTAATGGATGTCGATGGAACATTAACAGATGGAAAAATATATATGGGCAATGATGGCGAAGTATTTAAAGCATTCAATATAAAGGATGGGTATGGAATACATGATTTGGCCTCAAAGGCAAACATTATTCCTGTCATTATTACAGGTAGAGAATCATCCATAGTTTTAAATAGGTGTAAAGAACTAGGAATCAATATGGTGTTTCAAGGTGTTAGTGACAAAAAAGCAAAATTGCAGGAAGTAGTAGATAGTGATAATGAAGATATGTCAGCGGTTGCTTTTATAGGTGATGATAATAATGATTACCCATGTATGGAGATGGTAAAAAACAGTGGGGGGTTAACCGCTTGCCCAAATGACGCATCGAAAGAGGTGGTCGAAATATCGGATTATGTGTGTGAAAAAAATGGGGGAGAAGGTGCAGTAAGGGAGTTTGTTGAGTGGATTATTAACAAATAAAAACAGTGTTATGATGAAAGAAAGTGTAGCAGAGATAATTAAGAATGTATTGAAGGCAGTTTACCAACCGTTCTTATTTGCGTTGGTACTATCTGTTTTTGTGTTGTTCTTTTTGATGTTTATTGAAAAGTATAATAAGGTAAGCATAAAAGATAAGATTGTTATGGCTTTCAAGGAGTGGAAGGATAAGTTCCTGTCTCAAAAAAAGTTTAGGAGAGCTTTTTATTTAGTGTTCTTTTCAGTAATGGTGCTATTTAAAACATTATTAAATAGGGATATGTGGGCTAATCCTGTTTCAGATGTAATAGGAGTATGGGGATTGCATAGGAAAGATGGAACTTTTACAACGGAAATGTTTGAAAATGTGGTTTTGTTTATTCCTCTGGTGTTTTTCTTATTCTTTTTTTTGGAAACAACTTCGAAAAGAACTAGCAAATTTTTGATAATTATGGGAAAATCAATGGCTTTCTCGTTTCTAATTTCGCTAACAATAGAGATGCTTCAATTGTTTTTGCGTTTAGGGACTTGGCAACTTTCCGATATTTGCTTCAATTTAATAGGGGGCATTATTGGAGGTTTAATATATTGGTTAACAGCAAAGATTAGGAGAATATAGTGTTATGAGTCAAAAAAGAAGTATTTCTTGGGTGGATGGTGCAAAAATATTAGCAATTATTATGGTGGTAACAGCCCATTTTTATATGAGTGTATGCAAAATGGGATGGGTTGATAAGGATGTAGTATATTATTGTCTCCCAATCCAACTGGCATACTGTATTCCTGTCCAAATCTTTTTTGTATGTAGTGGTTTTTTATACCAGTTTTTTAAAAAAGAAATAGGCTTCAAATCACATTTATTAAATATTAAGAATAAAGCAATTGCATTGGGGATACCTTATTTTGTATTTTCAATTATATCCTTGCTTTTAAAGAATGTGTTTTCGGGAAGCGTTAATTCTAAACCGACACCTATATTGGAAACCCTATTTATAAACCCAATGGCTCCATATTGGTATTTATATGTATTATTTTTTTTGTTCGTACTTATACCAAGAGTTAATAAAAAAAGATATCTTTATACTATTCTAGTTATTTCTATAGCGGCAAAGGCTTTTGTATTGCTTTCTCACATAGGACTTCCATATTTTGTTAACCGTTGTTGTAATAATGCGATTTGGTTCGCGATTGGAATGCTGTTAACAGTGATTAAATTAAAATATAACCTTTTAGAAAAAATAGTTTTTGTAATGATGGCTGTAGTTGGTATTGTGGTTACACTAAAATTCTTTACATACAACCAAAATAATCCTAGTATTGATTTCTTGGTTTCTGTGTTATTTGTTTTTCCAATTGTATACTTATTCTTGTATTTGATGAGAAATGGAAGAGGATCGAACTTGTCTAAGTTTAGAAAATATATATTGCCAATTTTCTTGATGCATACTATTTTTGCCTCAATGATTAGGATAGTGCTTTTGAAAATTGGTGTGGATAACATCACTATACATGTAATTGCTGGAATGATTTCAAGCTTTGGTTTGCCAGCATTGGTTTATTATGTGGCAGAGAAAAAGTGGTTCTTGTTGATGTTTATAGAACCTCTTAAAGCTATGAAAATGAGAAAGAATAAAATAAATAATTAAAGATTTGATAATTATGACTTACAAATTGAGTTGTTGTAGAAATGTGAAGGTAGGAGGAAAAAATGAGTATCAAACGAATAGAGTGGGTTGATACAGTTAAATATATATGCATCATATTTGTTATGCTTTCTCATCTTGAAAGCACAACAGATTATTTAGATCAATTTTATGTACCTTTTTTCTTGACGGGCTTTTTCTTTGTGTCAGGTTATGTTTATCGAAAGGGTGATTCGTTTAAGACGCATTTGTTGAAGAAAACAAAAGGGTTACTTTGGCCTTGGTTTTTATTTAGCAATTTAAATATTTTGCTATCAATTGTAATTACATTTAAAGGTAATAGAGATTTCAAACAGATGTTGTTGAAAAACCTTATCCAGGTAAGAGGGTATGGAGATGTAGCTTGGTTTCTTGTAGCTTTATTTGTGGCATTTATACCGTTTTATTTTGTTATTAAATGGGATAAACCAAGAGTTACTATTCCCGTAGTATGTATCTTATCGGTGTTGAGTCATGTATATATGATTTTAATGCCGAAATCAGTTTTCCCGTGGGGAAGTGCAGCGTTGCCATGGCATTTAGAGTCAGTGTTTATATATCTTTTATGGATGGTATTAGGCTATTACTTTAAAGGGTTGGTTGAAAGTAAATTTGATAGTTTTAACAATTTGCTTAGTAGAATAATTATTCTCATTGGATATATAGGAATTATATCTGTGCCAATGCTTATACATTTTAATAAGAGTACGATGTTTATTTATGGTTATTTTGAGAGTGTCCTAGGTATAGCGCTTATTATAATGGTTGCTAAAACTATTAAGACTAATAGGTATATAGCTTTTGTTGGTGCGAACACTCTATTGTATTTTGTGTTGCATGCAAAACTATTTACTGTTATAGAAAAAGTTTTATCCACAAAATTTAGTGGTTTTTATCAAACTTGTTTGAGTAATGACATCACCTCATCTTTGTTGGCGATTGTAATTTCAATAGCAATGTCATTTATATTAATCATTCCGGTATATGTGATTAATAGATATTTGCCTTGGATGGTTGGAAGAAAGAGAGTTAAGGAAAGTGAGTAGTTCTCGGTGGGTGTGCAGAGAGGTTGGAATTATCGAATAGGAAATGAAAAGAAGAGTAATTATATTAACAATTGGATTAGTGGTTGGTGTTCTATTCATACAAATAGGCGTGTTTGGCAAGCCTAAGGAAAAATTGAATTATAAAAAAGTCACAATGCTTGTAGGTCAAACAAAAAAGCTGAAGATAAAAAACAAACGTAAAAAAGCAAAAGTGAAGTGGTACTCTAAGAATGCATCAATTGCCAAGGTAACTAAAAGTGGAAAAGTAATTGCGAAGAACATAGGAAAAACCACAATAATTGCTAAAGTAAGAAAGAAGAAATATAAATGTAGAGTTGTTGTTAATAATTATACTCTAAATAGTAATAAGGCAAAAAATAATAATGCCAAGCCTGATTCTAAAACCATAACAACACAGCCTCAGTCGACTATTTACCAGGAGACAACAGAAGAACAGATTATCGATCCTCAAAGCGAAAAAGGCATAGTAAGTACGCTTTCTCAAAAAATGAATATTATTTGCCACAGAGGTTATAAAAAAATGGCTCCTGAGAATTCCGAGCTCGCTTTTCGGCTAGCAAAACAAAACGGATACAATATAGTTGAAGCTGATATTAAATATACAAAAGATGGTATCCCAGTTATGTTGCATGATTTTACCATTAATAGAGTGGCAAGGAATGCAGATGGATCTGAAATAACAGACCCAATTGATATTGGTACAATAACATATGACGAAGTTCTTGAATATGATTTCGGAATATATAAATCTGAAGAATTCAAAGGTACAAAAATTCTAACCCTTGTTAATTTTTTAGAATTATGCAATGAATTAGATATACATGCGTACTTACATCTTTTCTTAGGGACAGAGACTCAAATAAGAGAGTTGTATGATTTAATTGAAGAGCATAGAATGAAAGATAAGGTCACTTGGTTTTCATATTCAGATACTCTTTTGAAATATGTAAGAGACTATGATTATACAGCGAGACTAGAGTTGGTTGTTGGAAGTGTATCAGTAGAGACTATCAGTAAAGCTGAAGAGTTAAAAAAATACGGAAACCCTGTTGTAATAGATTCAAATACATATAGTCGAGAAGAGATAGAATTGTGTAAGAATACAAATATACCAATGGAAGTTTATTGGATAAACAGTTTGAATCGAATTAATAGTTTGGATAGTTATATTTCCGGAGTAACCGTAGAATACATTTGGTGAAATACTACATGAGAGTGGAAAAGCGATTTCTTAGTCAGGGACGAGTAGAGCAATTGCGGTTTCATTTTTGTCGTCGCTCACAATTGAGATGCTTCAGTTGTTCTTGCGCTTGGGCACATGGCAGTTGTCGGATATTGCGTTTAATACACTTGGAGGAGTTATTGGTGGATTGGTTTACTGGGTGAGTGCGAAGATTAGAGGGAAATAGGTTATTTGCCGAAGGCACCTAATCGTCAAACATAGAAAGATTTAAAGGGTAGTAGAGCGTCGTGGTTTTGGCACATTTCTACTACATGGAAATAATATAATCGTCGCTGCGTTGGGCGGACTATTCCCAATCTATAAGGAGACTGGTTCGGGGGTGATGTTTGTGTATGCGCTAGATGCGATGTGCGCGGTTTGCGTTGTGTGCGTTGGTGGAGGCACTGTGGTAGGCGGCTGGGGGGAGTATGAGTTTGTAGTCATTATCTGCGTAGTTTATGGACAAAGGTCTGGTTTTGTATTATAGTGGGTGTGAATCTAATATAGAGTTACGGGTATGAAGATGTAGCTGAAGGAACCAAGCTGTTTAAATAGAATAAAGGTAATAGAAACATCTGAATTGGGAGTGGCCTGGTTTGGGTGTTTTTATTTAGGAGTGGATATGAGCAAGAAAAAAGAGATTGGAACATGTAGATTATGCCAAAAAACAAAAAAACTAACTTTTGAACATGTTCCACCTAAATGTGCATTTAACGATGATAAAGTAAAGATGGTGAATCTAAAAACTATGCTGGAAAATGGAACATATAGTTCGGTTTCTGATTTAGATAAACAATATGGCAAAATATTACAGCAAGGAAGAGGCGGCTATTTCTTATGTGCAGATTGTAATTCTAAAACAGGGCAATGGTATGCCTCAGAGTATAATCAGTTTATTAAAGGTGTGGCATACGTACTGTCAGAAATCAAAGATAGTCCAGTTGAATGTGTTCATATTAACTTTAAAAAAACAAATCCATTAGCATTGTTTAAAGAGGCCTTGACAATGTTTTGTGATATTAATGAGGGGTTGTCAGCAGATGATAATATAAAGAAGTATTTGCTTGATAAAGAGTCGACAGAATTTAATACAGAAAAATACCGTATTTATATTCATATTCATAGAGGAAAAATGTTTAGACAGAATGGATTTTCGATTATGGTCCGAACTGATGGCACTGTAATAAATTTATCTGAAATAACAGCATTCCCTATTGGACTAACGTTGTATAAAGAGTTGCCAGTGGGTTATAAACCGAAAGGTGTTGATATTACAGGTTTTGCAAAATGTGATTATAATAAAGAATATGATTTAAATATTGATATTCCAATATTAGAGTCCAATTCTATTTTTTCTGGAGACTACAGAACAGAGGAGGAAATAGAAGAACAAGCGAAAAAGAATTCTTGAAATCGAATAGAAGAAAGTGAAATATTCTTTTACAGACTTGTGTACTCGGTTGGGGTATAGTGTCTTATACTTAAATATTTGATATAATAAACATCTAAATTGACAGAAAATAATTTAGGTGTTTTTGTTTTTATGGAAAGGACAGTTTAAATGATTAGTAGGATAATAATGAAGAATGTTGCCAGTTATAAAGATGAAGCCATTTTAAAAACAGATAATAAAAAGGAAGTCTTGATATATGGGTTGAATGGAACGGGTAAGAGTACAATGTCGAATTATTTATATAATCGAGAGGCGGAAAAGTACGTTAACTGCACGATAGAAGGGTTATCTTCAAATGAGAATGTACTAGTTTATAATCAGCAATTCGTTGAGGATAATTTCTATAATGCTGATACTATTAATGGAATTTTTACTCTTTCAAAGGAGAATAAAGAAGCTCAGATAGCGATAGAAAAAGCAAGTAATATTATTAATAATCTTTTAAAGGAAAGAGAGAATAACGAAAAAATATTCAATGTTAAAAACACTGAGTTTGAATCATTTAAGAAACAAACTGAAGATAAATTGTGGAAAATCAAAACGGAATATTCTGGTGGAGATAGAGTTTTAGAATATTGTATCGAAGGTTACAAAGGGAATAAGGACAAATTAATGAACCATCTTATTTCTGTAGAGAAAAAAGATGAAGTTAAAACTATCGAAGAAATAAAAAAAGAAGTAACTTTATTAAAAAATGGCGAAGAAAAAATAGAATTAATAAACCCTATTGCTATTGATATTGATGAAAATGATTGTAAAGATATTTTAAGTAAAGTAATAGTTGGAAATGAAAATAGTACAGTTTCTAAGTTGATTTATGAACTAGAGTGTTCTGACTGGGTCAAGCAGGGATTAGACTATATTAATGCAGGCTCAGATGAAAAACAAGTTTGTCCTTTTTGTCAATCAAATACTATTACAAAAGAATTTATAAGTGAAGTTAAAAGTTTTTTTGATGAATCATATGAGAAGGATATGGAAGCGATAAAGAATTATTATAATCAATATTTGGATGAGTTGCAAAGAATAGATAATATTGAATTAAATAAAAATGCTGTAATCGATGATGAGGTGGTTTTAAAATTTAATACATTAAAAAGAGAATTGGTAAGCGAAATGAGAGATAATTCAAACCTATTTACGGAAAAACAGAAAACGCCTAATGCATCAATTGGACTAGTTAGTGTTTATGACAGAGTAGAAGAGATTAATAGTTTTTTGAATAATATTAATGACAAAATTGAAAATTATAATCGAAAGATTGAAAATAGAATAAACGAATTAGAAATTCTAAAGGAAGAGTTCTGGTACAGTATTAGACTTGATAAAGATGACATAGTTAGTGACTATATTATCAAAAAAAACAAAAACGAAAAAGACTCTAGAGAGTTTGAAGAAAATGACAAAAAAATTGAACAGAAGATATCTGCTCAGAGGACTATCATCGAGGATTCACAAAAAAAGACAGTTAATATTGAGGAAGCAATTAAGAGTATTAACTATGGCTTGCGTGATTTAGGGATCAGTGACTTCAGAATCGAAAATGATGAAGAACATAAAGATATGTATAAGCTTGTTCGCGGAGAAGAAAAAGGAGTGTTTAAGTCTTTGAGTGAAGGAGAGAAAATGGTTATAAGTTTTCTTTACTTCGTAGAATTATGCAAAGGTAAAAAGGGAGTTCGTGATACGGAAACTAAAAAGATAATAGTCATCGATGATCCAATTACAAGCATGTCTCATATCTATGTATTTAACATTGGACAGTTAATACAACGGTCTTTTATGAATAATGTCATGTTTGAACAAGTAATAGTTTTAACGCATAATCTTTATTTCTTTTATGAGTTAGTTCGTAAAAATGGTGATTCAAGGAATGAAAGACAAACTTTAATAAGACTTGTTAAAAATGATAATATAAGCAGTTTTTTTGAGATGCATTATAACGAAATTCAAAATGATTACCAATCATATTGGAACATCATAAAAGAAGAGAGAGATAATAAAGTGTTACTTGCTAATTGCATGAGAAATATTCTTGAATACTTTTTTGGATTTATAGATAAACAACCACTCCATAATGTTTTCCAAAAGGAGATATTTAAAGATAATAAATATCACGCTTTTGCAAGATATATTAATAGGGAATCACATTCGGATGGCCAAAACTTATTTGATTTTAAAGAATTTGATTATGATGCTTTTAGAGAAGCTTTCAGGCTGGTATTTTACGAGTCAGGATACAAGGAACACTATAATAAAATGATGGAATAGAAAGGGTGAAAGAAATACTCTTTTATAAATAATAATTGTAGTAGATTGAGGAAGTGTGCATAAATAGTGAATTGGAAAAGCACTGTTGGTTCGGAGGAAAAATGGATGAAAGATACAGTTAGTGAAAAAGAAAAAAAGAATAAATTGTCAGATGTTTTTGAATCTGCAAAAGAAGAATTGGCTAATTTTACTGCATCAGAAGTATTGCCAGAAGTTGTACGAGAATTTGGTCCATGTATTGTGAATGAAGCGGTATCGGAGATTGTTGGATATACATTAGCCGCTGTGTCACCTAGAGTATTTGGATTTAGACTTGCATATAAGCAAAACAGATTAGAACGTAATGTCAAAATAATGTTTAGTGAATTAATTGAACGTGCGGATATGATGGAAGAAAGGATAGAGCAACTTAATAATGATGAATATGTAAAAAAAGTTACAGAAATGTTGCTAGATCAAATCGTTGATGAGATACAAGAACTAAAGGTAAAATATTTAGTTAACGGGTATATTAATATACTCTCATCAGATAATACGAATGATGATATGGCGCTTATGTTTTTTAAAACACTTTCGCAATTAAGTGACCTAGATATAAGAGTGTTAAGGGTTTATGCAAGAGAAACGGATGAAACTCTTAATGACATTATTGAGGAAATTGGAATTAATATTGAACAGTTAAAATATATTAAAGAGAAATTAGAAAGGTTTGGGCTCTTACAGAGTCGAAAAGAGAAAGATTTGGATGAGAATCTAGAGGTAATTATTAAGTATTTAAGAGATGTGGAAATAGATAATAGAAAAACAAAACCAAAAGGAATAAAGGTCCCTAAGCTAAAACGGATATGGTCACAAGATTCATATAGTATAACAAAGTTAGGGCGAAATTATTTAGAGTTGATTTATGTTAATAGCAATAAATAGAATGACATATCATAACATAGGAGAGATATATGGAGAATAATAAGGAAAAAATAGAAAGAGCTTTTTATTCTTTTATGACACATCAAAAGTACAAAAAAGCTGTAGAGGATATAGAAGACTTCGAAATCTATAGTGATAATTTCATATTGAAAACATTAGACAAAATAATTTTTGATATCGAAAAAAAACAATTTATAAAAACCTTAAAAAAGGGAGAAAAGCTATTCAGGGCGAGAAAAGTTGATGTTGAGGATATGAATCCTCCGTCGAAGGGTATTTGGGGATGTATGAATGATTGCGAA
This sequence comes from Eubacterium sp., assembly GCA_017514785.1. Taxonomy (GTDB): domain Bacteria; phylum Bacillota; class Clostridia; order Lachnospirales; family Lachnospiraceae; genus Eubacterium_G. The sequence continues at coordinate 38,784 of JAFWIO010000055.1, read as the reverse complement.
GAATCAGGGGGAAAATTACTTTTTACTACAGGATATGATGAAGACAATTCAAAAGAATGTCCTTTAGGAAAAGGAGGAGAGGGGAGAAATAATATAAAGGGAATGTCTTTTCTCTATTTGGCAGAAGATAAAGAAACATCATGTTCCGAAATCGATACTACTATAAGAGATGTTATTTCGGTAGCGGAGTTTGAGGTTGAACAGGACTTAAAAGTAATTGATTTTATGACTGATGATAAGAAGTTCGATTTGAAACTAAATGATGAATACCATATAAGTTTGGGCTTATTAATATCACAATTAATGTTCGACTTCTGCAAACCCACAAGTGATAAAAAGGAGTATTTTGTTACACAAGTAATTGCTGATCATATAAGAAAAGCCGGCTTTGATGGAATAATGTATAGAAGCTTTTACACAGGAAAAGCGAATTATACAATCTTTAATTCACATAAAAGCAAAATCAAATATAACAACAGTAGCCTATTTATTTATGAATATGTTGACAAATATTTTTTTGATTGTAATGAAAATAAACAAATATCATCTTCACAGGAAAAGAACAAAAATGAAACAGCACAAAGAGTGTTAGAGTTAGCAAAAATAATTGGTGCTGATAATAAAAACAACTAAGATAAAAATCGATTGATATTTTTAAAAACCGGGTTTAATTGATTTTACATAAAGTATAACGCATTTTTAGTATTACCACCTCGCTTTTGTCACTTTTTGTTCCCATTATATCTATGCTACTATCATTGAAGAGTAGAACAATCAATCAAAGATATATTGCGATTTAAGACAAACACTAGAAGGTGTTGGAACGTAATCTGTTCGTGGGAGCGGTTTAATTAAGCGGTACAGTTACATAAGAAGTCGTAAAAAAATAACCAGAGATTATTAGTTTTGGATGGCTTGTGATGATGGCATAGCAATGAGTTGGAGTATGTGAATGTTTTACACTGTGTTGTTGAAGAACTGAAGATGGATGGCATTGTAATGGTGATGGGACATATGAAGGTGTAGGGTGTTAATAATTATTTTGAATTGAATGTTGTGTTGTTTGACGTATAATTATATATATGTACAAAAAGTACAGAAATAGACTGATACAAAGATTTGGTGATTTGTGTAATTAAGACTGCTAAGGGAGAGTAATTGGCATGAGCATTAAAGTATTTTTGGATACAAATATATATCAAAAGTATAATTTTTCATTTAACAATAGACAATTTATGAAACTGAAAGAGTTAGCAAAGGAAAACTATATCGAATTACTCTATAACGAAGTAGTGTTTCGAGAAGTTGAACAACATATAAAAGATAATGTGAAAAAAGCGGCAAAGTCATACAATAAAATGATTTTTGGAAGATTTTTTGCGCCATTTAGGAATGATGCGAGATGGAATAAAACATTAAACAGAATCAACAAAGAAGACATGGCATTTTTTTTACACAATCTATGGATTGATTTGCTTGATTGTTCTTCATCAATTAAGATTCCTATTGATGTAGTAAGTGTTGACAAAATAGTGAACGATTTTTTTGAAAAAAAGTCACCATTTGAAGAAGGAAAACAATTTGAGTTTAAAGACGCAATTTGTGTGGAATCTATTAAACAGTTTCATAACAAAGATGGCGGTAATATTAGTATACTGACAGGAGATAAGGGTTTCAAGAAATCGTTTGAGGGAGAAGAAGGTTACAAGCTGTATGATGATTTGGAATCTTTTCTAAACTTTGTCATCTCTCAAGATAATCATTTGGCAACACTTGTTGCTGAAAAATATAATAATGTTGAGGTGATCGGTGTAATAAAAAAACAATTAGAAGACCAATTATATTCAGCATCAATTTATGTAGAAGATTCATACGAGACAAAAGAAATAGAATCTGTAAAAATAGATTCTATTTCCTTCAAGTATGTAGATAATATTGATAATGAGTCAGCGCTTATTGTATCTAGCGCAAAGGTAGAAATTAGTGTTAAATATAGTGTGTTGGATGAAGATATGTCATATTATGATAAAGAGGAAGATAGGTATTATTGGATGGAATCTATTGATTACAAGGCTAAATATAGTTTTGACTTAGATTTTTTGGTATCTTTTTATATAGAAATTGATGATGAAGAAATTGATGTCAGAGTTGATGTGGATGAGGTCGATTTGGAGGAAGCAATTTTCTTAAAAGAGGAAGATAAAACTGACTGTGTTGTTTTAAATAGAGAAGAGGAATTGATTCAATCTGGCAGTATTAGAGTTTGCCCAGATTGTGGTTGTGTATTGACCGAAGAGAATGATATGGGTGCATTTTGTTCTAAGTGTGCCCCCAATCATTAAAATAGAATAAAAAGTGATAAAATCGCAAAAATATGCTCATAAAATGTGATAAATCATAAAAATAGGCTCATAAAATGTGAAAATAAGCATTGAAAAGCCTATTTTTTTGTGTTAAACTCCGAATTAAGAGGTGATATTATGTATTTGAGGAGAAAAATTGACGATTATTTGGATAATTGGAAAAATGATCCAAATCATAAACCGCTAATAGTTAAAGGCGCGAGACAGATTGGAAAAACAGAATCAATTATGCATTTTGCAAAGAATAACTACGGAAATGTAGTTTATATTAATTTTGCGCTTGAAAAGAAGTTTAAAACCATTGTAAGTGATGGGTATGATGTTGAAACAGTAGTAAAAAATATCACGATAGCAGATCCTACCAAGGAGTTTGTAGAAAATGATACAGTTATCATTTTTGATGAGATTCAAGATTATCCAGATGTAGCAACTTCGCTCAAATCTTTTAATATTGATAGACGCTATGATGTCATTTGTAGTGGTTCTACATTGGGAATAAATTATAAAGAAATACATAGTAATAGTGTAGGTAACAAGACAGACTATCAAATGTATTCTATGGACTTTGAAGAGTTCTTGTGGGCTAGAGGTTACACAGATGAGCATATAAGTAATATCTTTAATCATATGGTTTGCAATATTCCTTTTAATGAAACAGAAATGAATGTTTATAAAACTCTTTTTTTGGAATACTGCGTTCTGGGTGGAATGCCAGATGTTGTAAGGACATTTGTTACAACCAAAACATTCTCTTTTTCATTAAGTGAACAAGAACAGATTAGATTAGATTATGAAGAAGATGTTAGAAAATATGCGCAAGGTCTTGACCAGACAAAAATTATCAGTGTATATAGAAGTATTCCCGCGCAACTTGCTAAAGAGAATAAGAAGTTTCAATTTAGCAAGATTAGTCGCAATGCAAGATCACGTGAATATACAGGGTGTATAGAATGGTTGATTGATTCAGGCGTGATTGTAAAATGTGATTGTTTGGCATATCCAGAATTGCCCCTAAAGGGAAATGCTGATGACGCTAAATATAAGTTGTATTATCCGGATACTGGGCTGCTAGTTTCAGCTCTAGATGAGGAGTCGCAAGAAGATCTTAGAGCAAATAAAAATTTAGGCGTATACAAGGGAGCTTTGTACGAAAACTTTGTGGCAGAAGCATTTGTGAAACAGGGACTTGGTCTGTATTATTACAAGAGAGATAATTCCACTCTAGAGGAAGACTTCTTTGTAAGAAATACTGAAGAATTGATACCGGTTGAAGTCAAATCAAATAATGATAGATCTAAATCATTGACAACTTTAATAAATAGCGATAAGTATAGTGATATAAAGCATGGTATTAAATTTGGAGATTGCAATATAGGGGTTGCAAATAATATATACACATTTCCATACTTTTGTGTTTTTATGACAAAGGAATACTTGAAGGAAATGGAAATAAAATAGTTTAATTAAAATAACAATTACCCCCCAACCAGAAAGGAACAACCATGAAAGCATTAATACTAAATTCAGGAACAGGATCTAGAATGGGAGTGCTAACTTCTGAGCATCCAAAGTGTATGACGGAAGTGTCTCCTAATGAGACTATATTGTCAAGGCAGCTTAATCAGCTGGTTGATTTTGGTGTGAAAGAAGTAGTGATGACTACTGGTCCATTCGAGGATGTGTTGGTGAATTATTGTGAGAGCCTAGATTTACCAATTGAAATTAAGTTAGTGAATAATCCTAAATATAAGGAAACAAATTATATTTATAGTATATACTGTGCAAAAGATGAGTTGGATGATGACATCATTCTTATGCATGGCGATTTGGTGTTTGAAAACACTGTTTTGGAAGATGTTTTAAATAGCGAAAGCAGTTGTATGACTGTTAGTTCTACGTTGTCTTTGCCGGAGAAGGATTTCAAGGCAGTTATATCTGATGGAAAGATTAAAAAAGTGGGCATTGACTTCTTCGAAGACGCAATGGCCGCGCAGCCTTTATATAAACTAAACAAGACTGATTGGAAAGTTTGGCTAGATAAGATAGTAGAGTTCTGTGAAGATGGAACTACGGATTGCTATGCGGAAAATGCGTTGAATGAAGTCTCGGATAAATGTGAAATAGTGCCACTAGATGTGGAAGATAGATTGTGTAACGAGATTGATGATCAAGATGATCTGACTGCAGTTTCACAAAGCCTAAAAGAGGTTGAGAACAGAATGGTTTATATGTGCTTTTCAACAGATATGATTCACAGTGGACACATTAATATTATCAAAAAGGCCAAGAGACTTGGTAAGTTGGTCATTGGTGTATTGTCGGATGAGGCAGTTGTTAGTTATAAAAGATTCCCATTGCTTCCATTTTCCGAGCGAAAGGCAATGATTGAAAATATTGCGGGAGTGCATAAAGTGGTTGAGCAGGATACTCTAAGCTACAAAGACAACCTAGAGAAGTACAAACCAGCATTTGTTGTGCACGGCGATGATTGGAAAGTGGGAGTTCAAAAACTCACCCGCGACGAAGTAATTGAAGAATTAGCAAAATATGGCGGACAGTTGATTGAGTTTCCTTATTCAACTTCCGAACAGTATAAAGGACTTGAGAAGAGAGCAAGAGCGGAACTAGGAACGGCTGATGTTAGGCGTGCGCGTCTTAAGAAGGCACTTGCTATGAAAGGTACAATCAGCGCGATGGAGGCACACAGTGGTCTTACAGGCTTGATCGTAGAGAATACTGTTGTAGAAGAAAAAGGTGGTGCTCGTCAGTTTGATGCTATGTGGATTAGTTCGCTTTGCGATTCTACGGCAAAGGGCAAGCCAGATATTGAGTTAGTGGATATGACATCTCGCTTCCGTACGATTGACGATATCTGCGAGGTTACTACTAAACCAATAATCTTTGACGGAGACACAGGTGGATTAACAGAACACTTTGTATATACAGTTCGTTCGCTAGAACGAATGGGTGTTTCGATGGTTATTATCGAAGACAAAAAAGGACTAAAGAAGAATTCTTTGTTTGGAACTGAGGTTAAACAGACTCAGGCTGATATTCCAGAGTTCTGCGAAAAGATTAAAGCAGGCAAGAAGGCACAGAGAACCAAGGACTTTATGATTTGCGCGCGTATTGAGAGTTTGATTTTAGAGCAGGGAATGGATGATGCGCTAGAGAGAGCATTTGCGTTTGTGGATGCCGGCGCTGATGCCATTATGATTCACAGCCGTCAAAAAGACCCAGCAGAGATTTTTGAGTTCGTAGAAAAATTCCGCGACAAAGACCAAACCACACCGCTAGTGGTAGTTCCTACTTCTTTCAACACTGTGACTGAAGAGGAGTTTAAAGAGCGCGGAGTTAATATAGTGATTTATGCGAATCAGTTAACGAGAACTGGTTTCCCTGCAATGCAAAACGCAGCGGAGATGATTTTGAAGAATCATAGAGCAAAAGAGTGCGACGATATTTGTATGCCTTTCAAGGACATTATTAGATTAATCCCTGATGAGGACTAGAGGAGCTTAAGATGAACCAGCATATTATAAAAGCAAATGGCGATTACAAAGAACTTGGCAGTTACTTGGCAAGTCTTGATTTGAGCAAACTTTTATTAGTGTGTGATGAATCGTTGCAGTTTTTAAAAGTAAAAGATTTTTTTGATTCACTAGAGAATGATTATGAAATAAAAGTTGTTAAGTTTAGTGACTTTCAACCGAATCCATTGTATGAGTCAGTGGTAAAAGGTGTGGAAGTTTTTCATAAAGAAGAGTGCGATGCTATCTTTGCCGTGGGCGGAGGAAGCGCAATGGATGTTGCCAAGTGCATCAAACTCTATTCAAATATGGATGATTCGATCAACTATTTAGATCAGGAGATTGTTCCTAATAATGTTAAGTTGATGGCGATGCCAACCACAGCAGGCACTGGCAGCGAGGCCACAAAGTTTGCGGTGATCTATTACGAAGGAGTGAAGCAATCTGTTGCAGATGATAGTTGCATTCCATCGGTCGTTGTTTTTGATTCGTCGGCTTTGGAGACGCTTCCAGATTATCAAAAGAAATCAACTATGCTGGACGCGCTTTGTCATTCAGTTGAATCTTTTTGGTCTGTTAATAGTAATGAGAAGAGTAGGGATTATTCGAAACAGGCGCTTGAGCTAATTCTTGAGAACAAAGATGGATATTTGCAAAATGACCCTGGTGCAAATGAGAAGATGCTTGAGGCTTCACACATAGCTGGAAAGGCAATCAATATTACACAAACTACAGCTGGCCACGCGATGTGTTATAAACTTACGAGTCTTTATGGAATAGCTCATGGTCATGCAGCAGCACTTTGTGACTCTAAATTAATTCCATTTATGATTAATAATTTGGATTTATGCATTGATAGTAGAGGCAAGGAATTTTTGTCAGATATTTTTGATGAGATGGCAAACACTATGGGGTGCGAAAACCAAGCAGAGATGGCTGATAAAATTGAAGAAATTGTTAGTGAGCTAGATTTGCCGAAACCTTCGGCGAAGGAAGAGGATTTTAAAGAGTTGGTTAGTTCAGTAAATGCTACTAGACTAAAAAACCATCCGGTTAAATTAACAGAAGAAACTATTGATATGATATATCATCAGATCCTAGATTAAAGGATAGCTATTATGAAGATTGAGACATTAGTAAATACTATAGGTGCGGACTTTTATACAGGAGTTCCGGATTCACAGCTTAAACAGCTATGTAACTATTTGATGAACACATATGGCATCGATTCAAAACATCATGTGATTGCAGCGAATGAGGGGAACTGCACAGCGTTGGCGGCAGGCTATCATTTGGCTACAGGAAAGGTGCCTGTTGTTTATATGCAAAACAGCGGCGAAGGAAATATCATTAACCCAGTAGCGTCGTTATTGAATGATCAGGTTTATTCTATTCCGGTCGTTTTTGTAATTGGATGGAGAGGTGAACTAGGGGTTCATGATGAACCACAGCACATCTACCAAGGCGAAGTAACAGTAAAGCTACTTGATGATATGGGAATAGATTCGTTTATTATTTCGAAGGATACCACAGATGAAGAGTTAGAAGAAGTTATGAGTAGCTTTAGAAAAACTCTTGATGAAGGAAAGTGCGTGGCATTTGTTGTTAGAAAAGGTGCGCTAGAGTATGATGGCCAGATTGAGTATTCTAATGATAATTCTCTGATACGCGAGGAGATAATAGAGCATATTGTAAAAGTGAGCGGCGAAGACCCAATCGTTTCAACCACAGGAAAAGCAAGCCGTGAACTTTTTGAGATAAGAGAACGCAATGGTCAAAGTCATAAATATGATTTCTTAACTGTCGGTTCGATGGGACATACTAGTTCAATTGCGTTAGGAGTTGCGTTTAACAAACCAGATAAAAAGGTTTGGTGCGTGGACGGCGACGGATCTGCACTTATGCACCTCGGTGCAATGGCAGTGGTTGGAGCAAATAAACCAAACAACATGGTTCATATCGTAATAAACAATGGGGCTCATGAAACAGTTGGTGGAATGCCTACAGTAGCATCGGATGTAGATATGGTAAAGATGGCTGAGGCCTGTGGATATCCGAATTACTGTTCTGTTGATAATATGGATGATTTGGATAAGGCATTGCTAGATGCTAAAGATAAGAATGAGTTGAGTTTTATTGAAGTTAAGTGTGCTATCGGTGCGAGAGATGATTTAGGGAGACCTACCACGACAGCGCGTGAGAATAAAGAAAACTTTATGGAGTATTTGGGCGAAGAATAAAAGAGGATTGTTTTTAAAAGAGAATCACCATAATTGTAATAACATATAGCCTTTATTGGTATCTTTATGTTTAATTAAGAACACTTCTTGTGACTGTATATTGAAACTAATTAATATTATTATAGATATGATTTCTATTATAGGAGGTGTTAGTATGATTACTAGAAATAGTTTAGATGTTTATCTGATAGGACTAATGGGCATTTGTGGGGCGTGTTTCAGGTAATAATAAAGATACTGATAATATATAAAGGATGAATGCCCAAGGGTTCAAATCCCTAGCGCTCCAATTATTTGATGCCCTTCAAAAGTAGAGGGACAGAGGACAAGCATATGCTTGTCCTTTTGCTTACATGAAAAAGTTGACATTTATGGTGAATTGTTTATAATAATTATACAATATTAGTTCTAATAACGAGAAGTAATATAAGAACGGAATTAAAGGAGGAAAAGACTAACATGATTATTATGAATATTGGAGTTGATAATTTATATGCTTTCAAAAAGTTTTATATGAATATGTCATACCCTAAAAAAGTTGTAAATACACCCGTAGAAGGAGAGTACTTGAAGAGTAGACCTAATTTCAGATACAGAAAGGTTAATATTTTGATGGGGAGTAATGCTACGGGCAAAACAACACTAGGCGAATTATTAATGGGGTTTGCAAATTTTTTGAGAGACGGGAATGCCTACAGATTTGCAGATCATATTACTGATGAGAGAAAATGGGCGCATTTATGTGTTGACTTTGTTGCTTGGGATAACCGTTTATATCGTTTCACTCTTAAAACTAAAATAAACAAAGAAGATGATAAGGAAGAAAAAATATGTGATAAAAAATTGGAGTTTGTTTCCATCAATCAAAATGACAACTACGAAACATGTGCTAAAAGATTAGATGAAGGAGAAGGAGAAGAAATAGATTATAAGGATATTCCTGTTCCGGGATGGTGCTTTCAATATGGGCATAGAATAGTTGATTCAATAAAGTCTATAGAGGAAAAAGAATATATTAAAGTTCTAGGACTAATAATGAAAACATTGGATCCAGCTGTTAAATCAGTACATAAAGTTATGGACGTTGAAAACACTTACTTAATAAAGCTTAATAATCACTCTGTCTTGATACAAGATGGTGATGTTAAGGGGGAAAAGATTTTTTCAAGCGGTACAAAAATGGGATTTAAGATTGCATATTCAATAGCATCTATGATATGTGGAATGCATAATTTTTACTACTGTGATGAACTATTTACGTATGTTAATTCAGATATTGAAATTGCATGTTTATCTTTAATGATTGAAAAATTATCAGAACGTGGACAGTTATTCTTTACTACACATAATTCTGATGTGGCTGAAATGGATTTGCCTAATCATTCCTTTTGTTTTTTGAAAAAAGATAAAGATGGAGCGAATAAAATTGAATATGTAAATGCATCAGATTATCTAAAAAAGAATACTGATTCAATTAGAAATGCATTGGATAATGATGTCTTTTCAACATCACCTAATGTCGAAAAAATATATGATATAGCAGACATTGCGAAGTGAGGGGGGGAATAACAGTGAGTAGAAATAATATTTATAGGTATTATGTAGAAGGCGAAGGTGATAAAAAAATAATAGATGTTCTGAAAAAGGATTTTAAGTTTATCCAACATGGTAAAGTTGAAGTTTTCAATGTTACCCAAGAGCATTTTAGTAATATGCGAGCAAGAGGAATAAAAAGCAATACGATAGTAATACTTGTTTATGACACTGACAGAGGTTCAGAAGGAGAGCCATGTTTGAAGTGGAATATAGAGTATCTTGAATCAAAAAAGAATGTAAAAAAAGTGGTGTGTATTCCGCAGGTTGAAAATTTGGAAGATGAATTGGTTAGAGCGTGTCAGATTAAAGAAGTAAAAGAACTAACAAGGAGCAAAACCAATACTAATTATAAGTCGGACTTATTAAAATGCAACAATCTACCCGCTCGCTTGGAAATGTGTAAGTTTGATTTTAAAAAGTTTTGGAATAAGTTGCCTAAAAACGCATTTAAGAAACATGGAAACAAATCTAATGAGATAAAACTGAAAAAAAGAAATCATAGTAATGAATAACCTACAAACCACAATTTTCAAATTAATAAACTTATCTTTGCACCAGAGTAGTGGTGCAGAGTTTAAACTGCCAGAAAACATAGACTGGGATCAGGTTTTTGAAGAATTATCTGACCAGTCTATTTTAGGTATACCGCTCGAGTATATGGTGAAAAATGTTGATGCGCTAGAGGAACTAAAGCAGGAGTGGACGGTGATGGTTTACAGCCAAGTGGCGGAGTGGACCAAACTTATGGAAGCGCAGACTAAACTCGTAAAGCTTCTACAGGACAACGATATTCCGGTTGCCATCATAAAGGGTAGTGCGGCGGCCATGAATTATCCAAAGCCCGACTACCGTTCGATGGGCGACGTGGACTTTTTCGTCCGCGCCCAAGACTTCGATAAAACATATGAACTCCTTAGGGAGAATGGATATGACTTTGCAGCGGACGCGTCAAAGGGGCAGATGCACCTGGAGGATGAGAAGTATCATCACGTGGAGCTTAAGAAGAACGGGGTGACGTTTGAACTTCACAGACGTATGTCCGACACCGTGCAGGGCAAGGAGACAGACGCAAAGATTGAGGCGCTTATCCAAGAAGGAATGGATCACATCGAGACCGGCCAGGTGGGCGAGTACGAGTTCCCGATGTTTGAGGAGAAACTGAACGGCCTTATAATTCTTCGCCATATCATTCAGCATACTGGGCAGTCGAAGGGCGTGGGGCTTCGCCATGTGATCGATTGGATGCAGTTTGTGGAAAAGCATGTGGACGACCGCGCTTGGCAAGAGACTTACGAGCAGTACTTGGATGAGGTCAGCCTAAAGGATGCGGCCATCGTTTTCGCGCGCATGGGTCAAATGCACCTTGGCCTAGATAAAAGCATCGCCTGGTGCAAAGGAACTACACCAGCCACCACATTGCGTGAAGCAGCAGAGCAAGAGCAAAATGAAATTGCCAAACTGGCTACCGCGTGGATGGAACAAATCTTAGCATCCGGCAACTTCGGTGCAAAGCAAACCGCCGCCGACGAAGGCGCAGGCGTATTATATAGAAACAAAAATGTTTTCACAATGATTGGATCGCTCCAGAGGCTTGGACTCACTCACTGGGAGGCAGCCAGAAAGCACAAGGCGCTAAGGCCTTTGGCGTGGGCGTACCAGACGGGTAGATATGCAAGAAAGGGCCTCGGCAGGAAGAATCCAATCAAGTCGCTAAAGAGTGATATGGACAAAAGCAATTATAAGAAGGAACTGCTCAAAGGACTTAAAATTGATTAGCAAAAAGAGCATCATCGACAAAGAAAATATAGTAAAAATAGAGTCGCAAAAGTGGCTCTTTTTTGTGCAAAAATTAACGCTGATAACTAAAATATCAGTAACCTATTCAAAAAATGATACTACATCAAAAACACTGCCTATACTACAATAAAAGTAGCGATAATTCGGTTATCTAAACCGATTTTTTAGACAGTTTATACGGACAAAATTTTATAAAAATTCTTTGTTTGTAGGAGGAAAGATATGAAGAAAATTATTAGAAGAACTCTAGCGATAGCATTGAGTTTATCTATGGTATTCTCAGGGTTTATGTTTAGCGCTGCAAAGGTAGATGCGGCTACACTTTCTCAAGATGAGATTGACAGTATTGCAGGTAACGGTACTATGACGAACATGGTACTTAACAGTGCAGCAACAGTTTATCCTGGAGTAGCAGAAGGTAATAAAGTTAACCTTACAAATGGTAACTTCAGTGGAGCCTGTGCCATGTCATCAGGATGGGGCTACAGTGGAGAAGCTTATGCTATTTTGGATTTAGGAAACATTTATAAGTCTGAGTCTCTAGATGAGATTGTTTGTGCTTATAAAGATTATGCTGACAATGATACAGTAGTAGGCAGAACATACAACATCCAGTATTCAGATGATTTGGTTAATTGGGATACTGTATACACATCAGGAACAATGGCAGCAGCTGATTTGGAAGATAGCAAAGCAACAGTAAATGATGTTTCAAGTTACACGGGAAGAGTTAGATATATCAAGATTGATTATCCAACAGTTCCAACATACGGAATTCAGTTAACTGAGATTGCAGTTTTGGCTGAAGATCCAGAGTTGGCACCTGTTGAGACGTGTGCTGATCCAGCAGCAGTTACGGCTTCATCAAATGATCTAGGACAGATTACATTTAACATTACAGCAGGAGAAGACCAAGAAGGTTATGTATATTCTGCAAACTTAGATAGTCCTAATGGACAGTTGTTGAATGCAACTTGTCAGGCAGGCGTTGATTACACATATGATGTAGTTGGCGGAGACCACACAGTATTTGTTCAGTCACATTACAACGGAGCAATTTCTCCTGGTATTAACTCAAATCAGGTTACAGTTAATACGTATGCGACAAAGGTAACAGATCCTACTTGGAATTATGGATATCAAAAGACATTTACAATGGACAGTGGTTCTTCAACAGAAGGAAACGGTAGTGTTACAGACGGCGTGATTTCAAGCAGCGCATATTCAACAGCTACAAAAGGACAAGCTGGTTCATGGTTCACAATCGATTTAGTTGATACATGGAAAGCGTCAAGTTTTGAAACACTAGCAGTTTGGTTTAGATCTAATGTAGGTGGAACTTATCCAGAAAATGGTGGAATGAAGTTCCAGTATTCTACAGACGGAGTTGACTTTACAGATGTTGCTACTTTGACACAATCAGAGTTCTCAGCACAAAAAGGATCACAAACTAATCCATTCTTGATTACAGGTGATGTTTCAAATCTTTCATCTGGCGCGGTTAGATACGTTAGAGTATATTTCCCTAACGCAGTTGCATATGGTGCACAGATTACAGAGTTTGGTGTTTATGATATAGATGGAGACGCAGAACTTGCTCCAGTAGAAACTGTGGACGATCCAGCAGGATTCACAGCTGAATCAGACGACTACAACGAAATCACAGGAACAATCACTCCAGACACAGGTCAGGTCGAAGACGGATATACATGGAATGTATATTTGGACGGAGACTTGGCAGCAGAAGGCTTGACTGGAGGAGACTATAGATTAGACGGCGTGGAAGCAGGCTCATATGATGTTACAGTTAAATCATACAAAGATGGATTCCTATCAACTGGACTTACTGTTGCAGACGTGGCAGTATCAGATGGATTCACATACAGTTCAGATACAGGCACAGGCGTGTATGATGACACAAATGAGAATGGCTTCAACCTTATCACAAGAAACGGTGCTACAATTTCGGGTGTAACAGCAACAGCTTCAAATGGAAATGCTACCAATGCTATTGACTACAAACCTGGAACACGTTGGGAAGCTTCAGCAAGTGACCCACAGTGGCTATGCGTAGACCTTGGCGCAGTTAAGACAATTAAGGAAGTTGATGCTTGGTGGGAGACTGCTAGTGCAAAAGACTTCAAAGTTCAAGTTTCAACAGACGGAACAAACTTTAAGACAGTAGGTATTGTAAACGGCGCAGCTTCAGGCGCAAACAGAAGAGATACTATTGTTCTTGCAAATACAGTAAGTGGTAGATATGTACGTATTTATGATACAGCTAGAACAACTAACTGGGGCCACTCAATTTTCGAAATGGCTGTATATGATGGACAGGAACTTCCAGAATATATGGATGTAACACCATACAAGGCAACTACACCTGCTACAGCTCCAACAAAGGCTGGAAAGATCTTTGCAGGATGGTTCGAGGATTCAGCATGCACAACACCTTATATGGAAACAACAGGATATGCTTATGCTAAATTCATTGACGAAGATGTTCTTGGAACAAAGTTCCAGGAAGCTCTTGATGGAACAGCGGTTCGTTTCCTAAGTAGTTTGGATTCAATGGATTATCAGTCAGCAGGATTTAAGTTCACAGGACATTATGGAGATGCTGTAATCACAGAAAAGACAAAGTCTGTTGAGAAATTATATACAAAGATTAATGCCGGCGGAAAAGATGTTTTCCCTACAGAATTTAGTGATGATTCAACTTACTTCTTCACATACACTGTAAGAGGAATGGATCCTGATACAAATTCAGATTGGAATGTAACACCATTCTACGTAACATTAGATGGAACTACAGTGGAAGGAACTTCGGGTGTATACCCACAAGACTAATAAAGGTAATGTTGTGATAGCAACATAGAAAGATAAAAAGGCTGCCACAAAAATGTGGCAGTCTTTTTTGTGTTGTTATATAATTATAGGTAGACGAGGAGGTCGGAGATGAAAAAACGATTAATAACAATGATAACTATCATGGCATTAGTCGCTGTTTTTATTGTGCCTAGTTATGGTGATATTTGGAATCCGGGTGGTGCAGACATTCCGGGAGCGGCAGCATTGTATTTGGCGCAGGAGAATGGTAGCTATGCCGTTGGAAGTCAGCTTAATAATAGTGGCGAATTATCAGGCGGCTACTTATACATAAAGACAGATGTACATATTGATGGTGAAAATGGCCAGTTGCACGACGGAAAGGAAATGCTAGAGGTCGTTGGAATTAATGGTAGTACTCTTGATAACGTTACATCCATGGAAAAGAAGAGCGGAAGCTATTGGATTGATGTTACGGACTCTGTCATGAATCATGAGAATGCTTTCGAACAGAAGGATCAGTTCACCAATGTTTTCAGATTCAAATTAGATGGAGATGTTCAGTTTTCGATACAATACAAAGTGCTAACGGATGATACACCTGCGCAGTATTACGAGAGCCCTAAGAGATATGTTCAGGTGTCAGATGGCGCTTACTACTACACAAAATATGAAGAGAATGTCACTACAGCAGTTCCTCCAACAGAGGAGACCACAGAAGCACCAACAGAGGCTCCAACTGAAGCACCTACTGAAGAGCCAACTACAGAGCCAGAGGTGAATCCTAATAATTACAAATACAGTTATGTTTCATATTACGAGGAGTTTCCGGATTCAAATGATAATGGCGTAAACCTAGTTACACAACAAGGCGCAACCGTAGAAGGAGTGACAGCTGCAGCTTCGGCGGATGATGCATCATATGTTATAGATGCTGATCCAAATACTATTTGGAATGCCAGTGGAGATGATACACAGTGGATTACTGTGGACTTGGGTGAAGTAAAGACAGTTAAAGAAATTGATTGTAGATGGGCAGAAGATAATACTGCTAAAGCATACACAGTAATGGTTTCTACTTATGGTAATGAATTCCAGCCGGTGGCTACAGTTGATAACGATTCATTCTATGACAACAGAAGAGACATGATAGTGCTTGGTGAATCAATTAGCACTAGGTACATTAAAATAGAAATGACAGAAAGTCATTTGCCGGAAGGCTACTCATTGCGTGAGATGGCTGTTTATGACGATTCCAATTATGTCGGAATAGTGGATTACTTAAACAAAGTTAATACAACAGAAAACCTTGCCTACAAGAAAACACCTATTGTTGCACGTTATAATAATGAAGGACAAGCGAGAAGATTTTGCGATGGAAATCTTAACACGGGATGGAGAGCGAACAAACCAACTGATAACTCATGGTTTGCAATAGATTTGAAGGACTACTACAACATAGAAGATGTAATGGTTTGCTGGTCCAACGCCAACGCCGTTGACTACGATATTTACGCAGGCAGAATACCAGATTGGTACGGAGACGAACCCGTAGCTTCAGTTAGAGGTTTGTGGGATAACAAGGCTGTATCTGCAGTAACCAAGGACCTTAATGTTAAGGCGAGATATATAAAGATTGAGGTTGAAGAATGGAGTGAAAATTCAGAGCGCGATGGAATTCAACCATTAGAAATAGCCGTCTTCGGCGAAAAAGCAGAAGGCTACTATAACATAAGAGACTACAAGTGGGTTTGGCCTTGGCAATATCCAACCATGGAAGGCAAAATCTTTGCCGGTTGGTTTACAGACGAAACACTTACTGAATCATATATGGACGAGGATGGATATGCATACCCTAAGTTTATTGACGAGAAAGCGTTGACGGTTAAGATGCAGAAGAAGGAAGATAATACTGCTATTCGCTTTGTAAGTACTATTAGTAGAAGACTACAAGATTTTGAATCGGCAGGCTTTGATTTCTCCGGAACGTATGGGGAAAGTACTATTGATTCCAAGTCGAAGAGCATTGAAACTGTTTATCGAAGGATTACGGCTGACGGCGTGACAATCAGACCAAACACAGCTTTCGATAACAATGATTCAGCATACTTTGTCACATACACAATTAGAAATATGGACGGAACGACTCCATCTAATTGGAATGTAACACCATTCTATGTGACGGCAGACGGCACTAAAGTGACAGGAAAGACTGCTACCTTTGACGTAGTCCCGGAATAAATTGAACTATATTATATAGAAGAAAGATCGGTGCTAGCGCACCGGTCTTTTTATATAGAAGAAACAGGTGTTAGGTTTTCGAAGTGTTTTCGCAAATATGATGGTATGTTGATACAATATTGATAATGCAGAATATAGAGTAAAATTAAGACACCCTTTCCAAAAAAAACACTTTAATATACACTTGTTTTTTACTAAAATAGTAATTAGTTTGAGAAACTGTAATTATATGGATTTCTACACATATTAAGGAGGAAACTTAAAATGAAATTATCAAGATTTTCAAAGCAGATTATTGCGGTTGCTTGCTCTATAGCAATGGTAGTTGCGGGACTTGTATTTGTTCCATCTGCTGACACTAAAGCTGATGCACCAGATTGGAGTACTATCGACTACTTGGGCGATGGCGCAGGCGGTGGAACTTATACTAATAAGTATAAGTTTTATGCAGAAAATGGAACACAAGCTGTAAATATTCAGCATCCAGGTTTTTCTGAAGAAGACGGTATTTACATAGGTTTCCCAGCTGCTGATATCCAGATGGATCTTGCTGGTTATGCAGTTCAGGGAGCTGGAGCATGTATTTATTTATCTAACTTCACTCAAAAGGTAACAGAGTTTACAGTATCATGGGCAGGTGGATCAACTACATGCTATGTTTACTTTGAAGATGGTGAAGAAGGACCTACTACTACAGTAGACCCTAGTGCACCTACAACAGAACCTACTACAGCTAGTCCATGGAAATCAATTCCTAACGGCGGAACACAGTGGTATTACAATAATAATACAAAGCAAAATATTAGTAGTGTTGTAAACATTCAGAAACCAGGTTGGGCTGCAGAAGATGGTGTATATATTACAGTTCCTGCAGGCATTTCAAAGGTTGATGTAAACGGAAATACAGAAGGTGTTGCTGCTATAGACGGCGCTGGTTTTGTAGTTTACTTATCAGCAATGACAAAGAAGATAAATGAAGTAACTATTACTCAAGGTCTTGGTACTTCATATATCCAAATTAAGAATGAAAATGGCTCAGAAGATCCAACAGAAGAAACAACAGAGGCTCCTACTGGAGAAACTGAGTCTCAAACAGAAACAACTACTGAAGAACCAACTACAGAGGCAGACCATTGGGCAAACGTTGCAGGAAGCAATGATTTACAATACTGGAGTGCTACTGATACAAAAGTTATAAGTTATCAAGATCCAGGTTGGTCAGGTCAAAAAGAAGCAGGTGTTTATGTTCTTAATCCTGATGGAATGGGAGCACCAACTAAGGTTGTAATTGATGGTGTAGAAACTAATGTTGCTCAGGGTGATAATGACACATTCTATTGTATGGGAGCTGGATTGTTATTCTACGGATCAACATTAGCTAAACCAATTGTAAATGTAGAAATTTATTATGCACCAGCTACTACAACAAAACACGACTTAATATTCAAAAATATTAATTCACCAATGGTAGATGTAACTGAGTATAAGGCTCACGGTACATATCCAGAAAAAGAAGGAAAAATATTTGCAGGATTCTTTGAAGATGCAGGATTTACTACAGCATATACAGAAACAACAGGATATGCTTATGCTAAGTTTATCGACGAAAAAGTTCTTGGAACAAAATTCCAGACAGCTACGGATGGAACAGCAGTTCGTTTCCTAAGTAGTTTGGATTCAATGGATTATCAGTCAGTAGGATTTAAGTTCACAGGAACTTATGGAGACGCTACAATCACAGAAAAGACAAAGTCTGTTGAGAAATTATATACAAAGATTAATGCCGACGGACAACCAGTTCTACCTACAGTATTTAGTGATGATTCAACTTACTTCTTTACATACACTGTAAGAGGAATGGATAAAGATATAAGCTCAACATGGAATGTAACACCATTCTATGTAACATTAGATGGAACTACAGTGGAAGGAACTTCGGGTGTATACCCACAAAATTAAATCATACTCATGAGTTATAGTTCTATATAAGAAATATTACTCGGTTACGGAGGAATCGTTATGAAAGAATATGAAGACCCTACAATGGAAATGTATTTCATAGATAATATGAAAAGTGGTTGGAATGTTCAGAGTGGCGATGATGAAACTCAACCGGGTGGAGGTTTTGGCCCTCTAATCGATGGTTGAAATAAAAATAAACGTATGCTATTATAGTTATGATGTTTGAGATAACTATATTGCAAAGAAGGAGAGATAGTTATGAAAAAGTTTTATAAAGATCCTGAAGCTGAGATTCTTCTAATTAACGCTTCTATCACTACACTTAAAGATAGTGGTGAGTTGGATAATTATGATAACGGCGACGGAGATGATATTGGCGATTTGACTGGCAATAACTAATTACAGACTAGATATAAGATTATAAACAAGCATCACATATTCGTATGTGGTGCTTGATTTTTTATCAATCTATTGTAGTAGATTATAATTGATTGAGAGGTTTTAGTTATGGATAAAAAGAAGATTAGTAGGATTAGAGTAATGATAGTAGCTGTGTCTACTGTTGTTTTAGTGTTTTCAACTGCAGGCTGTGGATGTAATAATGAAAAGAAAACAGAAGTGACAGATGCGAACGGTAATGTGATTACTAGCGTGAATGAAGACGCTCCTGCTCAGACTGATAAAAACGGAAAAGTAATAAAGGGAAAGAAATCAGATGTTAACGTGGACAATGCTGACAAGAGCAATGGCGATGATGTTAACGATTTGGTAAACGATAAAGATAATAATAAATCATCTAAGGACGGCAAGTCATCAAAGAACGGCAAATCAAGTAAGAGCTCAAAGAAGAGTGACAGCAAAAAAGGTAGTAGCAAAAAAGGTGACAGTAAAAAGGGTGACAAAAAAAGCGACAAAGGTGGAAACTTTGACGTGAAAGACAAAGATGATGAACCAGGATTTGGACCACTAATCGATGGATAATAAAAAGATGTTATGCCAGATTGCTGGCATCCAGTATGAAATAGAATATAAATACTCATATCTTGAGAAAAAGTTTAGCGAGTATATTATTGATGAAGATAAGAAATCTGATAATGTTTATCAGGTTTCTTATACTGATGAAGTTTTTAATAGATGGACTAAAGAGGATTTGCCTAGCAAGGATCCAGGATACATCGAGTTTTGTTGTATCATGGAAAAGATTGCGACAGATCTTCCAAACCACGGTATGCTTCTAATGCACGGAGCAACTATCGAATACGAAGGAAAGGCTTATATCTTTACGGCGCCTAGTGGAACTGGAAAGTCCACACACATTTCTTTGTGGAAGAGGTTCCTAGGAGATAAGGTAAGTGTTATAAACGGAGATAAGCCTGAGGTTTCCTTTGAAGAGGGAAAAGTGTATGTGCACGGAGCACCATGGTGCGGCAAAGAAGGATGGCAGATTAACACTAGCGCTCCTTTGGCGGGGGTGTGCGTGGTAGAGAGAGCAGAGTCAAACTCTATCGAGAGCATTCATCCGGGCGAGAACATCGAGCTGTTTATGAGTCAACTTTATTTGGCGGATGAGCCGGACTATTTGATTAAGGTGGTTGACCTGTTTAAGAAGATGGCAGAGGCAGTTCCGTTTTATAAGTTGAAATGCGATATTTCGGAAGATGCTGCTAAGTGTAGTTTTGAACAGTTGACTGGAGAAGATTGGGAGAATAGTAAGAATGAAGATTAAAGACGGTTTTGTAGTAAGAGATATAATGGGACAGTGCGTAGTAGTGGCTACGGGCGAAGCTAGCGAAAGTTTTTCTGGGATGATTAAACTAAACGACACTGGAAAGGACATCTGGGAAGGTGTGGCAGCTGGAAAGTCAGAAGAAGAGATTATAGATCAGATAGTAGAAGACTACGATGTGGATAAAGAAAGAGCAAAAGATAGCGTGAGTAAGTTTATTGCAGACATGAAGGACAAAGGATTTATCATAGATTAATTAAAGAGCGTGGAGAAAGTTTACTAGAGATTGCAGGACAGGTTTTGATTATGAATCAATTTGAAGGTAATGCTAAAATTGAAGATGTTTTAGAAGATCAGGTGTTCTATGCAGGTAGTACATGTGGCGTAAGTATGTATCCTATGCTTAGACATAGAAGGGATACTATTGTTATTAAGCCGGTAGAAGGAAGACTTAAGAAGTACGATGTGCCGCTATATAAAGATAATGAGAGATATGTATTGCATAGAGTAATTAAGGTTTTGCCAGATGCTTATATAATAAGAGGAGATAACTGTATTAACAAAGAGTATGTGACGGATGATATGGTTATCGGCAAACTGGAGGAGTTTTACAGAAATCCAAAGGATGTAAGTAAGATTAAGGGGGCAGATGCTAAGCCAGTCAATATGAACGGGTTTAAGTATAAACTCTATGTTAGGGTGATGCATTACTCATTTCCTATAAGGTTTATGTATCGAAAATGCAGAAACCTTTTAGGTAGAATTAAGAGGAAGATTAAAGGCGAGCAAATGCGCTAAGATGCCCATTTTTACCAAGAAAAACGCATATAAAAAATGGATACGTTTAGAAAAAATATAGACCTTAAAATATGACGAAAAAAAGGGCAAAACTATTGTAAATGGTGTTGTGGTATGTTAAACTAATGAAGATTAGTTTTACTAATACATATGTATTTTTAAAGGAGGAACAAACCAATGAGCAGAGTTAAGAAAATTCTTGCGACTCTAATAGTCATGACAATGGTTGCATCATCTATCACAGTTGGCGCAGCTACACAGAGTCCAGCAAAGAAAAAATTAACTGATTCAATGGTTACTGTTACAGCTAAGGCGCTTACTTATAATAAGACAGCGCAGGTTCCTACAGCAGTTAAAGTTGTCGTTGATGGCAAGACTTTAAAAGAAGGAACTGATTACTTAGTAGTAGTTGCTAAGATCACTAACGCTGGTAAGTACATTGTTACTACACAGGTTATTGGTATTGGCCATTACGAAGGTACAGTTGCTAAAAAAGTAACAGTTACTATGAAGAAAGCTAAACAAAAGCTTAAGAATACTAAAAAGCGCAAAGTTAAGTACAAAAAAGTTAAAAAGAAAAAAGTAAAGATTAAGCTTAAGGTTAAGTCCACTGGTACTGGTAAGATTAAGTACAAGAGAGTTTCAAAGAAACTTAAAGTATCTAAGAAGGGTAAAGTAACTATCCGCAAGGGTACAAAGAAAGGTACTTACAAAGTTAAAGTTAAAGCTTATGCTAACGGAAACTACAAAGCTACTAAGTGGAAGAAGATCAAGATTAGAATTAAATAATTCTAACTGATCGAAAAAAGAGGTATATCGCAAGATATACCTCTTTTTTTGTGTAAAAAAACACTTGCATTAGTATTGTTTTTGTTGTATACTTTTCCTTGCTGTGACATTGATAGCGTGGATGCGTGAGGTTGCTACGTTATAGAGCAGTAACAAACGTACAAAATAACGTAGGTTTTTACGCGGAGCGAATGTCATGTTAGGAAACTGACGACAAGTCACTGTACAGACACAGAGTCCACCAGAAGATGTGGATACAACGTGTGAAAGTTGTATGTATATTATTATGACACACACGGATAGGTTGTACGGTCACCGCTTGTCGTGCTAAATAGTACGAAAAGGAGGCGACTTTTTTTATGGCACAAGTAATGAGAATTACACTTAAGGCTTATGATCACAAATTAGTAGATCAATCAGCAAAGAAAATTGTTGAAACTGCAAAGAAAGCAGGCTCAGAGGTTAGCGGACCAATTCCACTACCTACTAAGAAAGAGGTTGTTACTATTCTTAGAGCTGTACACATGTACAAAGACTCAAGAGAGCAGTTTGAACAGAGAACTCACAAGAGACTCATTGATATAAACATGCCTACACAGAAGGCTGTTGATAGTCTTTCAAGACTAGAGATGCCAGCAGGTGTTTATATCGACATTAAGATGAAAGAAAAATAAATCATCTTAATTTCCGTGATTAGTTTCTTCTATATAAAGAAGCGAGTCACAACATAAGGTGATTTTTAGAATTATCATCTTATTAATCAATGGAATGATCGAGAAATCGATCCGCTGTAAATTAACAGGAGGTAGGTTAATATGAAGAAAGCTATTTTAGCTAAGAAAGTCGGAATGACTCAGATCTTTGGCGAGAACGGCGAACTAATCCCAGTTACAGTTCTTCAGGCTGGCCCTTGTGTAGTAACACAGGTTAAGACAGTAGAGAACGACGGATATGACGCTCTTCAAGTTGGATTTGAGGACATCAGAGAAAAGCTTATCAACAAGCCAGTTAAGGGAATGTTTGATAAGGCTAAAGTTTCTTACAAGAGATATGTAAGAGAGTTGAAACTAGAAGGAGATTACAACGTAGCAGACGAGATCACTGTTGACATCTTCGAAGAAGGCGACAAGATTGATGCTACAGCAATCGCAAAAGGAAAAGGTTTCCAGGGCGCTATTAAGAGACATGGACAGTCACGTGGACCTATGACTCACGGTTCTAAATACCACAGACATGCTGGTTCAAACGGTTCTTGTTCATCTCCAGGTAGAGTGTTCAAGGGTAAGAAGATGCCTGGTCACATGGGTGGTAAGAAAGTTACTACACAGAACCTACTAGTTGTAAAGGTTGACCCAAGCAGAGACTTACTATTAGTTAAGGGTGCTGTACCAGGACCAAAGAAAGCGTTAGTTACTATTAAGGAAACTGTTAAAGCTTAAGGATTTTTGAAAGGAGGACATTCAGATGGCAGAAGTATCTGTTTTAAATATGGAAGGAAGCGAAGTTGGAAAGATGAAGCTTAATGATGCTATCTTCGGTGTTGAGATTAATGAACACCTTGTACATCAGGCAGTAGTTGCACAGCTCGCAAATAACCGTCAAGGTACACAGAAAGCCAAGACTCGTTCAGAAGTCAGAGGCGGAGGCAGAAAGCCTTGGAGACAAAAGGGAACTGGTCATGCTAGACAGGGTTCTATCAGAGCTCCTCAGTGGACAGGCGGTGGAGTAGTATTTGCTCCAACACCAAGAGATTATTCAAAGAAAATGAATAAGAAAGAAAAGAGAATCGCTCTTAAGTCAGTATTGACATCAAGAGTGGAAGAAGGAAAGTTTATTGTATTAGACGAATTAAAGTTTGACGCGCCAAAGACAAAGGAATTTGCGCAGGTGCTAAAGAACTTAGAGGCTGATAAAGCATTAGTTGTTTTAAATGACAATGACACAAACGTAGTTAAGTCAGCAGCAAACATTCCTACAGTAAAGACAGCAAGCACACAGACTATTAACGTATATGACATTCTAAAGTATGACACAGTTATAGTTACACAGGATGCTGTTAAGACTATAGAGGAGGTGTACGCATAATGGCAGATATTAAATATTATGACGTTATATTCGAACCTGTAATTACAGAGAAGAGTATGAACGCAATGGCAGAGAAAAAGTATACATTCTATGTGCACCCAGAAGCTACTAAGGTTCAGGTTAAGGACGCAGTAGAGAGAATGTTTGAAGGTGCAAAGGTAGAAAAAGTTAACACTATGAACTTAGCTGGAAAGAACAGAAGACGTGGTTACACAACAGGTAAGACAGCAGCTAGAAAGAAAGCTATCGTTCAGTTAACAGAGGACAGTGCAGATATCGAGATCTTCGCAGGACTATAAGATTAACTCTTATATAGAAGAAACTTAAAATTATTGCACAAACTATACGCAACACAAGCGTGATAATAAATGGATTGAAAGGAGAATTACAATGGGAATTAAAACATTTAACCCATATACACCTTCTAGAAGAGCTATGACTCAGCTAGACAACAAAGAGATCACTAAAGACACTCCAGAGAAGTCACTTACTAACTCTTTGAAGAAGAACGCTGGTCGTAACAACCAAGGTAAAATCACTGTAAGACATCACGGTGGTGGTTCTAGAAGAAAATACAGAATTATTGATTTCAAGAGAAACACAAAAGATGATATCCCTGCTAGAGTAGTGAGCATCGAGTATGATCCAAACCGTACAGCAAACATTGCACTTATTTGCTACGCTGATGGTGAGAAGGCATACATCCTAGCTCCAGAAGGACTTAAGGTAGGAGATAAAGTAATGAGCGGGATGAGCGCTGAAGTGAAAGTAGGAAACTGCTTACCACTTTCAGAGATTCCTGTCGGTACAGAGATCCACAACATCGAGCTATACCCAGGTAAGGGTGGACAGTTAGTTCGTTCAGCAGGTGGTACAGCACAGCTTATGGCTAAGGAAGGCAAATATGCAACACTTAGACTTCCATCAGGCGAGATGAGATTGGTTCCTGTAATATGTAGAGCAACAGTTGGTACAGTAGGAAATATCGAGCACGGTCTTGTTAACATTGGTAAAGCAGGACGTAAGCGTAATATGGGTATTAGACCTACCGTTCGTGGTTCTGTTATGAACCCTAATGATCACCCTCACGGTGGTGGTGAAGGACGTGCACCAATCGGTCGTCCAGGTCCATGTACTCCATGGGGTAAACCAGCACTTGGTTTGAAGACTCGTAAGAAGAATAAGAAGTCTAACAAGATGATTATTAGAAGACGTGACGGAAGCAATATGAAATAAGGAGGTAGGAACTAATGTCAAGATCATTAAAAAAAGGCCCATTTGCGGATGAGAGCTTATTAAAGAAGATTGAAGCTATGAACGAATCTGGCGAAAAGTCAGTTATCAAGACTTGGTCAAGACGTTCAACAATTTACCCACAGATGGTTGGACATACAATTGCTGTCCATGATGGTAGAAAACATGTTCCTGTATATATTACAGAGGATATGGTTGGTAACAAACTTGGTGAGTTTGTTCCTACTAGAACATTTAGAGGACACAATAAGAACGAAAGCAAAGCAGAATAATTTGTATTTTGAAAGGAGGCCAAGTCTATGGCAAAAGGACATAGATCTGAAATAAAGAGAAAAAGAAACGCCGAAAAAGATACTAGACCTTCAGCAAAACTTTCTTTTGCAAGAATTAGTACTCAAAAGGCATGTTTCGTACTCGATGCTATCAGAGGTAAAGATGTAGAGACTGCACAAGGTATTCTCACATACAACCCAAGAAAAGCATCAAAAGTAATTTTGAAGTTGTTAAACTCAGCTATAGCAAATGCTGAAAATAACAACAACATGGACACTAGTAAATTATACATTGCAGAGTGCTACGCTAGTGCAGCACCTACAATGAAGCGTATTAAACCAAGAGCACAGGGTAGGGCTTACAGAATCTTAAAGAGAAACAGCCACATCACAATCGTGCTTGACGAAAGATAAGAAGGGAGGCAAAGCATGGGACAGAAAGTTAATCCACACGGATTAAGAGTCGGAATTATCAAAGACTGGGATTCAAAATGGTATGCAGAGAAAGATTTCGCTGATAACCTAGTTGAAGACTACGAAATTAGAAAATTCCTTAAGAACAAACTTTACGGAACAGGCATCTCAAAGATTGAAATCGAGAGATCAACTGACCGTGTAAGAGTAAACATTTATACAGCTAAGCCTGGTCTTGTTATCGGTAAAGGTGGCGCTGAGATAGAAAAGATTAAAGCAGAAGTTCAGAAGATGACTGATAAGAAGTTATTCATGGACGTAAAAGACGTTAAGAGACCTGATAAGGATGCACAGCTAGTAGCAGAGAACATTGCTCAGCAGCTAGAGAACCGTATCTCATTCAGAAGAGCTATGAAGTCTTGTATGTCTAGATCACTTAAAGCTGGTGCACTTGGTATCAAGACATCAGTATCAGGACGTCTAGGTGGTGCTGATATGGCTCGTACAGAGTTCTACAGCGAGGGAACAATCCCACTACAGACACTTCGTGCTGACATTGAATTTGGATTCGCTGAGGCTGATACAACTTACGGTAAAGTAGGTGTAAAGGTTTGGATTTATAACGGCGAAGTACTTCCAACTAAAGAAGGAGGTAAGAAATAATGTTAATGCCTAAAAGAGTTAAACATAGAAAACAGTTTAGAGGATCTATGAGAGGTAAGGCTACAAGAGGTAACAAGATTACTAATGGTAAGTATGGTATCGTAGCTATGGAGCCTGCATGGATTAAGTCAAACCAGATAGAGGCAGCCCGTGTAGCTATGACTCGTTACGTAAAGCGTGGTGGCCAAGTTTGGATCAAAATTTTCCCAGACAAACCTGTTACAGCACATCCTGCTGAAACACGTATGGGTAAAGGTAAAGGTGCAGTAGAGTACTGGGTAGCAGTTGTTAAACCAGGTAGAGTACTTTTCGAAATCGACATTGAAAATGAAGAGGACGCTAGAGAGGCTCTAAGACTTGCTGTTCACAAACTACCACTCAAGTGTAAGGTTGTGTCACGCGAGGAACTAGAAGGCGGTGATGACAGTGAAAAGTAAGCAATATGTAGAAGATTTAAAGAGAAAATCAGCTACAGAACTTCAAGATGAATTGGTAGCTGCTAAGAAGGAATTATTTAATTTAAGATTCCAGAACGCAACAAATCAGCTAGATAACACAAGCAGAATTAAAGATGTAAGAAGAAACATTGCCAGAATTCAAACTGTTATCGTTGAGAAAGAAAACGCGTAAGAGTTTGTAGGAAAGGAGAATTGTTGTGGAAAGAAATTTAAGAAAAACACGTACAGGTAAAGTTACTAGTGACAAGATGGACAAAACTATCACAGTTGCTATCGAGGATCATGTAAAGCATCCTTTGTACAACAAGATCGTGAAAAGAACTTATAAGTTAAAAGCTCACGATGAAGAAAACCAGTGCGGTATCGGTGATACAGTAAAAGTTATGGAGACAAGACCTTTGTCGAAGGATAAGAGATGGAGACTTGTTGAAATTATTGAGAAGGCTAAATAAGCTTTCATTTGGAAAAAGAAGGAGGAATACAGCATGATTCAACAGGAAAGTAGACTTAAAGTAGCTGATAATACAGGTGCTAAAGAATTACTTACAATCAGAGTGTTGGGCGGATCTACTAGAAGATATGCTAATATCGGTGATATTATCGTTGCCACTGTTAAAGATGCTACACCAGGTGGTGAAGTAAAGAAGGGTGACATCGTTAGAGCCGTAGTAGTTCGTACTGTTAAAGGCGCTCGTCGTAATGATGGTTCATACATCAAATTTGACGAAAACGCTGCTGTAATAATAAGAGAAGATATGACTCCAAGAGGAACTCGTATCTTTGGACCAGTTGCAAGAGAATTGAGAGAGAAATCTTTCATGAGAATAGTTTCACTTGCACCTGAGGTATTATAGGAGGTAGTGAGATGTCAAAGATGAAGATAAGAAAAGGCGATGAAGTTAAAGTAATCGCTGGAAAGTATAAAGGTACTGAAGGTAAAGTTCTTTCAGTAGATGTGGATGGTAACAGAGTTAAGGTAGAAGGCGTGGCTATGCGTACAAAGCACATGAAGCCAAACGCTGAAAACCAAAACGGTGGTATCGTTACACAGGAAGATTATATCGATGCTTCAAACGTAATGATCTCTATCAAGGGACAAGTTACAAGAGTAGGATATAAAGACGGAAAAGATGGAAAGAAAGTTCGTATCGCTAAGAAGACTGGCGAAGAACTAGATTAATGAAGGGAGGTCCAAACGTTGAGTAGATTAAAAGATACATACCTAAACGAAATTAGGGGTGAAATGCAGAAGAAGTTTGAATACAAAAACGAAATGGAAATCCCTAAGATCGAAAAGATTGTTGTAAATATGGGCGTGGGCGAAGCTAAAGAGAATGCTAAGATTCTAGAAAGCGCTGTAGCAGACATGGAGGCTATCACAGGTCAGAAGGCTGTTATCGCTAAGGCTAAGCATTCAGTTGCTAACTTTAAATTAAGAGAAGGTCAGCCTATTGGATGTAAAGTTACACTAAGAGGAGACAAGATGTACGAGTTTTTAGATAGACTTGTAAACCTAGCACTTCCTCGTGTACGTGACTTTAGAGGAGTTAATCCAAACGCATTTGACGGAAGAGGAAATTATGCACTTGGAATTAAAGAGCAAATCATTTTCCCTGAAATCGAGTACGATAAGGTAGATAAGGTTAGAGGTATGGACATTATTATTGTTACTACAGCTAACACAGATGAAGAAGCACGTGAATTATTGGCACAGTTTAATATGCCATTCGCAAATAATTAGGAGGTAAACCCATGGCTAGAACTGCTATGAAGCAAAAACAGCAAAAGAAAGCTAAATTCTCAACACAGGCTTACAATAGATGCCGAATTTGTGGACGTCCTCACGGCTATTTAAGAAAATACGGAATCTGCAGAATTTGCTTCCGTGAATTAGCTTACAAGGGACAGATACCAGGCGTTAAGAAAGCAAGCTGGTAAGAGAAAATTTGAAGGAGGAAATTAATTATGACTATGAGTGATCCAGTTGCAGATATGCTTACAAGAATTCGTAATGCAAATACTGCAAAGCACGATACAGTAGATGTTCCTGCATCAAAGATAAAAGTAGCTATTGCTGAAATTTTAGATAAAGAAGGATACATCGAAGGTTTTGAAGTGGTAGAAGAAGGAAACTTCAAAAACATCAGAATCACATTAAAGTATGGTAAAGATAGAAATGAAAAAGTTATAACAGGACTTAAGAAGATTTCTAAGCCAGGTCTAAGAGTTTACGCTGGTAAAGATAATCTACCAAAGGTTCTTGGTGGACTTGGTGTTGCTATCATATCTACAAACAAAGGTGTGATTACAGACAAAGAAGCTAGAAAAGAAAAAGTAGGTGGAGAAGTACTTGCTTTTGTATGGTAAGAACTAGCGAAGAAAATCTTACTTTGCCGAAGGCAAAGTATACACAATATTTTAAGGAGGTAAGGCGAAATGTCACGAATTGGTAAAATGCCTATCGCTATCCCATCAGGTGTAACTGTGGATATAGCAGAAAATAATACGGTGACTGTCAAAGGACCTAAGGGTGAACTTGTTAGAACTCTCCCAGAGGTTATGGACATTAAACAAGAAGGCGAAGAAATAATCGTTGAGAGACCAAACGACCTTAAGAAGAACAGAGCCCTACACGGACTTACAAGATCACTAATCAACAATATGGTTATTGGTGTGACAGAAGGTTACAGTAAGACTCTAGAAATTAACGGTGTTGGTTACAGAGCTCAGAAACAAGGTAAGAAGTTAGTACTTTCACTTGGTTACTCACATCCAGTTGAGATGGAAGATCCAGAAGGTATCGACGTACAGGTGGAAGATCAGAACAAGATTATTGTTTCTGGTATAGATAAAGAAAAAGTTGGTCAATACGCAGCTGAAATCAGAACTAAGAGACTTCCTGAGCCATATAAGGGCAAAGGTATCAAGTACGAAGATGAGTACATCAGACGTAAAGACGGTAAAGCTGGTAAGACTGCAGCAGCAGAATAATAAAGGAGTGTAGAAAATGATTAAGAAGAAATCAAGAAGCGAAGTTCGTGCTAAGAAACATAGCAGAATGCGCAATAAGTTTAGTGGTACACCAGAGTGTCCACGTCTAGCAGTTTTCAGAAGCAATAATCATATCTATGCTCAGATTATCGACGATACTGTTGCAAAGACTTTGGTAGCAGCTTCTACAAACGAAGCAGATATTGCTAAAGAAGTTGAAAAGACAAATAACGTTGATGCAGCAGCATACGTAGGTAAGGTTATTGCCGAGAGAGCGACTGAAAAAGGTATTAAGGAAGTAGTTTTCGATAGAGGCGGCTTCATATATCAAGGTAAAGTTAAGGCATTAGCAGATGCAGCTCGTGAAGCTGGTCTGGAATTTTAGTTAGGAGGTAACACATGAGACGTGAAATGATTGATGCAAGTCAGTTAGAATTAGAAGAAACAGTCGTTGCCATTAAACGTGTTACTAAGGTAGTAAAGGGTGGACGTAACATGCGTTTCGCAGCTTTAGTAGTAGTGGGCGACAAAAACGGACACGTTGGTGCAGGCTTAGGAAAAGCAACTGAAATTCCAGAAGCTATCCGCAAGGGTAAGGAAGATGCTATGAAGAGCCTTATCACTGTACCAATCGATGAGAACAAGAGTATTCCATATGACATTATCGGAAAATATACTGGTGCACAGGTACTTCTTAAGAAGGCACCTGAAGGTACTGGAGTTATCGCCGGAGGTCCTGCACGTTCAGTGCTAGAGCTTGCTGGTATTAGTAACATCCGTTCAAAGTCACTTGGATCAAATAACAAGCAGAACGTAGTTCTTGCTACAATTGAAGGATTAGCTGCACTTAAGACTCCAGAAGAAGTAGCTTCACTTCGCGGTAAGACTGTTGAAGAGATTTTGGGCTAAGGAGGTAATTAGAGATGGCAGATAAGAAATTAAAAATTACTTTAGTAAAATCAACAATTGGAGCAGTTCCAAAGAACAGAAAAACTGTTGAAGCTATGGGACTAAACAAGCTTCACAAGACAGTAGAAATGCCTGACAACGATGCAACTAGAGGAATGATTCAAAGAGTCAGACATTTAGTAAAAGTAGAAGAAGTATAATAGGAGGTGCGACAATGGATTTATCAAACTTAAAACCAGCAGATGGTTCAAAACATAGTGATAATTTCAGACGTGGTCGTGGCCATGGTTCAGGAAATGGTAAGACAGCCGGTAAAGGTCATAAGGGTCAGAAAGCACGTTCAGGCGGCGGTACAAGACCTGGCTTTGAAGGTGGTCAGATGCCATTATACAGAAGAATTCCAAAGAGAGGATTCACAAACATTAATTCTAAGGATATCGTAGGTATTAATGTTTCAGCTCTTGAGAGATTTGACGATGGTGCAGAAGTAACTGTAGAGACATTGGTTGAATCAGGAGTAGTTAGCAATCCTAGAGATGGAGTTAAAATTCTTGGCAATGGTGAATTGACTAAGAAGCTTACAGTCAAGGTTAATGCTTTCAGCGCTAGCGCTAAAGAAAAGATCGAAGCTGCAGGCGGAAGTTGCGAGGTGATCTAATATGTTAGAAACCATGAAGAAAGCCTTTAAGATTAAAGAAATAAGAAAAAGATTATTCTTTACATTATTAATGTTAGTAGTTGTAAGACTTGGATGTCAGATTCCAATTCCATTTATCGATGGTGAGCAACTACAAGGTTTATTCCAATTTGGCGCTAACGCTGCAAAGGATGCAGCTCAGAGTGGTGCCGCATCAGACCCATTGAACTTTTTCTCGATGTTTACTGGTGGATCTTTGGAGAAGATGTCAATATTCGCTTTGAACATCACTCCATACATCACATCATCTATCATTATGCAGTTGTTAACAATTGCTATTCCAAAGTTAGATGAGATTCAGAAAGACGGAGAAGAAGGTAGAAAGAAGATTGCTGAAATTACTCGTTACTTAACAGTAGGTTTGGCTCTAATCGAATCTTCAGCTATGGTATTTGGATTTAAGAACACAGGTTTGTTCGGAAATCCAGACACAATGGGAACAGCTCAATACTGGACAGTATTAATTACTTGTATCCTAGCTATGACAGCAGGTTCAGCAGTATTGATGTGGATTGGTGAACGTATTACTGAGAATGGTGTAGGAAATGGTATTTCTATAGTACTTACTATCAATATTATTTCTGGTATACCATCAGACGTTAAGCAGTTATTCGAGAACTTTGTAACTGCTGAAGGTTTATCAATTGGTAGCAGATTCCTATATGCAGCAATTATCGTAGCCGTATTGGTTGGTATAGTTGTTCTTGTAGTTATCTTGCAGGGCGCTATCAGAAAGATTGGCGTTCAGATGTCACAGAAAGTTCAGGGTAGAAGACAGGTTGGTGCACAACAGTCTAACATTCCACTACGTGTTAACACAGCGGGTGTTATTCCTGTAATCTTTGCATCATCACTACTACAATTCCCAGTAGTTATTGCTTCATTTATGGGCAAAGGTCAGAAAGAGTGGACTTACTACTTAAGTCAGTCACACTGGCTAGATCCAGCTAACTTGAAATATTCTATTGGATTTTTAGTATACATCTTGTTAATTGTATTCTTTGCATACTTCTATACATCAATTACTTTCAACCCAAGAGAAGTTGCTAAGAACTTAAATGACAGAGGTGGATTTATCCCTGGTATCAGAAGTGGTAAACCAACAGTACAGTACTTAACAAAGATTCTTAACTACATTATCTTTATTGGAGCAGTTGGTCTATGTATCGTAGCTACAATTCCAATCCTTGCTTCAGGTCTTTCAGGAGTACAGTTAGGATTTGGTGGTACATCAATCATCATTATCGTAGGTGTTATCCTTGAGACACTAGAGACTATTAAGTCAATGGTTAGTGAAAGAAACTTCAGTACAGTTAAGGGAATATTTTAATTAAGATAGATAATTCAATGGAGATTTTCGTGAATTCCCACGAAAATCTTCGTTGTGTCTATAAAGTTTGAAAAATTGCGTTCTTTGACGCAGACGAAAGATAGGAGAAATCAATGAGAATAATTATGCTTGGAGCTCCTGGTGCCGGCAAAGGTACTCAGGCAAAGAGAATAGCAGAGAAGTATGATATCCCACACATTTCAACAGGAGATATCTTTAGAGAAAACATTAAAAACGGAACTGAACTTGGAAACAAAGCAAAAGCATACATGGAAGCAGGAGACCTAGTTCCTGACGAGTTAGTGCTTGAGCTAATTATGGATAGATTTGAAAAAGAAGATTGTGCTAACGGTTACGTACTAGACGGTTTCCCACGTACAATCCCTCAGGCAGAAGCTTTGGATGAGGCGCTTGAGGCAAAGGGTCAGGCTATCGATAACGTTATTGACGTGGATGTACCTGACGAGCACATTATCACAAGAATGGCTGGTAGAAGAACTTGTGCACACTGTGGAGCTATTTTCCACCTAGAGCACATGCCACCAAAGATTGAAGGTAAGTGCGACCAGTGTGGTGGTCACTTGATGATGAGAGAAGATGATCAGCCAGATACAGTTTTGGCAAGACTTAAAACTTATCATGAGCAGACACAGCCACTTAAGGATTACTACGGAGCTAAAGATTTAGTTCACAGTGTAGATGGTACACAGGACAGAGAAGTAGTATTCGAAAACGTTGTTAAGATTTTAGGAGAATAATAATGGCAGTAACAATCAAGTCAGCTAGAGAAATTGAGTTGATGAGAGAGGCTGGAAAGATTTTGGGAAATTGCCACAATGAGATGGCAGACAAAATCAAAGCCGGAATGAGTGCATATGAGATAGACCAGATAGCGGAAAAGTTGATTAGGGGTTACGGATGTGAACCATCCTTCCTCGGTTACAACGGATTTCCAGGCTCAGTGTGTATTTCAATTAATGACGAGGTTGTACACGGACTTCCAGAGAAGGACAAGTTTATAAAAGATGGAGACATCGTTAGTCTAGACATGGGAGTTATATATCACGGCTACCAATCAGACGCTGCTAGAACTATTGCAATCGGTCAGATTGATCCAGAAGTTCAAAAACTTATTGATGTGACAAAAGAAAGTTTCTTTGTCGGCATCGAACAAGCAAGAGATGGAAATCATTTGTTTGACATCTCAGCAGCTATTGGAGATTATGCTGAAAGCTTTGGCTATGGCGTGGTCAGAGATTTGGTAGGACACGGCATTGGGCAAGAGATGCACGAAGACCCAACCATTCCAAACTTCAGACAGAAGAGACGTGGAATGAAGATACGCGAGGGTATGACTTTTGCCATCGAGCCAATGATCAATATGGGAAGGCCGGAGATAGCACAGCTAGATGACGGTTGGACTATAGTGACAGATGACGGCTCTATGTCAGCCCATTATGAAAACACTATCCTGATTACAGATGGTGAACCAGAAATATTATCACTAGTTGAATAGATAAAAGATTTTTCTAAAACTTAGGAGGATAAGAATGTCAAAAGCAGATGTTATTGAGATTGAAGGTAAAGTAGTAGAGAAGCTACCTAACGCTATGTTTAGAGTAGAGTTAGAGAATGGCCATATCGTGCTAGCGCACATAAGTGGAAAGCTTAGAATGCACTACATTAAGATATTGCCAGGCGACACAGTTACTATTGAAATGTCACCATATGATTTGTCAAAAGGACGTATCATTTGGCGTGATAAATAAGCAAAAACTGTTACAAAAAATGCTTGAAATGTCCGGCAGATTTTGATATGATGTTAGTCGGACTTTTTTTAAGAAAGGGGTGTTACTATGAAAGTAAGATCATCAGTAAAACCGATTTGCGAAAAATGCAAAGTCATTAAAAGAAAGGGAATCGTAAGAGTAATTTGCGATAATCCAAAGCACAAACAACGTCAGGGATAAAAATTATTTTTGACTGAAAGCAAGAGTGAATGATCATAGTATTGTTCGCTTATTTGTGCGTTTTTAGGAATATTTTCCTAAAGAACTTGCGGCTGCAGTAGCGCTATCTAGCTACTATTACATAAGGATAAAGCTTAATTGCTGAAAGCTTATCCGGAAACTTTTAAACTGTGAATCTAAAGTCGCGTACACATTTCAGGCGTGTGATGATATCACCTAAGGTGGTGTAGCACGAGCTACGCAGATTTGTTTTTCACGTAAATTTAACTATATGGAGGTTATACACATGGCTCGTATTTCAGGTGTTGATTTACCTAGAGACAAAAGAGTTGAGATTGGCTTAACTTATATTTACGGCATTGGTGTTTCAAGTGCTAAGAGAATCTTAGCTGAAGCAGATGTTAATCCAGATACTAGAGTTAAGGATTTGACTGATGCTGAAGTAAAGAAAATCAGTGACGTTATTGAGGCATCTCAGGTAGTAGAGGGTGACTTAAGAAGAGACACCGCTATGAACATCAAGAGACTACAGGAGATTGGATGCTATAGAGGTATCCGTCATCGTAAGGGTCTTCCAGTACGTGGACAGAATTCTAAGAATAATGCTCGTACTCGTAAGGGACCAAAGAGAACTGTAGCAAATAAGAAGAAGTAATGTAAAACCCATAAGGGAGGTTAGTTTAAAAAATGGCTAAGAAAGTTACAAAAAAAGCGACAAAAAGACGTGTTAAGAAAAATGTAGAACACGGTCAAGCACATATTCAGGCGTCATTTAACAATACTATTGTTACTTTGACTGACGCTGAAGGAAACGCTTTATCATGGGCTAGTGCTGGTGGCTTAGGATTTAGAGGTTCAAAGAAATCTACTCCTTATGCCGCACAGATGGCAGCAGAGACAGCTACACAGGCAGCTTTAGTTCATGGATTAAAATCAGTAGACGTTATGGTTAAGGGACCAGGTTCAGGTAGAGAAGCAGCTATTCGTGCTTTAGCTACTTGTGGACTACAGGTTACATCTATCAAAGACGTAACTCCAGTACCACACAACGGATGTCGTCCACCAAAGCGTCGTAGAGTCTAATGAGGAGGAATAGAGAATGGCAGTAAATAGAGTTCCTGTTCTTAAAAGATGTAGATCACTTGGTTTGGATCCAGTTTATTTAGGAATAGACAAGAAATCAAATAGAAGCTTAAAGAGATCTAACAGAAAGATGAGTGAATACGGTCTTCAGCTTAGAGAAAAGCAGAAAGCTAAATTCATCTATGGCGTGTTAGAGAAACCTTTTAGAAACTATTTTAAGAAAGCCCAGAAGAAACCTGGTAAAACAGGTGAAAATCTTATGATTTTATTAGAGTCTCGTCTAGACAACGTTATTTTCCGTCTAGGATTTGCACGTACTAGAAGAGAAGCTAGACAGATTGTCGGTCATAAGCATGTAATGGTTAATGGAAAACAAGTAAACATCCCATCTTACATTGTAAGTGAGGGCGATGTAATTGAAATTAAAGAGAATTGTAAAGGCTCTCAGAGATACAAAGATATCTTAGAGGTAACTGGTGGAAGAACATTCCCAGCTTGGGTTGAAGTAGACCAGGATAACCTAAAGGGCGAGATTAAATCTCTACCAACAAGAGAAGATATTGATGTACCAGTAGATGAGATGCTTATTGTCGAGTTGTATTCTAAATAGAATTCATAATAAGCTAATTCAATTCCAAATAAAGGAGGGGCTAATTAGTGTTCGATTTTGAAAAACCAAATATTACAATTGAAAAATCAGATGATGGAAGATATGGAAAGTTTGTAGTAGAACCTTTAGAGAGAGGTTATGGTACTACACTAGGAAATGCGCTTCGTCGTATTATGCTTTCATCTTTACCAGGAGCGGCAGTAAGCCAAATTAAGATTGACGGAGTACTTCATGAGTTCTCATCAATCCCTGGAGTTAAAGAAGATGTTACAGAGATTGTTCTTAACATCAAACAACTAGAAATTATCAATCACAGCGAGTCTGACAATGTTAAGGTAGCTCACATTGATGTGTCTGGTAACAGAACAGTTACAGCTGCTGATATTGAAGCAGATTCAGAGATTGAAATTCTTAACCCTGACCTAGTAATTGCTACTATCAACGGTGGCAGCAAGAGTAAGCTTAGTATGGAATTAACTATTACTAAGGGTAGAGGATATAAGAGTGCAGAAAAGAACAAAAACGATAATCTACCAATCGGTGTAATCGCTATTGATTCAATTTACACTCCAGTTGAGAGAGTAAACATGACAGTAGAGAACACTCGTGTAGGTCAAGTAACAGACTATGATAAGTTAACACTTGATGTTTACACAAACGGTACTATCGAGACAGATGCAGCAGTTTCACTTGCATCAAAGGTTCTTTGTGAGCACTTAAACTTACTTATCGATCTTTCTGACGTTGCTAAGGATGTGGAAGTTATCACAGACAACGACGAAGAAGAGAGCGACAAAGTACTAGAAATGAACATTGATGAACTAGAACTTTCAGTTCGTTCATTCAACTGTTTGAAGAGAGCACAGATTAATACTGTGGAAGAATTAGTTAACAAGACTGAAGACGAAATGATGAAGGTTAGAAACCTTGGTCGCAAGTCTTTAGAAGAAGTTATCAATAAACTAGAAGAGCTTGGTCTTGGATTCAAGAAATCAGGCGAAGATCAGTAATTACTGATTTGTAGGAGGTAAGAAAATGGCAGGTTATAGAAAACTTGGAAGAACTTCAAGTCAAAGAAAGGCTTTAATAAGAGGTCAAGTTACCAGTCTTTTAAATAACGGAAAAATTGTCACAACTGAGAGCCGTGCAAAGGAAGTCAGTAAGGTTACTGAGGGCTTGATTGCACTAGCTGTAAAAGAGAAAGACAATTACGAAGAAGTTAAAGTAACAGCCAAAGTTGCTAGAAAAGATAAAGATGGCAAGAGAGTTAAAGAAGTGGTAGATGGCAAGAAAGTTACAGTATTTGACGAAGAGTCAAAGACTATCAAGAAAGACAAACCATCAAAGCTTCATGCAAGACGTCAAATGATGAAAGTTCTTTATCCAGTAACTGAGAAGGGCGCTACAAAGAGAGAGACTAAAGAAGTTGATTTGACTAACAAGTTATTCGACGAGATTGCTCCAAAGTACGAGAACCGCAATGGTGGTTATACTAGAATCGTGAAGATTGGTCAGCGTAAAGGTGACGCAGCGATGGAAGTATTATTGGAGTTAGTATAAAATTATTAAATTTTTAAAAAACAGACAGATAAAGAACATCGTTTCTTTTATCTGTCTGTTTTTGTATATTGTGAAAATACATATACATTCCACTTGAATCGTTGAATGTATATGTATTTTCACAAAACAAAAAACACAGGAAAAGATATGAGTATTATCAATGTAAAAAATTTAATATATGATTACAAGAATCACGAGGGTCACTCTAGGCAGAGGGCTGTTAATAATGTCACTTTGGATGTGAACGAAGGGGACTTTGTTGCGGTCATTGGACATAATGGATCTGGCAAGTCTACATTTGCTAGACATCTTAATGCGATGTTTATGCCAACAGCAGGAACTGTGTATGTAGATGACATTGATACAAAAAATAGCGAGACTATTTTGACAGTGAGAAGAACTGCGGGATTAGTATTCCAAAATCCAGAGGACCAGATTGTTTCTACAGTAGTGGAGGAAGATGTGGCCTTTGGACCGGAAAACCTAGCGGTGCCAACTGATGAGATTAGAAAGAGAGTGGATGATTCTTTGACTTTAGTTGAGATGAGAAAGTTCGCTAAAAGATCTCCTCTTAATTTGTCAGGTGGACAAAAGCAGAGAGTGGCAATAGCGGGAAT
>JAFWIO010000054.1 GCA_017514785.1 Eubacterium sp. | reverse complement strand
GGTCCACAAGGATTTCCCGGGCGACCTCATCGTGACCGAGAACGGCGTCGCCACCTCCGATGATACCGACCGTGTGGCGTTCATCGACACGGCGCTGAAGGGCGTGAAGGCATGCGTGGACGACGGGATCCCGGTGAAGGGGTACTGCCACTGGAGCCTCATGGACAACTTCGAGTGGCAGAAGGGATTCTCCATGACCTTCGGTCTCATCGCGGTGGACCGGAAGACACAGGAGCGCCACCCCAAGCCCAGTCTCGCCCATCTCGGGAGCTACGCCGAGAAATAACCGATCTTACAGAAATAACGCCTTCGGACCCTTCAGTCCGGAGGCGCTTGCTGTCATTGTGTAAGAAGCACCTTTAGGTGTTCTGCTGGATATTCACCTAAAGGTGTTCTCTTTTTCGCTTTCACGATACAATTTTCCGCCATTTGACACATTTGAGCGTGGATACCTTGATAACAGAGCTGTCTTATGTTAAATACAAATATATTGCGAATCGGTATTGAAACGGACATCCGAAGAGAACTCATTTTAAGGATAATATTTGCAAAGCCATTATTGGATAAGGTTTTGCACAATGGTTCAACAGGGTTAAAAGCCCGGAAAGCCTAATAAAATAAGGGCTTCCGGACTTTTCTATATGCTGAAGGAAAGGAGGAGAAAGACAGCATGAAAGAGAAGATAACAGCGCTGTACGAACGTCTTTCAAGGGATGATGAGCATCAGGGAGAGTCAAACTCCATTACAAAGCTATTATATTTTTACAACAGGAAATAGTTATATTAAAAGCTGAGCAAAAGAAAGTGTTGCTTAGCTTTCTTATATATAAGATTATTAAATAAAGAGATATATAAAATATACAAAACGTTTTGAAGTGATATTCTAGAGCAAAAGGAGACAAAAAGATGAGTACAACTGTTTCAGATAGGCAAGATTTATTGAGAGATTGGAATTATGAAAAAAATGGTATCCTCTTACCATCTGAAGTATCAGTTGGGTCAAACAAAAAGATTTGGTGGAAGTGTGAGAAAGGTCATGAATGGGAAGCAAGCCCTCATAATAGGTCAAAAGGGAGAGGATGTCCAATTTGTAGCAATAAATTAGTGTTGATTGGATATAATGACCTTGCAACAAAAAACCCACAACTGTCTTTTGAATGGAATTATGAAAAAAACGGTTCTCTATTGCCAACGCAAGTCAGTATTGGTTCAAGTAAAAAGGTTTGGTGGAAGTGTGAAAAAGGTCATGAGTGGGAAGCGTCAGTTAATTCAAGGACGAAATTGGGGACAAATTGCCCTTTCTGTTCTGGACGAAAAAGTGTAAAAGGAACTAACGATCTTGCTACAGTATATCCAGATATAGCAAAGGAATGGAATTATGAAAAGAACATAGATTTAAGGCCTGAAGATATTGGAGCTTACTCAAGCCAAAAAGTGTGGTGGAAATGTGAAAAAGGACATGAGTGGCAGGCAACTGTTAATAATAGAACAGGCGTCAATAAAACAGGGTGCCCTGTTTGCAGTAATAGAGTAATAATTAGAGGAATAAATGATTTAGCTACTACAAATCCAAAAGTACTTGAAGAATGGAATTATGAGAAAAATGTGAAAGTATCACCTTATTCTGTAGGAGCAGGGACAAACCAAAAAGTGTGGTGGAAATGCTCTGAATGTGGAAATGAATGGAAGTCTCCTGTTAGAGCTAAGGTTGAAGGAAGAAGATGTCCTATATGTGATGAAAGATTACATTCTTCTTTTCCCGAAAAATCAATTTTTTACTATGTAAAACAACAATATCCAAATGCAGTCAGTAGATATACAGAGTTGTTTACTAATCGTATGGAAATTGACATATTTATACCTGAATTAACTGTTGGAATTGAATATGATGGATCCCAATGGCATAGTACTCCTGATCAAATACGAAGAGAAAAAAACAAATATAGTATTTGCCAAAATAATGGGGTTAAGTTGATTAGGGTTAAAGAAAAAACCAGAACAGAACATGAAGATTATTGTGATTACACAATATATATTAATCCAGATCCTTCTAATGAGGAGTTAACTAATGCTATATGCAGCTTAGCCACTATTGTACCTCTTGATTTGATAATTGATGTTGAACGGGATAAGGATGAAATAGAACTTTTAGTTCGCTCGTCACTAAGAGAGTCTTCATTGGCATATTTGTATCCAGAGATAGCTTCTCAATGGAATTACGAAAAAAATGGTCTGTTAAAACCAGATTATTATTCGCCTGGAAACACTAAGTCTGTGTGGTGGAAATGTGAAAAAGGACATGAATGGAAGACAGCTATTGCTGGGCGAACCCTAAAGGGAAGTGGGTGTCCTTATTGTGCAGGGCAAAGAGTGATAAAAGGTGAAAACGATTTATTAACTTGTAATCCTGAGTTAGCTAAAGAATGGAACTATGATAGAAACGGCTCACTTTCTCCTGATCAAACAACACAGTTTACGATGAAAAAGGTATGGTGGAAGTGTGAGAAAGGACATGAATGGGAAGCAAGTATTTCTAATCGCTCAAAAGGAACGGGGTGTCCAGTTTGCTCAAATCAGAAAGTTCTAGCAGGATACAATGATTTGGCCTCGTTTTACCCTAATCTTATCAGTGAGTGGGATTATGACAAAAACGGGAGGTTGTTGCCTACAGAGGTTACTTGCATGTCTAACAAAAAGGTATGGTGGAAGTGTGAGAAAGGACATGAGTGGGAGGCAAAGATAAGCAATAGGGCAAAGGGAAGTAAGTGCCCCTATTGCTGTAACCAAAGAGTATGGAAAGGCGAAAATGATTTTGGTACACTTGCGCCCGAACTGGCTGAAAATTGGGACTATTCAAAGAACATTAATACGTCACCTTATGATTTTGTTCTTA
Source organism: Eubacterium sp. (assembly GCA_017514785.1). Classification (GTDB taxonomy): domain Bacteria; phylum Bacillota; class Clostridia; order Lachnospirales; family Lachnospiraceae; genus Eubacterium_G. The sequence continues at coordinate 2,236 of JAFWIO010000054.1, read as the reverse complement.
AATCAAATAAAAAAGTATGGTGGAAGTGTCGGAAATGCGGACACGAATACTATCGTTCTTTAGCAGAAACCGTAAAAAGGAAAGTATGTCCAAAATGTAAGCAATAGATATCAATATAACAATTTATTATTCTAGTCTCGAAAGCTCTCAATTATTTGAGGGCTTTTATTGTGTCCAAATTTAAAGAAAGGAGATTTTCAAAATGGCACATCGAAAGACATTGGAAGAACTGCAAGCAGCTCGCGTAAAGGCAGAGGAGAAGCTTAAGCTTCGTCAGGATAACCTGAAGAAACTTAAACAGCAGGAAGCTGAACTGACACGCAAAGCACGAACTCACCGTCTCTGTACTCACGGCGCAAGGCGGAACAGCTACTATCACGGTAGCGGTTAATGAGGAAATATCATCATCTGTGGAGATTAGTGTAGACACTTCCATAAGAACAATGAAGATGTCTGCCAGCAGTTCGAGGCTTGATGATTATGATATAGGCGAAGAATGGACATATGAATATAAATTCAATGATGAAGTGCTAGGATGGAAAGCAGAGAGTTTTACGTTGAGCGTAGGACAAAAACTATCTTTTTGGGCTAAAATTACTGAGGATGATGACCGTCCTGATGTTGGAGCTGCTTCTAAAACTTATACTGTAACAGAAGAAGACATTATAGAGGGATTTGTGGTAAATATGGATCTTTACGTAACAGAAAATGGGGAAAGAATCGCGGGCAAACAGCTCATTTTGTTGTATCTTTTAGATTTGTACCATAATTAATTAAAATCTGATGATATTAAGAAAGAAGCCTTTGATGGGGCTTCTTTTTTCTGTACACATGTATAGAAAGATGTTTTGGGATATAAATACTACTTAATTAAGACTGAGTGATAATATAGAATTAACACATCATTTAGTTTTAAACTATGGAGGCAACGACATGGAGAGATACGTAGCATAATAAAATCATCACGATGAAGGGATTATAAACGTAACCATAGATAAAGCTCCCAATTTAAGGGAGCTTTATTGTGTATGATCAAGCATATCAAGGAGGTTATTCATGTGTTGGAAAAGATTGATGATAAAAATCCAATACTTCTTTGTCAACGCCTACTGTTTCTGGAGAGAGTTTGTTCAACAAGTGCAAACCCTCCAAAGATTCGCACCTTGATAATGCGACATAACTTTGTCCCGGTGCAAAACACTCAGACAAGTCACAAGCAATTTGTTTATATGTCATACCTTGCGCTTTGTGAATTGTTACAGCATATGCAATGACCAAAGGAAACTGAGATACACTGAAAACAGGAAAATACTTAATTTTACCATTAACATATCTTGGCTCGCGTTCATCAAAAGTAGCTCGTTTAACCTCATATTCCACGCCATCTATAGTTACAAATACCTCGTCCGCACCTAACGACGATACTATACCAAGAGTTCCATTAACCCATCTGTTGAATATGTCATTTTGAACCATCATTATTAACGCACCGACTTTTAACTCGAGGGTCTCAGATATTGGGAACCTATTTTCGAAGTTAGTTGTCTGATCATTCTTCTCGTTAATAACTACTTGAGCATGATATGTGAATACTGGGGCATCAATTGCATCTAGTTCCTTTTTGTTGATGATATTTACATTCTCTTTTCTTGGATACAGGGTAATCATTCTTCTTAATTGGGAGCGATCGCTGACATATCTGCTATTGAGAGTTTCAAGATCAGAATTATCAAAGGATCCATTTTCTCTTAATCTGTTAAGCATATCAAAGTATGCTTTGTCTTCCTCTTGTCTATGATTAACGGTTAGTTCAATAAACCGAAATCCACCCAGTTTAAAAGGCGGAGAATTGAAAAAGTATACGCTTCCATATCTTTTTTTATAATCATAATATCTGTTACTCGTTAAAACGGGAGGAAGCTGAAATACGTCCCCAAACAAGATAATGTGTTTTCCGGCAAACAATTCATCTGAGTCACATGCAATCCTTAATAATTGATCAATTCTGTCAAATATTTCTGCATTTACCATGGAAATCTCATCAATGATAAGAGTTTCGGCTTCTTTTAAAACACGCAACTTATTCGGACGGAAGAAAACGTTGTCCTTATTTATTAGGTTATAAGGAAGGACCTCTAAATTTTCGTATTCAAATGCTTTATGAATAGTCACTCCTTTAATATTTAGCGCGGCCACACCAGTTGGAGCTAGTTTTAAAACTTTTTTGCATGTCGAG
>JAFWIO010000004.1 GCA_017514785.1 Eubacterium sp. | reverse complement strand
GAAAACAAAGAGTGTTTTGACGAAGTTGGCTGGGTGCTATTTGATAAGGATACATATGATGTGTATGTAGATGAAGTGAAGATAATGACAGGACAGAAATAACTGTTCTTTTTTCTAGGTGTTTATAGTATAATGAAAATGTATTCTAAGAACGGAGGAAAATAATATGAAAAAGATGAAACTATTAGTTTGCGCATTACTAGTTACATCACTTGCAATGGGTATGGCAGTAACAGGTTCGCAAAGCGTAGCGGCCAAGACTAAGAAAAAAACAGTAATTATTATTAAAATGACAAACAAGAAGATTTCTTATAAAAAATCAATTGGCCTTACAAAGTATCTTGGTAGTGATATTTTAGGAGATGGCTTAGTAGGTATCGGAAAGACAAAGAAAATAAAGATTGCAAAGAAATGCAAATTCTACTATATCACCAACTACAAAAAAGATTCTAAGAAGATTGTTAAAGGTTCAAAGAAAAAATTGATCAAAATGCTTAAGGGTGATATTAAGCCAGCGAAGATGACTGAGAAAGGCAAAACATTCTATGCGGGCGTTGCTTTCAAATTAACAATCAAAAAAGGAAAAGTCGTAAAAGTTAAGCAGATATATGAGTAATAAGATGTGATTTTAAACACAGGAAGTCGTACAGACATACCAGCTTACTACAGTAACTGGTTTTACCAAAGAATTAAAGACAGATACGTTATAGTGAGAAATCCCTATAACCCAACTCAGGTGACAAAGTACATTTTGTCACCTGATGTTATTGATGCCATAGTTTTCTGTACAAAGAATCCTGCGCCTATGTTAGATAGACTAGATGAACTAAAAGACTTTGATATGTTTTGGTTTGTCACTATCACTCCATATGGAAAGGACATTGAGCCATTCGTCCCAGACAAAGATGCAGTGATGGATTCTTTTATTTCTTTGTCGAGGACGGTGGGACCGGCGAAGATGAGCTGGCGCTATGATCCTATATTTATAGATGAGAAGTACGATGTGGACTTTCATATAAATGCATTTAGGAAGATGTCTGAGAAACTGAAAGGCTCTACTAATCAAGTGGTGGTTAGTTTTATTGATTTATATGAGAAGACGAAGAAAAACTTCCCGGGTGTTAAGAGTGTAAGTTTTAGCGACCAGGAAATGTTAATAGATGCTTTTTCCAAGATTGCTCGTGACAATAACATGCAGATTCACCTTTGTTGCGAGAGGGAAGAACTAGTCAGGGACAATGTGGATGCTAGTGGATGTTTGTCGCAGGGTGTTTTGGAGGATGCTATTGGCACGCATCTTAAGGTGCCTAAGCCGCAGAATGCTAGGGCCGAGTGCCAGTGTTTGCTGGGTGCTGATATAGGCGCGTACAACACTTGTGGCCACGGATGCAAATATTGTTATGCTAATTATGATAGGGAGACTGTGGTTTACAATATGAAGCATCACGATCCTATGTCGCCGCTTTTGGCAGGGGAGTTAAATGAGGATGATGTGGTGCACGAGGCTAACCAGAAGTCTTGGAAAGATGGACAGATGAGTATTTTTGATTTGTAGGAAACTTGAGGTCGCAAATTGCGACCTCAAGTTTATGTTAGAAAATAAAAGTGTAGTAAAATAGGGCCTTGTAGGAGAAATATAAGAAAAACTTGAGGTCGCAAATTGCGACCTCAAGTTTTTTGAAAAAAGAATAAATAATTTAAAAATAACTATTGCATTGCAATAAAAGTAGAGTATAATGAGAATAGAACATATGTTCGAGTAATCTAAAAGGAGTTAAAGTATGAAAAATGCATTGATTGAGAAGAAAAGTTTAAGTGATGAACCAATAATAGTTTCAAAAGAAAACGATATCAAAAACCTAGTTTACAATATTAGAGGTAAACAAGTTATGTTAGATAGTGATTTGGCAAAACTGTATCAAGTTGAGACAAAAAGACTAAATGAAAGCGTAAAGAGAAATGAAAAAAGATTTCCAGAATCATTTTGTTTTCAATTATCTGAAGAAGAATGTAATAGATTAAATGAAGAATACTCAACAGAGAAAGATGAAAAAGAATATGGAGGTAGAAGATATTTGCCATATGCTTTTACCGAGCCGGGGATTGCTATGCTTTCAGCAGTTTTAAAGAGTGAAATGGCTATTCAAGTTAGCATTAGGATTATGAACACATTTGTTGAAATGAGACGCTTTATGACTAGCAACACTATGATGTTGAATCGCATTAATCAACTTGAAATACAACAGACAAATCATAAAAAAGAAGCAGATGAGAAGTTTGAGCGGATATTTGAATATATTTCTAGCAATAAGGAAAGTAATCAGAAAATATTTTTTGAAGGACAAATATATGATGCACATAGTATATTGATTAAGACTATCCAGAAAGCTAAAAAGAACATTAAACTAGTTGATGGTTATATTGATATTAATACTTTGGATATTATTGCAAAAAAAGAATCTAATATTCCCGTAACAATATATACTCACACTAGTAAAAAAGTGTCGCAGAATGATATAAATAAGTTTAACTCACAGTATTCTGAATTAGAAATAAAAAATACACGAGCATTTCATGATCGTTTTATCATCATTGATGATGAAGAAGTATATCATATAGGAGCCTCGATTAAAAATGCTGGAAAGAAGTGTTTTGGAATGTCAAAGATATTGGATGATGATATTAAGCAACAGTTGCTTAATAAATTAAACGAAATCTAGAGAGGTGAAAACTTATGGACATGGAAAGAATAATAATTAATAGAATTAAATGTAAAAAATGTGGTACTATTATTGAGAGTAAAAGTGTTCATGATTATCGCTCTTGCCCTTGTGGGGCTTGTGCGGTGGATGGAGGACATGATTATTTGAGAAGAACAGGTGACAGAAAAGATTGGGAAGAACTATCAGTAATAGAAAAATAAGAGGAGAATAAAAATGAATTTAGAATTAGATATTTTTTCAAAGTTTGACAAACAGTGGGCTTTGTTAACAGCAGGAGATGAGAGTAGCTTTAACACAATGACAATAAGCTGGGGTAGTCTTGGAACATTATGGGGTAAGCCTATCGCTACCACATATGTGAGAGGGTCTAGATATACTCGCGAGTTTATGGATAATAATGATTACTTCACAGTAAGCTTCTATCCAGAAGAGTACAAAGACGTGCTAGGTGTTATGGGATCAAAGTCTGGTCGCGATATGGACAAGATGAATGACTCAGGTTTAACTCCAGAAGCAGTAGCTAACTCTATGACATTCAAAGAAGCAGAGATGACTCTTGTATGTAAGAAGCTAAGCAAGCAGTTAATAGAGCCAGAGAATATGCCACAAGATGTTAAGGACATGTTCTACGGCGATGAAGACTGGCACTATATGTATATTGGAGAAGTAGTGGAGGTTATAAAATAAGATGAAAAGATTATTAGTAGTAACAATTACGATTATGGCATTGTTTACCACCACAGTATCAGCGGATGTAATTTATAAGTCAGTAGACACTAAAGAAAAATCTAAGGCTGGCAATGTTACATACGCATACGGTGTGACAGAGGAAATGTGTAAGGCTGACTATTGGGCGGCCAAGACAAAGACGGACGCCAACGAAGTTTTAATGAATGCAGAAGAGATAGATGCAGTAAATGCAAATGCTCTTGGTTCAAAAGGAACATATATGAATGACCTAGTAGGGCTTCCTTTGACATATAATGCATTTGAACTCAGAGATTCATTGGCACACAATAGCGAGGTTCCATCTGATCCATGTTATATAGATGGAGAGTTGATAGATAAAAACGATTACTTTGGAAAACTAACTGCGGCTATTGGATATACAGGATATGCTGATCCTGAAAGAAACAATGACTATGCGATAGTTACAAAGACAGCAGAAGTTCGCAGCTGGCCTACATCTGATTTTGTGGGTTACAGTGTAAATGATACTGATGACGAGTTAGTGTTAGTGGCACTTAATGTAAATGATCCATTTGTTATCAGACAGAGAGCAGAAGTAGATGGAAAGACTTACTACTGGGGTTATTGCGACACAGTAACTGGTTGGGTTTCATCTGAAAATGTTGCTATCTGTCAGGATAAGCAAGAGTGGGAAGAAGCTTGGCAAGTAAAAACTTCAGCCAAGGACTTTGTCGTAGTCACTCAAGATAGAATAACTCTAGAGCCAAACACTTACGGCGCTTATCCATCAGACATAAAACTAAACTTTAGTTCTATATTAAAGTTAGTTTCCGAATCGGATATCCCAAAGAATATTGGTGAGAGAGGAACGTGGAATAACTATATAGTTTATGTTCCAACTAGAACTGACAGTGGAAAATATGAGAGAAAGATTGCTATGATTTCAGAGCACTTCGATGTGAGCGTAGGATTTGTTCCAATGACTCAGGCCAATCTATTAAAATTATCTTTCGCTTGTCTAGGAAATAGATACGGCTGGGGTGGAATGCTAGAGTCAATGGATTGTTCAATGCTTACAAGAAATGTTTATAAGTGTTGTGGATTCGTGCTTCCAAGAAATACAAACTGGCAGCAGGCTATTCCTGGTACTAGAACAGATTTGGAAGGAAAGACTGATGAAGAAAAGATGGCAATACTAGAAAAAATGCCAGCGTGTACTATGCTATATATGCGTTCACACACTATGCTATATCTAGGAACAGAAAATGGCGTGGGATATGTGGTAAGTGATTTGGGAACAGTAGTTGACAGTGATCAAACAATAGCAAGCAGCATCCAGAGTGTAGTAGTTACACCACTTACTGCAAAAAGAGGAACTGGAGTTACATGGCTGAGCAGCTTAACAGGTGCTGTAGCATTCAAGATTCCAGTGCCTGTACCAGAAACTACTACAGTAGCACCTACAGTTAAACCTGAACCTAAACTTACACCTACTTCATTTAAGAAGGTTAAGGCTAAAAAGAAATCACTTAAGCTTACTTGGAAAAAGGTTTCAAATATTACTGGATACAAACTACAGATTGCAAAGAAGAAATCATTCAAGAAAGCAAAGACATATACAGTAAAGAAAACTACAAAGACTATAAAGAAGCTTAAGAGAAAGAAGACTTACTACTTGAGAATCAGAACTTACAAGTTAGTGAAGAGTTCAAACAAAGAAATCTACACATATTCTGATTGGTCAAAAGTAGTGAAGAAGAAAGTTAAATAAGAACAAAAAAAGTGGTTGCCGATTCGTTTCGACAACCACCTTTTTTAAATTGAATTGAGGAATTCATCTATCCGAAAATGGTTTTAAACTTTTTAAAATGTTCCAGACCAAGCAGAGTCATTTTTGTTTACTTTGTCGCCGTTCAATTCGTTTTCTCCCATACCGCTAGTAGTAATAACATCTAATTGATCTAACTTAATTGTCATAATATCTGGATTCTTATATTCTTTTTTCATAATGTTTTCCATCCTTTCTGTCTTAATCAATTACTAATCTTTAGTTATAGAAACTTGCAAAGTATGTAGCAGCTTCTTGTTGGTCTGAAGGTAATGTATTGTAATAATCTGGAGTTTGTGTGATTGTGTATGATACGCCTGATAGTGAACGTGTAGCTGAGTCTTGATCTGATAGTACTTGTGCAGTACTTCCGTCTGCGTATCCAATCTCCACAAATGCTCTTGCAACAAAATTTCTTGTGTAGTTGAACTGTTTCAAATTCATGATGCCCGCCTTGTATAATCCTTCGTCCTCGTCAAAGAAATCTTCTTCGTCTTGGATTCTGATAGTAGCGGCTTTTGTTCTATCATCAGTTGGAACTAGGTCTCCTGAGAATTCACTCCAGTAGATATCTTCTGGTGCTATCACTAGTCCGTAAGTAAATGCGTCTGAGAAAATAGGTTTAGAACCATTCACAACTGCATTTGCCTCGAACGCAATACCAGGAGCTGACTTATCAAGTCTTACGCTAGCACCTCTTGTTCCTGTCAATACACTTACTGATTTGATAGCTGTTAAACTTAAATCATCATTAATAGTTAACTCTGTACCTGGCTTATAAACCTTACTGTTATCATTTGCGTCCATATAGCCTAACTCGTAAGTGCTTGGAACTGTAAATGTATCACCGTCTTCCATAGTCTCAACCTCTTCACCGTCTATAACAATAGTGTGCTCTTCGCCACCAGTATTCCAAACACCCATCTCATAAAATGAGTATCCATATGTTGTTCCTCTCTTGAAACCAGCCATTCTCACATATCTCTTGTTATAAGTCTGGTCCAAAGGAATCTGAACTGTCTTATTTGATGTAGCAGTTACATATTTAACAGTAGTCCAGTTTTCTCCATCGTCTGAAACTTGAATTACATATTGTTTCGCGTAAGCACCTTCCCAAATAAATCCAACTGTGTTGAACTTGGTAGGAGTGCCAAAGTCTATATAGAACCACTGTGGATCTACGCCGTGAGTAGACTCCCATCTAGTTCCAGTCTTTCCATCTACTCCGTTTGCAGCAGAGCTGTTGTATGTAGATGAAGCATAAGCAGTTTTTCCTATTGCTATGTCTCCATTTTCTTCTGAGAATAGAGATGCATCTACCACATTTCCTTGAACGGCTGGTAGTCCGTCTGGGTTAAATTCATCTTCATAATCTTCATATTCTCCAGCCACGGATGTGTAGTCTGTGTTTGCGCTCATAGCTGTTGCTACAGCATGTGCATACTTATATCCCGCATCGTCTATAGCGTTTAGGATTGATAAATCAAATGTATCTAAGTTTCCTGCAGTAGCTTCTGCACTTACCTTTAGTGCTTCATCTAATGTAGATTGATCTGCTGATGTGTATGTACCATTTGCTAACTCTGGGAATAGCGTATACAAAACAGTAGATGCTGAAATAAATGTTCCGTAACGTGTTGGATGCTTATCGTCACCAGCATATCCATCCACTACATCCTCTGTAAATATTTCATAGAATGCTTCGCCGGCAGGCGCCAATGATGCATGTGCCTGGTTTGCAGTCTTGAAATAATAGTGTGTGAAGTATGGAAGCAATGTGTTTGTGCCAGTCAAACTATTTCTTACAGGCCATGGCTCATAGAAAACAATCTGAGCATCTGGATTGTACTGTTTAATCTTTGCAATCAATGCATCTGCACCAGTCTTAAGATTGTCTGCGTCAAAGCTTCCCACAATATCTTGAATTACAACTACTTCGTAGCCGCCCACTTTAATAGCAGCGTCTACATTTGCAGCAGTTGATTGATAAATCAAGTTCTTTCCACCGTTAGTAGCAGCAGTACAGTTTAAGTTAATGTTTCTCATACCAGCTAGTCTTTCAACTACTTCTGGTAGGTTGTTGTAGTAAGTCATTGAGTTACCGATGAATAAAACATCAGTAGCTTCTGTTGGCTCTATATATGGTTTACTCTTATCTGTACCATACACATTTAGTTCAAATAATGAACAGTTAGATGTGTTTTGAGAATTAACTTTTATACGAACCCATCTAGTTGTTTGATGAGCAAATGTTGTATCTAGTGAAGCAAGTGTACCACCAGTTACAGTTTTAACTGTAGTCCAAGTAAGTCCAGCTACGCTAGTCGCATCATCTCCCAAAGCAGGAATCTGAGGTGAAACCTGGATTTCATATGAGATAGGGTAAGCTGCAGTGTAGGCATCGTTTCCGCCCGGAACCACTTTAATCTTATTTATATCCTGTACTGAACCTAGGTCCACTGCAAACCATGGAGTAGCATCGTTTGAGTGAGTTACGATAAATGAATTTGTATTGCCATCTGTTAGGTTGCCTACTTTAACAGGATAGTTTTTATCTTGTCTATCATTTGAACTAGCATAACCATTTTTACCTTGAGCTAGGTTAGTGCTAAATGAACCATACATATTTTCATCTCCATCATTATTAATGATAGTTTCTTGCTCTGGACCTTGTGTAGGTGCCTGAGTAGGAGCAACAGTGGTAGTTGGTGTTTGAGTAGGAGCCTGAGTTTCTTCACTAGAAGATTCCTCTTGATGCTCTGTACCGTACACTCTCAAAGAGAGAATACTGATTGTTCCCACTTTACCAGTGTTGTTTCCGTTAGTACCAGTACCCTTACAAGAGTCTTTGTCGAAGACTACCTTTATACTTCTAGCAGTGTATGTATCATCAAAAGTGATTGTGTCACCTGTATCTGAAACATCAGCTGCGTTTTTGATTTTTGCTGTTGAGTAGATTGTACCGTTTGTACATTCGCCAGCCTTCGCCCAGTTCATTACACTGTCTGCACCCTTGTTTGTTGAATTTACTATTTCAGTAGAATAGTAAATGCTATAGTTTGTACAATATGAATCGAAGAAGTCTGCGTTTGTAGATCCTTGGTAAAGTTTAGCTGAACTGATGTCATAGTTATTACCCAAGTTCACATATATAGCCACTTCGTCTGTGGCAGCAGTGGTTCCTAACATATTGTTTCCGTTTGTTAGATTTTCATTTACGGCATTGATATTTGAAAATCCGCTTCCAATACCGCAGAAGCCTTCGTTTAGATTGTTGGCATTACTAGTCATCCATGTGTAGTTTGCTCTGTTGTGAGTGCCAAGGATGTTTTCATCATCGGCTGACACTGTTTTGGATGCAGTAAAAGTAAAACCGCCCAATACTAAACTTAGTGATAAGATAACTGATAAAAGTTTCTTCATGGTGTTCCTCCCTAAAATATAAAAACCTCAAATTCCCAATGAAATTTGTTAATAATCTTTTTTATTCTTCCGCACACTTTGTATCTACTTATAATATAGAAGAAAACAAAGCACTTTTGAAATACAAAAAAGGCTATATTATATACTCTGTAATGTATATAAAGGGTCCAAATGTGTTGAAAAAGTGATATTTTTAGGCTATATTATATGTAACAGTGTATATAAAAAGCACTTTTGAAAGTAGTTTTGCTAAAAAGAGGTCGCTTTATGGAATTATTACAGCTTAGATATTTCAAAGCAGCAGCTGAATTAGAGAATTTTTCGGCGGTGGCAGAAAAGTATTACGTGCCACAGCCTTCTATCAGTGCGACCATAAAGAAACTAGAAGAAGAACTTGGTGTGAAACTTTTTGATAGAAATGGAAAGAGAATTTCTCTAAATAGTAATGGAAAGATTTTCTATGAAAAGATAGCAGCAGCAATAAACAACATAGATGAGGGGATAGGAAGTCTGCAGAGCCAGAAGAAACAGATTCTTCTTTACCCTCAAGCGGGTGGTAGATTTTTATCACTCTTAACTGCAGACTATCATATGTCTCACAATAATGCTTTCTTGCAGACGGTTGGTTATTCACCAGATCTTAAAAACAATTACGACTTTACATTTATGCAACCTGATGGAGATATGTCAGAGTTTGAGTATGTGGAGTTGATGCAAGATGAGATTGTCTGTATAGCCCCAGAAGATCATCCGCTTGTTAAAAAGGCAGCCGAGTCTAAAAACAAAGAACTGTCTATTAAGAAATTTAAAGATGAAAAATTTATCGCGCACTACCAGCCAATGAACTTGAGATACTTTACTGATAAGTATTGTGAAGACAAAGGCGGCTTTAGGCCTACAGTTATTTATGAAACACATGATGATAGAACCATCAGATATTTGGTGAGTGAGGGAAAAGGCTTAGCGCTTCTTCCAAAGGCCTTCTTTGGGTTGGCTCCGATGAAGAACACCACAATCATTCCTTTGAAGGAGAAGACTTATCGTTCGGTTGCGATAGCGTGGGATAAGAACAAGAAACTAGATGAGATAGAGACAGAGTTTGTCGAATATACTAAGAATTGGTTTAAGAGGTTTTAATGGAAATATATATTATTCGTCACGGAAAGACACCATGGAATGTGGATAGACTTTTACAAGGTGGCACAGACATAGAATTGAATAAAGATGGAAGGAACTTAGCAATCAAGACCGGCGAAGGACTAAAGGATGTAGATTTTGATGTGATTTATTCTTCCCCTTTGAAGAGGGCGCTTGAAACTGCTGAGCTTATTCGTGGTGATAGGGATATTCCAATCATCACTGATGATAGGCTTCGCGAGATTAGTTTTGGTTCTAGAGAGGGCGAGAGAGCGATGGCGCTTAAGGATGATCCATCAGATCCTTTCTTTTTTTTCTTCCATGCACCAGAGAAGTATGACCCTTTGGATGGGGAGCCTTTCCAGTCGGTTATTGATAGGACAAAAAGTTTTTTGACGGAAGTGGTAGAACCATTGAAAAATGACTATAAACGCATTATGATAGTAGGGCACGGCGCTATGAACAAAGGTCTGATGTGCCATATTTTAAACCACGGCATAGAAGATTATTGGAGTGGTGATTTGCAAAAGAATTGTGCGTTTACCATCGTAGAATTAAGCGATGATGGATATAAACTAATAGAAAGAAACAAAACATTTTTTACGAAAGAAGGCTAGAACAATGACTCAAAAGAGACACTCATTTTCGGGATCAGTAGGTTTTATATTGGCGGCTGCAGGTTCAGCTGTCGGATTAGGTAACATTTGGAGATTTCCATATCTCGCCGCCAAAGACGGTGGTGGATTATTCCTAATCGTATATTTGATATTAGCAGTAACATTTGGTTACACACTTCTTATTTCAGAAGTTTCAATAGGACGTATGACAAAGCAGAGTCCTCTTACGGCGTACAACAAAGCTAAGCCGGGTAAGATTTGGAAACTGCTTGGAATCTTGGCTTGTATAGTTCCATTTATCATCATGCCATATTACTGTGCGATTGGTGGATGGGTACTTAAGTACACAACAGCATATGTGTCAGGCGGAATCACAAAAGTTTCCGGCGCCAAAGGATTCGAAAACTTCTTTGGAAGTTTCATTGGACATCCTTGGTGGCCAATTGTATTTACAGTTATTTTCATTTTGGCAACATCCTTTGTCGTATACAAAGGTGTTAATGCCGGTATTGAGAGAATGTCAAAAGTTTTGATGCCAATTCTCTTGATTTTGATTATTGGTATTGCAATCTTTGCTCTTTTTATCAAGGGCGACGAAGGAACTGGTATCGATGGAATTAAGACATACCTAATCCCTAACTTTAACGGACTTACACTTACGAAGTTTATGGGTGTGGTGGCTGATGCTATGGGACAGTTGTTCTACAGTATTAGTGTGGCTATGGGTATTATGATTGCCTATGGTTCATATTTGAAAGATAAAGAAAACTTGGTTAGTTCAGTAAACAAGATTGAACTTTTTGATACATTAGTTGCTTTCCTAGCAGGTGCGATGATAATCCCTGCAGTGGTAGCGTTTATGGGACCTGAAAAGATGCAGGCTACAGCCGGTCCTAGTCTAATGTTTAATGCACTTCCAGAAGTATTTAGTGAAATGGGAACGCCAGGTTTGATAGTGGGAGCAATATTCTTTGTAACAGTATTGTTTGCAGCGCTCACTAGTTCCATTTCCATTTTGGAAGCGGTTGTATCTAGTTTGATGGACAAGTTCAAATGGAGCAGAAAGAAAGCAGTAGTAGTTGAAACTGTTATAGCTCTAATTTTGGGAGTAGTTGTTTGTTTGGGATTTGTGGAAGGCTCACCTTTCAACTTCAAAAACCTCACACTTCCAAATGGTTCACAAGGCGCGCAGATGCTAGACATTTTTGACTATGTCTCAAACAGCATCTTGATGCCAATAGTTGCCATTGGAACTTGCATCTTTGTCGGCTGGATTATTAAGACTCAAGTGATAGAAAATGAAGCGACAAAGAACGGTGAAAAGTTCGGAAGAAGACATATGTTTAGAGTAATGGTTAAGTATATCGCACCAATACTTTTGGCAATTCTTCTTTTGACAGCTTTCGGCGTTTCATTTGGAGATTAATATAAAACTTTTATCGAGGAGTTTGTTATGAAAAGAAATATGAGACAATCCATTACAATGACATTGGGATTTTTGACTATGCTTGTGTCAGCGTTATATGTGTTCTTTTGGAATTACAGTATTTACACAGCCTACACAGGTAGAGCAATCTACGGCCTTTTGCAGGTAATAGGCATAAGACACGTGCTGATTGCTAGCTTAATTGCACACGCATTCCAAATTACACTTGTAGTGCTAACTGTCTTGGGAGTTAAATACTTCTTTGACGCGTGCAGATCTGCAGAGTACCAAAGACTAGTGTCTGGCGGTTACGCGTTTTTGGGTGGAGCATCATTCATCTATTTGATTGGACTTTATGTTTCAACATTCGTTTTCTCTAGAGATTATTTCCAAAAGAAAGCGAACTCTTCATATTATATGATGATAGCGTTCATCCTACTTATTATTTACGCGCTTTATAAATGCCTCCTCGCCAAAGAAAAAGCATACAGCTTTATGAATATCCTGTTGATTGCGGGAATGGTTCTAGCATTTTTGTCTGGTGGTATTTTAAGAGAAGATGCCCACTACGACATAGTAGGTAACGATGCTTACTGGGCAGGAAAGGCTCTGGCAGCATTGATGGGAGTAGGACAGGCTATGCCTTTCATCTTCCTTTCATACTTTGAACTTTTCTATTTGCCAGACAGAATCAAACGTCCTGAGAGATACGAAGGATATATCGTAAACGACCTGAAGGGCGACGAAGGCGAAGAAGACAGTGAAGAGATAGATGAGGAGATGGAACAGACTAAGGAAGATTTAGAGACAGGAAATGTCAGACCTCGAGAGAAAGAAGTAGAAGAAACAGAAGAGTTGGATATCTTTAATGATTATTTGTAAGAACAACAAAACTGCAAATATTGCCATCAATTTGGCGGCGCATACTTTGGCTGGAAAAAAACTAGATGAGATTCCTTACAGCGACGAAGAAATGCAGGCAGTGTATGAGTATGCAAAGAGAGCTGATATTGGTGGAATAACATATGTAGCGATTGAGAACGCTTTGGACGAAGAAAAAACCTTCGACAAAGAATCGTTTTACTTTGAATGGAAAAGATTGCGTCTAAATTCATATAGACGTAATCTTCTTTATGATAAAGAGCAAAAGAAAATTTTAAATTTCTTTGACGAGCACGGAATATGGTATATGCCACTGAAAGGTGCTGTCATAAAAGATTTTTATCCATCGCCTGATCTTCGCGAGATGAACGATATCGATATCTTGATTGATAAGACAAAGCGCGAAGAAATTAATGAGTATATGACATCTATTGGATATAGCAAGTGGGACCACGGCTACCATGATGATCCAGAGAGTGTGAATGGCGAGATTACAAAGGGCGAGAACACCGACGACTACGTAAAGAAACCTTTTTACTATTTTGAGATGCACAAATATTTGATTGAGGATTCTTATAGTCCATACGTAGCAAAACACTACGACCAGATAATGGACATTGTAGTTAAGGATGAGGGAAATAAGTGCGGATATCATTTTAAAGACAATGACTTTTATATTTATTTGATTGCGCACGCGCACAAGCACTTTAGTGCAAATGGAATTGGAATCAGATTTTTGATGGATGTTTATATTTATTTAAATTCACATCAAGATTTAGATTTAGATTATATAGTAGAGTTTCTAGACAAAGCTGGTATAAGTGGATTTGAAAAGGATGTTAGAGATTTATGCCAGATGGCTTTTGACGTGGACTCACAGGTGGACATAGATGATTTGTCAGAGCCTCAAAGAAAACTTTACGACAGCGTGATAGGTGCTGACACTTTTGGAAACATCGAGACTAGATGGAAAAACCAAGTCTACACATTAGGCTCCGGCGAAGATGTTTCAAAGTTTAAGTATTATAAGAGCAGACTATTTCCAAACGAGAAGTGGTATAGAATATATCATCCATTTGTCTACAAACACAAGATTGTTAAACCGTTCTTTATTATATATCGTATGACGGTGATGGCGTTTAGGGGAAGAAAAACTGTAAAGAGAGAAATGGAACAAATAGGGGGCAAGGATGCTTCAGTTAAGAGGGATTAAAAAAGAATATAAAACTGGCGATTTTATTCAGACAGCTTTAGATGGCGTGGATTTGGATTTCCGCGACAACGAGTTTGTAGCTATTCTAGGACCTAGTGGTTCTGGAAAAACTACTATGCTTAATATTATCGGCGGACTAGATCGATACGATAGTGGCGATTTGATTATTAATGGTGTTTCAACTAAGAACTACAAGGATAGAGATTGGGACACTT
>JAFWIO010000053.1 GCA_017514785.1 Eubacterium sp. | reverse complement strand
GTAAGAAAGTATTAAACAAGGCTAGCATTGGTTCAAAAGGAAATTACGTATACTTACTTATGCTAGATGCCTCAGGAAACAAGAAAGCAAAAGCAGCAGTTAAAAAAGCAGCTTAAAACTATTATTAAAAATGAGGGAAACATACTCCCTCATTTTTATTTTTAAGAAGGAGCGAAAGATGAAAAAGGTTATTGGAATTAGTGTTATAACGATCGTGTTTGCGTTTGCATTTGTTTTCTTTGTCGGAGGCCAAACTTCTAAAGCGGAAGAGCAGACTACCACGAAAGTGCCAGAGACCACTACACACAAAAAGCAACTAGCAAAGAAAATTACACTTGGCACTCCAAAGTTAAAAATAAAAAAACATTATGAAAAACATATTAAGCTTGATTGGAACAGCGTGGACAAGGCGCAGAGTTACAGAGTTCTTCGTGCAAAGAAGGGCGAAGGTTTTTCTCTAATTAAGAAAACTGCTAAGAGCGCGTTCACAGATAAAAAAGCAAAGAAGAGAACCACATACCAATATAAGATAGTGGCAGAAGCTAAGTCAGATGGAAAGACTTACACTAGCAAAGAGTCAAAGGCCAAGAGCGTTTACGTTCTTCCAAAGAATCCAAAGGTAGTGATTTGCGGCGAGTGCTTTGTCGAGGGCATGAAACTTTTTGCCAACAAATATAGACCTAAGAATTCTCACTTTGTTTACAAGATAGGAATAAGCACAAGTGGAATGTTAAATGATAACTACATTAACTATAAGGGTAATTCTATAACAGCAATCGAGAGAATCGCTTACTATAATCCAGACCGCGTTTATTTCTTGATCGGAATGAATGAGGCGAAGGGTGGAAATCCAAGCAATACAATTAAAAATTATAAGAAAGCGTTCAAACTTCTAAAGAAGATCAACCCTCATGTTGAGATGGTTCTAATGGCGCTTCCTCCAGTGGGAAGAAGTCACAGCTCTGGATTCGCAAGCAACCCAAAGATTAATAAATACAACAAGGCTTATAAAAAATATGCGAGCAAGACAAAGAATGTATTTTACTACTCGAGATATCGCAAACTAATTTCAGATGGCGCAGGTTATCTTAAAGCCAACGGCGGCGACGGTGGACACTGGAGTTCAGGCGGAACCATCAAAGTAGTAAAAGATTTAAAAAAGCATTCAAAGTCATTAACAAAAAGATAAAAATCAATTACAATAGATAAATCAAACTTTTAAGGAACAACAAATGGTATTTAGTAGTTTAATATTTCTAGTGATATTTTTGCCAATCACATTGTTGGTATATTATATTGCTCCAACTAAATTACGAAATCTATGGCTACTAATAGTCAGCCTGATCTTTTACAGTTGGGGAGAGCCAGTATACATTTTGCTGATGCTTTTCTCTATACTACTAAACTATGTATCAGGCCTTCTAATTAGTCAGACAGATGAATCGAAAACGGGTAAGCGCAAAGCCTTACTCGCTATTTCTGTTATCATCAATGTCGGACTTTTATTTGTGTTCAAATATGCTGACTTTACAATCGGCACTTACAACTTTATCTTCGGCAAACACGTCCAACTACTTCACATCGCACTTCCAATAGGAATCAGCTTCTATACATTCCAGGCGATGTCATATGTGATTGATGTTTACCGTAAGAAAGTGCAGGGAAACAAAAACATCATTAACTTTGCAACATACATCACAATGTTCCCACAACTTATTGCTGGACCAATCGTCCGCTACAAAACAGTTGAAAAAGAACTAAGGGATAGAAAGTGCACAGTAGATGATTTCTATCAAGGCATTATCAGATTTACTATCGGTCTTGGTAAAAAAGTTTTGATTGCAAACAATGTAGCGATTATCTTTAAAGAGATATCAGCTATGCCAAAAGAACAGCTATCAACATCACTTAGTTGGTTAGCGATTTTGGCGTTTACGCTTCAAATATATTTTGACTTTTCAGGTTATTCGGATATGGCCATCGGTATGGGTCGTATGCTAGGTTTTCATTTCCTAGAGAACTTTGACTACCCATACGAATCAAAATCTATTACAGAGTTTTGGCGCAGATGGCACATCTCACTTAGCACGTGGTTTAAAGAATATGTTTACATCCCACTCGGTGGAAATAGAAAAGGTGTCCCAAGACAAATCTTTAACATCTTCATCGTTTGGTTGTTAACAGGATTCTGGCACGGCGCTTCATGGAACTTTGTTCTCTGGGGAGTTTACTACGCAGTATTACTTATCATTGAAAAACTATTCTTGCGTAAATTCCTAGACAAACTTCCATCAATAATAGGAAGAATTTACACAATAGCAGCATTCGTTTCTGGCTGGGCTATCTTTGTACTAAGCGACTTAAAGCACAGAGGCGATTTCATAAAAGCATTATTCTTTAATGCGCAAAAAGGATTAGTGGATCATCACACAGCATATCTACTAATTAGTTTTGGCGCACTTTTGGTAGTTGGAATTGTTGGTTCCACATCCATTCCAAAGAGAGTGATAAACAAAGTGCTCGCAAAAAATGTAGCAGTAAAAAGTATAGTACAGATGTTGTTTGTAGTAGTGATACTAGCGCTTTCAATTGCGTTCATAGTATCAGATACTTATAACCCATTCTTGTACTTCAGATTCTAGGAGCAGTAAATGGAGAGAAAATGTAAGATTATTACAATTGCATTATTTATGATTATCCTATGTGGCGTAGGTCTATTTACTGTGCTTAATGGAGGAAAGAAGTACTCTGTATTTGAAAAACGAGAACTAGCACCTTTCCCAAAGACAAATGTAAAAACTATTACAAAAGCTAAATTCCAGTTTGGCCTAGATAATTTCCTAAACGACCACGTGGTATTTAGAGACCAGTGCATCTACACAACTACTATGGTAGATAAAATGATGGGTCGAGCAGAGAAGGCCGATGTGTACTTTGGAAAAGAAGGCTATTTGATTGAAAAGAGCATAAAAGCCACACATAAGAAAATAAAAGAAAATGTTGATTATCTCAGCACTTTTGTAAACATGGCGGCAGACAGTATGGGTAGTAAAAATGTGAAGGTTGTTTTGATTCCGAACAAAGAAAATGTTTTAACAGATAAGATGCCAAAGTATGCACCAGTGTCTGATGACAATATCAAGATGAAAGCAATGCTTTGGGAATCATTGAAAGATAAAAATATGCTAGTTGATTTAACTAAGCCCCTACGAAAACATAAAGATGAATACATTTATTATAAGACTGATCACCACTGGACAAGTCTTGGTGCTAAATATGGCTTCCAAGAAATGATGAAATCTTTAAAGCAGAAGATACACAAGAGAACGCCAAAGGTTGTGACAGATCAATTTCTTGGAACAACCTATAATAAGATCCACTATGCAACACAAAAAGATATAATAACAAGATATGACGAAGATGAAGGGTTACCAAAGGATACTTGTGGAGTTGATACAGAAACTACTGGCGAGAAAAGAGAACTTAAAGATATCTATGATAAGGGTGCTCTAAAGAGAGAAGACAAATATGAATATTTTATGG
Organism: Eubacterium sp.; assembly: GCA_017514785.1. Taxonomy (GTDB): domain Bacteria; phylum Bacillota; class Clostridia; order Lachnospirales; family Lachnospiraceae; genus Eubacterium_G. The sequence goes on along the minus strand of JAFWIO010000053.1, from coordinate 4,491 downwards.
GTGGAAATTATGGTATAGCATCTATTCATTCACACAACACAACAAATGGAAAGACTTTAGTTTTAATTAAAGATTCATTTGCAAATTGTATGGTTCCATTTCTAACAGACAATTATGAAGAGATTATAATGATTGACCCAAGATACTTGGGCGGTAGCATAATGGAAGCGTTAAGTAATGTTGAAAAAATAGATACAATGATAGTATTATTTAATGAAGAAAAATATATGAATAACACAGACTTGTGGGTATTAGGATAGGGAGAATTATGAGAGAAACAGTAATAGTAATTGATTTTGGAGGACAGTATAACCAGCTTGTGGCGCGTCGTGTGCGTGAGGCTGGAGTTTATTGTGAAATCTATTCTTACAAAACAGATATCGAAAAGATTAAGGAGATGAATCCAAAGGGAATCATTTTAACTGGCGGACCAAACAGCTGCTACGAAGATGATTCACCAACATACACTAAAGAGTTGTTTGAACTAGGGATTCCAGTGCTTGGCCTTTGCTACGGCGCACAACTTATGCAGCACATACTAGGTGGAACTGTAGAAAAGGCTCCAGTACGTGAATATGGAAAGACTGAAACATTCTTTGATAACAGTTCAAAACTATTTACAGACATCCCTGAAAAATCAGTGACTTGGATGAGTCACTTTGACTACATAAAAGAAGCAGCACCTGGATTTAAGGTATCTGCTCATACAAAAGATTGCCCAGTGGCAGCAGCAGAGGATGAGGAAAAGAAACTTTATGCTATCCAGTTCCATCCTGAAGTTTTACACACAGAGCACGGCAAAGAAATCTTAAGTAATTACGTATACAATGTGTGCGAGTGCAAAGGTGATTGGAAGATGGATACTTTTGTGGAAGAATCCATCAAGGCTATCCGTGAAAAGGTTGGCGATGGAAAAGTTTTACTTGCTCTATCAGGTGGCGTTGATTCATCAGTAGCAGCAGGACTTCTTTCAAAAGCGATTGGTAAGCAACTTACATGTGTGTTTGTAGATCACGGACTCCTAAGAAAGAACGAAGGTGACGAAGTGGAAGAAATCTTTGGACCAAATGGCAATTATGATCTTAACTTCATCCGTGTGAATGCACAGCAAAGATACTATGATAAGCTAAGTGGAGTGAGCGAGCCAGAAAATAAAAGAAAGATTATAGGTGAGGAATTTATCAGAGTCTTTGAAGAGGAAGCAAATAAAATAGGAGCAGTAGACTTCTTGGCACAGGGAACCATTTACCCTGATGTGGTAGAAAGTGGCTTGGGTGGAGAGTCAGCAGTTATCAAATCTCACCACAATGTGGGAGGACTTCCAGACACAGTAGATTTCAAAGATATAATCGAACCACTAAGAGATTTATTTAAAGATGAAGTACGTAAAGCTGGACTAGAACTTGGACTTCCAGAGTATCTAGTTTTCAGACAACCATTCCCAGGACCAGGTTTGGGCGTTAGAATAGTTGGAGAAATAACTGAAGATAAGGTTCGCATAGTACAAGATGCAGACTTTATATATAGAGAAGAAGTGGACAATGCACTTAAAGCATACAAAGAAGCAAACGGCAAAGAAGCAGACTGGAAACCAGATCAGTACTTTGCAGCGCTCACAAATATGCAATCAGTTGGCGTAATGGGAGATGAGAGAACATACGACTTTGCAGTGTGTTTAAGAGCAGTAAAGACTATCGACTTTATGACAGCTGAATCTTCAGAGATTCCATATGAAGTTTTAAATAAAGTAATGACACGAATAATAAATGAGGTTAAGGGTGTGAACAGAGTAATGTATGATCTAACAAGTAAACCACCTGGAACAATAGAAATTGAGTAGGAGAGAGAAAGATGAACGGCAATATAACTTTAATGTTTACTCAAATGATAGGAACACTAGCAGTAATACTAGTGGTCGCAGCCTTTATAGGCGGAAGTGACATTATTTCAAAAATTACAAGTAAAAATAAAAAATGGCTTTATTCCATATTTGCAGGTATTATGGGAGGTCTCTTTGGAATATATGGAAATCTTTCTTCATTCCAACTAGGTGGCGCCAGAGTTTCGGTCCGTGATATAGGACCTATGCTTGCAGGTTTTACTGGAGGCCCAATAGGAGGATTGATTGCAGGTCTAATGGCTGCGATACATAGAATCTTTATAGGGTTCAAAACTATAGATGCGCCTGGCGATACCACATTGGCATGCGCAATTGCCACCACACTAATCGGTATAATTTGCGGTATTATTTCCCTAAAAAAACACAAGATATTAGAAAAACCACTTTTCGCATTACTAATTAGTGCTTTGATGGAAGTAATGCATTTGAGCATAGTTCTCATAGTAACTAAACCATTCGATAAAGCGCTAGAGACTGTAAAGCAAATTGCAATACCTTTTATTGCGGTAAATGCATTGGGCTTTTGCTTGATGATTATTATTATCACCTACATGGAGCGACAGCGTAAATTGACTATAGAAAAGAGTCGCTTGGAATCTGAACTAGAGGTTGCGAGCGTTATCCAACAGTCGTTGCTGCCAGGAATTAGCAACACATATCCAGGCCGCGACGAAGTAGAAGTGGACGGCTATATGAAAGCGGCCAAAGAAGTGGGTGGAGATTTTTATGATATATTCTTTGTTCGCCCAACTAAGATTGCATTTGTGATAGGTGACGTCTCCGGCAAAGGAGTTCCAGCAGCGTTGTTTATGGCTTCGTCGAAGATTATCTTGCAAAACTGTGTGAGAGACATCAAAGATTTAGCAGAAGCTGTAAAGACGGCAAACAATGCCATCTGCGACAGAAATGAAGCAGATATGTTCATTACTATTTGGGTTGGAGTTTTAGATTTAGAAAGCGGAGAACTAACTTATGTAAGTGCAGGACACAATGCTCCAGTTTTATCTAGAAAAGGACAGGCAGAGTTTATACAGCAGAAGAATAATTTTGTAGTTGCCGGAATGCAAGGCGTTGAATATAAGGGACAAAAAGTTCAACTAGAAGATAACGATGTAGTTTGTCTTTACACAGATGGGGTGACAGAGGCTGAAGATAAAAACCATAACCTCTTTGGCGAGGACAGATTGCTAAAATGTTTCAAGAATGATATAAATGATCCAACGGAATTGATTGGAGGAGTGAGAAAATCCATTAATGAGTTTATAGATGGGAACAGCCAATTCGATGACATCACGATGTTATGTTTCAAATGGAAAAAGCAATAAAAAAGGAAGGGTTAAAATCCTTCCTTTTATTATGTTTATCAATTTTTCTTATTAATTACTTTTATAGTTTTCCACTTACCCATCTTATATCTAATCACACTAAAAGTTCCGTTTAAAAGCCAAGTGATACCAGTTGCATAGAAGCAACCATACATTCCAATAAAAGGAATAAGAGTAAGTGGATAAGTAAACAAAATTCTTCCTATACATTCTACAATACCAGTATAAACAGAAAAGGCTGCATCGCCCGCACCATTCATAACATTTCTTGTTGGATAAATCATTCCCAAGAAGAAGTAGAATGCAGATGTTATTCTAAGTCCGTCCACAGCATACTTCAAAGTCTGTGCGTCTTTTCCAAACATTGAAACAATCGGTTCTGTGAAGACCCAGAATACAAAAATAATGACTGCGGCAAAGATAAAGTTCATAATATTTGCACTCTTAAATCCGCGCTGAACTCTGTCGTATCTACCCGCGCCAATATTCTGTCCAGTGTAAGATGCCATGGCTGCACCCAGCGAAATAAATGGCTGTTGAACGAGCGACTCAATTCGTCCAACGATAGTGAACGCAGTCGTAAACACAGCGCCGTATGAATTAACAATTCCCTGAAGCACGATTAGAGAGAATGCAATCATAGAGTTTTGAAGCGCAACAGGAACTCCAAGTCTTAGAGTCTTTCTAACAGTCACAAAGTTTGGTTTAATATGACTTTTCTCCAACTTGAAATACGAATTAGTCTTTCTCGCATACACGATACAAAGCACCGCCGAAATGTAATGTGAAATAACTGTTCCCAAGGCTACACCAAACACGCCCATTGGAATTACAAGAACAAATATCAAATCCAAAACGACATTCATAATACAAGATATAATCAAGAAAATGAGTGGCGACTTCGAATCCCCCAAAGCTCTAAGCACACTAGAAGTACCATTGTAAAATCCCATTCCAAGCGCACCTAATGAAATCATTCTCAAATACAAAACTGCGTCATCCAAAATCTTTGGATCGGTCTGCATAAGCGTAAGTACAGGCCTTGCCAAAAAGAAGCCCAAGGCAAAGACCACAAGAGATGCCACAAAGATAACGCTAATGCCTGTACCGATAGTCTCTTTTACTTTGTCTTTGTTGCCCGCGCCAAAGTGCTGGGAAATAATGATTCCAATGCCAACCGAGAGTCCTCCCATCAAAGAAAAGAAGAAGAACACCAAAGAGTTAGTCGTTCCGATGGCTCCTAGCGCATTCGAACTAACATAGTTG
>JAFWIO010000052.1 GCA_017514785.1 Eubacterium sp. | reverse complement strand
GGGCGCCTGGTGTTTATTCATCTAGATTTTTGGGAGAAGATACTCCATACGAGATAAAGAACGATTATATTATTGAAAAACTAAAGGACGCCAAAGGCAAAGAAAGATCAGCTCGTTTTGCATGTGCTATGGCAATGGTATTTCCAGATGGCGATGTTGAGACTTGCTATGGAACAATAGAGGGACTTATTGGATATGAGCAAAAAGGTACAAACGGCTTTGGATATGATCCTATAGTGTATGTTCCTGAATATGAGATGACCACAGGTGAGATGACGCCTCAGCTTAAGAACAGCATAAGTCACCGCGGCAAAGCACTAGAGCAGATGAAGGAAGTAATGAAGAGGAGATTCAAGTAGTGTACAAGGTACTTGTATTTAGTGATTCGCATGGGTCGCTTCACAATATTAAGAAAGTTCTAAAAAAGAATAAAGATATAGATTTACTAATTCATCTTGGTGATATTGGGCATCAAGAGGAAGAACTTAGAATGCTAGTTCCTTGTGGGGTAAGAATCTTTAGAGGTAATTGTGACTGGGGTTCTACATATCCTGATGCAGATGCCTTTAACGTGGGTCCAATCAAAATTTTTGCTTCACACGGACATCAATATGGTGTAAACTATGGTTACGAGAAATTGTACTATACAGCACTTGAAAATGAGTGTGATGTAGCACTTTTTGGACATACACATGTGCCAGTGCTAGATGAAGGGGAGAAGGTCACTATTGCCAACCCTGGAAGCATTGAAAGACCTAGACAGTATGAGGCACAGCCTACATATTTGACTATAGAAATTGATGACGATGGAGAGTGCAATTTCGAGATAAAAACTGTATAAAATCAACGTCGAGAGATACCAAATTAGGGCAAAAAAATGTGTTGACATTGCCCCCGCGTTCTTTTATAATAATGGTTGCGCTGTGAATTAGCGCCGTTTAACGGGGTGTGGCTCAGCTTGGCTAGAGCGCCTGATTTGGGATCAGGAGGTCGCAGGTTCGAATCCTGTCACCCCGACGTATCTGCGGGTGTAGTTCAGTGGTAGAACACCAGCCTTCCAAGCTGGATATGTGGGTTCGATTCCCATCACCCGCTTAATTATATGTTAACAGCATATAATGTGTGTTCGTAGCTCAGCTGGATAGAGCAACGGCCTTCTAAGCCGTGGGTCGGGGGTTCGAATCCCTTCGAGCACGTTCACTAGCTACAGCTAGTCATGGTGGCTATAGCACAGTTGGTTAGCGCGCCAGATTGTGGATCTGGAGGTCGAGGGTTCGAATCCCTCTAGCCACCCTAGATACCATCTGGTATCGACACTGGGCTATCGCCAAGCGGTAAGGCAACGGCCTTTGACGCCGTCATTCGTAGGTTCGAATCCTACTAGCCCAGCTAGGAAACTTAATATTGATATGGGCCACTAGCTCAGTTGGTAGAGCACTTGACTTTTAATCAAGTTGTCGGGAGTTCGATTCTCCCGTGGCTCATTCGGGTGTATCATATAGATACACCTTTGTAATTCGCGGGTGTGGCGGAATTGGCAGACGCGCTAGATTTAGGTTCTAGTGTCCCTTCGACGTGCAGGTTCAACTCCTGTCACCCGCACAAAAAAATGGTATAGCATTTTGCTATACCATTTATATTTAAAAATCGTTTTTATCATATTTTTCTAGTTTAGATAAATAACTATTGTGATAACGCCTATCGTTTGTCACATCCTCGTCAAACCAATCCGGTGGAACGAAAGCAGTAGCTTGTTCTAGAGATTCAAATTCCACTTCCACAAAGACTAATCCTTCAAACATTCCCTCAAACACATCCAACTCAGCAGTTAATCCATTATCAAGTGGAATAAAGTATCTAGTCTTAGTGATTACATTTCCATCGGCTTTATTTAACATATGTTCATAACCTTCTTTGCCAAGGGGGAGATTATACTCAGAGCGAGCCATCATCCCGCCACCTTTGTAGGTCAAAATATAATCATCGTCTTGCTTGCGAACTCGAATGACAGGCTTTGTACAAACGTATGCTTGCTCGATAGTACAAGACTTATACTGATCTAGATTATCCGGCAAAGACTTTATCTTAAATTTTCTCTCAATCTCAACGTTATTCATAATAACTCCTAAATGTTAACAATTTACTTAATCTTAATATTTATTTTACATTATTGCAATAAAACTATCATATATAACTGATAAATTATTAATCGTTGTGGTACAATATAGAGCAAATGGATTAAAAAAGAAAGGAAAAACCCTATCTGGGGTTGGAAAAGAAAAATGAAAAAAGTTTATGCATTTTTAGCAGATGGTTTGGAAGAAGTAGAAGCTTTGATGGTAATCGACTTGCTACGCAGAACTAAGAAGTTAGATGTAGTTATGGTTTCGATTAAAGACGACCTAATGGTGGAAGGATCTCATGGAATAAAGATTATGGCTGATACCACTATAGATGAGATTAACTTTGACGAGGGAGATTGTATTTTCCTACCTGGCGGAATTCCAGGAACACCAAATCTAGAGGCGTGCGATAAATTGATTGAAGAAATCAAGAAATACAACGAGGAAGGAAAACTTTTGGCGGCTATTTGTGCAGCGCCAACTATCTACAGCCATCTAGGCTTGCTTAAGGATAAAAAGGCTACTAGCTACCCAACTTTTGAAGATGAATTCGAATGCAAAGAATACGGCGGCAAAGTAGTAAGAGACGCGAATTTCATTACAGGAAGAGGACTAGGAGTAGCCCTCGAGGAAGGACTAGAAATTATTAGTTATTTGGTGGACGAAGACACTGCAAAACAAGTGGCAGATGCCATCCAAGTATGATATAATAATTGTCTGCGTGCCCCTTTATTTACGGGCATAATAATAAAGAGTAATACAAGTAAAACTTGTTAATATAAGGAGGAATTTTAAGATGAGTTTTAAAGTAGAAAAAACAAAGGATAACGAAGCTAAGTTAATTATTGAAGTGCCTGCAGAGGACTTTGATAAAGCTATTGACGAGGCGTATGAAAAGAATAAAGACAGATTCAAAGTTGATGGATTTAGAAAGGGTAAAGTTCCACGCGAAATGATTGAAAAAGTTTACGGCGTAGGAGTATTCTACGATGATGCTGCAAACGCAGTAATCCCAGAAGCTTATGCAGAAGCTGCAAAGGAATCTGGACTTGAAATCGTAGCTAGACCTGAAATCCAGGTTACAAAGATTGCTGCTGGAAACCCTATGGAGTTTGAAGCAATCGTAACACTTAAGCCAGAAGTTAAACTTGGCAAGTACAAAGGTGTTAAGGTTGAAAAGGTGGAAGCAGAAGTAACTGACGAAGATATCGAAAACAGATTAAATCAGGATAAAGAGCAGAATGCTAGACTAGTAGCTGCTGACGACAAAGAGATTGAAAATGGTGACCAGGCTATTATCGACTTCGAAGGTTTTGTAGATGACAAGCCATTTGAAGGTGGTAAGGGTGAAGATTATCCACTAGTTATTGGTTCACACTCATTTATCGATACATTTGAAGATCAGCTAGTTGGTAAGAAAGTGGGAGATGAAGTAGATGTAAACGTTACTTTCCCAGAACAGTACCAGGCTGCAGAGTTAGCAGGTAAGCCAGCACTATTCAAAGTTAAAATTAAAGAAATCAAAGTTAAAGAATATCCAGAAATAGATGACGAGTTTGCTCAGGAAGTTTCAGAGTTCGATACACTTGATGAATACAAAGAGGATATCAGAAAGAAACTTACAGAAGCAAAAGAGAATGAAGCTGCTAGAGAAACTGAGAGCAGAATTATCGAAGCAATAGTCAAAGATTCTAAGATGGACATTCCAGAGAAGATGATTGATACAGCTTGCGATCAGATGGTAGAAGAGTTTGCTAGAAATATGCAGATGCAAGGTATCGCATTTGAGCAGTACCTACAGATGACAGGTTCTACACTAGAGCAGATGAAAGAACAAGTTAAGCCACAGGCTGAAGCTAGAGTTCAGAGTAGTCTAGTACTAGAAGCTATTGTAGATGCTGAGAATATCGAAGCAAAAGATGCAGATGTAGATGATGAGATTTTGAAGATGTCAGAACAGTACGGCATGGAAGTTGAGAAGATTAACGAAATGCTAAGAGATGAAGACAGAGAAAACATCAAGAAAGATATTTGTATCAGAAAAGCAGCGGAGTTAATTGTAAACGAAGCAAAATAATAGGAGGTAGATTATGGCATTAATACCTTACGTAATTGAGCAAAACTCAAGAGGAGAGCGCTCATACGATATTTATTCAAGATTATTAAAAGACAGAATCATTTTTATTGGTGAAGAGATAAATGACGCAGTAGCTAGTACAGTAGTTGCACAGTTATTGTTCCTAGAATCTGAAGATCCAGGAAAAGACATTCACATGTACATTAACAGTCCTGGCGGATCAGTAACAGCTGGTATGGCTATATACGATACTATGAACTATGTTAAGTGTGACGTATCAACTACATGTATTGGAATGGCTGCTAGCATGGGTGCATTCTTACTTGCAAGCGGAGCTAAGGGTAAGAGATACGCACTTCCTAATGCAGAAGTGATGATTCATCAGCCAATGGGCGGTGCTCAGGGACAAGCTAGTGAAATTGAAATAGCAGCAGAGCACATCCTAAATACTAAGAAAAAGTTAAATGAAATCTTAGCAGACTGCACAGGTCAGAAGTTAGACGTAATAGAAAAAGACACTGATAGAGATAACTGGATGAGCGCAGACGAAGCTAAAGATTACGGCTTAGTAGATGAAGTAATCAAAGACAGAAAATAATAATTTTAAGGCACCGCATTAGTGGTGCCTTATATGCCATTTATAAATCGTTTTTAAGGAGACAAATAAATGTCAAAAAAAGATACAAAGAACGAAATTCCTGTTTGTTCATTTTGTGGAAAAACAAGAGACCAAGTAAATAGACTTATTGCTGGTCCTAATGATACATACATTTGTGATGGATGTGTTGAGATATGTGCAGGCATAGTGGAAGAAGAACTATATGCCACACCTGAAGAGGAAAATAAAACTGAAGATATCAATCTTCTAAAGCCAAAGGAAATTAAAGAGTTCTTAGATGACTATGTTATTGGTCAGGAAGAAGCTAAGAAGGTTTTATCTGTGGCAGTTTACAATCACTACAAAAGAGTTTTGTCAGGTAAAGACTTAGATGTTGAACTTCAAAAGTCAAATATCTTGATGCTTGGACCAACAGGTAGTGGTAAAACATATCTTGCACAGACACTAGCAAAGGTTTTGAATGTTCCATTTGCTATAGCAGATGCGACTACACTTACTGAGGCTGGTTATGTGGGCGAAGATGTGGAAAACATCTTGCTAAAGATTATCCAAGCAGCAGATTACGATGTAGAGCGTGCAGAACACGGAATTATCTATATCGATGAGATTGATAAAATCACAAAGAAGTCAGAGAATGTTTCAATTACTAGAGACGTCTCCGGTGAAGGTGTTCAGCAGGCACTACTTAAAATAATTGAAGGCACAGATGCTTCAGTGCCACCACAGGGTGGAAGAAAGCATCCACAGCAGGAATTGATTCCAATTAACACATCAAACATTTTGTTTATTTGTGGCGGAGCCTTTGACGGTCTAGACAAGATTATCGAGACTAGACTAGATCAGAGTAGTATTGGATTTGGCTCTGAAATTAAAGAAAAGACTGATGCTAAGACAGATGAATTGTTCAAGCAAGTTATGCCAGAAGATTTAACTAAGTTTGGACTTATTCCAGAGTTTATCGGTCGTGTGCCAGTTACTGTATCACTAGACTTCTTAGATGAAGATGCGTTGAAAGAAATTTTGACAACGCCAAAGAATGCGCTAGTTAAACAGTTTGAAAAATTGTTTGAACTAGATGATGTAAAACTTACATTTACTGAAGGAGCACTAGATGCTATCGCAAAGAAAGCAGTTGATAGAAAGACTGGAGCTAGAGGACTTCGTTCTATCCTAGAAGCAGCAGTTATGAACACAATGTATGAGACACCATCAGATGAGACTATTAAAGAGTGCATTATCACTGAAGAAGTGATTAACGATGGTGCAGAACCAGAACTAAAATACAATTCAAAAACAAAAAGTAAGAAATCAAATAAATCAGCATAGAGGAATAATATGTCAGAAAAATTATATTTAATTCCGGCTATACCTTTAAGAGGTTTAACAATTTTGCCGGGCACTACAGTGCATTTCGACATTAGTAGAGAGACATCAATCAATGCAGCAGAAGTTGCTATGCAAAAGGGTCAGAACTTATTTGTGGTAGCACAAAAAGACCCTAAGGAGGAAACTCCTAGTTTTGAATCAATCTACAAAGTTGGAACTGTAGTAAAAGTAAAACAAATGAATAAGTTACCTGAAGATGTAGTAAGGGTAATGGTTGAAGCAATAGAAAAGGCGGAAGTTTTAACTTTCGATAATGTTGGAACTCACTACGAGGCAGAAGTCGTTGTAAGAGAAGAGACAGATGATGACTTGGACGACATTAAGAAAGAAGCTTTCAAGAGAGAATTGCAAGATATCTTAAAAGATTACGATTCCTATTCTCATGAATTTTCTACAAAAACTCTCCAACAACTTTTGAGCATCGCTGATCTAAACGAGTTGATGACTCAAGTTATTAGAAGAATCCCGCTTGACTATAAACTTAAACAAACTTTCCTAGAAGAGGAGAGTACTTTAGAAAAGTTTATTTTCATTTCTAAGTTCTTGAAGACGGAAAATGAGATTAACTCAATCCGTGGCGAGATTGTAGAAAAGGTTAAAATGCGCCTTGATAAGGCTCAGCGAGAGCACATCTTAAGAGAACAGATGCAAGTTATCCGCGAAGAGTTGGGTGATGACTATATGTCTGAAGCAGATGAGATGGAAGAGAAAATCAAAAATCTCAATGCAGAGGACTACGTCAAAGAAAAACTTCTAAAGGAACTTGCTAGATTTAAAAACTATGGTAACAACGGAGTGGAAGGAAATGTCATCAAGACATATCTAGACACTATGCTTGAAATGCCATGGAACAATATGACAGAAGAAAATCCTGATCTAGATAATGCTCAGGCTATATTAGATAGAGACCACTATGGTCTAGACAAAGTTAAAGAGCGTATGATTGAATTCTTGGCAGTTAGAAATCTTACAAAGAAAGATGGAAACAGCCCAATCGTATGT
>JAFWIO010000051.1 GCA_017514785.1 Eubacterium sp. | reverse complement strand
GGTGGTGGGCGAAGAGTCAAAGGAAGATCCTCTAGACTTCGTACTTTGGAAACCTAAAAAAGAGGGTGAACCTTCATGGGATTCACCTTGGTCAGATGGTAGACCTGGTTGGCATACAGAGTGTTCTGTTATGGCAAAGAAATACTTGGGTGATGAAATAGACATACACGCCGGCGGCGAAGACCTAATCTTCCCACATCACGAAAACGAGATTGCACAGAGTGAGTGTGCGAACGGCGTTCCATTTGCAAAGTACTGGATGCACAATGCATTCTTAAATATAAACAATAAGAAGATGTCTAAGTCACTTGGAAACTTCTTTACAGTTAGAGATATTTCTGAAAAGTATGATTTGCAAGTGTTGAGATTCTTTATGCTAAGTGCGCACTATAGAAGTCCGCTTAACTTCAGCGATGACTTGATGGAGTCTGCAAAGAACGGTTTGGATAGAATCTTAACTGCAGCGGAAAAGCTTCGCGATGTGATTTCAAGCGGTAAGGACGAACCTTTAACAGACGAAGAGCGCGAGACAGTAAATGGCGCTTCAGAATTTGTTAAGAAGTTTGAAGATGCAATGGATGATGATAACAATACAGCAAATGCTATAGCTGCTGTCTTTGACTTGGTTAAATATTCAAACAGCAATGTATCATCTGATAGCACAAAGCAGTTTGCTGAGGCAATGTATGAAATTTTAACTGAACTTACTGATGTGCTAGGAATCATCTTAGAAAAAGAAGAAGAGGCACAGGGCGATGAAGACTACATTAATGAGATGATTGAAAAGCGTGCTCAGGCAAAGAAAGACAAAGACTTTGCATTGGCAGATCAAATCCGCGATGAACTTTTAGAAAAGGGAATCGTTTTGGAAGATACAAGAGAAGGTACTAAGTGGAGTAGAAAATAATGTCTGACATATTTGAAATCATAAAACAGAATATGGATTTAGAAGACATTGATACAGTTAATTATTCACCACTCACGTTTGCATATATAGGTGATGCCATTTATGAACTAGTGATCAGAACGATGATAGTGGATGAGGCAAACAGAAGCGCAAATGATCTTCATAAAATGTCGTCTGAATATGTTAAGGCTAGCACACAAGCTAAGCTTGCTGAAATACTAATGGATGACTTCGACGAAGAAGAATTAGCAGTGTTTAAACGTGGCAGAAATACCAAAATAAATTCCAAGGCAAAGAATGCTTCGTTTAACGATTACAAAAAAGCCACTGGCTTTGAAGCGGTAATGGGTTACTTATACCTAGAAGGTAAAACAGAGAGAATGATTGAACTAATCAAGAAGGGATTAGAGAAGTTAGATTAATGGAAAACAGTGAATTAATTATTGAGGGAAGAAATGCGATTATAGAAGCTTTTAGAGCAGGTAGAAGCGTGGATAAACTTTTTATCCAAGAGCACACTAAAGAAGGCTCTATGAACACATTGATTCGCGAAGCAAAGAAAACTAAAACATTAATTAAATATGTTCCAAAGGAAAGACTAGATCAGATTTCAGAGACTGGTCATCATCAGGGCGCGGTTGCCTTTGTGGCAGCCTACAATTATGCAGAGATTGATGATTTATTTGCAAAGGCCGAAGAGAAAGGTGAGTCACCATTTTTCATTATTCTAGATGAGATTGAAGACCCACATAACTTGGGTGCAATTATAAGAACTGCAAACCTAGCAGGGGCGCACGGAGTTATTGTTCCAAAGAACAGAGCGTGTGGACTTACAGCTACAGTCGTTAAGGCATCAGCTGGTGCTATCAACTATACACCAATTGTTAAGGTTACAAACATTGCTCAAACTATTGAGAGTTTAAAAGAAAGAGGTATGTGGTTTGTCTGCGCCGATATGGACGGGGAAACTATGTATGATATAGATTTGAAGGGGTCTATTGGACTAGTAATAGGAAATGAAGGCAAAGGTGTTAGCAGGCTCGTCAAAGAAAAATGCGACTTTGTCGCACGCATTCCTATGAACGGCGATATTGATTCGCTAAATGCCAGTGTGGCTACTGGAGTTTTGGCTTATGAGATAGTGAGACAAAGAATGAAATAAAAACCTTATATGGTATAATTTATAAAGTTTTTAAGCCGTCATAGCTCAGTCGGTAGAGCGCCACCATGGTAAGGTGGAGGTCACGAGTTCAAGCCTCGTTGACGGCTCTGTTTATTGCCAATATTAGTCGTTTGTGCTATTATATTTTGGTATGAATTCTAAGAAAAGAGGATAATCATATGAACAAAAAAGTATTATCAGTATTAGTTGAAAATTATTCTGGTGTTCTTAACAGAGTAGCAGGATTGTTTAGTCGCAGAGGCTACAATATCGATAGTTTGACTGTAGGTGTGACTGCAGATCCAAAGTATTCAAGAATGACTATCGTGGTAACTGGCGATGATGATATTTTAGAGCAGATTATTAAACAGATTAGTAAGCTTGAAGAAGTTATCAAGGTTGATGTACTAGAAGGTGGACAGTCTGTAATCAGAGAGTTGATTATGATTAAGGTTAAAGCTAGTCAGGCTGAGAGACAGCAAATCACTGCACTTACAGATATCTTTAGAGCAAATATCGTAGATGTGGCTAAAGAGTCACTTATGATTGAGCTTATTGGTAACCCATCAAAGCTTGAAGCATTTATTAAGATGCTAGATGGATTTGAAATCTTGAAACTAGTTAGAACTGGTATTACAGGATTGGCTAGAGGAGACGAATAATTTAACAAATTTAAAATATATTTTAATGGAGGCGACGTTATGTCAGAAGCAAAAATTTATTATCAAGAAGATTGTAATCTATCATTATTAGATGGAAAAACAATTGCTATCGTAGGATACGGTAGTCAGGGTCATGCACATGCACTTAACTTAAAGGAATCAGGATGCAATGTAATCATTGGTTTGTATGAAGGTTCAAAGTCATGGAAAAAGGCCGAAGATCAAGGATTTGAAGTTTATACAACAGCAGAAGCTGCAAAGAAAGCAGATATCATTATGATTCTTATCAACGATGAGAAGCAGGCTGATATGTATAAGAAAGATATTGAGCCAAACCTAGAAGCTGGAAACATGCTTATGTTTGCTCATGGATTTAACATTCACTTTGGTTGTATCGTACCACCAGCAGATGTGGACGTTACAATGATTGCTCCAAAGGCTCCAGGTCACACAGTTAGATCTGAGTACCAGGCTGGAAAGGGTACACCTTGTCTAGTTGCTGTTGAGCAGGATGCTACAGGTAAAGCTCTAGATATGGCTTTAGCTTATGCACTAGGTATCGGTGGAGCAAGAGCTGGTGTATTAGAGACTACATTTAGAACAGAGACAGAGACTGACCTATTCGGTGAGCAGGCTGTACTTTGCGGTGGTGTTTGTGCACTAATGCAGTGTGGTTTCGAGACATTAGTAGAAGCTGGATACGATCCAAGAAATGCATACTTCGAATGTATTCACGAAATGAAACTAATCGTAGACTTGATTTATCAGTCAGGTTTCGCAGGAATGAGATACTCAATCTCAAACACTGCTGAATACGGTGACTATATAACAGGACCAAAGGTTATCACAGAAGATACTAAGAAAGCTATGAAGCAGATCTTAGCTGATATCCAAGATGGTTCATTCGCTAAGGAGTTCTTGCTTGAAATGTCAGAGGGTGGACGTCAGGTACACTTCAAGGCTATGAGAAAATTAGCAGCTGAGCACCCAGCAGAAAAGATTGGTGCAGAAATCAGAAAGCTATATAGTTGGAACAACGAAGAAGATCTTCTAATCAACAACTAATAGTAATTAATTTAAGAGGGTAACGGGAGAGCAATTTTTGTTCTCCCTTTTTGTTATTTTATGGAAAACTTTTTAATTATAATTTGTCTTATATTGTTATCAGTATACGACGTCAAAGAAAGAAGAATACCAAATAGTCTAGTGGCCTCAATATATCTATTGGGATTGATTGGCCTTTGTAGCGGACGGGTGAGTAACTCTGAATATTTTGTGGGCTTGGTAGTTTTACCTTTAATCATTTTGGCATTGATTAAAATTACCAAATATAAAATCGGAATGGGAGACGTGAAATTAATCTCTGCCATTGGATCTTGCATTGGGTTTTGGAACCAGGTTTTAGCAGTTTTTGCAGGATTATTAATATGTATTATCTATTTATTTGGTAGGTTTATCAGAAATAAGTAGCAAAAGTTTAGTGAAACAATAATTTTGGGACCTTTTATAAGTTTTGGTGTGTTATTTGCTTTAATTATTAGTAAGATTATAGTAAAATAGTGTTCAGAGTGTAAAAGTTAAAGGGGTTATTATGGTAAGTAAAACATTTGAAGCTAATCATGAAAGTTTGCCAGCAGCTATGGCCTTTCTTGAGGAGCAGATGGATAAAATGAATAT
>JAFWIO010000050.1 GCA_017514785.1 Eubacterium sp. | reverse complement strand
TAGTCCGCCAAACATATCAACAAACACATCTCCTATTTTCGCGCTTCTTCCTTTAACAAATAGCTGATGCATCTCATCAGTCAGTGCATACAGCATGCACCAAAGCGTCGCATAAAAGTAAATGTATCTCTTCTTTAAATTTCTAATCCCTTCAAATGTTAAAAGAAATCCAGTAACTAGTAATCCAAGCAATCCGTACTCGCCAAAGTGCCCAATCTTTCTCACAACAAAACTCACTTTGTTAAAGAATGCCTTTTGTTCGCTCGCCGGCAAGGAATCATAACTTGGTTTAATTATATGAACAACTTTAATTGTAATCTTATCGCTGAGCGTTTGTGACTCTACCCCATCATCTGCAGAAAAGTCAAATATCAAAAACATCCAGCCAATAATTAAAACAATTAATACTATTCTTAAAATCCAAATTTTATGCTTCATAACCTTTGCTCTTGATTACTTCTACCACTTCTTTAACCACTTTTTGAGAAAGCTCATCTGTCTTAGCTTCAGCCATAACACGAACTACTGGCTCTGTACCACTAGCTCTTAGAATAATTCTGCCATCGCCTTCTAAGTCTTCTTCCACCTTCTTAGCTGCTGCTAGCACATCTTCATCGTTTAGTACAACGTCTTTGTCTTCGACGCGGACGTTCTCTAAGTACTGTGGATAAATAGTAACTGGTGCGATAAGCTCTGACATTTTCTTCTTAGCAGTAAGCATAAATTCCATAAGCTTGATTGATGTTAAAACACCATCTCCTGTTGTTGCGTACTTACTAAAGATAATGTGACCTGACTGCTCGCCACCAAGTCTATAGTCGTTATTCTTCATACATTCGTATACGAACTTATCACCTACATCAGTTTTCTCGTATGCGATGTCGGCCTCTTCAAAGGCCTTGTAAAGACCAAGGTTAGACATAATAGTAGTTGCTACAGCATTGTTCTTCAATTCACCCTTTTCCTTCATGTGAACTGCTGCTACATAGAGAATCAAATCTCCGTCCACTATCTTTCCTTCGTCGTCTATACAGAAACATCTATCAGCATCGCCATCATATGCGAAACCGATATCTAGTTTGTTATCAATTACGTACTGCTGCAAAACTTCAATATGTGTAGAACCGCAGTTCATATTGATATTTGTTCCGTTTGGTTGATCATTTATAACATATGTCTCAGCGCCTAGTGCGTCAAATACGCTCTTTGCGATAGCCGATGCACTACCGTTTGAACAATCGAGTCCTACTTTAATATTTCTAAATGAATGCTTAGCAAGTGACATTAGATATCCCATGTATCTATTTCTTCCTGCAAAGTAGTCGACAGTTCTACCGATATCTTCTCTCTCAGCATATGGAATAGAATCGAAGTCAGCATCTAAGTACTCTTCTATCTGGTCGATTACTTCCTGCTCCATCTTCTCACCATTGCCGTTAAGAAGTTTTATTCCATTATCATAAAATGGATTGTGACTGGCAGAAATCATAATTCCGCAGTCAAAGTCTTCAGTTCTTACTACATACGAAACAGAAGGTGTAGTTGTAACGTGTAGTAGATACACGTCTGCACCAGTCGATGTAAGACCTGCTGCTAAGGCATCCTCAAACATATAACTGCTTCGTCTTGTATCTTTACCGATAGCTACTGAGCAATCGCCCTTCTGGCTATAGTAATGACCTAAAAATCTACCCACTTTAAAAGCGTGCATAGCAGTCAAATCTTTGTTAGCCTCTCCTCTAAATCCATCTGTTCCAAAATACTTTCCCATTTTTAAAATCCTCCAGGTTAGTTTTATAACTCCCTCATTGTTAGTTCTTTGTTTTCTATTAAGAACTCTTTGTTGCAGACTTGTAACGCTGCATTTTTATGTGTAATGATAACACAAGTCTTTGAATTAAGCGACTTAATATTATCAAGCACTCTCTTTTCAGTATCAGCATCAAGTGCTGATGTAGCCTCATCCAAAAGAATGATAGGCGCATCCGAAATGATGGCCCTTGCTATGGCAAGTCTTTGTGCTTGACCCTCGGATATACCCATTCCTTTTTCTCCAAGCACTGTATTAAGTCCATCCGGCAATTCATCTACAAAATCAGCAATATCACTAATCTCAAGTGCTTTTTGAATATCTTCGTCCTTTGCAAGAGGATTGATAAGCAATATATTATCTTTCAAAGTTCCACTAAATAAGTAATTACCCTGTGGCACATATGAAAATAGGCTTCTAGTGTCAGGGCTAGCATCTACGCTCGTTCCATCATCTTTGTAAAGTTTTATAGTTCCCTTGTTTGGCTTAAAAACACCTAGAAGCATCTTCATTAGAGTACTCTTACCAATACCAGAAATACCTCTAATGGCAACAAAGTCGCCTTTCTTAAATTCAGCATTTCCCTCTTCTAGCACATTCTCTCTGCCATAGTTAAACTGTATGTTTTCAAATTTTGCCGATTCAAATTCCTTGTAGAATTTCTTAGCATCTATTACATCAATATTCTTTTCTTCATTTTCAATCTTTTCAATTTCAATTATTCTCTCGGCCGAAGCTATGATTGCATAATAGTCAGGAACTACCTTTGTGATATTTACAAATGGCGCCTGTATTTGAGTGATAAGCTGTAGCATTGCGGTAAGTGTACCGTAAGTAAGCGCTCCCATAGCCACCTTGATAGCCGCCCAAACTAGCGCTGCCAAGTATCCCGCGTTAAATACAAATGAGAAACCTGCGTTTGCTAAGATACTCACTCTTCTTCTCTTCATCTTAGCTCTGTAGTTTATCTCTTGGTACTCATCGCCCTTTTTAAGGAATGTGTCTTCCGCGCCAAAGGTCTTTACTACTAACATACTCTCGATTGCTTCTTGGAAGAAAGATCTAACCACACCTTCAGTAGATTGTACTTCTTTGTGAAGTCCTTTAAACTTCCCTCTTAAAAGCAAAGTGATAATTGAAATAAAAATACCAGCTATTAAGAACACAACTGTAAACTTAGGTGCAATAACAACCAAAACTATAAACGCACCTAAGAATTGAGTGATATAGTAAAGCATGTTTGGAATAATTGTAATAACTCCATCCGAAATGATACTGATATCACTTGTTAGTCTATTGATTAATTCACCACTGTGAATTTTGTTTATCTTCTCATACTTCTTGTTCAAAATGCCATAGAACAATCTTGATCTAAACTTCATAGTAAGTTTAGCTTGAACCTTTATTCCCATAGCAGATGATACAACTCGTAAAACTAGTCTAGCAGCAATAACAATCAGTATTACTACGCCCCACATAATAATATCGCGAATATATTTATCTCTGAGCGCACCTTCTGCTCCTGCCGCATGCTGAGCCGCATCTATAGCATATTTACTAAGTAGTGCTACTGCTGTATTTACCAAAGCTAAGATAATAAAGAACACACTAAGTAAAACTACAAACGGAATTTCTCTCTTGCAGTTTTTAATAATCCATCTTAAGCCTTCTGAATTTTCTTTCTTAAACAGTTTCATTTTCTTAGTATCTTTCTCTTTATCTTTCCTAGTCTTCTTCTAATTCCTAAATAAATTCTTTTTCTGCCAATTTTTCTATTTAACTTTTTAGCGTAAGTATAATTATCTGGACCGTAGGCCAAATGTGCCTCTCCGTCGTGAACGTATGTCTGTACCACACCCACTATCTGGTCTTCTCTTATACCTTTTTCTTTGACGAACTGGTTGTCTCCCCTCATCACATAGCAACCGTTCTTTCTGCCAATCACTCTGTGAAGAACAAAACTACCATCATCCCTCCTGTACAAAGGAATAGAATACTTCGCCAAAGGAAACTTAGGTTTAACCAAAGATACAGTATCCACTTCTCCCACAATAGTTGGAAGCATACTAGTACCCTTTGGAGTGAAAATCACTTTCCCATCTTCGTTCAGTTTCTCTTTTATCAATGGAATCATTGCATCCATTGAAACCATCTTACTCAAATAGATCCTCTTTCTCTACTTTTTCTATAAACAAGTCTACATCCTTTGACGCAGTCTCTTCATCCACATCGTACTCTTCTGTCAAAGCCTTAATCAAATCTTCTCTAGTAGTGCCTTCTATCATTTTTTCAAATAGAAATGCGCCAGTTTCATTTAGATTCATCATGCCGTTGAAATCAATAGTGGCATCTCCCACAGGAACAACCACAAATGAACCCGCTACATTTCTAAGAATAAAACCTTCTTTAATCTTCATCTAAACTCTCCTAATCTTTTCGTAAGCCATCTTTGCTGCTTCTTCTGATATATTACATCCCATTTTGTAAATAGGAACTTCACTCAATACTTTTTCCATTGTGGATAAAACTTTATCCATGTTTTGTTCTTTGTTTAGTTTCCTAGTAGTCTGTCTAAAAAACTTCTTTATCGCATCCTGTATGCTTTCATTCTCAATCCAGTTTTCTTCACTTCTCTCTAGGAAAACTATTGCACCCAGCTTAGCCTTTGCATTTTTGTTTGTGTTATTTTTCCCACACCAAGGTGTTCCATACACATACCACTCGCCATCTATTTTTCTGATGGCCGGCTTATCATCATTTATGATAAATGCTTTGTCGCCAAACTTCTCTAACCACAAATTTGTGTGAGTGGATTTGCCTGTTCCACTGTCAGCAGAAAATAGATATGCATATCCATCCACCACTACGGCTGATGAATGAAGCATCAATCCATCATGCACAATCAAAAATCTATTAAAGAGTGCTCCAGTGGCTACATACTCCATATTTTCTGGAGTGACATCTTCCAGCCCATCATTTATTTGGTTTTCGTAGTACTCTACGCCTAAGTCCAATTCGTGATCTGGCTCATCCCAATCTGTCTTTGCTAGATACTCTTCAGCCAAGTTTCTCACTCTATCATAATATGTAGTCATCAAAATCTTGAGTTCTGCAATATCATATTTAGCTGTAAACTTATCTATATCAGCCACTGTTATAACCCCATTTTACTTACTATCTCTTTATGCGTTTCGTAGTCTTTCTTTGTCTGACCTGTCACAGAGATTCCTTTTACTACTCCGCCTCTCATTCGAAGGCCGTGTACCATTCTACCAACATATGCCGCCGGCAAAAGAATGGCTGGTTTATTTTCGAACCATTTATAATACTTTCTCATATATCCATATGATGGAAAGAGCCATTTGAGAAAGCCACCATTTTTTCTAAAATACGAAACGTCTGAGTTTATGTTTGCTCTGCCAAAGATTCCCGCATTAATGATGTATTTGACGCAGTCGTCTGGCACTTGTACCTTTTCATAACTGCTGCTTGGAATAGTAATTCCAAACCATTCATCAATTATGCTAAAAATATTTGTCGCAAACTCAAATAACTTTATTTCTTTAAGTGTGCTCAATATTTCTTCCCAGTCAAATGTATCTCTAAAATGTTTTATAAGCACTGCTATATCCATTACCATTCTCACTCCGCATCCTGCATAATAAAAATGCTGAGCCATATGGTATATGTTAAAGATAAAGCTGTATGTGGGTTCAAGTTCGCATACATCTCCGTCTTTAATTGTGTGATTTAAAAGGTCGCTAAAGTACTTTTCATAATCAAATACTCCAGCCAAGTTTTTTTCATATGCTAGATTGTTTTGGAGTTCTATAGTTACTCCGTTTGCCATAAAGCTGTATTCGTATTCGTTGTCGACTTGGCCTGGCTTTTCATCGCAAAAACTATGAAATAGTTCCTTTGCCTTTTTGTAATCTTTTGGCCAAACCAATACATCTATATCAGCCATATTTCGTAGTTCTGGACTTGGATAATATTTGGCAATAGTTTTACCCTTCACAATAGCATATGGAATATCTGAGTCGTTCAAATGCTCCACCACTTGATTTTGGACTGTATCAAACTTCGCCATCTTCAAAGCATTTCTAGAAAATTCTCTTTTGAGTTTTTCCATCAATTCTTCTGGCGCATTTTCAAAATCCTTTAGCGAAGTATAGACTATGGCTGAAACTGTATTTTCACTAGACAAAAAAAGTAACTCTTCACTATCTAGTTTCGAGAAATCTATTTCGTTTATTTTTTTCTCTTCGCAAATACAATTTGCCAAAAGATCTATGAAAACCTGCTTTGTATAATCCATAATCCTTTTCTACTAAATGCCAAAGACACC
>JAFWIO010000049.1 GCA_017514785.1 Eubacterium sp. | reverse complement strand
CCGTATGTTGGGATGATAGCATCATCTCTTAATTTCTTAATATTAATTTCAACAGCCATATTTCCTCCTAATTTATCCTCTAGATATTTCTCTTTCCCATAGAACAATCTCACCTTTTTCGCGAGTCTTGTTCATATCTATTAATCTCTGATTTTCTGAACCGCGGAAAAGTAGCATTATATTTCTTTTAGCTTCCACATAAGGTCCATCGACCATTACATCCACCAAAGACTAAATCTCCTCTAAGTCTGGACATTCCTTAGCCATCTTACCAGTCAAGTCTTCGTAAAGGTAACCTGTAAATAGCCATATGTCTTTGTCGGGGTATACTTCCTTAACTCTTTTTGCGGTCTTTAAAACTTCCGACTGGTTTTTTGGATCAAGTGGCTCGCCGCCTAAAAAAGTAATGCCTCTGTATGCGCCAAATGACATAGTATCAATTATCTGGTCAATCACTTCATCGGTATATGGCTTTCCGTAATTAAAGTCCCAAGCCTCCTCGTTAAAGCATCCTTTGCAAGCATGAGTACATCCGCTCACAAATAAAGAGACCCTAATTCCAGGGCCGTTTGCAACATCGTAAGTTTTTAATTCTGCGTAATTCATAATAGAAATTATAAAACAAATGGGGGTAAAAATAAAGAGTGTATGGTATAATAATAGAAGTGTTTAGCACGGAAATGCTAAAAAAGGGAGGTTAGAATTATGAAGAAAATGATTTGTTACTTGTTAACTATGGCACTTATGATAGGGATGGTTGCTTCAGTCGAAGTTGCGCCAGTCAAGGCGAAGACTATTGATCCACCACCTTATTCTATTTACGCAGCGCCAACTATGAAGACAGTTAAGTTGAGTTGGGAAAAATCAAATAATGTAAAGAAGATTATTATATATAGAGCAGATATTACAAAAAAGTATAAGAAGGATAGGTTTGTCAAACTAAAGAAAAAATCATTTAAGAGAATAGCTACATTATCTGGCAAGACTACCAAAATGACAGATAAAAAAGTTAAGAAGAAAAGATACTATGCATACTACTTTAAAGCTGTTCTTAAGAAAAAATGGGATGGCAAAAAAACATACTGTGATTTCGATAAGAAATGGTATACGAAGGCATATGTAGGACTTGAAAAGCCAGATCTTAGTTGTAATGGCACTGATGAGTATAGAACAAACGATAAAGTAGTATATTTATCTGTAGATTCTGAATTTGGAGTGCTTCCTAAAAAGTATTTGGTATATAGAAAAGGGGAGAATGACAAAAAGTACAAGAAAATAAAGGTAAAATATCAGCCTAATGATGATGAAAAACCATATTTTTATGCTGATAAAAATGTAGAGGCAAATAAAACTTATAAATACAAAGTTAAAGCATATTTGAAAAAAGGTAAAAAGAAATATTATTCAAAGTTTTCAAAAGCTGTGAAAGTTAAGACAGTAAAACCAGCCGAAGAAAAATTTGAAGAATAAGATAAACGAAGGGAGAGCGGATTAACCGCGTACATTATGAGCAAAATAGACACAAAATGCGTACAAGGTGGATACACACCAGGAAATGGAGAACCTAGACAGGTACCTATTTACCAATCCACTACATGGAAATACGACACTAGTGAGGATATGGCCAAACTATTTGACCTAGAGGCAGCTGGATATTTTTATACCAGACTGCAAAATCCTACTAATGATTTAGTGGCAGCAAAGTTAGCCGAGATGGAGGGTGGAACAGCAGCAATGCTAACATCATCTGGACAGGCAGCAAACTTCTTTGCACTATTTAACGTGTGTGAAAGTGGAGATCATATCGTATCTTCATCATCTATATATGGTGGAACATTCAACTTGATTGAAGTTACTATGAAGAAGATGGGAATCGATGTGACATGGGTATCACCTGATGCTTCTGAAGAAGAGATAGCAGCAGCTATTCAAGATAATACAAAGGCTGTCTTTGGCGAGACCATCGCTAACCCAGCGCTTACAGTATTAGATATTGAAAAGTGGGCTAAAGTAGCTCATGATCACGGAATCATATTTGTTATTGATAACACATTCCCTACACCAGTTAACTGCAGACCTATTGAGTGGGGGGCAGATATCGTTACACACTCTACTACAAAGTACATAGATGGACACGGAGTAAGTGTGGGTGGTGCTATTATCGACGCTGGTAAGTTTGACTGGATGGCTCACGCCGACAAATACCCTGGACTAACTACTCCAGACGAGTCATATCATGGAATCACATACGCCAAGCAGTTTGGGAATGAAGGAGCGTTTATCACTAAGTGTACAGCGCAGTTGATGAGAGACTTGGGAAGTATCCAATCTCCACAGCATGCGTTCTATATAAACAATGGACTTGAGTCATTACATGTACGTATGCCTAAGCATGTTGAAAATGGACAGGCAGTGGCAGAGTTTCTAAATGACCATCCAAAGGTTAAGTCAGTTACTTACTCGGGACTTCCTAGTGACAAATACTATGAAATCGCACAGAAATATTTGCCAAACGGTGGATGCGGAGTTGTTTCATTTGTCTTGGACGGTGGAAGAGAAGAAGCAGAGAAGTTTATGAAGAGTCTTAAACTAATCGCTATTGAGACTCACGTAGCTGATGCTAGATCATGTTGTTTAAACCCTGCTACATCAACACACAGACAGCTAACAGATCAACAGTTAGAGGATGCAGGAATCCCTGTTGGACTAATCAGAGTTTCCTGTGGACTTGAAGATAAAGAAGATTTGATAGCAGATGTAAAACAAGCATTAGAGCAAATATAAAATATGGGGCGATTTAATCGCCCCTTTAAAATGAGGTAATACAATGGGACACGAACATAACCACGAGTGTGGCTGCGGAGGACACGAGCATAATCACGAGCATGAACATAATCATAATCATGGCAGTTGCGGTTGTCATGATCATGACTGTGGGTGTGGACATGAGCATAATCATGGTTCAAACAAAATAGTTATTGCAAGAATTGTAATAGCTGTTTTAATGACGATTGCGCTAGAAGTGTTAGAAGCAAAAGGACTTTTGCCAGAAAACATTTGGATAGTAAGAGCATTTTATGTTGTTCCGTATTTGATTGCGGGATACGACATAATCTGGGGCGCTTTCAAAAGTTTGCTTAAGAAACACGTCTTTGACGAAAACTTCTTAATGGCAATCGCCACTATCGGTTGTTTCGCCCTGGGCGAAGAATTAAGAGAATGCGTAATGGTAGTAGTTCTATTCCAGATTGGTGAATTGTTTGAACACTACGCTGTCAATAAGAGTAGAAATAGCATTAGCGAGTTGATGGACATCAGACCTGACTATGCAAATATTAAAGTTGATGGCGAGGTTAAGCAGGTAGATCCTCACGAGATAAAAGTGGGCGATATAATTATCGTGGAGCCTGGCGAGAAAGTCCCTATCGATGGAACTGTTGTCAGCGGAATGTCTACTTTAGATACTGCAGCGCTAACTGGTGAGAGCGCTCCGGTAGATGTGGAAGAGGGAAGCGACGTTATAAGTGGAACAATCAACCTAAACGGTGTTTTAGAAATAAAAACTACAAAAGTCTTTGGCGAATCCACAGTTTCAAAGGTATTAGAATTAGTAGAAAACGCGGACGACAAAAAAGCAAATTCAGAAAACTTCATCACAAAGTTTGCGAAGTACTATACACCAATCGTTTGTGGATTGGCTTTGGCGGTTGTGCTTATTCCGCCCGTTATAAATATAATTATGGGTGCAGACCCTGGTTGGAGAAGTTGGGCGTACCGAGCACTTACATTCTTAGTAATTAGTTGCCCTTGCGCAATGGTTATAAGTATTCCACTAAGCTTCTTTGCGAGTATTGGTGGTGCCAGCCGTCAGGGTATCTTAGTCAAAGGCTCAAACTTTATGGAGAGTCTATCTAAACTTAAATACATTATGTTTGATAAGACTGGAACAATGACAAAGGGCGTGTTTGAAGTAAACGGCGTTCACCACAACAGCGTGGATGATGACGAACTAATAGAACTGGCAGCTTTGGCGGAGATTCACTCGAGCCATCCTATCAGCAAGTGCTTGATTGATGAGAGTGAAAAACGAGGTAGAGCCCTAGACGAAGAACGTGTAAAAGACGTACAAGAGTTAGCGGGATTTGGAATAGAGGCTAAGATTGATGATAAGACTATCTTGGTTGGAAATGACAAGCTAATGAATAATAAAAACATTGAGTTTAAATCATGTCACGATGATATTGGGACAGTAGTGCACGTGGCAATAGATGGTGCATATGCTGGACACATTTTGATTTGCGATATGCTAAAAGATACAGCAGAAGCAGCCGTCAAAGGACTCAAGAGATACGGCATGAAGAAGACTATCATCCTTACGGGCGATGCAAAGAATGTGGCAGATGATGTTGCAAAAACTTTGGGAGTAGATGAAGTATATGGTGAACTACTTCCAAATGAGAAAGTAGATAAAGTGGAAGAGATTCTTGCTTCTAAAGATAAGAAAGAATCGGTCGGATTTGTAGGTGACGGAATAAACGATGCACCAGTGCTAGCAAGAGCAGATGTTGGTATTGCTATGGGTGCTCTAGGATCAGATGCAGCCATAGAAGCAGCAGACGTAGTCTTGATGGATGATGAACCACTAAACATTCTAAAGTCAGTTAAGATTGCTAGAAAATGTATGCGCATAGTATATGAAAACATTTACTTTGCCGTAGGCATCAAGGTGATCTGTATGGCGCTTAGCTTCTTTGGAGAGATCCCAATGTGGCTAGCGGTATTTGCCGATGTCGGTGTTATGGTGATAGCGGTTATCAATGCTATGCGAAACATGATTAAGGTAAAAGTCTAAAAAAGATAATTTAGGCGTAAAACCACACTATATTGTGG
>JAFWIO010000048.1 GCA_017514785.1 Eubacterium sp. | reverse complement strand
TGGTCTTCTATTTTTACTAATGCACCCTCTGCTTCTAGGTCTTTGACGATGGCATCTCTGGCTTCAAATCTGTCCATACCTGCATACTTAGGGAAGTCCTCAGTAATCTTCGCATCGTCTGTCATACAGTTAACGATTGGTAGGTCATGTCTTTGTCCTACTTCAAAGTCGTTAGGGTCGTGTGCTGGAGTAATCTTAACTACACCAGTACCAAATTCCATATCAACATAGTCATCTGCCACGATAGGAATTTCCTTGTTAACTAGCGGAAGGATAACTGTCTTTCCAACTAGATCTTTGTATCTGTCATCTGCTGGGTTTACTGCTACCGCTGTATCGCCAAGCATTGTCTCTGGACGAGTAGTTGCTAGTTCAACATATCCACTGCCGTCAGTCAACTTATAGCGTAGGTGCCAGAACTTACCTGGTTGCTCTTCGTACTCTACCTCTGCATCAGAGATAGATGTAAGACATTTTGGACACCAGTTGATGATTCTCTCGCCTCTATAGATTGCGCCCTTGTCAAAGAGTTTTACAAAAACATCTTTAACAGCGTGTGAACAACCTTCGTCCAATGTAAATCTCTCACGCTCCCAGTCGAGTGATGAACCCATCTTCTTAAGCTGTGAAACAATCTTTCCGCCGTACTGCTTTTTCCAATCCCAGGCTCTTTCTAAAAATCCATCTCTTCCGATGTCTTCTTTAGTAACGCCCTCTTCTCTCATCTTCTCAACAATCTTTGCCTCAGTAGCAATAGATGCGTGGTCTGTTCCCGGAACCCAAAGCGCCTCGTAACCTTGCATTCTCTTAAATCTAATTAAGATATCCTGCAATGTGTTATCAAGTGCGTGTCCCATATGAAGCTGACCTGTGATATTTGGAGGTGGGATTACGATAGTAAATGGTTCTTTGTCTTCATTTACTTCGGCGTGGAAGTATCCCTTCTCCAGCCATTTCTCATATAGTCTATCCTCAATGTCATGAGGATTATAATTCTTTTCAAATTCTTTGCTCATTTTAATAGTCACCTCTATATTATTTAGTAAAGCTTAACTGTTAACCTCTACTATGTATTCTTTCTTACATTTTTGAATGTATTTACTTTCTTTGGCCTTTGACCAATTCTTCTTAATTCTCTTCTTCTTTGCGTCTAACTCATTTCTTAAGCGTGTGACGACTGCATCAGACACATCGTATTTCTTCACATCGCGCTCTAGTCTTTCTAGATCGTCCAATATCAAGTCGCAGTTTATAATCGCTTCTAGAGTGTAGACAGAATTGTTAAGTCTATATGCCATTCTGAATGCCACTGCAGCTCTCTCATATTCAAAGAGCCTTGCTAGCGCTACTCCTAAGTTATTGTAAACATTGCCGTAGAACTCATCTTCTAAATCTGTGTTAACAGCCTTGTTCAAAATACTGTTGTAGTAGTTGATGGCCATATTGAACTTTTCGTTCTCCATCAAAATATCAGCCTTAGCCTTGACTCGTTCAGTAGCGGTTTTTGAGCTAAGCATAACTAGGTGATTTTCTAGCTTTTCAGATTCTTTTTCTGTGTAGTAACCGCAGTTCTTTATAACAAAAGAAATCTTCTCACCCAATGATCCTCTGTTCTCAATAATCTGATAAAGTCCAGAAGCTATAGTCTTTTGCTCCAACTCATTTTCTATGTAGTTTATTAGTGATTCACCAAAAAACTCATCGTCTATCAAATATAGATAATTGTAAAGATAATATCCCAACTCCTCCACAGAGTAGATATTCTTATTTATCTCTTTGATATAAAAAGGTTTTTCGATGTGGTTAGTACATAATGAAAGCTTATTCATTGTACCCTCCTATTATACTTTTAGTGTTTTCTTTACTGATTTGTTTGAAGCCTCGTAAAACTCTCCAAAGCCTAAGTCCTTAATCTCAACTTCAATTTCATGCTCTGTCAAATATTTGAAATTCACTTGAAGTCTTGTGGTCTTTGGCGGACGCTTAGGAAATCCCGTCAAATCAAGTTCAAAGTGATCTGTCTTTTTGTTTATAATGTCGTGTATTGCAAACTCTGCCACTGTTGGCTCTTCCATAATACACTCGATTGTTTTGTTTGCGCCGTACCAATGCTGACCAATATCTGAAAGTGCAATTGCACTGTCTCTATCCTTCTTCTTAAGACTCATTGTAATCTTAACTCTTGTTCTTCCCTCGCAAGAGATAACAAATTCTTCTAGAGTTGGAAGATGGAATATTTCTTTAGCTGCATAAGCTGCGCCCTTTACAAATAAGTTGTTACCCTGGAACACTCTTCTGTTCTCACAGATTTCTTTGATAGTGTTATCCCAGTTTGCATCGATAAAGCCTTGTCCCACTAAGTAGATGGCTGACACCACGTCATCCTTTAGCTCTTTTGCTAACTGTCTCGCCAAAGACTTATCAAGTTGAACCATTGCGTCATCATCAAGTTCCGAGTCAAACACTACGTTCTTCTCTTTTATCTTGTTCTCTATAAATGAGTAATCTTTCTCTTCCACATCAGCCACGTATGGCTTTCTGCTCTTCATTACACTTAGTTTTCTAAGTGAGAAGTCATATTTGTTGTAATTAACAAGCAATACCTTGTTTACCCAAATATCACTGTTCTGATTTAAGATAAAGTAAATGAAACTTTCTGTGTGAGAAACTATTCTAACTTGTTTCTTCTCAAAGCCCATCTCCACAAAGATTTTCTTAATGTTATCTACTATTGTTGGATTTAGATCTTCCACAGAAATCAAAATATCTCTGATAACTCTTGTCTTGCAGCGACGTCTAGCTAGATCAAGCAAATACTCCATAAATACTTTGACCACTTCGCGATCGTCTTTTCGCATTTTTTTGTTACACATTTTAGGCAAGTTAGTATAGGAAGTACTGTTGTTTAGTCTTCCTTTGCTAACAGCTTCATCACCTGATGACCACTCCATCAATTCTTTGTTGTAACAAACTGTTGTTGGAATCTGAAATGTGTCCTTATTCTTAGTGTGAATATTCTTAGGTGTCACATCATTTTCCAAATATGCAAGTTGTGTAAAATCCATGGAAAAATCAATTGCAAGAATTATACCTTTGCCCACTTTTCTCCTCCTTATAGCAGTTTAAATGACTCTTTTCCTGCTACTTTATCTAATTCATAAGTCTGCATGATTTCTTTGCATTCGGCATCTTTGCCTAGTTCTCTGCAGACCATCATTGAATTTATCATTCCAAATCTAGTCTCGTCATTATAGATGTCTTTCTTAGAAATTCTAACAGAGTAGTTATCTACCACTTTGCCGTTAGGCGCTTCCTCTGAGTACTCTCTTATACTGTAGTTTATCTGCTCTCCGTAGAACATGATAATCTCTTTTGTGAATACTCCCTGGTAAATACTTCCCATCTCCTCAACCACTGGTTCAAGTTTTCCTTCAGGTGTAGTGATTGTGTATTTAATCTCAACTCTGTGGTTAGGATTCGTTCTAAAGTCTATGATTGTCTTATCAACCATTCCAAATGGAATCTTAATCCACTTGCTAAACTTCTTATAAAACTCGAAGTGAATGCTATTCTTAGCAAGTTCATTGATAAGAGTCTCAACAATTGTAATTTGTCTCTTAGTTGGTTCTGACACTTTAGACATAACCTCGATGAATGCAATCTTACAAATCATTGGAGTGTTAAATCCGTTAGCGTACTCTTCTTCTAAGATTTCCCAAACTATTCTTGGACACTGTACTTTCTTTATGAAGTAGTTGTAACTTACATATGTGTAGAAAGCTTTGCGCACCTTCGACGAAGTTGGGTATTTCAAATACTCTGTGTAAATATCAAAAATCTTATCTGATATATCATTTTCAAACATGTACTGGATAAGTAATCTCTCAGCAATTGTATTGTCATCGATCTCTAGAGACTTTGATGCCAAGAACAATTGATATAGTTCGATTGAACCACTGTCGTAGTGACGTCCTAAGTATTTTAGAACTTCCTTATCTCTACAACCATTTCTGAAAATGCTACCGCACATCTCGACTACTATCTCATTGTTTTCGTAGTCAGGATCCTTTACTAGTTCCACACAAAGTTTCTCGATTAACTTTTTGTCGATACCTTTGTATCCATATTTTGCTACCAAAGGATAAGTCTTCTTCAAATGATTTCTAGATAGCATAATCTCAATCACTTTTCTTCTAGCAGTTATAGACATTGTATCCAAGTCAAAGTCTACTGGATAAACATCTAAATCTCCCATATCGTATCCTTTGTAGAAGTAGTCCACTGCAAAGTTCTCAAGGAAATGTCTGTAATGGCTAGAGATTCCTCTAATCTCCATTGTATCCTTGATAGTCTTTGCCTCGCCCTTGCGCTTGCTTGGATGAGATAGCAAATCTTCTGTATCACAAAGCTTAAGCATTGCGCTAAAGCCAGTCTTTGTAATGTTAATCATCTCAGCCATGCTTGTGATAGTAGTTTCAACCTTAGATAGAAATCTTCCTCTATAGTCCACATACATAATGACTGGATGTTTTGTGTAAAGTTGTACGTAAGCAACGCCATCTTTCAAATCCACTTCTTGCACTGCATCTACTTCTTTGTGCGCAACAATCACTGACTTAATGTTTTGATTGTCCACTTCTATCTTGTAAGTGTGTAGTACATTTGGAAGATGGTCTTCTAGCTCACCCACGATAAACTCATCAGTCAATACATCTCTGTATACATACTGAAGATGTGTGTTGTTTTGCTCTGCCAAGATTTCGTCTGTGGCAAATCTTTCCATATCTGCCAAGCACTTAGAATATGTCTTGTCCTTTAGCGAATAGTTGTTAACGATATTCGCAAAGAAGTAATCTCTGTTTTCCTCTAGAGACTCTGTTCCAAGTTCAAAGTACTTGTATGCATTCTTCTCCAGCTTGTCATAGTTTGATGTATCAGCTGTGTAAATGTAATATTCAAATAGATTAGTTACATTTATATCTTTTGCCACACCAGCCTTTAACCACTGGTGATATTTTGTATCTCTCTTGTCTCCACTGACAATCATTCTACAGATTGTTGTAAGAACATCTTTTAACTTAGTAGCCTCGTAGAACTTAGTTAGAGTGTCGAAGATTTTATCGTTAAATCCTTTCTCTCTTTCAAGAACTAAAGCTACCTGCTTTGCGAATGGGCGTTTAACCATATCGTATCTTGCGATAAAGTTAATAACCTGAATTTCAAAGTCTCCAATCTCTTTAAGGAGCGCTGGCTCATCAAGTAGAACCTGGGCTGCTTCAAAGTAAATGATTGGGCTGACTGTTCCATGGTTAAATGCACGCTTCGCCAAAGTATACTTAAGAGATGGATTGTTGTTGTATCTATCATCTGTGTAGAACAATACCCATAGCACTTGCCATGTGTCATACCCATTCTCAAAGTAATTCTTAATTTCTTTCTTTATGTCCTCAGTAAATGCTGCATCATTCTTGTACAAAGATCTTAAGTACAAGTAATAGCAATACTGACTAATGTCTTTCTCATCGCCTTGATCTGCCATAATACCTGAGATAGTATTTAGTGTCTCAAGCGCCTTTGACTCATCATTATCCAAAATAGCAACCTGAGCTGTAGCCGATAGACCCATGATGTCATTTTCATCCCAGTCGAATCTGTCTTCGGCGGTCTGGACCATTTTCTTCTTCCACTCTTCACCGTCTATCTTTCCAGTTCTAAACGCTAAATAGTTTTTAACAAAACTGATTGCACTCTTCTTTGCATTGATATATGCATCATCTTTTACTGCTTCGTTCACCACGATAATGTCGTAAACCAAAGTCTCGTTAGATGTCTTGAATGTAATCTTTCCGTGGTTACTTCCACCATGAAGTCTTGATGCATTTATAAAGTAAGTGTATTCAACAGTATTTCCATTAAACTGCTCTCCGCCAATCTTTGGCTCGCATCCGTAGAAGAAATCTCCTTCCACTTCCACGTCTATCTCTGTGTAACCCCAAGTGTTTTTATAAATCTTAATTACATCACTGTAGTTTTCTGTAATGTCTGCGTATTCTTTGTAGGAATCTTTTAGTCTTATCTGGATTCTCTCTTTTAGTCCCATTCCAACCAAGAACTCTTCCAAAGCAATATCTCTGTTTCCATTTCTCATTACCTGGTTGTAAAGAGTGTATCCTTTGTTATCGTTTTCTAGGAAGAAGTCTTTAAACTCTTTAGATAGGAAAACGATTAAAGCTTCGTCGTAGCCTTCTTTCACTGCCTTTACAAATGTTTCGTAATTAGTGATATCTCCAGCTGATGTGTGAATAGCCGCTTCCTTCATAGTGATGCCAAAAGGAATTGCGTAATCACCAGCATCTGTTACCACGCTGATAGTTCCACTAACGATCTGTCCCGGAGCAAGGTTCTCTGTTGTGATTTTGTATTTGATAGTATTCTCAGTTCCGTCAAATGAGTCGTGCTCAAAACTAACGTGAGAGTCTGTGCTACAAACCACGCCTTTAATAGGGAGTCCATTTTTACTCTTAATGGTAATCTCTCCCTCTTTGCTCTCTCCACAGTCCAATGTGGCAGCTATTTGATTTTCTGACATTTCTGCATCAGGAGTTTCGTAAACTGAAATACCTGTTGCAAGTCTCTCGACTAATGCTTTCATAAGCACCTCCGGTGCAAAATATATTTTAGTTTTTTACTTTTCGTTTTTTATTTTATCCAAACGATCTTTCAATTCTTTTTCTACTCCCAAGTCACCTGGCTCGTAGAATTTCTTATCTTTAATTTCGTCTGGCAAATATTGTTGATCAACCCAGTGATTTGGAAAATCGTGTGCGTATTTGTATCCGACACCGTGTCCCAAGTCATCATGTCCACTGTAGTGCGCATCCTGCAAATGAGCTGGCACTCTAGCCTGAACATTGTTTTCAACTTCTGCTATTGCTCTCTCAATTGCCATGTATGAAGCGTTGCTTTTGGGAGACATTGCCACATACACTGCAGCCTCCGCCAAAATAATTCTAGCTTCTGGCATTCCGATTTGTCTGACCGCTTCCGCTGCTGATGTAGCCACCACCAAAGCATTTGGATTAGCCATACCAACATCTTCTGCCGCACAAATCATAATCCTTCTTGCGATAAAATCTATACTCTCACCAGCTGCTAGCATCTTCGCCAAATAATAAACAACCGCATCTGGATCTGAGCCTCTCATACTTTTTATAAAAGCTGAGATAGTGTCGTAATGATTGTCTCCATCTTTGTCGTACTTAAGTGCACGCTTCTGGATACATTCCTCTGCCACATCCATTGTGATGTGAATCTTTCCATCCTCTGATGGATCTGTTGTTAGAACTCCTAGCTCTATTGCATTTAGTGCGGTTCTCGCATCACCATTTGCAATGTTTGCTAAGAAGTCTACTGACTCATCATCTATGGTGACATTGTATGAACCCATGCCGTATTCTTCATCCTCCACGGCTCTTCTAATCAAAGTCTTAATATTCTCTTCACTTAGAGGATATAGTTCAAAAACAATTGATCTTGAAATAAGAGCTCGATTCACTTCAAAGTATGGGTTCTCTGTAGTAGCCCCAATCAAAATTACTGTGCCGTCCTCCACAAAAGGTAGCAAGTAATCCTGCTGGCTTTTATTGAATCTATGTATCTCGTCGATAAATAG
>JAFWIO010000047.1 GCA_017514785.1 Eubacterium sp. | reverse complement strand
TCAGCTAGCATATCCACTAACTGCTGCTTGCGAAGTGTTGATACACCCTTTATTCCTTTTTCTTTTGCAATCTCTCTTAATTCGCTTACTGGTAGAGCTGATAATTTTTCTTTCATATTAACTCCTTCGGGTTACTTACCCAGCTTTTCAATTATGTATTGATATATTTCCTGACTGTTATCTTTTGTATCAAATGCGCCACACATGTGAGATGCTGTCTCTCTGTCTGGTGCCGCTATATTAATCTCGATTAGTGTTCCGTCACCTTCTTTGACTTGGCAGTGAACAATGTAATCTCCGTTTGATGCCTGGTAGTAATCAGATGTAGTTCCGATTTCGTTTCGAAGTTCGTATTTGTTTTCGATCAAATACATATCAACCTCGTCCACAATAGAGTTAGAAATCTTGTTCTCAAAGAACTTCAAACTCTCTCTACCCTCTGCACTCAAGTGATAATAAGTGGTATTTCTGTTTTCGTTTGAGAAAACAAATCCCGCCTCTATCAACTCATTCAAACACTTCTGCACTGTGAAATAATTTGTGTACTCATTCTCAGTAAAGAACTGTGTAATCTGTGAGTTCGTCAAAGGGAAATCCACCTTGTCCAACATGTGCATTATTATTAACTTGTAAAGTACGACCATGTCTAATGCCATAACTAATCCTCGCAAATCTGTTCTATTAAATCTAATATTTCATCCTTGCCCTGCTTTGTAACCGCCGAGAAAGGAATAACAATAGTGTCTTTCACAACCCCTAAACTTTCTTTAAGTATTTTAAGATTCTTTTGAACCTGACTTCTCTTTAGTTTATCTAACTTTGTGGCAATAATAATTGGATAAAAGCCCATCTCCAACATCCACTCATACATCTGCTTGTCATTCTTCGATGCCTCGTGTCTAATGTCCACAAGCAAAAAGACTGCACGAAGTTGCTCGGATGTGTTTAGATAGTTTTCTATCATTACACCCCATTTTTCTTTTTCTGATTTTGAAACTTTGGCATATCCATATCCAGGCAAGTCCACAAAGTATAGCTCTTTGTTTATATTGTAGTAATTAATAGTTTGGGTTTTTCCAGGGGAAGATGATGTCCTGGCTAGAGCCTTTCTGTTTACAAGGCCATTGATAAGGGATGATTTTCCAACATTGGACTTACCAGCAAAAGCTATCTCAGGCATAGTGTTGTGAGGTAGCTTGCTAGTAACTCCACATACAGTTTCTAATTCTGCATTTTTAACTTTCATTATTTTTCCTTTAGAGCATTCTTCAAAACTTGGTTCATAGTCTTAACAAATACGATCTCAAGTCCATCAGTAATCTCTTTGTCTAGTTCTAAAACTTCTGGTTTATTCTTAAATGGCACCAATACTTTCTCTATTCCTGCATTCTTTGCAGCGAGAAGTTTTTCTTTGACGCCACCTATTGGCATAACATCGCCGCGAAGGTTAATCTCACCAGTCATAGCAACCTTGCAGTCCACTTTTATATTAGCAACTGCTGATAAAAGTGCTGTGGCCATAGTGATACCAGCTGAAGGACCATCTTTTGGCACTGCTCCTTCTGGCACGTGAATGTGAATGTTGTGCTCTGCAAAGTAATCTTTGTCCACGCCATACTTTGACGCGATACTTCTTACATATGTAAGAGCGATCTCTGCAGACTCTTGCATTACATCACCTAACTGACCAGTAATTTTAAGCTTACCTTTTCCTGGCATAGTGTTCACTTCTATCTGAAGTGTAGTTCCACCGACAGGTGTCCAAGCAAGACCTCGCACAATACCAACGTCGTCTTTCTTGTTTGCCATTTCCACGTCAAACTTCTTACGACCAAGGTACTTAGTGATATTCTTGTCTGTCACCTTCATGCTCTTCTTGCCATCTTTCTCAATACCCTTAGCAGCAATACGACAAATCTTAGCAATCTCTCGCTCTAACTGTCTAACACCAGACTCTCTAGTGTAGTAATCGATAATAGCATTTATAGCATCACTGGTAATATCAAGCTGGCTACTAGTTAAGCCATGTTTCTCTAACTGTTTCTTAATCAAATGCTCTGTAGCAATATGATACTTTTCATTTGAAGTGTAACCACTCACCTCAATGATTTCCATTCTATCAAGTAGTGGTTCTGGAATAGTATCTCTGTTGTTTGCTGTCGCAATAAACAATACATTTGATAAATCAATTGGAACTTCCAAATAGTTATCTCTAAATGCAAAGTTTTGTTCAGAGTCCATAACCTCTAGCAAAGCTGATGCAGGATCACCATGCATACTGCGTCCAAGCTTATCGACCTCGTCAAAGAGGATTAATGGATTTCCACTCTTGCAGTTCTTAAGTCCAACTGCCACTCTACCTGGCATAGCACCTACATATGTCTTTCTATGTCCACGGATTTCTGATTCATCATCCACGCCACCTAAACTGATTCTCACATACTTTTTGTTTAGAGCTTCAGCCACAGATTTTGCGATAGATGTCTTACCAGTACCCGGAGGACCAACTAAACATACGATTGGGCTGTTTCCATCTTTCTTTGTAAGATTTCTAACTGCCAAGAATTCAATCATACGCTCTTTAACTTTGTCTAGACCATAGTGGTCTCTATCTAATATAGCCTGAGCATTATCTAGATCAGGATTTTCTTC
>JAFWIO010000046.1 GCA_017514785.1 Eubacterium sp. | reverse complement strand
GTGATCATGTTCTTTACATAATCGGCGTGACCTGGACAGTCAACGTGAGCATAGTGTCTCTTCTCTGTCTCATACTCTACGTGAGCAGTTGAGATAGTGATTCCACGCTCTCTCTCTTCTGGAGCCTTATCGATGTTCTCAAAATCTGTAGCCTGGTTACCTGATACTCTCTCTGAAAGTACTTTAGTAATTGCAGCTGTTAATGTTGTTTTACCGTGGTCAACGTGACCAATTGTACCGATATTACAATGCGGTTTGGTTCTCTCAAATTTTTCTTTAGCCATTTTTAATTTCCTCCTGATTAACTAAAAAATATTTTGTATCTTTTATCTCGAAAACTAAATACCATTATATTCAATAATAGAAACATTTTCAAGTATATTTTTCGTTATTTTTTAAGGCAAAACCTTTAGCAAATAACGGCTATTTATGGGCTTTGACGCCCTTGTTTTAAACTAATTATTTGGATGTATCTGACACAACCTTCTCTTGTATAGACTTAGGTGCCTGCTCATACTTCTCAAAGAACATTGAGTAGTTACCACGTCCCTGTGTACGAGATCTTAGGTCTGTAGAATATCCAAACATTTCAGCTAGTGGAACGAAACCTCTAACGATTTTACCACCGCCTAGATCATCCATGCTCTCGATACGACCACGACGACCATTGATGTCTCCGATAACGTCGCCCATGTACTCTTCAGGCATTGTTACTTCGACTCTCATGATTGGCTCTAGAAGCACTGCTCCACCCTTCTGCATAGCATCCTTGAACGCCATTGAACCAGCGATGTGGAATGCCATTTCTGATGAATCGACTTCGTGGTATGAACCATCATAAACTGTAGCCTTAACACCAAGCACTGGGAATCCTGCGATAATACCAGTCTGTGCAGCTTCTTCGATACCTTCGCCGACGGCTGGGATGTATTCCTTAGGAATGTTACCACCTACGACTGTAGATTCAAATGAGAATGTTTCCTCTCCGTTTGGATCCATAGGCTCAAATTTAACTTTACAGTGACCGTACTGTCCACGACCACCAGACTGCTTAGCATATTTGCTGTCTACATCTACTTCCTTAGTAAATGTCTCTTTATATGCAACCTGAGGTGCACCAACATTAGCCTCTACCTTGAACTCACGAAGAAGTCTATCTACGATAATCTCTAAGTGAAGCTCTCCCATACCAGCGATAATTGTCTGGCCTGTTTCTTCATTAGTATGAGCTCTAAATGTTGGATCTTCTTCAGCTAACTTAGCCAAAGCTTCACCCATTTTGCCCTGACCTGCTTTTGTCTTTGGCTCGATAGCGAGCTCGATAACAGGTTCTGGGAATTCCATTGATTCAAGGATAACTGGATGCTGCTCGTCACAGATTGTATCACCAGTTGCTGTAAGTTTGAAACCTACGGCTGCTGCGATATCTCCAGAATAAACCTTGTCTAACTCTTCACGACTGTTAGCGTGCATCTGAAGGATACGACCAACTCTCTCCTTCTTCTCTTTAGTAGCGTTAAGTACGTAAGAACCTGAGTTCATTGTACCTGAGTAAACTCTAAAGAATGCAAGCTTACCAACGAATGGGTCAGCCATGATCTTAAATGCTAACGCACTGAAAGGCTCATCATCTGATGCGTGTCTTTCAACTTCGTTACCATCCATGTCAACACCCTTGATAGCTTCGATATCTGTTGGTGCTGGCATAAACTCAACGATTGAGTCTAATAGTTTTTGAACACCTTTGTTCTTGTAAGCTGAACCACAGCAAACTGGTACTGCAGTACATTCACAAGTAGCTGTTCTAAGAACTTTCTTAAGTTCCTCTTCTGAAGGCTCTTCACCTTCTAGATAAGCCATCATCAAATCTTCGTCTAATTCACAAATCTTCTCAAGTAGCTCATCTCTGTATTGATCAGCTTGATCTTTCATGTCGGCAGGGATGTCTTCGATACTGATATCTTCACCCTTGTCGTCATTGTAGATGTAAGCTTTCATTTCAAATAGATCAATAATACCTTTGAAATCATCTTCTTTTCCGATAGGAAGCTGTGTAACTATAGCATTCTTGCCAAGTCTCTCCCTAATTTGTTCAACTGCGTTAAAGAAGTCTGCACCTAAGATGTCCATCTTATTAATGAACGCCATACGTGGTACGTTGTATGTATCAGCCTGTCTCCAAACGTTTTCAGACTGAGGCTCAACACCACCCTTAGCACAGAACACACCAACAGCACCATCAAGTACACGAAGTGAACGCTCAACCTCTACGGTAAAGTCCACGTGACCTGGAGTATCGATAATGTTAATACGATGTTCTAACTCACCAGGTGCTGGCTTGTTATCCTTCTGCTTTGTCCAATGACATGTAGTAGCAGCTGATGTAATTGTGATACCACGCTCCTGCTCTTGTTCCATCCAGTCCATAGTAGCAGTACCTTCATGAGTATCACCGATTTTATAGTTAACACCAGTATAGTAAAGAATACGCTCTGTAAGTGTAGTCTTACCGGCATCAATATGAGCCATAATACCGATGTTTCTAGTTCTCTCTAGTGGATATTCTCTTCCAGCCAAAGCTCTTTCCTCCTTATACGAAATTTAATTTGATAATTTGTCTTCGTCGAAGACAAAACATTTTCTTAATTATTCTAACGTGATTAGAATCTGTAGTGAGCGAAAGCTTTATTAGCTTCAGCCATCTTATGCATATCCTCACGTTTCTTCACTGAAGCACCTGTCTCGTTAGCAGCGTCAAGAATTTCATTTGCAAGTCTTTCTTCCATTGTCTTTTCGCTACGTGCACGAGAATACTCTGTGATCCAACGAAGTCCAAGTGCCTGTCTTCTAGCAGGTCTTACCTCGATAGGTACCTGATATGTGGCACCACCAATTCTTCTAGCTTTAACTTCTAATGCTGGCATTACATTGTTCATAGCTTCTTCAAATACTTCTAAAGCATTTTTGCCAGTTTCCTGAGCAACTCTATCGAATGCTCCGTAAACAATCTTCTGCGCAACACCCTTTTTACCATCTAGCATAATGTTATTAATAAGCTTAGTAACGATTATGCTGTTGTACATAGGGTCAGCTAAAACCTCTCTTTTTTGAGTATGTCCTTTACGTGGCATAATACTTCCCTCCTTAATCATTTTTTTAGAATCTCTTCTTTATATAGAAGAAACTCAGTTGCATGTTTCCATGCGATTAGATCTACGGTACTCACTTAGTTGTGTTTTGCCGGTATTAGACAACTCATATATGGGCGGGAACTCCGCTTCATAATTCTAATAACCGAAACAAATCATTCAACCTGTGATGTAGTCTACCTAAAATTATTTAGGTCTCTTAGCACCATACTTTGAACGTGCTTGACGTCTGTTTGCTACGCCGGCCGTATCAAGTGTTCCTCTAATGATGTGGTATCTTGTACCAGGTAAGTCTTTTACCCTTCCACCACGAATCATAACAACACTATGCTCCTGAAGGTTGTGACCTTCACCAGGGATATAGCTTGTTACCTCAATACCATTAGATAGACGAACTCTGGCAATCTTTCTAAGAGCTGAATTAGGCTTCTTAGGTGTAGCTGTCTTAACTGCTGTACAAACACCACGCTTCTGTGGAGAAGCTGTATCTGTCATTCTCTTATTTAAAGAGTTGTAAGTCTTTAAAAGAGCTGGAGCAGTTGACTTCTTTGTAGATGTCTTACGTCCTTTTCTTACCAATTGGTTAAATGTTGGCATCCGTTTTACCTCCTTATTAGAACTATGTTTATACTTAATTTAGGGCGCACTTACCCCTATAAACACGCCATATTATTATAGTTAAAGGGGGAATTGATGTCAAGCAAAAAATGATGCGATTTTTCTAGTATTTATGGGCTATTCAACAAGTTTTGACCTAATCCAACACTATATGTTAATAAATGCGTCATTTTCGCCTATATGTAGTATATATTACGATATATCTGCTAAAATAATACATTCAATGCAATACATACAGTTCAAATATAAGATATGTTGATACATACAGGGAAAAACGGAGGAACATATCATGAATAAGACGGAATTTGCGAACAGATTAAGCGATGTCATGGCAGAAAACAACAGAACTGCTAGAGATGTTAGTTTGAACATTGGACAGAATTCAGGATATATTAACAGTATTCTAAATGAAAAAGCCTACCCTTCTATGGATGTGTTTTTCAAGATATGTGATGAGTTGAGCATAACACCAGTTGATTTTTTTGACACAGAGACTAGATACCCAGAAATGATGAATCGAATGATCCCTTATCTAAAAGAGTTAACACAAGAACAGCTTGATACTATAGAGAAGATTGTTAAAGCTATTGTGGAAAATAATAAATAGTATTGCAATTCCAATACTGTTGTGCTATTTTATAAATACAAAAGGTGCTACCGTGACGGTTAGCCCTTTACGAGTTACATTAAGTAATCGCTAGGACAACTGGCGATTACTTTTTTATGTCCCTGACAATCAGCAGAAAAGTTAATATCAACATCAACAATTCAAAATCCGTCATCGGCACCACCTCCTTTCTGCAAATAATAATCTGCAAAAGAAGGACTAACCGCCACCGTTCGTGTAGCACCCAAACCTTATTATATACTTGCTTTTATACAATGCAATAAATATACCGAATGTCACTTAAATACCTTTTTTTATTAAGTAAATATGTGACATTACAAAAAAATCAGCACATTGTGCTGATTTTTTATACATTCAAATTCGTTAAGAATTCAACTATTCTACTCTTCGATTTTCTTATCTTCAGTATCATATACACGGTAATGAACACCGCAATGGCAAATGCTACTAAAGCTATAATAGTATTCTTCTGTTGGTTATTAACTACAGAAAATACTAACCTAGCAATAATTAACGCATAAAGAACTGCTGCTATTA
Source organism: Eubacterium sp. (assembly GCA_017514785.1). Lineage (GTDB taxonomy): Bacteria > Bacillota > Clostridia > Lachnospirales > Lachnospiraceae > Eubacterium_G. The sequence goes on along the minus strand of JAFWIO010000046.1, from coordinate 54,251 downwards.
TATAAAGATAAATACCGAAGCTTACTTTACCAACTAAAGAAGTCTTTCCATCCTTCTCTTCAACAGTTCCTTTAAATCCAATAGGATAATATTTTTTACCCTTCTCGTGATCTAGGTTAAATGCCAAAGAATAGTTATCGTTATCCTTGGTTACAATGAAACCTTCTTTTTCACCCTGTCTAGTAATAGCGTTTTTGAATTTTTCTTTATCGTTTTGATACTCGAAACTTAACATCTTATCCTCTACTTGCCTTAAACATCAAGTCTTCCCATCTTCTATCTACTTCTCTCTGGTACTCTTCTAGTAAGTGCTCGTTCTCTGGAGTAAATAGGTGTTTGAATCTACCCTGAGTACGTAGGAATTCCTCAATAGGAAGTCTATTCTTTGGTTCGTAACTTAAAATCCACTTGCCATCTACCACTTCGTATAGTGGCCAGTAATTTGTCTCTACTGCCAAACGACAAATCTCCATAATGTCATCTGTCTGATACTTCCAACCTGTTGGACATGGTGCCATTACATTAAGGAATGCTGGTCCCTTTGTATAAATCGCACGCTCAGACTTTGTATGAAGATCCTTCAAGCCATTAAAGAATGTAGTCTGTGCTACATATGGAATATTGTGCGCTACCAAAATGTCTGACAAATCTTTTCTGTACTGTGTCTTACCAACTGACTCGCTACCAACTGGTGTAGTTGTGGTATCTGCATACATTGGTGTAGCTGATGAACGCTGTGTACCTGTGTTCATATATGCGCCGTTGTCGTAACAAACGTATGTGTAGTCTGTTCCACGCTCCATCGCGCCCGACAAAGACTGAATACCAATATCATAAGTACCGCCGTCACCGCCAAAGACAATGAATTTGTAATCTTCATTAATCTTACCTTTGCGTTTCATTGCTTCATATGCACCTACAACACCACTCATTGTTGAGCTGGCATTTTCAAACGCACTATGGATATAGCTATCTTCCCATGCTACATATGGATACTGGAATGATGATACATTAAGACATCCTGTAGCACAGCCGATAACTGCTTTGTCTTCTGGTTTTAGTCCACGAAGGACATTCCTTGCACAGATTGTTGCTCCACAACCCGCACACATTCTGTGACCTGGCGCAAAACGTTCAGGTTTATTCATTGTTTCTCTAAAATTATAACCCATTATTTTGCCTCCTTATCACGTAATCCCATGTAGCGATAAATCTCTCCTCTATCGCCAGTCTTCGCAATATCTTTAAGTGTCTCGTAAACACCCTTAATATCTTCTACTTTCACATCACGTCCACCGATACCATACATAATATCGATAGCAAGTGCGTCGCAACCATACTGATACATAGCCTGCATAGTTTCTGCACCCAAAGGTCCACCATTTGTAGAGAATGCTTCACTTCGATCCATAACAGCTACAGCCTTGCATCCCTTAAGAGCATTTCCAATCTCTTCTGCTGGGAAAGGTCTAAATGATCTTACCTTTACTAGACCAACTTTGTCGCCATTCTCTCTCATCTGGTCTATTGCTTCCTTTGACGTACCCGCTGCTGAGCCGATAATAACAATCGCATACTCTGCATCGTCCATCTTATATTCTTCAATCAAACCATACTTACGGCCTGAAATCTTTTCAAAATCTTTTGCCACATCCATGATTACTTGCTTTGCATTTTCCATAGCGTGAGCCTGCGCTTTTCTAGATTCCATATAGTAATCCGAAACAGCATATGGGCCTACGGCAAACTTCTCGTCAGGGTTTAGCAAGTACTCTGATGCTTCTCTCTCACCCACGAATTTCTTAACCACATCGTCTTCTAACAATTCCATATCGTTAACAGCGTGACTTGTGATAAATCCATCCTGGCAGATCATAATTGGAAGCATAACATCTTTGTGCTCCGCAATATTAAATGCCATAACCATATTGTCATAAGCTTCCTGGTTGTCCTCTGCGTATAGCTGAATCCAACCTGAATCTCTAGCGCCCATTGTATCTGAATGGTCGCAGTTAATGTTAAGCGGTCCAGTAAGTGCACGACAAACTGCTGCTAGTCCAACTGGAAGTCTACTAGATGCAGCAACACCTAACACTTCCCACATAAATGCAAGACCTGCAGATGATGTAGCTGTAAGAGCTCTCGCTCCTGCTGCTGATGCACCCATGGCCGCACTCATTGAACTGTGCTCACTTTCCACTGTAATAAACTCTGTATCCACTAATCCATTTGCCACGTAGTTTGAGAAGTACTGAGGCACTTCTGTAGATGGTGTGATAGGAAAAGCTGGAAATACGTCAGGATTAATTTGGCGAAGAGCTGTAGCAACAGCCTCGTTACCTGACATAAATGCCTTCTTACTCATTAGACTTCACCTCCATCGTTATAGCATTAAATGGACAAGCCTTCACGCAAATGCCGCAGCCTTTGCAGTGGTCTAAATCTATAGGTTGTCTCTTGTTCTCTTTTACTGCGATACAACTGTCTGGGCAGACAGGTACACAAAGCAAACATTGTTTACATTTTTCTTCATCTATCACTGGCGCTACGTTTGTCCAGTCACCCGTATTAAACTCTCTAGTAGTTCCACTACCTACGATAGTGTTTCCGCGAGTAACATCTTGCCAAGCAACGTCCTGACCTAATTTTTTCAAATCTGACTTAGCCATTACTTAACCTCCTCAAACGCTTTTTTTAGAGCCTTCATATTGCCGTCCACCACTTCTGGCTTCTTCGCAAATTTATGTTTGAATGATCCTTCCATCTCTTCGAAGAAAGTATTCTCCTCCAAAGCTCCAGTAACTTTTACAATAGCTGAAAGCATAGGTGTGTTAGGGAAGTTCTTTCCTAGACACTCCATTGCTATGCTTCTAGCATCTACTGTATATACCTTGCCCTTATATCCATTAAGGTGTTGCATAATCTCATCTTTATCTTTTGCTGTATTTATCAAGATGGCTCCGTCTTCCTTTAAGCCCTTCGTTACATCCACGCACTCTAGTAATGTCTCATCTACCACTACCACATACTCTGGCTCGTAGATATTTGAATGTACGCGAATAGGAGTGTCGCTTATTCTGTCATACGCAGTGATAGGCGCACCCATTCTCTCTGGTCCGTATTCTGGGAAACCTTGAGCACATTTGCCTACTTTGAAGGCAACTTCCGCTAATAGTAACGCTGCTGTTTTGGCTCCCTGGCCTCCTCGACCATGCCATCTAATTTCTAGTGTTTTACTCATTTAAAAATCCCTCTTTTTTATAATATCTGATTTCAGAGTCAACGAATATTATAGCAAAAATCACGATAAAAAGGAAGATGTAAGCGTGTCTTAACAAAGAAAAAGAGCTCTAGTAATGAGCTCTTTCTCCACCAATATATTTTGGTCTAGTATATGCCGCTAAAACTATAGCTTCACCTATTTTGTTCTGCTCTAACTTGATTGGAACTGCCACTTCTTTTAAGTGCATTCCTATTAGCACTCCGCCTATATCTATTCCTGCGTCTGCTTTTATATGCTCTAGTGCCACCGGTTTTTCAAATGTCTCATATGCCTTTGTCGAGAACGATCCACCCGCCTTTGGCTTTGGCACTACGCTCACCTTTTCTTGCAAGATAACTGCGCCCAGCGGATGATTTTTCACCTCTTCTTCATCCACTATAATAGCTCTGTTTAAATGCTCGCAACACTGCGTTGCTAAAATGATTCCTTTGGCGCGGGCTTCTTCATAGACTGCGTCAAATACCTCGGCTGCTGTATCTACATTTGAATCAGTTCCAACAAGGCTTCCGCCCACTGCACTGCTCGAACATCCAACAACCAAAATCTGTCCCTCAGACAAATTTCCTTTTTCTATTACTTCTTTGGCTACCGCCTTTGCTTCTTCTCTAATACTCATGTCTCTCTCCTACACATACGATTTAATCTTTTTTAGTACTTTGGCTTTCTCCAAAACTTCTACAGCCACCACGCTTATCACTATGCTAGCCACACCTTGGATTACGTTTCCATACACTCCTGCCAAAGCGCCCCAGCCTAGACCTAGGAACACTCCCTCATAAACTAGGTATCCAAGCACCATAATCGCTTCCGCTACAAAGGCACCTAACACATATCCACTCTTCTTAAGTCCTTTAGAGTTTAGCGCGACAAAAATGAGTGAAGCTACCACTGCCATTAAGAACTTGATAACAATAGTTCCAGGCACATAAGCTGGTCCTATCATAAGATCAACTAATCCTGCACCTATTCCTGCCGCTAGTCCAGCGTACATTCCGCCCAAACACCAAGCAGCTAGCAAAATGGCTGCATCTCCTATATTTATATATCCACCTGTTGCCGGAATTGTAATGTGAATTACGTATGTTCCCACAAATACAATAGCTGCGAATACAGATGTTAAGACTATCCTTGTAAGTTTAGTATTCATAGTACATTCCTCCTAACAGTTTTTTGCATTGGAGATATTGTATCAAATATTGGTATTATTGATATATTCAATTTTTGTTTTTTTAATATAACCAGATTTGTGGTCAAGAAAAAAGGCCTAAACCTTAAGTTTAGACCTTTTATTATATTAATTTCTTGCATCTGGATCTGATACCATTACAAATTTGCCGCTGTCGGAAATCTTTCTAGCAATATACACAAACGGCGTATCCGCCAAAGATGTTACCACAAAGATTATATATCCTACGAAAATGAAACTCATCAACTCTCCTGTGCTTACAGTTCCGTAGAATGCAAATACGTTAAACAATACTGTGTTTAAGAACTGTGAAACTAGTGTTGATGCATTGTTTCTGAACCACAAATACTTTCTGTGATTACCAAACTTTTTATCGGTTAGCTTCCACCACTTGTGATATAGGAATACATCCAAGTACTGTACGATAATATAAACTACCAAACTTGCAATCATTATTCTAGGTACTTGATCAAATACTCCATGCATGTGTGGCATTACTGTATCAATCTTTGAAGGTGTGTATAATAGCCAATACTGTGCAAAGATTACGAAAGTAATGTTTGTAATAATACCTATTGTTACAGCTTTTCTAGCTTCCCTAGCACCATATACTTCACTGATAATATCTGTACAGAGGAATGTCGCTGCAAACAATACATTTCCCAGTGTCATATCAAGGCCAAATGCTTTTATGAAAATCAAAACCTCGATGTTTGCTGCAATAGTTGCAATTGCCGTGAACACATATAGTCCACTTTTTGCAAAGAGCTTATAGAAAGCTAACTCTGCGCCAAAGATCACAAAAATTGATCCGATTAATAGTAATTCATTCATGTCTTATCTCCTTTATCCAAGGACAAATAAAAAAGATGCTCTACGGCATCTTTTTATAAACATACTTTCGTATGTTTGGTCCCGTAGTTTTGTTTATAGACAGGATGGTTTCGAACTGTCTTATCATTATTTGGGACAGGCATTCACCTGTCCCAAAATGATTTATTAAATTATTCTGCTTCTTCAGCCTTAGCTTCTTCTGCAGGTGCTTCTACTGCTTCCTGAACAGCTTCTGCGATAGTCTCGTCAGTATTAAGTTTTACTCTGTTGTAAATCTTCATACCTGTACCAGCTGGAATCAACTTACCAATAAGTACGTTTTCTTTGATTCCGTTAAGTGGGTCGATTCTACCTTTGATAGCTGCTTCTGTAAGGTTCTTTGTAGTCTCCTGGAATGAAGCTGCTGCTAAGAATGAATCTGTAGCAAGTGAAGCCTTTGTGATACCTAGAAGTACTTGCTTACCTGTAGCAGGTTTCTTGCCTTCAGCCTCAAGTTGTTCGTTAACTTCGTTGAACTCGATAGCTTCTACATTTGTACCTGGTACAAAATCTGAATCGCCTGCATCTTCCACAGTAATCTTCTTAAGCATCTGACGTACGATAATCTCTAAGTGCTTGTCATTAATTCCTACACCCTGTGAGTTATATACGTTGATTACTTCTGATAAGATGTAATCTTGAACTGCTCTTACATCCTTGATTGCAAGAATGTCGTGAGGGTTGATGTTACCTTCTGTCAACTTATCTCCGGCCTTCAAGTTCTTTCTTGTTAGGTCATCAATTAGTCTCATTCCGTAAGGAATTAGGTAAGTCTTGCTCTCACCAGTTTCTTTATTTGTAACTTCTACTTCTGTCTTAAGTTCTTCTCTATGAATCTTAGCTTTACCATCGATTTCTGTCACGATAGCAACACCCTTTGGCTTTCTAGCCTCGAACAACTCTTCCACACGAGGAAGACCCTGTGTGATATCGTCGCCGGCCACACCACCAGTATGGAAAGTTCTCATTGTAAGCTGTGTACCTGGCTCACCGATTGACTGAGCAGCGATAATACCTACTGCCTCACCAACCTGAACTGTCTTACCAGTAGCAAGGTTTGTACCATAACACTTAGCACAAATACCAAGGTGTGATTTACATGTTAGAACTGTTCTAATCTTAATTGATTTGTATCCAGCTGCTACTAACTTCTTAGCTCTTTCAGGGTAAATTACGTGATTCTTCTTAACGATCATGTTACCCTTCTTGTCGTTGTATGTCTCAGCTGCGGTTCTACCTGTAATTCTCTCTTCAAGAGATTCTATTACTTTACCCTTTCTCATCAAAGGTTCAACTTCGATGAATGGGATGTCGTCTTTTCCTTCACAACAGTCAACTTCACGAATGATTAGACCTTGTGAAACGTCAACCAAACGTCTTGTCAAATATCCTGAATCGGCTGTTCTAAGCGCTGTATCTGAAAGACCCTTTCTAGCACCGTGTGCTGAAATGAAGTATTCCAAAACGTCTAGACCTTCACGGAAACTTGACTTGATTGGAAGTTCGATAGATTTACCTGATGTATCGGCCATCAAACCACGCATACCAGCTAGCTGTTTAATCTGATCGTCAGAACCACGGGCTCCAGACTTCCACATAATTCTTAGGTTGTTAAATCTATCTAGACCTTCTAGTAGGTCTTTCTTAACACTGTTATCTGTGTCTTCCCAAATCTTGATTACAGACTTATATCTCTCTTCGTCTGTCATCAAACCTCTCTCATACTGAGTCTGAGCTCTAGCAACTAATTCGTCGGCCTCTGCAATCTTCTCTTGCTTTGAAGCAGGAATTGTCATGTCAGCTACAGAAACAGTTAGGGCTGCTATAGTAGAGTACTTATATCCAAGTGCTTTGATCTTATCTAGCACTTCTGCTGCCTTAGTAGCACCGTGGATATCAATAATCTTCTTGATCATAGGAGCCAAAGGTTTCTTCTCTAGACGATGCTCAACTTCATATCTTAGGTAATCAGCGTCAGTCTTTCTCTCAATCATTCCGATATCCTGTGGGATAGCTTCGTTGAAGATGATACGACCAACTGTAGTCTTAACCATACCAGTGATTTCTTTGCCTTTGCCGTTAAGAACTGTTCTTCTAACGTTAATCTTCTCGTGAAGAGTGATTTCCTTATTGTCGTAAGCAAGAATAGCCTGGTTTGGACTACTGAATGATTTACCAAATACGTCTTCTGGAGTACAAATGATTTCCTGAATCTCTTCTTCATTTGCGCTCATTACGTGAACGTAGTTGAACTTAATCAAATCTGTTGCCTTAATCTTCTTCTTATCAAGGTCAGCTCTGATTTCGTCCTCTGTGTTATATGTCTTAGCATTCTTTGGAAGTTCTTTCTCTCTCTCAGTTCCTGTGTAGTCTACTGGCTTTGACATTGTCAAATAGTAGATACCTAAAACCATATCCTGTGATGGAACTGCCACTGGCTCACCATCTGAAGGTTTTAGTAGGTTGTTTGGAGAAAGTAGCAAGAATCTACATTCTGCTTGAGCTTCCTCTGACAATGGAAGGTGAACAGCCATTTGGTCACCGTCGAAGTCGGCGTTGAAGGCCGCACATACTAATGGGTGAAGTCTAATAGCTTTACCTTCTACTAGGATAGGCTCAAATGCCTGAATACCAAGTCTATGAAGTGTAGGGGCACGGTTAAGCATAACTGGATGCTCTTTGATAACCTCTTCTAAGATATCCCATACATCATTCTCAAGTCTTTCGACCATCTTCTTAGCACTCTTAACATTGTGTGCCTTTTCTTGTTTAACTAACTCTTTCATTACGAAAGGTTTAAATAGCTCGATAGCCATTTCTTTTGGTAGACCACACTGATAAATCTTTAGTTCTGGTCCTACCACGATAACTGAACGTCCTGAGTAGTCAACACGCTTACCTAGTAAGTTTTGACGGAAACGTCCCTGCTTACCCTTAAGCATGTCTGATAGTGACTTAAGAGCTCTGTTACCAGGGCCAGTCACTGCTCTACCACGTCTACCGTTATCGATTAGAGCATCAACAGCTTCCTGAAGCATTCTCTTCTCGTTACGAACGATGATTTCAGGTGCCATCTGATCAAGTAGCTTGTTCAAACGGTTGTTTCTGTTGATAATTCTTCTGTATAAGTCGTTCAAGTCAGATGTGGCAAATCTACCACCATCTAGCTGAACCATAGGTCTTAGTTCTGGTGGGATAACTGGAACAACGTCCATTACCATCCACTCAGGTTTGTTTTCTGAAGTTCTGAAAGCTTCGAATACATCAAGTCTCTTTAGAAGTTTTGTCTTCTTCTGGCCTGTAGCGCTCTCAAGTTCTTCTTTTAGAGTTTCAAGTTCTTCGTCGATGTCGATTGCCTCTAGAATCTGCTTGATTGCTTCAGCACCCATGCCTACTGTAAACTCATCGCCATACTCTTCTCTGGCTTCTCTGTATTCTCTCTCAGTTAAAACTTGCTTATACTCAAGTGGAGTATCCTTTGGATCCAACACGATGTATGAAGCAAAGTATAGTACTTTCTCTAGTACTCTTGGTGACATATCAAGTACAAGTCCCATTCTTGATGGAACACCCTTGAAGTACCAAATGTGTGAAACTGGTGTAGCAAGTTCGATACTACCCATGCGCTCACGACGAACGCTTGAACGAGTAACCTCAACGCCGCATCGGTCACAGATCATGCCTTTGAAACGTTGTTTCTTATACTTACCACAGTGACACTCCCAGTCTTTGCTAGGTCCAAATATCTTCTCGCAGAACAATCCGTCTTTTTCTGGTTTAAGAGTTCTATAGTTAATAGTCTCAGGTTTTGTAACCTCACCTCTTGACCACTCACGAATCTTCTCAGGAGAAGCTAGACCGATTTTTACTTTATCAAAAATGATTTGTTCTTTTGCTTTGTTATCTGCCATTTTAATCTCCTCCTTCCTTATTCTGCATCCTCAGCATCCATCACATCAAGGTTCTTATCTACGCCCTCGTCTGCGCTGAATCCTGCTTTTTGCATATCACTCATAGTTTCTTTTTTGCCGTAGTTTTTATCGCTATTCAAGATTGAGTTGAAAGATGTATCGCCGTAATCCTGGCTCTCTCTAATTTCAACTTCTTTGTCGTTCTCGTCTAGCACCTTAACGTCAAGTGATAGTGACTGAAGTTCCTTAATAAGTACCTTGAAGGACTCTGGAATACCAGCCTGTGGAATACTCTTGCCATTGATAATAGCTTCGTATGTCTTAACACGACCAACCACATCATCAGACTTAACTGTAAGGATTTCTTGAAGTGTGTAAGATGCACCGTAAGCTTCAAGTGCCCAAACTTCCATCTCACCAAATCTCTGTCCACCGAACTGAGCTTTACCACCAAGTGGCTGCTGAGTAACAAGTGAGTAAGGACCAGTTGAACGAGCATGAATCTTATCGTCTACTAAGTGGTGAAGTTTCAAGTAGTGCATGAAACCGATTGTAACTGGGTTGTCAAAGTAATCACCAGTTCTACCATCACGAAGTAATACCTTACCATCTCTTCTGATAGGAACACCTTTCCACTCATCTCTGTGAGCTTGGTTATCCTCTAAGTATTTCATAACTTCTTTCACTAGCACGCCATTGTACTTAGCTTTGAAGTCCTTGAATTCCATGTTTGCATAATCATTAGCAAGCTCTAGTGTATCCATGATGTCATTCTCGTCTGCTCCGTCAAATACTGGTGTAGCGATGTTAAATCCTAGCACCTTAGCAGCAAGTGACAAGTGGATTTCTAGTACCTGTCCAATGTTCATACGTGAAGGCACGCCCAATGGGTTAAGTACGATATCAAGTGGACGACCGTTTGGTAGGAATGGCATATCCTCTACAGGAAGTACACGAGAAACTACACCCTTGTTACCGTGACGACCAGCCATCTTATCACCAACAGAGATCTTTCTCTTCTGAGCAACATAGATGCGAACTGATTCGTTCACTCCAGGTGGAAGCTCGTCTCCAGCCTTTCTCTCAAATACCTTTGTATCCACTACGATACCTGACTGACCATGAGGTACTTTAAGAGATGTATCTCTAACCTCTCTAGCCTTCTCACCAAAGATAGCACGAAGAAGTCTCTCTTCTGGAGTAAGTTCAGTTTCTCCCTTAGGAGTAACCTTACCAACAAGGATATCACCGGCTCTTACTTCAGCACCGATTCTGATAATTCCTCTCTCGTCCAAGTTCTTTCTAGCTTCTTCACCAACACCAGCTACATCGTTTGTGATTTCTTCTGGTCCTAGCTTTGTATCTCTAGCTTCAGTTTCGTATTCTTCTATATGAATAGATGTGTAAACATCATCCTGAACTAGTCTTTCACTTAGAAGTACAGCATCCTCGTAGTTGTAACCTTCCCAAGTCATGAAACCGATTAGTGGGTTCTTACCTAGGGCAATCTCACCGTTTGATGTAGATGCACCATCGGCAATAACTTCGCCGGCCTCTACCTTATCGCCAATTGAAACGATTGGTCTCTGGTTGTAGCAGTTTGACTGGTTACTTCTAGCAAACTTAAGTAGTTTGTATGTCTGCTCTTCTTTGTTATCACTATTCTTGATAGTGATTTCTTCTGATGAAGATCTGATAACTTCACCCGGATGTTCTGCCACTACGCACACACCTGAGTCTACAGCAGCCTTTGCTTCCATACCTGTACCGATTACTGGAGCTTCAGTAGTCATTAGAGGCACTGCCTGACGCTGCATGTTTGATCCCATTAGCGCACGGTTGGCGTCGTCGTTCTGCAAGAAAGGAATCATTGATGTGGCAATTGAGAATACCATCTTAGGTGAAACGTCCATCAAATCAATTCTTGATTTAGGGAACTGTGAAATTTCCTCTCTGTAACGACCTGATACGTTATTGTTAACGAAGTGTCCTTTGTCGTCCAAAGGTTCGTTAGCCTGTGCTACTGTGTAGTTATCTTCCTCGTCTGCTGCCAAGTAAACAACTTCATCTGTAACTACAGGGTTATTCTTATTCTTTTTATCTACTACTCTATATGGAGCCTCAACAAAACCGTACTCATTTAGTCTAGCGTATGTAGCAAATGAGTTGATAAGACCGATGTTTGGTCCTTCAGGTGTCTCGATAGGACACATTCTTCCGTAGTGAGTATAGTGAACGTCACGGACCTCAAATCCGGCACGGTCTCTTGAAAGACCACCAGGACCTAGGGCTGATAGACGTCTCTTGTGTGTCAACTCACCAAGTGGGTTGTTTTGGTCCATAAACTGTGACAACTGTGAACCTCCGAAGAATTCCTTAACAGCAGCTGTTACAGGTTTAATATTAATTAATGTCTGTGGAGATACAGTTTCCAAATCCTGGTTAGTCATTCTTTCTTTAACGACTCTTTCCATTCTTGAGAAACCGATACGATACTGGTTCTGAAGTAGCTCACCAACCGCACGGATACGTCTGTTTCCTAAGTGGTCGATGTCATCTGTAGTACCAATACCTTTTTCGATATTCATACAATAGTTAATAGATGCAAAAATATCTTCTTTTGTAATATGTTTAGGCATCAACTTAGCAGTGTTCTTCTTAATAGCTTCCTTAAGGTCAGCAACCTTTTTATTCTCAGCCATAAGTTCCATCAATGCTGGATAGTAAACATCCTCGTTAATACCATATTCAGAAGCGTCGAACTTCACATAGTTTTGAATATCTACAGCCATGTTAGACATAACTTTTTCTGTAGACTTCTCTGGTCCGTTCTCGCCTTGAACTTCTATTTCAACTGTAACTGAAGGAACAGCTGCGTTCTGAATCTTGATAGCAAGTTCCTCATCCACAGTCTTTCCTTTTCTAGCAATAATCTCGCCAGTGCTCTGATCTACTACTGACTCAGCCAAAGTAAATCCTACAATACGATTCTTGTAAGCAAGCTTCTTATTGTACTTATATCTACCAACTCTAGCTAAATCATATCTGTGATCGTCAAAGAACATATTTCCAATAATGTTCTCAGCACTTTCCTTACTGAAAGGCTCGCCCGGACGAATCTTTGCATACACTTCTTTAAGACCACTCTCGTAGTCCTCAGTGTTATCCTTTTCTAATGTAGCTTTGATCTTTGCCTCATCGCCAAACATCTCTAGGATTTCTTCATCTGTTGAAACACCTAGCGCTCTAACAAGTGTAGTTACAGGAACTTTTCTAGCTCTATCTACACGCACGTTAAAGATGTCGTTAGAATCTGTTTCATATTCTAACCACGCACCTCTAATAGGTATAATCTGTGATGAGTAAAGTTCTTTACCAATCTTATCGTTTTCTACGTCAAAGTAGATACCTGGTGATCTAACTAGCTGAGAAACGATTACACGCTCAGCACCGTTAATTACGAAAGTACCTGTCTTTGTCATGAGTGGTAAGTCACCCATAAAAATTGTGTGTTCAGTGATTTCACCTGTTTCCTTATTATGAAGGCGCACTTTAACACGAAGTGGAGCTGAGTAAGTAGCATCTCTTTCTTTACACTCTTCGATAGAGTACTTCTTCTCGTCTTCACACACTTCGAAGTCAATAAACTCTAAGCTCAAGTTTTGATCGTGACTCTCGATTGGAGATACACTATCAAGCACTTCTCTTAGGCCTTCTGTGCAGAACCAGTCATATGAATCTCTCTGAACTTCGATCAAATTAGGAATGTCTAGCACATCTTTTTGTCTAGAATAGCTCATTCTCATTCCTTTTCCTGCTTTCACAGGACGAATTCTGTTCTTCTCCATTGACATTTCTCCTTTAAAGTTAATTAAATAAAGTTTCTGCTATTTATACTTAATTTTATTAGTTTTTTGCTCAGAATCCCTTTAAAATAGGGGTTTTTGGGCGCAAAAATAAAAGGCCGCATAAACAGCGACTTTCATTGTAACAAATAGGACTTGTAAAGTCAAGAAAAATAATTTATTGCATAAAAAAAGAGTTTGGAAACAAATCCAAACTCTTTTAATTTTAAATAGTATTCGATTATTTAAGAGTAACTGTAGCGCCAACTTCCTCGATCTGAGTCTTAAGAGCTTCAGCTTCTTCCTTAGGAGCACCCTCTTTGATAACCTTAGGAGCGCCATCAACTAATTCCTTAGCTTCCTTAAGTCCTAGACCTGTAGCATCCTTAACAGCCTTGATAACCTTAACCTTCTGATCACCAACTTCTGTTAGCTCTACGTCAAACTCGTCCTTGTCAGCTGCGCCAGCGTCTCCGCCTGCTGCACCACCAGCCATAACAACACCTGCTGCTGCAGATACACCAAACTCTTCTTCACAAGCTTTTACAAGGTCGTTTAATTCTAATACTGATAAACCTTTTATAACTTCAATAATTTCTTCTGTAGTCATTTTAAAATCCTCCAATTAAATTTCTTTTTCTAAATTGATTATTCTGCATCTTCAGCAGGAGCTTCTTCTTCAGCCTCTTCTTCGGCTGGAGTTTCTTCAGCTTCCTCAGCAGCTTCTTCTGCTTCTTCGGCTGGAGCTTCCTCTTCAGTTGCTTCCTCGGCTTTCTCTTCTTCTGCTGGAGCCTCTTCTTCTTGGGCTTCCTCTGCAGGAGCTTCCTCAGCCTTTTCCTCTGTAGCTTCTTCCTTTGCATCATCAGCTTTTTCTTCAGCTGCTTCCTCTGCAGGAGCCTCTTCAGTCTTAGCTTCTTCTGCTTCTTCAGCTACTTCTTCGCCGTCTTTTTCAGCAATCTGCTTAATAACACGAGCGAAGTCTGCCATTGGTGACTTGAGTGATCCAAGCAATGTAGCGAGTAACTCGTCTCTTGCAGGAATACTTGCAATAGTACCAATACCAGCTGCATCATAGTAAACACCTTCTACTACACCGCCTTTGATTTCAAGTGCCTCAGCGTTCTTAGCGAACTTAGCTAGGATTCTAGCTGCTGCTGTGGCATCTTCCTTACAAACTGCGATAGCTGTTGGGCCTGCTAGATGCTGTGACAAATCAGCAAACTCTGTGTCTTTGAAAGCAAAGTTCATCATGCTGTTCTTGTATACTTTGTATGTAACACCAGCTTCTCTTAGCTGTCTACGAAGATCTGTATCTTCTGCAACAGTAAGTCCACGGTAGTCAGCAAGTACAACTGTAGCAGCACCATCGATTAACTCTGAAATCTCATCAATAACAGGTTGCTTTAATTCTACTTTTGCCATCTTCTGCCTCCTTATAATTATTTTTCGGTTTACACCATATGCTTTTGAGGCTTTATATAAGAAAAACCTCTCCATCCAAAGACAGAGAGGTATAAAGTCTAAAATTAAATAGTCTTTACTAAATCCTCGGTAGGCACTACGTTTACGTCTTACGACACCTACTGTCTTCGGCATTTGGTATATAACCATCGTGTGAAAATATATCACACTTGAAATTTATTGTCAACTTGGGTCTGATTATTCTTCTACTTTGTCGGCCTTAACTCTTACACCAGGTCCCATAGTTGATGTCAATGTAATTGTCTTAAGGTAAGTTCCCTTAAGTGATGCTGGCTTAGCTTTGTTGATTGCCTCTAGAAGAGCGTTGTAGTTTTGAACTAAAGCGTCCTCTGAGAATGAAGCCTTACCAACAGGTACGTGGATGATATTAGCCTTATCAAGTCTGTACTCGATCTTACCAGCCTTTGCTTCTTCCACTGCTTTTGTGATGTCCATTGTAACTGTACCAGCTTTTGGGTTAGGCATTAAACCTTTTGGTCCAAATACACGACCAAGTTTACCAACAACACCCATCATATCTGGTGTAGCAATTACTACATCATAGTCGAACCAGTTTTCAGATGTAATCTTTGTTACAAGATCATCTGCACCTACATAATCTGCACCAGCTGCTTCAGCTTCGTCAGCCTTAGGTCCTTTAGCAAATACTAAAACCTTAACATCTTTACCTGTACCGTTTGGTAATACTACGGCACCACGGATCTGCTGTTCAGCGTGACGTCCATCACAACCAGTTCTGATGTGTAGTTCTACTGTCTCATCAAATTTAGCTTTTGCGCTTTTTTTAACTAAAGATACAGCTTCTTCGATATCGTATTTTTTATCTCTATCGATTTCTTTTGCTGAATCTACGTAATTCTTTCCTCTCATAAATACCTCCTAGTGGTAATAACGGATAAACCTCCCACTTTTTATCAAATAATATTACTTTTGACTTCCTATTAGTCTTCTACCTTGATACCCATGCTACGAGCTGTACCAGCAATCATGCTGCAAGCTGTGTCCATGTTAGCGGCATTAAGGTCTTTCATCTTTATCTCTGCAATAGATTCTAGGTCTGCTCTAGTAACTGTTGCTACAGTTTCTGTAAGTGAGTTACCTGCACCCTTACCAATCTTAGCTGCCTTCTTTAGAAGAACTGCTGCTGGTGGAGTCTTAGTAATAAAACTGAAACTCTTATCTTGGTATACAGTGATAACTACAGGAATAATCATTCCTGGTTGATCCTGAGTTCTAGCGTTGAAGTCTTTTGTGAACTGTGCAATGTTAAGTCCATACTGTCCTAACGCTGGTCCTACAGGTGGTGCTGGAGTAGCTTTTCCAGCTTCAATCTGTAATTTGATATAACCTTCTACTTTCTTTGCCATTTTGGCACCTCCTAAAAATTCGTGGTATTATCGGGGGACCCCTCCCACTGCCATACGTGTCAGTGTATGACATTCATCTAGTATAAAACGATTTCTCGTTATAACTATCTCATCTTCTTAACTTCTGCGAACTTAAGTTCAACAGGAGTCTCTCTACCAAACATATCCACGTTAATAGTAACTGTCTGCTTACCTTCGTCAATTCTCTTAACAACACCTGCTGTGCCGTTCCAAACACCGTCGATAGCAGCAACCATATCGCCAATCTCAAAGTCAGCGTTGATCTTCTCAGTCTGCTTAACGCCTAAGTTCTTCATTTCGTCCTCTGAAAGTGGAACTGGTTTACTTCCTGGTCCAACGAAACCTGTAACACCTCTAGTATTTCTAACGATGTACCATGTCTCATCATTCATTACCATATTTATAAGAACGTAACCTGGTAACAATTTCTTTTCAGAAACCTTTGTCTTACCATTCTTAGTTTCTACTACTTCCTGAGTCGGAACTGATACTTCTAATATAGTATCGTGCAATTTTCTATTCTCGATAGACTGCTCGATATTAGCTTTTACTTTGTTTTCATATCCTGAATAGGTATGAACAACGTACCATCTTGCTTCCGCCATTTTATTGCTCCTTTAATCGCTTATTAATTAGCTTTCTTAGTAGTCTTTGTCTTTGTGTCTGCTTTCTTGTTATCAGCTTTCTTAGCTTTGTTAGCTTTCTGTGCCTTAGCTACAGTCTCTTTAACTGCCTGCTGGCTAACTGGCTGTTGCTGTGCAGCAGCTGCTGTAGTAGTATCCTGCTTCATAGCTTTACTAACTACTTGCTTTAAACCTAGCTGACTGTAGAAGTCAATAACTGTGATTAGAATACCAACAATAATAGTTACCACAATAACAATAACTGTCTGCTTAATAACAGTTTTGCGATTGAGCCATATAATTTTTGAAAATTCAGACTTTAGTCCTGTCCACCAAGTCTTGAATTTACCTTGTCCTTTATTATCTTTAGCCATGATAAACCTCCAAAAAATAATTACTTAGTCTCTTTGTGCAATGTGTGCTTTTTACAGAACTTGCAATATTTTTTAGTCTCAACTCTGTCTGGATGAGCCTGCTTATCTTTTGTAGTATCATAGTTTCTCTGTTTGCACTCTGTACATTCTAATGTAATCTTTGTTCTCATAAGATCCACCTTCCTATTTTTAAGGGTCAAATCCCTTTATTTATCGAGTTTTCCTTAAGATTATGCGTCAAATAAATACCTATATTTTCAGCACAAAAAAAAGACCTCTCGTCTCTGCCTAAATAATATAACAGAATAAAAGGTCTTCGTCAACCACAAGTTTTAATCTATATCTTGTGGTCTATGAACCGCTCGAAATGCACATTCCATACACCACTTCCACGCCATTTTTCCTTAAAACTCTTGCGCACGCATCTAATGTGCTTCCCGTCGTAAAAATATCATCCACTATTAACACTCGCTTGTACTTTTGTCTCTTCTTATTAACAATGAATGCTTTCTTTAGATTCTCATATCTTTGCTGCTTACTGAGAGTCTTCATTGGCAAAGTATCTTTTAAGCGCACCAGCAGCTTATTATCCATCTTGATACCGCATGCCTTCGCCAAAGACCTCGCAAACTCCTCCGCCTGGTTGTACCCACGTTTCCTCTGCTTAGGTTTATACATAGGAACTGGAACTATCGCATCTATCTTCCATGTCTTAAGAAGTTTCCCATACCTTTTCACAGCTTCCGCGGCAAAGAATTCGGCGTAGCATCTCATATTGCCATATTTAAATCTATAGATGCTCTCCTTTATATCTCCTCTGTATTCAAACACAGATACATTTCTTTTAAAGTAGTGCTTTATCCTTTTACATTCTTCACACGAGAAACCATCCTCGCTCATTGTCCTTCCGCATACTCCACAAATAGGTTGCTTCAATACTCTAAATGCACCTTTGCAGTCTTCGCATAAACCTACCCTTCCTATTACTTTGTCGCAGTTTGGACAAACGTCCGGATAAAACGCCTTAATTAATCTCTTCATCTCTTCCCCCTATTTAATTTTGATTGGCCACCTATAGTTATGCCTGCTCTTCTTCTTGTTCAGTCAGCTGCCACTTAAGTCCTGAATATCTTTTATGCTCATCCACATTTTTAATCATGCCATCGAAGATTTCTTTTCTACCAACTATACAAACGCACTTCATCGCTCTCGTGATTCCCGTGTATAGAAGGTTCCTTGTCATCAAACGATTATTTCCAATAACAAGTGGCATAATCACTGCTGGGTATTCAGAACCCTGTGACTTGTGAACCGTAATGGCATACGCAAGCTCCAACTGCTCAGCCTCATTCGAATCGTAAACCGAATACTTGTCATCGTCAAACTTTACTTCTATATAATGAGTGGTTGTGTTAATGGATGTAATGATTCCGATATCTCCGTTAAAGATTCCAGTGCCACTTTCCACAGTCATTCCATTCTTCGCTTTGATGAGCCACTTCTGATCGTAGTTGTTTTTAATCTGCATTACTTTGTCGCCCTCGCGAAAGACCGCGCCATTTACCACTTGCTCCTTTTTAGCCTTTGAAGGTGGATTAATATATCTTTGAAGGTCTTTGTTTAGAACCTCCACACCAATGTTTCCTTTGCGCATTGGAGTAAGAACTTGAATGTCTAGCATATCGCTCCCTACAAACTCAGGTAACTTTTGCGTGATAAGTCCGATAGTGGCATTCTTTGCAGACTGCACATCGTTTCTTTCTATATATAAGAAGTCTTTCTCGCTGTTATCTAGTTCTACTTCCTCGCCGTTGTTAATCTTGTGGGCATTTGTAACTATTCCACTCTTGCCCTCCTGACGATAAACCTTTGTGAGGAATGTTGTCTCGAATTTTTCAGATGCAATAATATCCTTAAGTACATTACCCGGGCCCACGCTTGGAAGCTGATTCACATCTCCCACCAAAACTAGCTTGGTACCTGGAAGCATCGCACGAAGTAGCGCACATATTAAAAATGTATCAACCATAGAAACTTCGTCCACTATTATGACATCAGTCTCTAATGGATTTTGCTCGTTGTGTCCAAATGTTGCCTGGTATTCTGTCTCAGTTTCATCGCCCACCACCTCAAGCATCCTGTGGATAGTCATAGCATCATGTCCTGTGGCTTCTGTCATTCTCTTTGCCGCACGCCCAGTAGGCGCCGCCAAAGATACCTCTAGCCCATCGCTTTCAAACATTTTTATAATCGCATTGATAGTGGTAGTCTTTCCAGTACCTGGTCCACCAGTGATAACTGACACACCGTGGTTTTGTGTTGCAATAATTGCATTCCTTTGAAGTTCGTCCAAAGAAATGTTTGTCAACTTCTCAATCGTATCCAACTTAACACCCATCATATAATCATCTTCGGGTGTATCTATATTTAAGTCTTCCAACTTGTTTGCAATAGTTCGCTCGGCATTCCAGAAAGGCATAGCAAAAACAGCTTCCTCCCCTTCTATCTCTTTCTTGACCAGTCTCTTTTCCAAAAGAAGTTCAGTGTAGCATTGATCTAGAAGTTCCATATTGAAACTGCCATCAGATGTCTGGAACTGGTCGCGAAGTCCTAGCATATTTACTGTAGCTTCCACCATCTTTTCCTTTGGAAGATATGTGTGGCCTTCCATGTTTGCAGCCTCCTGCAAAGCATACACCATTCCACTCTTGATTCGAATGGCAGCATGCACTTCCACGCCAGCACGTCTAGCAATCTCATCGGCACGTTTGAATCCAATGCCCACCACATCGTCAGCCAATCTGTATGGGTTAGTCTTTATAACATCATACACACTGTTGCCGTATGATTTATATATCTTGGTCGAGAGCGCTGGAGAAATGCCGTAGTCCTG
The DNA here is from genome assembly GCA_017514785.1 of Eubacterium sp. GTDB lineage: Bacteria > Bacillota > Clostridia > Lachnospirales > Lachnospiraceae > Eubacterium_G. The sequence goes on along the minus strand of JAFWIO010000046.1, from coordinate 34,393 downwards.
CAAAAACATCATAACATCTCTCATCTCACGCATAGACTCAATCTGATTGCAAATCTCCATAGCCTTGCGGATAGAAATGCCCTTCACTTCTGCTAGCATCTCTGGCTCTTCGTCAATAATTCTAAAAGTATCGTCCTGGAAACGGTTAACAATGCGCTCAGCCAATGCAGGACCAATTCCCTTAATAGCTCCGGAGCCAAGGTACTTTTTCATCGCTTGCTCATCAGTAGCTGGCACCATGCGATAAGAATGCATCTTAATTTGTTCTCCATATACATCATGGAAAACTTCTTCACCCTCAACTTCTAAATACTCGCCCTCGCCCACATAGCCAAATACACCAGTACATGTGTACTCGTTTGTGTCCTCAGACAGTATCAGAACTGCATAGCCGTTGTCTGGGTTTTGATATAAAATGTTTTCTACAAAACCAGTTACAGTTATCATGTTAACCTTTCTTTTAAATGTTACTAAAATTTATGTACTTTCTTTGTCGCACTAGCATTTAAGTGACTTTTAAACAAAATGTAAGCTGCCCCTTGGAATTGGGACAGCTTTTATTTTAATCTATTGTTTTGTTTTCCTTAGCAGCCTCATCTAGGAAATCTAGATACTGACCAGTTCCTATGGCCACAGCTGTCATTGGATCTTCTGCAGTCATTGTGTTAATGCCCGTCTTGGATTCGATCAACTCATCAATTCCGTGAAGTAAGCATCCACCTCCTGTCAGAACAATTCCTCTCTCTGCGATATCTGCCGCTAACTCCGGTGGAGTTTCTGTAAGCACTTTGTGGATTTCTTCCACCATAGTGTCTGAAACATCTCTCAATGCTTCTTCAGTCTCGGCTGATGTCACCTCCAAAACTTTTGGAAGACCAGTCACAAGGTTTCGACCGCTCACTTCCATAGAAGTTTTCTCCGCCTCGTTAAAGCAAGAACCAATTCCCACTTTAATCTCCTCGGCAGTTCTATCTCCAATCAAAAGATTATGTTTCTTTCTCATGTATTTAACGATGGCTTCGTCAAAGTCTTCACCGGCCAACTTTAGTGATGAACTTACTACGATTCCGCCTAGTGAAATAACAGCTAAGTCTGTAGTACCACCACCGATATCTACTATCAAGTTACCGAATGGCAAGTTTACATCGATACCTGCTCCTATAGCAGCCGCCAAAGGTGCTTTAACTATAAACACTTCTCTAGCGCCGGCCTGGAATGTAGCATCCATTACAGCCTTTGTCTCCACCTCAGTAGCTCCACTTGGGATACTAACGCAAACTCTTGGCTTTCTAAAAGAGCGCTTACCCACAGCCTTCTGGATGAAGTAACGAATCATCTGCTCTGTAATAGAGTAGTCTGAAATTACGCCCTGCTTAATAGGATGAACTGAAACGATGTTGCCAGGAGTTCTACCAATCATAAGTCTAGCTTCTTCTCCCACTGCCACAATCTTATCAGTGTCGCGATCTAGCGCAACCACACAAGGCTCCTTCAAAACCACGCCTTTACCTTTTATATAAACTAATATGCTCGAAGTACCTAAATCAATACCAATATCTGTCTCAAACACTTTAATTCCTCCTATGCAGTTTGAAAAAACACTGCACATTTTTTAATTTACACTGCTAACATTATAACTGTTTTCGCTATAAATTTAAAGACTATATTTGGACAGTTTTTACATATTTCACTATTTTTTGGCAAATAATTATTGTTAAATTTTTATTTACTTTTTTTAATATTTGGGCTATACTATCACCGTATCATTTTTAATGATACATTAAATTTAAATACATCATTTAAATGATGTATTAAGTTTTTCATACTCAACCTAGGGGTGAGATTCCCCTAGGTCCCCCGAAAATAATGCTCCACCTATTGGTGGAGCTTTTTTATTCGCTATCTATTCCAATTGCAGTAACTTTGTCTAAAGATAGTTTGCCATTCTTGACATCTATTACTTGTTGTAGTAATGTGAGTATAGAAGGAGAGTCATTATTAACAGGGGATGATACTATTGTATCGAAGCTGTCCGTTGACTCTCCTTTTTCAATGACAACTTCTATCAATTCAACACTATTGTTGTTATGTGTCACTTCAACAGACACCCCCATCATATATTTTCCTTGATTTTTTCCTATGCATATTTCTATAGGGGCAACAATCAACATTCTGTCTTTATTATTCTTATAATTTTGTTTATAAAAAATTGCCTTCCCGCTTTGCAATACCTCTTTCACTGCATTCAATGCATACCCTTTAACTTTATTAAAGCTATGATGCACAATACTCTTTGCTGAAGAATTACTTAATAGGAATTCCCCATACTCATCGTTGAAGAGAGTTTGATCAAAGGAGTGAAAATATCCTTTTATCTTTTCTGTTAGGTTTTTTCCTTGGTATTTTCCAATAGCATCTTCCTTAACCGTTTTCACAACCTCCATTACAGCTACTTCATAAAAATTATTCAAAATTGCACTTGTTGTAACTTTTTCATAATCAATAGAAGACAAAGACTTGTTCATATGAACAAATCTTTGTCTTTTTAAATAGTTTTCATACAACTGAAGCTTATGAGTGAAATATTGTTCTGAAAACAATATTTCTAAAGATGTGGTTTTATCAAAAATGATATCCATACAATCCCCCTATCTTACAAATTTTACTTTGTAAAAATACTAGAATTCTAGGATACCACTTCTCTTTGTTTTGTCAACATATTCTCTATGTGATTTTTATATTTTTTGAGCTTCTAACCATTTATATTCTTCATCATTCAAATGATCTTTGAAAACTCGTAATAGATTGTCATGATAATCTCTTAAGTACTCCTTCTCGTCCTCGCTCAATTCTTCCACTAGTATTAATTCCGTTTCATAAGGCACTAGTGTAAAGTTTTCAAGACAAATCTCGCTGTTCTTTTTAACAGTACGAACTACATTTTCAATCCTAACGCCGAACTCGCCTTCCAAATATACACCTGGCTCATTCGAGAAAGACATATTCTCATATATCTTTGTGTTTTCGTTAAACACACGCCTTGGGTACTCGTGAACATTTAGAAAATGTCCAAGCCCATGTCCGGTTCCGTGCTTGTAATCCAAACCTTTTTCCCTAATATATTTTCTAGCAATATCATCTAGCACATCACCAGTAGTTCCCTCTTCCACTTTCGCCAGCGCCACATCTATATGACCTTTCAATACTGCAGTATACATTTCTTTCATCTTATCAGTGACTGGGCCTAGCGCGATAGTTCTTGTAGTATCTGTGGTTCCCCTCAAATACTGTCCGCCGGTGTCTACCATAATCAAACCCTCTGGCTTAATAACCTTGTTAGACTCCTCCGTCACATGGTAGTGAATGTCAGCCGCGCTCTCATTGTACGCTGGAATAGTTTCAAAACTTGGCATCACGTAGTCTGCCACTTCACGTCTCAACTCTTCCATCTTTTTCTTAACATCTATCTCCGTCAAAGACCCTGACTTCGCTTCTTTTTTAATCCATCTAATAAACTTCATCCAAACCAAGCCATCGTCAAAGAACACATCCTTCATATTCTTAATCTGAACATCATTCTTTATCATCATAAGATCAGAAATAAGAGTCTTGTCTTCTTCTATATTAATATCTCGTTCTTCCAATTCTTTTTGTTTAACCGAGACTCCCAAATCAGCCAAATATCCACTCACTTCTTCAGAAATCTCTTGGTTTACATAAAGTGTGATGTTATCTTCAGTCATTTCTAACTCGCAAAGAAACACTGGAGTAAACTTCTTCAAATCATCCGCATACTCTTCCCCTGCTCCACTTCCACGTAAATTAAGAAGCCACGCTGCTTCTTCTGGCACAAATGTTTTTAAAACATCCACACCTCTCTCTAGCATCTGACTTCTTACTCTCGCGATTTTGCTCTTGGCATCTTCGCCTTCATATTTTGTATCGTATATAAAAATCTCACTCATCCTAATCTTCTTGTTCCTCGTCTTTTAATTCTTTTCCTTCGCCGCTTCTAAAAACTACTTCCACTTTGTCGCCGTACTGTTCTAGATATTTCAAACTAGCCTCTCTATACTTAATTAAAGTCTCTGGCAGAAAATTTTTCTGCATAATCTTTGACTTCATATACTTATCCACAAACAACTTTCCATCTTCATAGTCCGCAATCATCAAATCTGGCTCGCGGTCGATAAAGATAATCTTATCAGCCTTCTCCAAATACTCATCCGGCACCTTTGTCTTAACGCCAATACCAGTAATCGCTTTGAAAACTGGATTCGCACTCTCGAAACGTTTCAAGTTAGCAGACGCATACACATTTATGCCCGCATCCAAAATGGTATCTATATCATTGTAAATAAAAGTCTCATGCTTCTTTTCTTTGTGGCCGTGTTTTTTGCGAAGTCTTCTTGAGTCTTTGTTGCGACTAATCATTCCGAGCTCGTCAAAGATCACTGCATCGGGACTCTCATTAATAATCCCAAAAACAGAATACTTTGAAAAGTCTCCTATCGCTACATCGTAGTCATCCAAAAGTTTCGCCATATCTCTGTGAGCAGAATTAAGAAAACCCACCATCACATGCTCTTCCTGCTCGCAAGCCGTAGCCACCATTCGATAGCTCTTGCCTGCGCCCGGTGTGTAACTAGTAAAGATATAAAGTTTTCCTTTTTTATTCTCGCTCATATTATTTCCTGTCAATGCCCCTTTTTGTAAATCTCGCACACTCAATTATTTATACTTCTTTGTTTCCTTCGCCAAAGTCTCCTTGTAAGCCTCTACCACATTTTCAGGACCCACAATCTTTACTCCGCCGCTTAATCCCAAAATCCATCCAAAAAACTGATCACTCAAATTTACATCTACGTGCACTCTAAATTTGTCGCCCTTGTTCATGATCATTATGTCTTTTCCAAATCTATCAAGAACAACGCCAATAAAGTTGTTGTCAAACTCTAGCTCCACGTTTTCAGGTTCACCCGTAAACATACCGAATGTTTCTTTGGCGTAGGATGCCATATCGAAGCCGTCAAACTCCAACTTTCCATCTCTGTGCTCGCCAGTCAAATTGATATGACGAATCTTATCCACGCGGTAGTGCTTTATAATCTCACTTTCGCCGTCAAAGGCCACCATGTAATAATTTTCATCATCCCACATCAAAGCCCATGGACTAATTTTCTCTTTGTGGCCGTTCTCGCGGATAGCCATTTCTTTGTCCATGTTCCATTCGTAGTAGTCGAACTCTATTTGGCTATCTTCGTTAATAGCTAAATTTATATCATCAATATTGTAATAAACACTCTCGTAATCTGTCTTCACGCGGTTAGTAACATAAACCTGTCGGTGAAGTTCCTTTGCCTGATGCTTGGATGCCTGTTTCTCAATTTTTGAGATAAGCTCATTTGATCTTTTCTCACTGATAAACTTAGAAGCCTGAACAGCATCCACCAAAAGTTTTAACTCTGGCAATTCGAAATCTCTATCCAAAAGATAATACTTAAACTTTCCGCCCTCTTTCTCTTTTGAAATCTCGTAACCATAGTCTTGTAATTCTTCCACGTCTTTATACACAGACTTTCGCTCCGCTGAAATTCCCTTAGCATCAAGCTTCTCAATAATCTCTGGCATAGTAATTCCGTGCTCATCATCCGTGTTTTCACGAAGGATGTCTAGAACCGCCATCGTTTTCAATTTCTGTTTCTCTGATTTTGCCATATTAATCTCCCAATAATCCGAACTTTTCCCTAGATAGTATTATACCAGACTCAGTTACGAGTCTGGTATATTTTTATCTATCATTTATATCTTTATATTCATTATATGGGCAAACGCTCACATACGCTGGTCTCATAATCTTATCAGCTGCCACTAACTCTTCCACTCTATGAGCACTCCATCCAACAATTCTTGCTATCGCAAACATTGGTGTGTATAACTCTTCTGGAATGTCTAGCATGCTGTAAAGAAGTCCGCTGAAGAAATCCACATTTGCACTTACGCCCTTGTAAATCTTTCTCTCCTCGGCAATAACCTCTGGAGCCAAGTTCTCAATTAAGCTGTATAGTGCGAAGTCTTCTTCTTTGCCTTTCTCGATGGCTAGCTTTTCAACTTCCTCTTTGAAGATTTCTGCTCTTGGGTCAGACACTGAATAAATAGCGTGGCCCATTCCATATATAAGACCTTTCTGATCGAAAGTTTCTTTGTTCAAAATTTTTCTCAAATACTCTTTAACTTGCTCTGGATCTTTGTAATCGCCACAGTTCTTTTTAATGTCTTTAAACATCTGAACTACTTTGATATTAGCTCCACCATGCTTTGGTCCCTTCAAAGACGACAAAGCCGCTGCAATAGTTGAGTATGTATCTGAACCAGATGATGTAACTACACGTGTTGTAAATGTAGAGTTGTTTCCACCACCGTGCTCCATATGCAAAATAAGAAGTAAATCCAAAACCTTGGCTTCTAGCTTCGTATAATGCATATTTGGACGAAGCATTCTCAAGAAGTTTTCACTAGTTGAAAGTTTTGCGCTAGGTCTGTGAATATACAAACTCTTATTTCTCTTGTAATGGTTAAATGCGTGATATCCGTAAACTGCAAGCATTGGAAGTGTGGCAATAAGCTCGATACACTGTCTTAAAACATTATCTACGGATGTATCTGACATGTCTTTATCGTATGATGCCAAAGTTAGGACTGAACGTGTAACCGAGTTCATAACGTCCTTACTAGGCGCTTTCAAAATTACGTCTCTTACAAAGTTTGTTGGAAGATGTCTGCAACTTGCAAGCACTCCCTCAAACTCTTTTAGCTGGTCGTTAGTAGGAAGTTCGCCAAATAAAAGCAAATATGCAATCTCTTCAAAACCAAATCTGCCAGACTCTTTTAGTCCTGCTGCTAGGTCTTTGACGTTGTAGCCTCTGAAGTATAACTTACCAGCGCATGGCACAATCTTGCCATCCACTTCTTCTGTAGATTCCACACGAGAAATATTTGTGATACCCGTAACCACGCCCTTGCCGTTGATGTCACGAAGTCCACGCTTAACACCGAACTGAGTAAACAAATCTTTATCTACTTGATCGTTTTCCTGTGCAAATCCTGCGTACTTTTCAATTATTTCTAAATCGCTTTTTCTTAACATATATACTTCCTCCTCTGTCGCCCGCAGGCGACAAAGACGCCCGCTTAATATATGAAGTTTATAGCATCAGGGATAACCCTAAATGATATGTAACTTTGTCCCTTTTCTTTCTCACCATCTAGTGACCAATCAACATCTGAGTCGATAGTAATCTTTGCTTGGTCAATCTGGATAAGTGTAATCTTTCCTGTAAATCTCTGTTTAGCTACTTTTCCAACAAGCTTAGCCAAATCAACTGGGTTCTTTGGATACTCAATTAGCATCAACTCGAACAATCCGTCGTTAAACTCTACCATGTTCTCGTCTAGCTTCATCACTCCTCCCACTTTTGTAGCGTTGTTGATTGCGGCAAAGATATAGTTGCCCTCAATCACCTCATTTGGCAATTCCACTTTCATCTTTAACTTCTTAACGTGGAATATTTCCTTTGACGCTGACAAAACATATGCTGCGTGTCCCAATTTATTTTTAAGCTTTTGAGATGTAGCGTATGAAGTTTTTGTAAAGATACCGCATGAAGCTGTGTATGCAAAAGCTCTGCCGTTAAACTCACCCATATCCAATTTTCTTGGCTTGTGGCTAACGATAAACTTAGCTGCTTCCTCCGGTTTTGTCTCTAGTCCTAGGCTGTTTGCAAAATCATTGGTAGATCCTGCAGGAATGTATCCAATAGGTGTTCTAACTTCACCTTCCATCATTCCTTCAAATACCTCATTTAGAGTGCCGTCGCCACCCATACATACAATAAGATCTACGTCATTTCCGTGGTCTCTTGCAATTTCAGTAGCATCTGCTCTCTTCTTAGTAAATTTCTTTCCAACTTTATAGCCAGCCTGCTCAAATACTTCAACAGCTTCGTCAATAAAGCCTGGATTCTTTTTTAAACCCGCTCTAGGATTGATAATAAATAGTAGTTTTTTCATGATAATTCCTTCTTTTGTTTTGATAAAACTAATATTCAAATACAAAAGACAATACTGTAATAGTACTGTCTTTTAAGTCACTGAAGATATTTTACCATTTTTAAGCATTTTTATCAAATAAAAACGCCTTTAGTTTACATAAATATATACCTTTATGTAAACTATCTGATTTGTCCGTTTCCATATATCTTATATTTGAATGATTGTAGTTCTGGCAAGCCGATTGGGCCTCTAGCATGGAGCTTCTGCGTCGAAATTCCTATCTCTGCGCCAAAGCCAAACTCGCCACCATCTGTAAATCTAGTACTAGCATTCACGTAAACTGCTGCTGAGTCCACTCTATCCATAAACTCGTTCGCTCTGTCTATACTTTCAGTCACGATACACTCACTGTGACCTGTGCTGTACTGATAAATATGCTCGATCGCTTCCTCCAAAGTATCCACAATCTTTACACTCATCTTGTAATCTAAGTATTCTGTAGCCCAGTCATCGTCTGTAGCTTCTTCTATATCAAAACCATCAGTTACTTCGTCGGAATTCTTTAGAATATCAATGGCTTCTTTGTCGCCCACTAATTCTACTTCCTTCTCATCTAGTTTATTCTTGATCTTAACTAGCGCTTCCTTTGCCACATCCTTGTGGATTAGAAGACTTTCAGCCGCATTACAAACTGATGGACGATTAGTCTTTGCATTGAACACAATCTCTACTGCCATATCAATATCGGCATCTCTATCTACATACACGTGACAGTTTCCAACACCAGTCTCAATAACAGGAACTGTAGCATTCTTAACTACCGCCTGGATAAGTCCAGCGCCACCACGTGGAATCAAAACGTCCACATACTCATTCAAAGTCATAAGCGCTGTTGAACTCTCACGAGTAGTATTTTCAACTAGCTGGATGACATCTTCATTCATTCCAGACTCTTTCACTGCTGCTCTCATAACCTGAGCAATCTTTGTATTTGAATTAATCGCTTCTTTGCCGCCACGAAGAATTACAGCATTACCAGACTTAAGCGCTAGCGCTGCTGCATCAGAAGTTACATTAGGGCGAGCTTCAAAGATAACTCCAATCACGCCAAGTGGTGTTGAAACCTTCTCAATCTTTAGACCGTTTGGTCTAGTAAAAGAATTAAGCACTCTTCCAACAGGGTCTGGAAGTGATATCACATCCTTAACACCCTGAGCCATCCCCTCTATTCTCTCGCGGTCAAGTTTAAGTCTATCAAGCAAAGCTTTGCTCATGCCATTATCGATACCGTTTTGGATATCTTTGGCGTTGGCTTCTATTATCTCATCTGCACACAAAACTAACGCTTCAGCAATAGTCTTCAATGCATTGTTCTTATCAATGGTGCTAGCCACCATAAGCTCTTTTTCCGCTTCTTTTGCTCTAATTCCTAATTCTTCTAACATAACTTTCTTCCTCTTTATATTATTTTGGGCACCAATGAAATGATGCCCTAACAATTAATCTTTTTTCTTAAATAACGTTCCAACTTGTTTGCCTTCTAACACTTTGTACAAGTTCTCTGGCTTGTCTCCGCTACAAACTACTGTATCGATGCCAGCCTCTGTAGCTATCTGCGCCGCCTGGAGTTTGGTAATCATACCGCCCGTTCCAAACTTAGAACCTCTACCGCCAGCCACTTCAAACAATGACTCTGTAATAGTGTCGACTACTGGAATAACCTTTGCACCTTCCTCGCTAGGGTCTTTGTCGTACAAACCATCAGTGTCTGTAAGAATCATTAACGCATCTGCTCCCACTAGTTTTGCCACAATGGCCGATAGTGTGTCGTTGTCGCCAAAGACAATCTCTTCTATAGCAATAGCATCATTCTCATTGATGATTGGAACAACGCCATATTCAAACAACTTCTCAAATGTGTTTATAAGATTCTTTCTAGTCTCCTCCTGTTCCACATTTCTCTTTGTGACAAGAACCTGTCCCACTGAATGTCCGTACTCGCTAAACATTTTGTCGTACATAAACATTAGCTCGCACTGACCGATAGTGGAAAGCGCCTGTTTGCTAGTAGTATCGTTTGGTCTTTTCTCCAAGCCAATCTTACCAGCGCCTACGCCAATAGAACCAGAGGATACCAGCGCTACCTCGATACCTGAATTTACGATATCAGAAAGCACTGCCACTAGTTTCTTCATCTGACGAATATTTGTTTTTCCTGTATCGTGTGTGAGAGTGGATGTTCCCACTTTCACCACGATACGTTTAAATTCTTTGTTATCCATAATATGTCCTTTGTTTCATACTCATATTAGTAAATATGATACTAGTTTATCCCCTATTTTGCAATCATTATCTATATGCAAAAAGCACATATTTGCAAATACTATCTGTCTTCCCTGAAGTATGAAAGTCCCAGACTGGCTGGAGCCTGACTGTCTCTCTTTTGCTTAATACTTGTAATAATAAGCACAATAATTGTTACTACATAAGGAAGCATCATAGTAAGATCTGTATTTACCTTGATTCCTGTAATCTTTGGGAAGTAGTTATATGCCCAGTAACAAATACCAAACAAGTAAGCTCCCCAAATAGCATTAATAGGTTTCCATCTAATAAAGATAACTAGTGCTACTGAAAGCCAAGCAACTGCCGATATGGCATCACCATCAGCTGTAGCCCAAGTACCATTGTTGAAATCCAAAATATAATACAAGCCTCCAAGACCTGTTATACCAGCACCTATACATGTCGCCAAATATTTATACTTAGAAACTTTGATACCGGCCGCATCCGCTGTGGCAGGGCTTTCTCCCACTGCTCTTAGGTTAAGGCCTGTTCTAGTTTTCTTTAGGAAAATAGTAGACACAATCGCTATAATAATTCCCAAATAAACCATAAATCCATATGAGAAAAGCAAATCTCCCACTGGGCCTAGATGCGAACTAAGCCAAGGAATCTTTTTACTAAATACTTTCTGTGCAAAATCCACCTTAACTACCAAACCATTCTTAGGAAGAACGAATTTTGCCACAAACTTACTTAAGCCCACGCCAAAGATTGTAAGGGTCAAACCAACTACGTTCTGGTTAACTCTAAGTGTAGTAGTTAGGAATGAAAAGATGAGTCCACCCAACATCGCCATAATGAACGCTGATGACATAGCAATCAAAATACATAGCGCAGCGTTTGGCTTATCTACATTTGTCTCGTATATGCAGGCACCGGCAAAGCCAAATGCTCCACCCATACACATGATACCTGGTGTACCCAGATTTAAGTTTCCTGCTTTTTCTGTGATAGTCTCTCCTACAGCACCAAAGAGAATAACTGTGCCAAAAGATACAGACATCACAATCCATCCAACTATCATTGCCATAATTATTTCTCCTTTCTGCTGAATCTAAATGTAAGTCTATAGTTAATAAAGAACTCGCATCCGATTACAAAGAATAACACTAAACCTACCACTATCTTTGACGCACTCTGATCAAATCCAACTAGTGAGTATGCATCCGAGATAGCTTTTGTACCTTGTTCTAAGAAGATTATGAAAGCAGATATTCCAATCATAAATAGCGTGTTAAATTTACCTAGCCACGCAACTATGATAGCCGTAAATCCATAGCCTCCTGCCGTGCCGTTCGAAATTGTTTGGTCTTCGCCGGCCACGGTTAGGAATCCACAAACACCACATATAGCACCAGAGATTATCATTGTTCTAATGATAGTCTTCTTAACACTAATGCCGGCATACTTTGCAGTATTAACAGATTCACCTACCACTGCTATTTCGTAACCTTGTTTTGTATATTTTAAATAAACAAACATAAGAACTGTAATGACAAGAACAATTATAACTACAGTCCAGTTTATGCTGTCGCCCATTTGTGGCAACCAACCTTTTTGCGTGTCAACGTTGATTGTTCCGATAGAAGCCTTCTCGCCCTTGTTCTGGTTAACGAAAAAGTCTACAAAACTCATCGCCACATAATTCATCATCAAAGTAAATAGAGTTTCGTTTACACCCCATTTTGCTTTGAAGAGGGCGGGTATCAATCCCCAAAGGCCACCAGCCAAAATAGCTGTTACAGCCATAAGTGGAATAAGTAGCGAGTTTGGCAATCCGTTTGCATACACCATAACCATGGCTGTTGCCAAAGCACCCGCTAGCACTTGTCCCTCGGCTCCGATATTCCAAAACTGCATCTTGAACGCCGGCGCCAAAGCAACCGCAATCAAAAGCAACTTACATATAAGAACAACTGAGGCTTCCGTACAAACGATATTTCCAAATGATCCATTCCACATAGTAATTAATGTATCAATTGGATTTAGCCCTGTGATTGAGTAGACAAATACATCCACCAATCCCATTGCCAAGATAATAGCTATCAATCTATACAACCAACTTTGCCACATAGGAAGTTTATCTCTTCTAACTACCCTAACAAATGGCTGCTTCACATGAGCTACATTAACATTATCACTCATTTGTTCCACCTCCTTGCTTTAGGTTAGTCATAAGCAGACCAACTTCTTCTTTGGTAGTAGTTCTCGCATCCAAAACACCACTTACTTTTCCGCCACAAAGAACAAGGATCTTGTCAGATAGCGCGAGCAAAACATCTAAGTCTTCGCCCACATAAACTACTGCCACGCCTTCTTCCTTTTGTGTATTCAAAAGATTGTAAATGGTATACGATGTGTGAATATCTAGTCCTCTAACAGCATACGCCGTCAAAAGAACCGATGGAGCGTTTGCAATCTCACGTCCCACCAAAACCTTTTGCACATTACCACCAGAAAGCTTGCGCACTGGTGTATTGATGCCAGGTGTCTTTACTTCCAATTCTTTTTTTATCTTTTTAGACAAACGTCTAGGTTTCTTTCTCTTAATAAAAGGTGTATTACCATCTGTATAACTTCGAAGCATCATATTTCCAGGCATACCCATCGAACCAACTAGACCCATTCCAAGTCTGTCTTCCGGTATAAATGAAAGTTCTACACCGCATTCTCTAATCTTTTTAGGGCTTTTACCTATCAACTGCTCTGTTTCTTCTTTGTTTGGAGTGAAAATAACACTACTATTTTCTTCAGTTTTAACCAATCCTGCTATTGATTCTAGAAGTTCCTTCTGTCCAGAGCCAGAAATGCCCGCTATGCCCAAAATTTCGCCGCTGTAAGCCTTAAAAGATACATCATCTAGTATTTTTACACCCTCAGCATCAGTTACAGATAGATTTTGTACATCCAATCTAATTTCCGGATTTTTAGGCTCAGTTCTCTTGATATCAAGCTCTACAGTATCGCCCACCATCAATTCAGTTAGGCTTGCTTCTGTAGCTTCGCTGCTCTTTACGTTGCCTACAAACTCACCTTTTCTAAGCACTGCAATCTCATCTGATATCTCAAGTACTTCGTTTAACTTATGAGTAATAATAATTATAGATTTTCCATCCTTTTTCATATTACGCATTACGTTAAACAGTTTCTTTGTCTCCTGCGGAGTAAGAACTGCTGTAGGCTCATCCAAAATCAAAACATTTGCACCTCGATAAAGCACCTTAACAATCTCTAATGTCTGCTTCTCAGCAACTGACATAGAGTAAACTTTTTGATCTGGGTCCACTACAAATCCGTACTTATCACATATTTCTTTGATTCTTGCTGCCACCACATCCATTTTGACTTTGTCTTCAAGTCCTAGAACAATGTTTTCTGCCGCAGTAAAAACATCTATCAATTTGAAATGCTGATGAACCATTCCTACTCCTAAAGCCATAGCATCATGTGGTGATTTAATCATCACTTCTTTGCCGTCAATAGAAATAGTTCCTTTGTCAGGGAAATAAATACCTGAAAGCATATTCATTAGGGTAGTTTTACCACTACCATTCTCCCCAAGCAAAGAAACAATGGTTCCGTATTTCAAATCGAAATCAACGTTTTTATTGGCCACTACTTTTGTTCCAAATGCTTTTGTGATGCCTCTCATTGAAACAGCATACTTTTCCAATTTACTTTCTCCTTCTTTTATAAGTAAAACAAGGGAAGTTGCAGTAATCTGTAACTTCCCTTGAAATAAATCAATTAATATTAGTCAATTTCTGTAATTCCATCAATTCTCAATGAGAAATATGGAGCAGAACGAAGTGTAGATTCACTAAACTCACCGTCTTTAATAGTATCTAGAACTTCTCCTTTGTAAACTACTTTAGGTGGAGTAGCTGAGAAATCCATATATGAGAAATCTTTTGTGGCCTTTGTAACTACACCTTTGTCTAATCCTAGATCAATGATGCCACCCTTTGTAGGGTCCTTTGTAGCCTTAACACTATCACCAGTGATTGTGAATGATTTTGTATCAAATACCTTGATAGAACCGTCTTTGATTCCTTTTTCTACTTCTGCTACCTTAGCATCTGTTCCCTTAGCTGCTTCAGGTCCTAGCTTAGAAATAGATACAGCTCCTTTAGCATATCCTTCTGCCCAATCCTGAGGAAGGTCTTTGCCGTCCACTGCTGCCTGGAACAAATCTGTATAATATACTCCCCAGTTGTTTAGAGGACTAGTTAAAGCTGCTGTCTTAGCAACATCTAACATGTCAATGTTATATCCAACTGAGTAAACTAAAGCACCATTGTCTTTAGCCTTCTGTATTGTACTTGGAGCACCTGTTGAGTCTGCATGCTGTCCAATAACAATACAGTTATCTTTCATAAACTTATCAGCTGCTGCTGCTTCTTTTTTAGGGTCAAACCATGAATTAGTATAAGTAACATCCATAGCCACATCTTCATAAACTGATTTGATTCCTAGGTAGAATGCTGTATATCCTGAAACTACCTCTGCATATGGGAAAGCACCAATATATCCAACTTTAACTTTCTTATCTTTATTATAAGATTTAGCAGGAATCTTCTTAGCCTCTGCTAATTCTTTAATCTTCATACCAGCAACTACACCTGATACAAATCTTGCTTCATAAATGTTTGTGAAAGCATTATATAAATTGTCAAGTTTTGAAATTGATGCAAAATCACCAGTCATAGATACAAAGTCTACTTTAGGATTTTCTTTAGCAACCTTTGCTATATAATCCTGGTGTCCGTAACTGTTTGCGATAATCAAAGAACAACCATTACCGATCAATTCTTTTGCAGCCTTTGCACAGCTGTCATCTTCTTTAACGTCGTATTTCCAAATAAGGTTTGTTTCTTTGATTCCAACCTTTTTAGCTGCCTCAATGATTCCGTCAATATGAGCCTTTGTATAAGTCTCCTGTGCAGAACCAACCATGATACAACCTACTTTAAGGTCACTGTCAGCTTTTCCTGAGTCTTTGCTGCCACATCCTACAAAAGTGAATGCAGAAACAACAAGGACTACTGCAAGTACTAAACTTAATAGTTTCTTCATTTGATTTTTCCTCCAAAATATTCAATTTAATGTCCGAACTTGAACACAAATAAAATTATAAATCAATTAAAAATGTTTGTAAATAAACAACGAACAAAAACAGTGTTTTTTTACTAAAAAAACGGCCATTTGGTAAACATAAAAACGGAACGACAAAAAAAGAAAAGGCTCAAGCAATATACTTGAGCCTTTTCGTATTACTTTAAAGTAATTTTTTATCCATAGATCGACCAATCAACCTTACCTGTTGGATCTTCATTAGCTACAACGCCTTCACCATTATTTGGTCCGTCGCTACACTTAATGACATCAACAGTATCGAATTTCTTTAATTCTACTTCTGGTTTTAAATATAAATCTTTCATCATACCGTACCTCCTTAGTCTAAGTAAGCTGCGCACTCATCTATAATATCTTTCTTCCACTGAGGAAGGTTATTATAGTATGAAGGAACTGCCTTTAAGTTAATAGCAACTTGCTTAATTGATCTTGGCTGTGTTAAGTCAGCATATACAACGTCAATAGTCTTACCACTTGCTGTTTCAACATAACCATATGACTTAGCAATAAAGTTTCTAGTAATATTATAATCATTTAGATTGATAATACCAGCACGATATTCAGCAAAGTTCTGTGTAGGATCTTCTACATCACAGAATGAGTAATCATTTGCAATGTTCTTGATGTACTCTGGATGTCCAGCATCCTGTGCCTTCTGAACTGAACTTAGATCCAAGTCTCCGTCGAAGAAGTCATATAGCAAGTCTTCTGTAGTGATCATTGTACCAAGTTTGAATGCATCTGACTTGTAAACATTTTCATATTCTTGGTAATTGATTATCTCACCACTTTGTGATAACAATCTGAACTCTGCACCAAATGCGATACCTCTTCTGTTTACTTTGTCTTTATCGTTTAGATAAATACAAGCACCTGGCTTAGGAGTTATCTGCATTTCATCGATTGATAGATAATCTCTATCTTCATAAATGCCAGTAACTTCTGTGCCTGGGTCAAAGACATCTGAACCTTCTACCTCGATATAACCAATCTTAGCTGCTGTAGCTCCATCAGGGAATGTGAAGCTTCCGCCATCTCTAACTGATGCGTAGAAGTCACCATCAATAGTAATTGTGTGATATTCAACTAGTACAGCCTCTACTACTGTGTTTCCGTTGATAGGTCCAATAGACTCGCCAATTGTCCATGGCTCACCATCATATTCATAGTAATCTACATCATAATCTGGTGATAGGTCTGGCAATTCATAATAATCTCCATGTGGGAAATCAGTAACTGTCAATAGAGTCTCTGATGGATCATCAGCATTTACAATTGTAATTGTGTGTGTAGGTGTAGGATTAGCCACTACAGTAACATCTTCTGTAAATGGTCCAATCTTATCGCCTGCGTTGTATGTCTGTCCGTTATATGTATAGTTTTGAATTCCTGAAATTGTAGGAAGTTGATACTGCTGTCCCTCTGGTACATTACCTGTAACTAGAAGAGGTCCTGTAGTACTTCCTTCTCTAATATATACTTTTGTTGAAGCATATGGAACTGACTCAAATGCTAAGTCTTCTTCCACTGGTCCAATAGTCTGGCCTGGCTGATATGTATTAACTCCGTCTGTGAATTCTTTTACATTCTCAAATCCTGGTGTGTCATTTGTTGGGAATGTATAGTTCTCACCGTCAATAACATATGCATTATGTTCACCGTCTATTGTAACCTCATGCTGTCTAACAGCAGTTACTCTAATATCTGCACCATTAAAGTCATTAAATGTAATAGTCTGACCTGGTGTATATTCTTTTGTAGGATCTGTAGTATCTACATATTTAACTACATTCTCAAATCCTTGAGTCTGGTTGCTTGGGAATGTATATGTGTTATGTCCTACATCTTCAATGATTGGGTCAGTGTTGTTCTTTGTACCATCGATATATACGTTATATCCTGGTGCATAGAATTCCCAATCTACTCCACTAATAATTGTTCCTTCTGGGAACTCACTGAAGTCTAACATTACACTGTATGGCTCGTTGTCATAGCTACGAGTTCCAGTGTTCCACTGTGAATCATAAACGAAATCAATTCCGCCTTCTTTGTCGCCCTCGTATGCGATATATGGGTCTCCGCCATTCTTCTTAGTGAATGAACCATTTACCATATAGAAGCCATCTTTTGTAATCTTAGTTCCAGTAGTTGAACCTATATTGTATCTAGCCCACTGATCTGATCTATAGCCTTGCTGTACAAAGATGATACCACTAGTATCTGTAGGCATAGTTGTGTTAGCTGGTAGATCTACATATAGGTAGAATCTTAATTTATATGATTTTCCATCTACAAGAGGATTTCCATTTGTATCATTTCTATTATAGAATGCTGCATTTGGAATCTGATAGTTAGCGCCCCATGACTCGTCAAATGAATAATCTTCAATCTCTGAACCAGCTGTCTGGTCAAGACGAAGTCCCATCTTAGCGACGTCATTAGCACCATCTGCATTATATCCAGCCTTATAGCTTAATCTACCCTTGTTATAAGAGTTAGCATAAGCTCTAAGAAGTGGATTCTGCTGTGAATCAACAACTATATTGTCAATATTCTGATGATCTTGATGTCTACTATCTGTAACTAGTGTCCATCCTTCAGCGTCCTGTCTACTATAAGTAATCTTAAAGTCTGAGAAAATAGTTCCTTCTGGTACTGGATCTCCATCTTCCAAAACAACTCCACCAGGTCCATATGTTGTACCTGTACAGAACATTGTTAAGTTTCCTGTGCTTTCAGGAAGAACTGTAAAGATCTTCTTAAATGTCACATGATAAAGTCCATCCGAAGAATCATAGTCATCATCTGTAATATCTACTCTCTCTAAACCTTCAGGATCATATCCTTCTTGGTTAATATGTACTGTACCCTTCTGAGTAGAAGTAAATGTATAGTACATATAATAGTTTGTATAATCTTCTAGTTCCTGATATGCATCAGTGTTTGTAAGTTTAACCTGTGCACTTGCTGGTTCCCATCTATTACCAGCACCTATCTTAATCTTCAATGGGTCTCTAGGATTCTCTAAGTCATTATCATAATATAACTTACATCCTTCACCGCCCCAGTATCCGTTAAATAGTTGCCAGTTATGGAGTACAACACCTGATTGTGTCATTGAACTATTATACTCTACAGGAACTACCACGCCATATGGTACTCCTTCTTCCACTTCAGGTACTCTTACCCAGTTTCCACCTACTTGTGTTAACTCAACTTCAGTTACTCTAAAGACTGCACCAGTCTCAAGTAAGTCAAAGTTAAACTCAATAGTTGGTAGAGCACTTCCGTACTCAAACTCTGGTATAGGAAGTTCGTTATCGCCTTCATCTAGAGCGATAGTCTGAACGTTACCGTTAACAATCATTCTGATTTGTGGTGAATATCCTGTTGCTGGATCTGGAGCAGTATACTCAAAATGAACTGTTCCTTCATATGATTTACCTTCTGACATTCCAGAATCATCAGCATATTTATCTAGTTTTCCACTATTCCACCACCACCATGCTTGTGGGTCATCCTGATCTACGCCAGTGCTTGCATCATCATGTCCAACAACATCTGCTCTTAGATATGTAGAATCTAGTAATGTAGAGCCAGTTTCATCTATCTTGTAGCTCATTTTTCCCCAAGTATCATCTGATTGTGAACGCTGAACTTTCAAAGTCCAAGGGTTATCTGTGTCATCATCTGGATTATAATCTTCATTGATTGGCACATCTGTATAACCATCTGTTACTTTTTGAACCTCAATACTTGCGATTGTGATTTCGCCTGCGTTTGGTAATTGTATTAAGTTAAATACAATATCAGGACTGCCTGCACTATAAGTAAATGCAGGAATTTCTACTTCGTTATCACCTACTGCTAAAGTAGTATCAATTTCTGTCTGTCCAAAAGGTATAATTCTGAACTTACACTGTTCACCACTTTGAGTAGTTTCAGTGGCTTTTGATGCATTAATATGAATAGTTCCTGTATACTTAACATCACTTTCCATATTAAGAACATCGTTACCATATCCTTCTAACTTAGCAGCATCCCAAAACCATGAGAAAACAAGAGGCTTTCCATTTCCTCCGATTCCACTATAGTTCTTTCTAAATTTTAAACTGCTTACATCTGATGGGTCTGATGGATCTGTAATACAATAATCCATATTTCCCCATGTAGAACTCTTATTGTTTGTTGAAACAAAAGTCCATGGAGTTCCACTAGGTTGTGTAGTAGTTCCGCTCGCTGATGCTTGACAATGTGTCCAAGTGTCTGCCGCACTTACATTGGCTGGGCCAAATGTAATGCTAGTAAAAGCAAACGCTACTGCACTTAAAATTGCTAGAGCCTTTCTCAATTGCTTTTTCATTGTTTTTCTCCTCTCGTAAAAACCTTTTAGTTACAATAAAATATTAAATGGCACAAAAACCCAAAGACAGTTATGCCATCTTAGTATATTAATTATAAACAAGTATCAAAAATTTATAAAGTGCATGTATTCAAAACAGTATCATTTTTAGAAAGGTAGTTTGTTTTATAGTTTAGACAGAACAAAAGAAAACCCTCGGACATAAGTCCGAGGGTTTCTTTATTTAATGCTATTAGACAATGATTGACCATCCTGGTTCATTACTGTCTCCCGACTTCTGTGTCTGTTCTTCTTGACCACTGCCGGTAATAACATCAACTATATTGAATTCTTTTAATTCTACTTCTGGTTTAATATACAAATCTTTCATCTTAGCTTCCTCCCTTCAATTAGTGTTCCATACATTCAAGAACCATTTCTTGCCATGCCTTTGGCAATGTAGCATAGTAATCATAATGTTCTGTGTAGATTAATGTTGCTATTTGCTTAATGTTTCTTGCTGTCTGGCTACTAGGATTATCAGCGTAAATTGTATCATATGTAGATCCGTCTACGAATGTTATCTTTGTATATCCTCTAGCAACGAAATCTCTAGCGATGTTAGCATCCTTCATATGAGTAATTCCGCAACGGTAATTACCAGGCTGTCCTGTTGTCCATTTCTCAGCATCTTTTCCAGTATTCTGGATATCAACTGCTGAACCTGTTGTATCAGCTGCCACTTTCTCGATTGTAATATCTTCTTCAAAGATATCTGTAAATGCATCAAGTGAAGTAATAATCATACCTGTCTGGAATGCATCAGAACTTAGAATATTTTCATTTGTTCCACCGTTTACAGTAAGTGTAGCTGCAAATGCAATACCTCTAGCATCCTTAGCTGTTTCACTAGAATCTCCTTCAAATCTCATCGCAGCACCTGGTATAGGGTTAAGAGCTACTGAGTTAATTGAAATGAAGTTTACATTTCTATTTACTACATAAGTACTAGCTGGTTTGTAAAGATCATCTGTTGCACCTTGATCTTGTCCATCTTTGTACTCTAGTAAGTAACCAACTGTAGCTGTTGAAGGAAGAGTAATCTCTGTTCCTGCTGCAACTGTTCCACCCGGCTGTCCGTCTACTGTCCATGTGTATGTAGTTACAGGGGCTTTCATGATAGCCTTGAAAGTTAAGTCAGAATCTTGAATCTCAACTGCTTCTCCTGGCTGATATGTACCTGTTGTACCTTCAACGCCTTCGTAGTGGTCAATGTTTTCGTATCCAGGTTCTGTCTCATCAAACAATGTGAACGACTCACCTGATTCAATGTCGTCCTCTTCATATAGAACATCTCCATTTTCATCTACGATAGTTACTGAGTAGCCATATACAGTTGTTACATCATAATCTCTAGCCGGAGTAAATGTAGAGCCAGGATTATATCTTTCTTGTGAGCCTTTATCATCATATCCTATCACGTGACTACCTGTTGGCCATGTGTATGTCTGATCCTCTCTCACTGTCTGATCTACTGTACCATCAATTGTAATTGTGTAGTAGTTATAAGGTACCATCTGATATGTCAAATCTGAAGTTACTGAAATCTGTGTACCCTTAGTCTTAGTATCTGTAGGATCACTTGTATTAACAAAGTTCTTAATGTTATCCAAGTCCTGTCCAGATGGGAATGTGAACGGATCACCATCCGCCACAACTGTTGTACTATAGTTAGTTCCATCAGGATTTAGAATAATAACTGTATGAGTATTCTGTGCTAGATGAGCATATACTGTTTCGTCATCCTCGATTGGTCCAATAACATCGCCTGGATCGTAATCAACATTATCATAAGTATAGTACTCAACTCCTGATATAGTTGGAAGTGTATAGTTATCACCGTGTTCAACACTTGCTGTTTGAATTTCTACTGAAGGATGATCAGCATCAACTATTGTTACAGTATGGTTTCTAACTGCTGTTACATATAAGTCTCCCTGGATGATATCATTAAATGTTGCAAATGGAACTGTTGATCCTGGAGCATATTGGTTTCCATCGCCATCTTCGAAGTAAGCAACATTCTCAAATCCTTGAGTCTCATTTGTAGGGAATGTGTATACATTAGATCCCTCATCTTCAGTGATAGGACTTGCAGTATTCTTCACTCCGTCAATATATACATCATATTTTGGTGCCCAGAATTCCCAACTAATATCTGAAATTTCTGCACCTGCTGGAATCTCACTAAAGTCAAACTGTACATATTCAGTAGGTATTGTTGCATCTGGATTATAAACCATATCAATACCGCCTGTCTTATTATAGTTATCGTGACTTGTGTATCCGTTCTTAGCAGTAATTGTGCCGTTAGCCATGTTTAGACCACCGCTAGTTTCATATCTAGCTGGTACCCAGTTATCATAGCCCTGTCTAACCATTACTAGACCTTTGCCATCAGCTATTTCGCTCTCAGCGTTTGTAAGGTCTACATTATAGAAGAATCTCAACTTATATGTCTTGTCTTTTACTAAAGCATTTCCATCAGTATCTGTTCTTCCATAGAAGTAATCATTTGGAATACGCAAATGACATGGCCAAGGAGCAGTTAGACTGTCTAGTGGTCCAAAGTTTCCACTTGTTGCATCAAGACGAACTGTCATCTTAGCGATATCATCTTCGCCTTCTGCATAAGCTCCTTCCTTATAGCTCATTCTTCCACCGTAGAATGAGTTAGTGTAACCATTTAGAAGTCCTCTATTATCGTTATCTTTAACGATAGGGTCATAATGTGCTGTACCATCTCTACTATCTGTAATTAGTGTAAATAGATCAGCATCTGTTCTCTGGTATTCTACCTTGAATCCGTATAACTCTGTTCCTACTGGAAGTGGAGTACCGTCTGGTATTACTTCTCCACCAGGACCATAAGTGCTGGCTGTTAAGCTCATGTAGATGCTGTTTTCAGTTGTTCTACTTTCTGGAAGGATTGTTAGTATCTTTCTGTAAGTGTTCATACCCTTCTGAACATGGAATTTTTCAGGGGCATTAGGCTCGTATCCTTCGTGTGTAATATGAACATCACCTTCTTCTGATGAGTAGAATGTATATGTCATATAGTAGTTTGTATAGTCATCTAGATCCTGATATGCTTCATCGTTATGTACTTTAACCTGAGCACATGCAGGGTCTCCTCTGTTACCTTCACCAATCTTAACCATTGGCTGACCAGTCTTTGTGAAATCCTGATCATAATATAGTATACATCCTTCAATAATGCTTGGATCTTGTGGGTTATTCCACTCGCCGGCAAATACATACCAGTCACGAGTTCCTGTCACGTGAGTTGGGTCGAATGATCCATCTTTATTTCTAAATGCATAATCATATGGAATATCACTTATCTTAAATGTAGGTGTATTATCTGGTACTCTTGTCCAGTTACCTTGTGGTGTAAATGTAACACTTGTTACTTTTAGTTCACCACCGTTAGATAGTTTATCCAAGAAGAATGTTACATCTGAATCACTACCTGTATAGTTAAACTCTTCTGTTGTAAATGAAGTCTCATCTACATCTAAGTCATAAGATGTTCCGTTTAGAGACATTGTTAATTCGTCTCCTGCAGCTCCTGACTTGCCAAATCCATTATCATCATACTGATATTGAACAGTTGCTGTATAGAATTTGCCAACTGACATATTAGATGCTGCATAACCTTCCAATACGGCGAAGTTCCATTCGTTGTCACCACCCATATTGATTAGTCTCATAGTTGTGTTACCAATATCTGATGCAGGGCTATCTACCTTATACTGCATTCTGCCCCATGTAGTTGATTTGTTATTGAATGATTTTAGTGTCCATGGAGTACCAGTAGGGCTTACGCCGCCTTCTGTTCCAGGAACCTTAATCCATTCTGGTTCAACTCTTACAAATGTCATATTCTCAACTGCAAACTCTGTACCATTTGTCATTAGGTCAAAGTTGAATACGAAGTCATCACTCTCACCGTAATCAGCTCCACGATATGTGAATTCTGGGATTGTAAGTGTGTGTCCGCCTTCTGCATTTGAGAATGTCTTTGTATATGTTGTGCCATTGAATGTTACTGAAACTGTTCCTTCAGCTTCTGGGTTGAATTGAATTGAACCTGTATATGCGAAGTCACTTTCCAATCCTGCTGTAGGAGCATAATTCTTCAATGTAGCACTTGTCCATGAGTAATCTGTTGTACCACTGTTATTTGTAAGTATGAATGAAGTATCACCAACCACTCCTGATTGACCATCTACTTTATACTTCATTGCTCCCCATGATGATGAGCCATCATTTGTAACAGTCAAGTACCATGGTGTTCCAGTTGGATTATATCCGGCTTGAACATTGGCTGGTACGTTTTCGTATCCAGCGTCTAACTGTTGGATTGTAATACTATTTACTTTTAGTGTTGTGCCATTTGATAGCTTATCTAGCATAAATACGATGTCACTATTTGTTCCATCATAGTCAAATGACTCAATACTATATGTGTTTGTTCCATTTGATACTGTCTCTAATGAGCCTGGGTTGTTTGCAACTGCAATTGTCACCTTATCATTTGCTGATGCGCCTGCAATTGTGTATGTCATATCAAATGAATATGTATGTCCTGCTGACATCTCACTTGTTAAGTAGTTCTTTAACTTAGCAAAGTTCCACTCTTCTGTTCCGCCAGCGTTCACAACCTTAATAGTTGTTCCGTTTACTGCTGATGCAGTTCCATCTACCTTATACTGCATCTTACCCCATGTATTAACGCCATCATTGATAGTGGTTAATGTCCATGGGTTATCCTGTGATGGTTTAAATGTTTCATTGTTTGCTGGAACCTTCTGCCATCCATTATCTACTCTTGGGAATGACATGCTTACTACACTAAAGTCTGTGCCGTTTTCCATCTGATCAAACATGAATACAATATCATCTGATCCACCATTAGCAGCTCCTCTAAATGTGAACTGAGGAATTGATAATGTATGACTCTGGCTTAGATCTAATGTATACTCTGTTCCATCTACTACTACTTTTAGAATTCCTTCTGCTGCTGAATCAATAATGATTGATCCTGTGTAATCAAAGTCACTCTCTAATCCTGCTGTAGTAGCGTAGTTAGGTAACGCAGCACTTGTCCATGAATATTCTGTTGTTTGACTGTTGTTAACTAGTCTAAGTGTTGTGTTTCCTAGTGCAGAAGATGGATCTTCTACCTTGTACTTCATTGCTCCCCATGAATTTCCACCATAAGTTACTGTTAAGTACCATGGGGTTCCATCTGGATTATATCCGCCAGTTACGTTTGCTGGTACATTTTCAAATCCAGCATCTAACTGTGTAATTGTAATACTATTCACTTTTAGTGTTGTGCCATTTGATAGCTTATCTAGCATAAATACGATGTCACTATTTGTTCCATCATAGTCAAATGACTCAATACTGTATGTGTTTGTTCCATTTGATACTGTCTCTAATGAGCCTGGGTTGTTTGCAACTGCAATTGTCATCTTATCATTTGCTGATGCGCCTGCAATTGTGTATGTCATATCAAATGAATATGTATGTCCTGCTGACATTTCACTTGTTAAGTAGTTCTTTAACTTAGCAAAGTTCCACTCTTCTGTTCCGCCAGCATTTACAACCTTAATAGTTGTTCCATTTACTGCTGATGCAGTTCCATCTACCTTATACTGCATCTTACCCCATGTATTAACGCCATCATTGATAGTAGTCAATGTCCATGGGTTTTCCTGTGATGGTTTAAATGTTTCATTGTTTGCTGGAACCTTCTGCCATCCTGCATCCACTCTTGTAAATGTGATGCTTTCTACATTAAAGTCTGTTCCATCTTCCATATTATTGAAGAAGAATGTAATGTCATTAGATGCTCCAGTAAATGTAAACTGAGGAATTGCAATAGTATGACTCTGACTCAAATCTTGAGTATATTCTGTTCCGTCTACTACTACTTTAATTGTTCCTTCAGCTTCATCATTAATTACTATTGCTCCTGTGTATGCAAAGTCTGTATCAAGACCTGCTGTAGTAGCATAGTTCTTTAATGTTCCTATTGTCCAGTTATAGTCATCTGACTGACTGTTTGTCACTAGACGCATTGTAGTATCAGAAACATCTTCTCCTGTTCCTTCTACTTTATACTTCATAGCACCCCATGTATTTGTGCTTGCATTATATGCTGCGAACAATGTCCATGGGTTATTTGCTGCTGGTTTAAAGTTTTCATTATTTGATGGTACATTTTCAAATCCAGCATCCAACTGTTCAATTGTAATTCCAGTAACTGTAAATTCAGCTCCCTTTGTGAGTCCGTCTGGAATGAATTGAATATCTTCATTAGTACCGTCATATTCAAATGACTCAATACTATATGCGTTTAATCCGTTAGCAACAGACTCTACTGAACCAGGGTTATTTCCAACCGTAATAGTTACTGTATCACCTGCTGTAGCGTTAGCAATAGTGTAGTCAATATCAACTGCATATGTATGACCTGCTGACATTCTACTTGCCAAATAGTCTGTTAATGTAGCTGTGTTCCAAACGTATTCTCCACCTGGTCCCATTACCTTAACAGTAGTGTCATCTAAATCTGATCCAGATGTCTTATACCACATTCTTCCCCATGTTCCTGTAGGTTGTCCATCGTACTGTGAATGTAGTGTCCATACGCCTGCTGTTACATCAGTGTTCTGAGCTGCTGGAATCCAGCCTTCAGGGTTAACTGCTGTAAATGTAATGCTTGAAACTGAGAAGTCAGTCTTGTTTGGCATTCCACCCAAGTTGAATTCAATATCTTTAGATTCAGCTGGAGTGTATACAAACTGACTCAATGGAATTGTGTTTGTTCCTGCTGTTAATGCGCTAGCATTTGTAAATGTATGATTATTAAATACAATATCTAATGCCTGTGCTGGAACTGCCTGGCTAACATTAACAACCACGCTTCCACTATATGTAAAGTCTTCAATTAATCCTGCTGTTGTAGCATAATCTTCTAATTTTGCTGATAACCACCACCACTGTTTGTTCTCACCTGTTGCTGTAAGTCTCATAGTAGTGTTGCCAATAGTAGCTGCAGGACTATCAACTTTATATTTCATAGCACCATGTGAATCGCCTGTTCCGTTTGCTCTTAACTTCCATGGTGTACCACTGATAGCATAATACTCACCGTCATTTGTTAATACAGTAAAATCATCATCAGTCTGTTCAAAAGTAACACTCTTAATTGAAATGTCACTTCCTTTTCTTAACTTATCTAATGCGAAAACAACATCTGAACTTGAACCATTAAATTCAAACTCTGGAGTAGTGAATGTTTCATCATCTGCGTCCATGTTAAATGTATTGTTTCCATCTTCAGCACCAGGGATAGCCATACTTAGGATATCGCCTGAAGCGCCTGACTTATTAGAATTATCTTCGTAATCCCATGTAACTGTACATGTATATGAGTGTCCTGCTGTCATCTTTCCAACAGTGTAGTTTGCAAGTTTAGCACTTACCCACTGCTCTGCTGCAGCATTGTTTACTACTCTAATAGTAGTACTTCCCATATCCTGAATCTGAGCCTGAGTAGTACCAGCTACTTTGTACCATAGTTTGCCCCATGTACCAGTCTCTGGAACACCATTGTATTCAGCATGTAAAGTCCATGGTGTATTAATATTATTCTTTGTTGCAATATGATCCACACTATGTGGTACTACAACAAAGTCTTGTTCATCTTGTGCTTTTGTAAATGTAATATCATTTACATAAACATCTGTATTATTAGGTATCTCCTCAAAGTTAAATTCGATATCTTTAGAAGCACCTGAATCATAAACGAAAGAAGGTATATTTAATGTAGTATTTCCTGAGTTAAGTGAGAATGCGTACTCATTACCTTGGAAATATACATATAGTTTCTTGCCACTTTCTGTAGCATTTGTACTATTAAATGTAATAGTACCTGTATAAGTAAAGTCTTCTTCTAATCCAGCTGTTGTAGCATAATCTACCAATGCAGCTGAATTCCACCAGTTAGACTTAACACCTGATGTGCTAAGTAGTCTCATCTTTGTACTACCAATAGCAGATGCATCACCATCTACTTTGTACTTCATCTGACCCCAAGTTCCGTCTGTTTCTTGTTCATTTCTAAGTACATTAATAGTCCATGGTGTGCCAGTAGGTGTAAATTTAGGATCAGTATCTGTTGCTCTTACAGGTACCATTCCCCATCCACTTTCAACTGGTGTGAATGTAATAGAATCTACTCTAAATTCTGTTCCGGCTTTTATTTCATCAAGCCAGAAAATAATATCATCGTTACTTGCATCATATTGGAAATCTTCAATAGTTATATTATTAGTTAACGAATCTACTTCATATTCCTCCACGCCCTGTCCAAAGAAGTTAACTCCTAGCATTCTAGGTTCTCCTGACACTGGTGTAGGTGTAGTCTGACTAACACTATAATTTATAGTAGCTTCATAGAAGTTTCCATCTACAAGCGAATGATTATCTGTATCTTTAGCAATAGCTCCATAATTAAGTAATTTAGCATATGTAGCCCATGCTTCCATCCATCCAGAGCCATTGTCTACTCTTATGTTAGTTCCGTTAACATTGGCCGCTGTTCCATCTATGTCATAAGACATTCGACCCCATTTATTATCGCCATTTGTCTCTGCAAAAAGCGTCCAAGGTGTACCACTAGGTTGTGTAATTGTAGCATTAGCTAGCGGTATAAATGTATCTGCTTCTTCAAATACAATACTTGTAAATGTAAATGTACCAACTTCACAAGTTTGATAGTTCTTTGTATAGCAGAACTTCAAGTTAAATTCACCACTACCTGGCACTACATCTGCTTCGTATGTCTGTGTGCTAGCGCCTGCTGTCGCAGTTTTAGACACATCCATATTAGTATCTCCACCCTCTGTAACCATCTGGGTAGGCTGATCTGCATTAACTCCAGTAAAATCAACCGTAACTGTTAAATGGTATGTTTTACCTTGCTGTAGATTAAATGCAGACTGAGGTTTCAAGTCGTGAGTCCAAACATAAATACCACCTCTGTTTTGATAAACTTGGTTGTGGACTGTAAACCCTTCATAATCATCGGCATTTTTATATCTACCATGCCAGTTAGCCCATTGGTTTTGCGAAGATTGCAAGTCCCAAACACCTTGCTCATCGAAATCTGTCGCTGTTCCAAGGGTATACCTTTCAACTGTAGCTGCTGAACCAGATGTTGCTGTAGGTATTCTAGAATCCGCCACATCAATCCAATCGGTAGCAGCACTTGTCTTTGACGGTGTAAACGTCATTCCTGTCACTGTCATTGCGATCGCTGCCACGATAGCAATAACTCTTTTCAAGTACTTTTTCATCTCATTTTTCTCCTTTCGAGTATGAATATATTAGTTCCCATATTAGGTCATAGTATCACCAAAAGGGCACACTAGACCCAATGATACATTCTAGTATTGTACATTTTATTATATGATAGTATCTTTTTTATATGAAGTGCGTATATTTTAGTCGGTTTCATTTTTTGTTTCAACGCGGTAAAGCGCTATAAAATAGAAAAAACCTCGCTGTTTTTCTATAAACAACGAGGTTTTATTATTTATTATTAATTAAATTGCCTTTATGGCTGACCACTTCGAATAATACTTTTTGGAGCCTATCTTTTTGCGGGTCCTAAACTTCACCCAGTATGTAACTCCCTTTCTAAGTTTCTTTAGTTTATACTTTGTTTTTTTAGTATTTACAGTGATCGTATATTTTTTCTTGAAATTATTAACGCCTGAATACTTAAACTGGTATGTAGCATTTTTAATCTTCTTAAATACTACTTTCTTCCTAGAAACACTCTTGAACTTAGGCTTTTTATTCTTAAAGTTTGCAATCTTTGTTTTGCTGCAGGCTTTTGCCGCTACTTTCGAACTATATGCCTTAGCTGCCATTGGATAGTTGTAATAGAAAGAATATGTGTTGTATTCTGACCATCTTGTGTGTCCTTTGAAGGAGTCGCCCTTTAAAAAGTAGTTATAACTTTTATTGGCGTGTTTCAAAGTAGAATCCCATGTAGCGTCTATATTATAGAAGTAACTTCCTAGTTTTACGATGTTCCATCCGTGGTTGTCCCCGCTAAAGGAAGAGTTGCCGGCTATCACTCTAGTAGAAATGCCCAAAGTTCTGTACATCTTGTAGATAAGTGTGGCATATCCCTGGCAAACAGCCTTTTTGTTAATTAGGGCCGAGTATGCAGAGTACACTTTTTCATTAGATGAACTTTTGGCGTAGGAAACGTTTTCGCACACGTAATCATACACTTTCTTTATCTTTTCATGTGTAGATGTCTTGTTTGTAAATTTAAAACTACTAATTACCTCATCTACTTTAGCATCCAGTTTCTTTCTCTCCGACAAAGTAGTTAGGTAATCAATATGCATTGTGAATGTATAGTAATAGTAGGAACCTGATTTTTTGGCAGAAAACTCTGTCTCTGTTTCATCCACATCCCATTTCATGAAATCACCTTGGCTAGAACTAGCAGTCTCGGCGTAAATCACTTTCTCTAGCGATTCAAACACCTTCTGATACTCCGCGCTCTTGCTCTTAAGTTTCACTACTACTGTTCCCTTGTGATCGTACACTTGCTTACGAGCTGTAGTGCCAGCTTCTGTAATACTCTTGTAAGCAGACTTATTACTAATAGAAGCGTTTAGCTTAGTATTAGCCTTGAGAGTCGCTTTCTTGTATTCATTTGTAATTGAGTTTACAGTTCCACTTTTTACTGTTTCGCTTTTCTGTTTTGCCAGGACCGGTGATACAGACAGCATCATCGTCAGCGTCAAAACACAAGCTACTATTTTCTTATACATGGTTTCCCCTTAACTTTCCAATAACATATATGAAGCTCTTCGAAATAATTCAAAGAGCTTCATTTTATTGTGTTATTATTTCTTTACTTTTCTCTTATACTTAGATTTGAATTTTTCTCCACCATATTTCCAGATTCTTGTCATCTTGTTTGGAACCTTCTTGTTGTATGTAAATTTCTGGTCATCATATCTCTTAAGTTTAAAGTGGATATGACTTGGAGTTACTTCAATCTGTGTTACTCTATTCTTTCTACTGATAACTGTATCGAAGCCCAACTTTTTATTATTCTTATCAGTTATGCTGAGACACATGTCACCTTTATACAATACTTCTTTGATATAAATACGATAAGTTTTCTTCTTGCCCTTAACCTTGCCATGGTGTTTCCATAGTCCAAGCCAAGTCTTAACCTTGCGGTCAAACTTAAGCATCTTATCATTAAGTCTAGCTGCTTTTGGATATCCCTTTGCTATCTTGCTTAGCAAGTCAGATGCTGCAGCAATATTTCCCTTTGCCGCAATCGCTTTTGCTTTGTTGTAAATTACTTCGTTTAGATTCTGTTCTTTTGAAAGTTTCGCAACCTTGTTGTATACTTCAATACCTTTTTTGTATTTTTCTTTGCCAATAAGTTGCTTAGCATACTCGTATCCGTACTGTGCATACTGTGCTTGGTATGTCTGTGGATCTTTTGAGTAAACGTTCTGAATAGAATCCCAAGCTTCTTTATACTTGCCCTTTACAAAGGAAACTTGTGCAAAACCAGCACTGGCTTTGTTTGCTAGGTTAATATCTGATGCAGAGTCAGCGCTCTTTTTGAAGTAGTTGTAAGCATCATCTATCTTATTTTCCTTTAATGCTTCCTCACCTCTATAGTAATCTAGGAATGAGTTAGCTACTTCGCCATACTCTGAATTAGCATCAGCATCATAAGCCTTTTGGAAATTCTTTTTGGCTTTTTCTTCGTCGTTCTTCTTTAGATAATCTAGTCCGATATTGTAATAACATTCCGCTTCGTAGTCTTCGCTCTTTAGGAATCCGTTTAGATCGTCAAATTCCTTAGCGGCCTGTACATACTTTTCTGCTTTTAATAATCTCTTTGCTTTTCCATATTGGATGTTAGGAATAAAGAATGAAACAACTGAGAGTACAATCAAAATAACAACTGCAATTACCACGCCCATTGCTATTTTAAATCTCTTCTTAACTAGTACTTCACGTTTCTTTATAGAATCTTCTCTACTCTTCTTTCTCTCTTCGTTTTGCTTTGCAGCTTCAAACTTTTTATATGCATCATTTAGTCTATCATCAGAGTCTTTGTACCAGTGAATCTTCTCTAGTATAGTAATACCTTCTGAGATATGCTCTGTGCCGTCTGCTTGCACATAGTTAAGAGCTGCCTTGTAAGCATCTTCGTACTCTTTTAGGTTTCCTTCGGCGAACTCTTCCATATCTTCAATCTCACCTTGAGACTCTAGAATAGCATCAGCCTTTTCCCACACGCGGCCATCTTCAAAGACAACTCTATCCAAGCGAACTTTAAAGTCGTTCGCGTCTTTGTTGTCGATAGTAAGTTTTGCCACGCCTTTTGTAGTTAGATACTTTTGTCCGAGTGCTTTATATGAATGTTCAATCTCATCCACTCTGCCCTCTGGATCTTTGGCAATTACTGTTAGATATACATCTCTGATATCCTCTGGGAAAATATTCTTAAACTTAAGGTTAATTCTGTTTTTGTTGCTAACCTTATCATTTTCCAAAATACCTTTTTCCACAATGACTGGAGAGCCATATGTCCAAAGATTCTGCTCGAGTTCAATCAAGGTAGTATATCTACTCTCGTCTACCTCTTTCTTTGAATTAGATTCTTTCTTATCACTCATTTTCCTAAACTTCCTTAAAATTTATTTTTTAACTTTTTTGCTCTTCTTAGCACTCCACTTACCGTAAAGTTTTGCGCCATTTTCTTTCTTATATGCTCTAGCTTTTACCCAATACTTTGTGTGTTTCTCTAGGCCTTTAATTGTAAGTTTTAGTTTCTTTGTATTCTTCTGCTCGTAACCGTCAAAGGATTTGCTGTCACACCATCTTACCTGGTATCCTGCTGCTCCTTTAATCTTTTTAAGTTTTACGATTAGTTTTCTTTTCTTCTTATACTTAAGCGATTTAATCTTTGCCTTTGCCGGCTTAGATACTGTAGTTGGTTTTACTGTTGGTTTAACTGTAGGCGCTGGAGCTCCATCCTGATAGTAACGAACGTAATCTACATTCATTGTTAGAGGAAGTGTTCCTGAAGGTGGCTCGCCACCAGCTAAGTTTCCGCCTACGGCAAAGTTAAGTAGGATGTGGTAGTCATCATTCAATACTGACTTCTTACCAACATTGTCGTCTTGAGTTTTCCAATATCCATACTCTTTACCATTTAGATAGAAACTAAGTTCTTCGCCATTTCGATAAACGCCATATGTATTCCAACCTGTCTTATCATATCCTTCTGGTTGAGTTTTGTTAAATCGATAAACATCTGCTCCGTTTTTATCTGGGAAGTGAATAGTTGCCTGTGCAAATCTTTCTATATTAAATGATTCTTCTATGTCAATCTCACCACAAGCTGGCCATGTTTTGCCATTGTTTCCAAGCATCCAAAATGCTGGCCAAATACCTTTAGCTGAAGGGATCTTCATTCTAGCTTCCACATAACCTTTGCCGATAGATACTTTTGCTTTGTTATTATCTCCGTCCCAAGTTCTAATACGGCCTGATGTATATTTCTTTCCTGCTATGTTTTCATTTTTAGCTGTGATAGAAAGCATACCATCGCCCACTGTTACATTCTGAGCTCTGTACCACTGCTTTTCGTTATTACCCCAGCCTGGGATTCCATACTGGCTACCGTCGCCTGTCTGGTATTCCCAGTAGTTTTCGTTCAAGGTATTGCCACTAAACTCATCACTCCATACAATGTGCATATTCTTGTAATCAATGTTAGATGGAGTATCTGCCATAACAATCGCACTCATTCCAAGTGTAAATGTTAATGTCGCTACCAATAGTAATAATTTTTTCATATAGGTGTCCTCCTTGCTTTAAGTCCGTCCTCACAACTGCCTATATATATTGTAAATAACAAAGTTTATGAAAATTTGCTATTTATCAAGTTCTTTTTTGATTGCTTCAAAGAAACTGTCGTAGTCTTCGAAGGCCTCGTACTGTGGATAGTCTTTCTTTAGTTGATCTGTAGTTCTGAATAAAAATCCTGCCTTGCTGGCTAGAATCATATCGATATCATTGTAACTATCGCCTGCTGCTATAGTCTCAAATCCCACAGACTGTAGAGCCTTAACCGTTGAAAGTTTAGACTTCTCACATCTCATCTTGTGGCTTAGAATCTTTCCATCTTCCGCCACCTCTAATGAATTACAGAAAAGTGTAGGATATCCCAACTTTTTCATAAGTGGCTTTGCAAACTGTGTAAAAGTATCACTTATGATGATTACCTGTGTGATTTCCTTTAGCTTTTCTAGGAATTCTTTGGCGCCGTCTAATGGGTCAATTCCCTCTATTACTTCTTGGATTTCTTTT
>JAFWIO010000045.1 GCA_017514785.1 Eubacterium sp. | reverse complement strand
CTACGCTACTATCGACGCCGCCGCTCATTGCTATTAATGCCTTAGCCATATCTTATCCTAACTCTATCATTCTATCGATGCATCTCTTTGCACCAACTCTAGTCTCCTCATCTAGTTCTATCTGCTCACCTTCGCCCTTGCAACACTCAAGCACATTTTCCAATGTAGTGTATCTCATATTTGGACATACGAATGTGTCAGTTACTGTGTAGAACTTCTTCTCTGGGCACTCGTTTGATAGGTGAACTGCTATATTGTTTTCTGTTCCTATAATGAATTCGTCGTGGTCTGATTCTTTGGCGAAGTTCATAATGCCTGTAGTTGAACCAACGTAGTCTGCTAACTCCACTACTGCTGGTTTACACTCTGGATGCACTAAGAACAATGCGTTTGGATGTGCCGCTTTAGCTTTTAGCACATCTTCTGGCTCTATCCTAGCGTGTGTAGGACATCCGCCATTTAACAGTTTGAATTCTTTATCCGGAATCTGCTTTGAGATATAGTCTCCCAAGTTGCAGTCTGGTATAAACAAAATTTTATCTGTATCTAGTTTAGATACAATCTTCTGCGCCGAAGAGGATGTCACGCACACATCGCACACAGTCTTAAGATCTGATGTAGTGTTAATGTAAGCAACTACAGTATAATCTGGGAACTGCTTCTTAACTTCCGTGATAAGTGCTTTGTCCATCATCTCTGCCATAGGACATCCTGCATTCTTGTTTGAAAGATACACAGTCTTGTCAGGTGATAGAATCTTTACAGTCTCTGCCATAAATCTAACACCACACATAATGACATTTTTGTTTTGCACCTTCTCTGCTTCCACTGCTAACGCAAAACTGTCTCCCACAAAATCCGCAACCTCTAGGATTTCAGGATTCTGGTAGCAGTGCGCTAGAATACAAATATCATTTTCTTCTTTTAATTTTAAAATTTCTTCTTTAATGCTCATTGTTTTACCTTTACTTTTTTTAATTTCTTCTTGAGTTTATTTTTTACTGTGCTCTTTGGAAGTTTCTTAACTAACTTCTTTGCTCTATTTACTTCATTTGAAGTTCTAAACTTTTTCGCATATTTAACCGCTACTTTTGCTCTCTTCTCAGTTTTGATTTGCTTCTTAACATACTTCAAAACTTTTTTCGTCCAAACTCTATAGCCTGCCATTGTCATATGAACGTAACTATCGCTTGTGTACTTTTTCCTTAGCCCTCCGGACGAATCCTTTAACGCGGTCGTAATATCTATATAATACAAGTCTTTTTTCTTTTTGCAATAATTTTTAAGCAGTTTGTTTAGCTTATTTACATTTCTGTTGTTTAATTTTTTCTTCTGCCCAGATTTATATACTGGGGTCATACTCTCAATGTATACAACAATACCTTTGCTCTCTTTCTTTATTCCAGCAATGTACTTCTTGTATCTTTTGAAAACTTTCTTTGGTCCCTCAAAAAGATCATTAGTTCCCATATTGATGAAAACTCTCTTCGCCTTTGTTCTCTTCACAACCTTTTTGGCTGGTCCACCATAACCTTTATATGAGAGGCTGTACTTTCCTCCTTTGTCATTCGTGAATGCATAGCAACCTTTAACCAACATCTTTGGATGTCCAATCATCTTCTTTCCTTCGCTGTTCATAAACATCCTCTGTCCAAGACCAATCGAATTTCCAATGAAAGCAGATTTTTTGAAGAACTTTTTTATCTCTTTTTTCGACACTTTCACTTTAATCTTCTTGAGTGGCTTTTTCTTGGCCACTGTCTTTAGCACAGTGGTTGGTTGTGTAGTCTCATCCGCGCTCACCGCGAGCGCTCCAAAGGAAACTGCTGCTGTTATGATTATTATTGTTAGTATAATTTTAGTTTTTTTCATAACACTATTCTCCATTTATCTAAAATTATACCACACTGTTTTTTACAATATCATACATATCCAAATATGAAATATCATTTTCCCTAGCTAACTTTGCTACGTCTTCATATTCTGGATAATACACTTTCTCTCCGTTAAGATCACAGACCTTAACTCTAGATTTTCCAAACTCGGTCTCTACTTCTATTATCTCACGAGGTAAGATTCTTCTGTTTACTCTAATAGTTTTGATTCCTATAGTAGTAGTTTCTTTGAAGATGATGTTTGACATCTTCTCTGTGTCTTCTTCTTCGCAGAGGACACGAAGCATCCAACCTGGTCTACCCTTCTTCATAAATAACTGGTAGAAGTGAGCATCTTTGGCGCCGGCTTCCATCAGCCTTTCTACGCAGTAAGCTAGCGCTTCGCTAGAGCAATCATCTATAGTGGCTTCAAGCATATAAACTACTTCTTCATTCTCAACTATCATTGCTCTTAGGATACTAGGAAGTTCGTACTCTCTCTTACCTGCACCGTAACCAGTCTTAACTATTTTCATCTCTTGAGGAAGCACGTCTCTGTTACTGATGGCTGCCACTATGGCTGCTCCAGTAGGAGTAACGAACTCTCCCTCAAAATCTGTAATTTTTAGTTTTATATCATAGCGACTTACAATATTTTCAACTGCTGGCACTGGCACTGGAAGAACTCCATGTGCACATCTTACAGTTCCTGTTCCTTCAGTTACGCTTCTTACTATTACATCGCCAATATTTAAATAATCTAAACAAAATGCTACTGCAATAATATCCACAATGGAATCTACTGCTCCCACTTCATGAAAATGTACTTTCTCAGGGCTAGTAGCATGCGCCTTCGCCTCAGCTTCCGCTATTATTTCAAAAATTCTTCCTGCTATATCTTTAGCATTTTCTGTTATGTCTGTATAATCAATAATATTTAAAATATCATTTAGATGTCTATGCTCATGATGATGGTGTTCGTGATGATGGTCCTCTTCGTGATGGTGATGTTCTTTATCGTGATTATGTCCGTGCAAGTACTCCATATCGTGATCATGGTTATCCTCATCCAAAACCACGTCAAAATCCATACAATCAATTCCAGCTTTCATCACTCTAGATATTTTGATTTCATATCCATCGATAGGAATAGAATTAAGCGCATTTATAAGTGCTTCTTCATCCACACCCAAATCCAAAAGGGCAGCCACTGTCATATCACCACTAATTCCAGCGGCACATTCTAGATATAAAGTTTTCTTCTCTTTTCCTTTACTCATAATCTCTCCAAACAAAGTATTCATCAACTCTTTACTTCTTGACTCATCACGCGTCTTAGTTTTATTCATATTTCCTTTTTGATATCCCTTTGTATCTATTCTAACATCTTCAAAGCCTATCTCCTTTAGTTTTTTTGTAACGCTCTCTCTATTCTTTACTAGTTTTCCTACTTTATCTTTCCTTACTTCCACGCTAGCACTGTTTCCAATCATTCTGACTCTAACCTGGCTAGCACCAGTCTCCTTCAAATAATCTTCAGCCTCTTCTATCATTCGAAGTTTTTCTTCTGTTATTTCTTCGCCACTTTTAATTCTAGTAGCAAGACATGGGCTAGATGGTTTGTAGACAGTTTTTAAATCATAAATTTCTGACTGTTCTCTTATTTCTTTTTTTGTTAGTTCTGCATCTAGCATTGGGCTCAGTATTCCCAGTTCTTCTAATGCTTTCATTCCGGGTCTAAAGTCTGACAAGTCATCTATGTTTGATCCTTCTATCACGTAATCTATTCCGTGCTCTTTAGCCACTTCTTTTATTTTAGCAAACAATGCTTTTTTGCAGACGTAGCATCTGTCTTCGTTGTTTTCTTTGAAGCCCTCTATCTTTAGTTGATCTACTTTTATCATTTCATGTTTGATGTTTTCTTCTCTCACAAATGATTTTACATCAAGCATATCTTTGCGTGGCATTGCTGTTCCATCGATTGTTATTGCTAACACTTTATCGCCCAGCACTTCTTTTGCCACATACAAAAGAAATGTGGAATCGACTCCTCCAGAAAAGGCGACTGCCACACTTCCTAATTTCTTTAAAAACTTTTCTAGTCTTTCAATTTTGTGATTGATATTTCTCATCAATCTGCCCCTTTTACTGCCAATCTATTTATTTGAACAGCGCTGTACGCTGCACCATAT
>JAFWIO010000044.1 GCA_017514785.1 Eubacterium sp. | reverse complement strand
TATCAAATAAGTAAACCAGATTATGAAAAGTACGATTACATTATTGGAATGGATGAAGCAAACATTAGAAATATTAATCGTATGATTGGTCCTGATGTTGAAGGTAAAGTTTACAAACTATTAGATTTTGCAGGAGAAGACAGAGATATAGCCGATCCTTGGTATACAGGAAATTTTGATGTTACATATGATGATATAGTAAAAGGATTAAATGCTTTTTTCAGAAGTCTGAAAAAGGAAATATTAAACAATAAATAGAACGATATTATTTAAGTAAAGGAGATTGACATGAAGAAAGATTTAGGTATTTTACAGGCGGTATACCCAATGCCTGTGCTAATGATTGCAACTTACGATGAAGAAGGAAATGTGGATGTTATGAACGCCGCGTGGGGTAATATTTGTGCTAGAGATAAAATTGCATTATTTATTAGTGAGCCTCATAAAACAACAAAGAATATCAGAAAGATCAAAGCATTTACAGTAAGCATAGCTGACAAAGCACATATGGATGCGGCTGATTATTTTGGAATTGATTCTGCAAATGATGTCGCTGATAAGTTTGAGCGAACTGGTTACACAGCAATTAAGAGCGACAAAGTAAACGCGCCTATTATTGATGAGTTTCCTCTTGTAATGGAATGTGAATTAGCTGAGATTGTTGAAACAGATAATCTTCACGCTGTTGTTGGAACAATAGTTAACGTTGCGGCTGATGAAGAAGTGATTAATGATAATGGCAAAGTGGATCCTACAAAGCTTAATGCTATTTCTTTTGATAATTTCCAAAGTGGATACTATGAAATTGGTGACAAAGCAGGGCAAGCATGGGATGCAGGAATGAAATTTAAAAAATAAAGGACAATAAATTGAAGACTAGAGAGCAGGCAATTAAATATGGGTTAACATTTCCTGACACATACAAGGACATTCCGTTTCACGACCCTAACTGGGTTTTGATTAGGGTAAAAGGTAGTAAAAAGGCGTTTCTATGGACTTATGAAAGGAACGGGTATGTTAATCTAAACGTCAAAGTAAACCCTGAATGGAGGGATTTTTGGCGAAAGACTTATAAGTCAGTTACTCCTGGTTATCATCAAAACAAAGAACACTGGAACACCATAATTTTGGATGGAAGCATACCGGATAAAGACATAAAACAAATGATTGCTGAGAGTTATGATTTGGTGACTGATTCTCCAACTAAAAGGATTTATGAAGCAGTTAAACAGATACCAAAAGGTCGTGTTGCTACATATGCTCAAATTGCAAGACTTGCCGGTAATGAGAAAATGTCTAGAGCTGTTGGAAATGCGCTTCACAATAATCCAGATCCGGAAAATATTCCGTGTTTTAGAGTGGTCAATGCAAAAGGAGAACTACCGGGCAATTTTGCCTTCGGCGAAGGAGTTCAGGAACGTCTTTTAAAAGAAGATGGAATAGAAGTTATCGATGGTAAAGTAGATTTAGAAAAATATAAATGGAATATGTAGGAGGAGATGATGAAAAGAATAATAGCAATATTGTTGATAGTGCTGATTGCGCTTAGTGTGGTTGCTTGCAAAGAAAATGAATCTTCAGATTATTTTTCTAAACAGAAAGTAATAGATTCACCTAATTGGGTTACTAATCTAGATGCCACAAAGAATGCAAAACAATTGATTGTGGTTGCAGGAGTTGATAAAACTACAGCATATATCACCATGCACAAAAAAGTGAAAGGTGAGTGGAAACAGATTATTGCTACACCCGGGTTTATTGGTTTAGATGGTTTGGGTGATGCGAATATAGACGAGTGCTATACACCTGTTGGAACATTTACTATTGATAAGGCTTTTGGTTTAGCGGATGATCCTGGATGTAAGATGGATTACACTAAAGTTGATGATAATTATTTCTGGTCAGGTGATGGACGAAAAGGAAAACACTTTAATAAACTTGTTAACATTAAAGAGGTCCCTGATCTAGATAAAGAAAACAGTGAACATATATCTGATTTTGATTATGCTTATCAATATGTTTTAAATATGGGATATAATTCTGAGTGTAAATATGAAAAAGGATTTGCCTTTTTCTTACATAGCTTTAGAGTGAACAGAACATATACTGGTGGTTGTGTAGCCGTGCCAGAAGATATAATGAAATTTATAATGCAAAATGTTGAAAAAGGTTGTAGAATAACTATAGATTCATTAGATAATATGCACGGTGAATTAGATTATTAAATATATTTTTGGAGGGAAACATGATTAAAAAATTTAATACTATTATCTATTCTATGATCGCAATATCTATTATTGCAATATTAGTAGGTATTATGATGATGTGGAATCCTTTTGGTTCAGTTTATGCTATAGCGCTTCTTGTTGGCTGTTACTTTATTGTAGATGGTATTGTTAGAGTTGTTATCGGCATCAAGGCTAGCAAATATCATTTGCCTTATGATGGAACTGCTTATGGTGTTCTTTCATTTATACTAGGAATTATTGCTGTAGTATGTTTTGTTAAACATCCAGTTGAGACTGAAGTTATATGGATCTATTTTATTGGCCTTTCATTAGGCATTTCTATTATCATAGCGTCTATATACGATATTAAGGCAGCCATGCTTTTGAAAAAAGTACCTCGTTCTAATTGGGGACTAATTCTTTGCCTTGGTATTTTGACTTTAATTATAGGTATTGTTTTCATGTGTATGCCTTTCGCAGGCGGATTAACACAAGTTTATGTGGCTGGTATTTTCTTAACAGCATTTGGTGTTGTCAACTTGATTGACACTATTTGTCTAAAGACTCAAGCGACACAGTATGAAAAAGCTGTTAAGAGAAAAGTTGATGATATCAGTGATATTATCGACAAGAGCGTAGATACAGCTGCTGACCTTTACAAAGAAGGTAAAGATATTGTAACTGATCAAATCGATAAGTTTAGTAACTAATATTAAATAGAATTTATACTTATAAAAGGCGCTTAAGTTTTTTAAGCGCCTTTAATTTTAGTAATGAAGGAGAATAATATGTACGATAAGAAGATTACACTAAGTAATGGTGTAGAGATTCCACAACTTGGTCTTGGTACTTGGTTGGTGGAAGATGAAGATGTGGCTGAGGTAGTTAAGAATGCCATTGACATTGGATATAGACATATTGATTCTGCACAAGCATATGGCAATGAGCGAGGAGTAGGAGAAGGAATAAGAAAAAGTAGTGTTCCTAGAGAGGAATTGTTTATTGTTTCTAAAGTTGCGGCCGAGATAAAGACTTATGAAGAAGCTAAGAAAAGTATTGATGAGTCTTTAGATAAAATGCAACTTGATTACCTAGATCTTATGATTATTCATTCACCTCAACCTTGGGCTTTGGTTGGTCAAAGTGATGACAGATTCTTCGAAGGCAACAGAGAAGTGTGGAAAGCACTAGAGGAAGCTTACAAAGATGGTAAGTTGAAGGCCATTGGTGTTTCTAACTTTGTCTTTGAAGATATCGAAAATATTTTAGAAGTTGCTGAGATTAAACCAATGATTAATCAGATTTGTATTCATATAGGAAATACTTGGATGGATTTGATTAACTATTGTAAGGATAAAGATATAGCAGTAGAGGCGTATTCGCCTATAGCTCATGGAAATATCCTTAATGATGAGAGAATCTCTGAGATAGCTGCAAAATACAATGTTTCAGTAGCGCAACTATGCATTAAATATCTATTGCAGCTTGATTTAATTCCGCTTCCAAAGACTTTAAATCCTGATCATATGAAGAACAATACAGAGGTCGATTTTGAGATAAGTGACGAGGATATGGAAGTGCTTAAAAACTTATAAAAAAGTGTTGACTTAACAAGTTTAATAGTGTAATATAATTTCACTTGGTAATATGGTAACATATTAGCACACTAAAGTGTTAAGTGTTACCATTATTATGTCCATAAAAGTTTGAAAGGATAGACTAATGAAGAACGAACTTTTGCACACACCAGATGGAGTAAGAGATATATTTGGTAATGAAAGTGCAGTGAAAAGAAAAATTGAAAACAGTATTAATGATGTGTTTGATTCATTTGGATATGAGAATGTGCAGACTCCAACATTCGAGTACTTTGACGTATTCTCAGAAAAGCGCGGATCAGTTCCTTCAAAGGATTTGTACAAGTTCTTTGACAGGGCTGGAAATACATTGGTGCTTCGTCCTGATATCACACCATCTATTGCTAGAATGGTTGCAAAGAATTATAAGGATGAAACTAAACCAATTAAGCTTTCATACAACTCAAACACATTTATCAATAATTCAGAACTTCAAGGCAAGTTGAAAGAAATTACACAGTTAGGTTGTGAACTTATCAATGATGATTCGATAGATGCTGATGCTGAGATGATTGCTTTGGTTGTTGAGTCCCTTAAAGCCACTGGCCTAGAAGAGTTTATGGTAGAAATCTGTGAAGTAGACTTTTACAAAGGACTTTTAAACGAATGTGGTTTTGATAAAAAGACTGAGCACAAGATTCGTAAAGCAATCGTAAACAAGAACAACTTTGAAGTTGAGTCAGTATTAGAAGAAGAAAAAGTATCTGATAGTGTGAAAGAAGCTTTCAAGAAACTCCCAGAACTATTTGGTTCAGTTGAAGTCTTGGACAAGGCACTAGAAGTTACAGATAATGAGATTTCACAAAAGTCAATTAAGAGACTTCAAAAGCTTTATTCAATTTTAGAAGAGTATGGCGTTGCCAAATATATCAGTTTTGATCTTGGAATGATTAGTAATTTTAAGTATTATACAGGAATCATTTTTAAGGCATACACTTATGGCTCTGGTGATGAGATTGTTGCTGGCGGTAGATATGACAACTTGATTGCTCAGTTCGATAAAGATGCACCAGCCATTGGATTTGCTATTTATCTAGATCAGATTGCTTCAGTTATTTATTCAAAAGATCCTTTATTTGCAGATGAAGAAAAATGTGTGATTCTTTACGACGAAGATAAAAGAAAAGAAGCAATTGAATTAGCCAAATCAAAACGAAGTGATGGAGTTAAGACAGTAATGATTAATAAGTCATCAGCAGATGATTTAGAATACTTGGGAAGTAAATTAGAGGTTATAGAATTATGAAATATTTAACATTTGCTCTTGCAAAAGGAAGACTTGCAAAGACTGCCATGGAAATGTTTGAAAAGATTGGTATCGAATGCAAGGAGATGCAAGATAAAGATACTAGAAAGTTAATATTTGTTAATGAAGAATTAAAACTCAAATTCTTTTTGTCGAAGGCTAGTGATGTTCCTACGTATGTAGAGTACGGTGCTGCCGACATTGGTATCGTTGGTAAAGATACTATTATGGAAGAAGACAGAAAGTTATATGAAGTTTTGGATTTAGACTTTGGTAAATGTAAGATGTGCGTTTGCGGACCAGCCAGCGCCAAAGAATTATTAAACGATGGCAGTATGATTCGTGTTGCATCAAAATATCCAAAGATTGCTAAAGATTATTTCTATAACAAAAAGCATAAGACTGTTGATGTTATTAAACTAAATGGATCAGTTGAGCTTGCTCCAATCGTTGGTTTATCAGAGGTTATAGTTGATATAGTAGAAACTGGAACTACACTTCGAGAAAACGGATTGGAAGTATTAGAAGAGATTTGTCCGCTTTCTGCTAGAATGGTTGTAAACCAGGTTAGTATGAAAATGGAAGATGAAAGAATAAAGAAGATTATTTCAGATTTACAGAAGGTAATATAAATGAGAATTATTAAACTAGATGAGAGTACAAAACAAAATATTTTAGACAATTTGCTTAAGCGTAGTCCTAATAACTATGATGAGTATACTCAGACTGTAAATGAGATTCTTATCAATGTTAGAGAGAACGGAGACAAAGCAGTTTTTGAATACACTAAAAAGTTTGACGGTGCTGATATTGATGCTTCTAATATTTTAGTAACTACTAAAGAATTAGAAGAAGCATATGATGAAGTGGATGATAAATTAATTGAAGTAATGAGAAAATCAATTGCAAACATTAGAGACTTCCACGAAAAGCAAAAAGCAGAAACATGGATTGATGAAAAAGCAAATGGCACAAAGCTAGGACAGAAAGTCACACCTTTATCAAAGGTTGGCGTTTA
Source organism: Eubacterium sp. (assembly GCA_017514785.1). Lineage (GTDB taxonomy): Bacteria > Bacillota > Clostridia > Lachnospirales > Lachnospiraceae > Eubacterium_G. The sequence continues at coordinate 13,143 of JAFWIO010000044.1, read as the reverse complement.
TGTTCCTGGTGGAAAGGCTGCGTATCCATCATCAGTTCTTATGAATGTTGTTCCAGCCAAAGTAGCAGGCGTAGATAAAGTGATTATGGTTACACCTCCTGGAAAAGATGGCAAGGTTAATTCAAACACTTTAGTAGCTGCACACGAAGCTGGAGTTGATAAAATTTATAAAGTTGGTGGTGCTCAAGCTGTAGGCGCACTAGCTTACGGCACAGAATCTATTCCAAAGGTTGATAAGATAGTGGGACCTGGAAATATCTTTGTCGCACTCGCTAAAAAAGCAGTCTTTGGATATGTAAGCATTGATTCGATTGCTGGACCTAGTGAAGTATTAGTGATAGCAGATGATTCGGCCAATCCAAAGTATGTGTCTGCTGATTTATTATCTCAAGCAGAACACGATGAATTAGCATCAGCCATCCTTTTGACTGATAGTGAGAAGTTGGCTAATGAAGTGTCAGAATGGGTTGAAAAGTTTGCGAATGAACTAGAGCGTTCAGAGATTATCAAGAAGTCACTAGACAACTATGGATATATTCTTTTAACAGAATCTATCGATGAAGCTTGTGATATGGCAAATGAGATTGCATCTGAGCACTTAGAACTTTTGACTAAAGATCCGTTTGAAACTATGGATAAGATTAAGAACGCTGGAGCGATATTCCTAGGAGAGTATTCTTCTGAACCATTGGGCGATTACTTTGCAGGACCAAACCACGTTCTTCCAACAAATGGAACAGCAAAATTCTTTTCACCACTTGGTGTTTACGATTTCCAGAAGAAATCTAGTATCATTTATTATAATGAAGAATCACTAAGTGAGATTAAGGATGATATACAAGATTTTGCTAAGGCTGAAGGTTTGACAGCGCACGCAAATTCTATTAAAGTAAGATTTGACGATTAAATATTTGGAGAGTAAATATGAGTAGAATAGGTGAATGTAAAAGAAATACTGAAGAGACAAAAATCGAGATTACTATCAATCTAGATGGTAAGGGCAAAACTAATATTGATACAGGTATCGGTTTCTTCGATCACATGCTAACAAGTTTCGCTAAACACGGCTTGTTTGATTTGGATGTGAAAGTGGAAGGCGATTTGATTGTCGATTCACACCACACAATAGAAGATACAGGTATTGCACTTGGTGTAGCTATTAGAAATGCGTTGGGCGATAAGAAGTCTATCAAGCGTTATGGAAATATGATTCTTCCAATGGATGAGTCACTATGTCTTTGTGCGGTAGATTTATCTGGCAGACCTTACTTGGTCTTTGACGCAGAATTTACTGTAGAGCGTGTGGGATACTTTGATACAGAAATGGTTAAAGAATTTTTCTATGCACTCACATACACAACAGGAATGAATCTACACCTAAAGATGCTAGAGTCTGGTAATAATCACCACATGATAGAAGCAATGTTTAAATCATTTGCTAAGGCTCTAGATCAAGCAACTACATTAGACGGTAGAATTTCAGATGTACTTTCTACGAAAGGAACACTATAATGAGCAAGATTAAATTATATTCAAAAATAATTTTAGATAATGGAAATGTAAAGGGCTCTGACAAGAGCCCTGTTTCACAGGCGATTGAACTTAAGAACAAAGGCGCTGATGGAATTTATATAGTTGATAAATCTACATCAGATGCTGAACATGATGCAAACATCTCTGCGATGATTGATATCAAAAACAACTTTGATATTGATTTTGTGGTAGATGGCACAGTTAATCGCTTGGAAGATATAAAGAAATACTTTTATGCTGGAGCAAGCCTTATCGTAAAAGATGAAATTGATACTGACGTATTAGAAGAAGGCGAGAAACGTTTTGGTGTGGAAAGATTTGTGACTGCTAGTGATGTATTAGAATACACATTTGAAGAGGACACAGATTTTTACGCTAAGAAGTTAGAACTTAAAGCTGAAGGTAAAGATGTTTGTATATTTGATGCAAAGATTGATTTTTCTGAACTTAAAACAAATGATCAGGGATTAGTTCCTGTAGTTGTTCAAGATTTTAAAACTGAAAAAGTTTTGATGCTTGCATATATGAATGAAGATGCTTTTAACAACACTATCAGCACCGGCAAGATGACTTACTACTCAAGAAGCAGAGATGAGCAGTGGGTGAAGGGCGAGACATCAGGTCACTTCCAATATGTGAAAGAACTTTATGCCGACTGCGACAAAGACACATTGCTTGCTAAGGTTTACCAAGTAGGTGTTGCTTGTCACACAGGAGCCGAAAGTTGTTTCTTTAATGACATTATCGAAAGTGAAATTGATAACACAAATCCTATGAAGGTTTTCGAGGAAGTCTATAATGTAATTTTGGATCGTAAAGAAAACCCTAAAGAAGGTTCATACACTAATTACTTGTTCGACAAAGGAATTGATAAGATTCTAAAGAAAGTGGGAGAGGAAGCAACAGAGATTGTTATTGCTGCTAAAAACCCAGATGCACAAGAAATGAAATATGAAATTTCTGATTTCTTATATCACGTAATGGTTCTTATGGCAGAGCGTGGTGTGACGTGGGAAGACATAACTGAAGAGTTATCAAGAAGATAAAATAAAAGGAAATGCATAATGCATTTCCTTTTTTAATATATTAGTGTAATCGGCTTTTCCTTTTTTATTAACTTTATATAATCATTAATTGATTTCCATCTATCTTTGCATTCAATTCCAGAACAAATGATGTCATGGTGGTGCGAGTCAGAACCAGCTGTCATAGGAAGTTTATATTTCTTCGCATACATAAATGCCTGTTCATTTTCTTCCTCAAAGTTGCTAGCATTAAAAACTTCAACACCGTGCACATGATCTGGAAACAATCTAATTTTTGGAATGTAAGGTCTGTCTCTAAATGGATGTGCATGAATAACTAATCCACCCGCCTTATCAACTGCTTCAAATTGTTCTCTAATAGTCCAGTATTCCATCTCAGGATGAGCTAACATCCATTCTTTGTCGAGGCCGTATATCAAAAAGTCTTGTCCTTCGTAAGTTTCTTCCCAGCCAAAGAAGACATCCAAACCTATTTCATCGCCAGTCTTTTTAGCATTCTCATATCCTTTGCAGAATAGATCGATTCTTTCTTCCCAAGGCAAATCACGTCTAATATTTGTGTTTCCTCTAAAGAAGTGATCTGTAATTATGATGCCTGTATAACCAGCATCTTTATAAGCCTCTGCTTGATAACTGCCGGAAGCAGTAGCGCAAAGACTGCATTCTTTTGTGTGTAGATGTGTCTCGTATTTATACATTGTAATCTCCTTTACACTCTAAAATATTATAACACATTTAACGTTTGTTAATTAAATAACTTTTGCCAGTAAAAAACAAACACTATATTCGAAAAAAACGAGTTGTTACACTAGTATAAATGCAATACAATGATTATGAACGAGTATGCGTTTTTGCACGTTTTTTTGGGCGAGGAGATTATTTATGAAAAAATTATATAAGAGAATTCTAGCTATTACGCTAACATTAGCGATGGTGGTTTCATCCATTGCTTTTTATCATGCAAAGGTAAGTGCTGCAGAGTTAACTCAAGACCAGATTGATAGCATTTCCGGAAACGGTGGTAGCATGACAAATATGGTTTTGGGTTCAACGGCTACGGCTTATCCTGGAGTAGCAGAAGGAAACTTAAATAATCTAACAAATGGTAGTTTGACTAATGGTCACTGCGCTCTTTCATCTGGATGGGGCTATTCAGGAGAGGCTTATGCAATCCTAGACTTAGGTGATTATTATTGGGCAAATAGTTTGGATGAAATTGTATTAACATACAAAGACGTTGCTAGTAATGATACTGTAGTTGGAAGAACATACAACATTCAGTATTCTGTAGATTTAATCAATTGGGAAACAATGTATACATCTGACACTATTACAGAAGCAGATTTATTACCTAATGAAGATAATATTGGTAGAGCGACGGTTGATGTTGTTTCTGGATACACTGGAAAAGTTAGATATATAAAGATTGATTACCCATCACTTCCAACATACGGTATTCAGTTAAGAGAGATTGCGGTTCTTGCTACAAGTCCACAAATAGCGCCTATGGATACATGTGATGATCCAGACTCTGTTACTGCAGTAGCTAGTGGAATTGGTCAAGTCGCATTTAGTATAACTTCAGGAGAAGGACAAGAAGGTTATATATATTCTGCTTATTTGGATAATGCACACGGTCAGTTATTAAATTCTAATTGTCAACCAGATACAACGTATACTTATGACATTCCGGGTGGAAATCATACTGTATTTGTTCAATCACATTACAATGGTGCAGTTTCACCAGGTATTAATTCTAATCAATTTTCTGTTAATACATACGAGACAAAAGTTACCGATAGTGATTGGAACTTTGCGTATAATAGACCATATACACTAGACAGTGGGACTTCTCAAGAAGGTAGTGGAAGTCTTACTGATGGATTGATTTCCAATAATAGTTACGTAACTCCTACAAAAGGACAAGCTGGTTCTTGGGCTTATGTTGAGTTAAATAGTAGTTGGAAAGCTTCTAGTTTTGAAACATTAGTTGTTTGGTTTAGATCGCTTGTAGGTGGTACTTTCCCTGAAAATGGTGGTTTAAAATTCCAATATTCAGTTGATGGTACTGAATGGCGAGATGCTGCTGTTCTAACACAAGATGATATTAATGTACAAAGAGCAAGTACTGCCCCATTTGCTATAAAAGCAGATGTTTCAAGCGTAACAGGAGCAGTTAAATATGTTAGGGTATACTTCCCAAATGCAGTTGCATATGGTGCTCAAATGACTGAATTGGGTGTATATGATATAGACGGTGATGCAGAAGAGGCACAATCAGAAACAGTAGTAGATCCAGCCAACTTTACATCCACTTCAAATTCACCTAATACAATATCAGGCAATATTACTGCACCATCAGGTCATAGTGACTATACATACAACATTTATTTAAATGGTTCTACAGACCCTTACGTTGAAGGATTGTCTGCTGGCAACTATACACTTACTTGCATAGATGCTGGAACATATTCAGTCACTGTAAAATCTGAACATAACGGATTTCATTCACCTGGTTTAACTATAAATAATGTTACAGTTGCATCAGGATTTACCTATTCAACTACGTTTGGCAAAGGATTATTCCCTGAGTCTGACGCTAATGGTTTAAATTATATATCTCAAGATGGAAAAACAGTTCCTGGTGTTTCAGCTACGGCTTCTATCGGAAGTGCGATGAGTGCAGTTGATACAAACGCTGGTACTCGATGGGGTTCTGAAGGTGGAGATGGTGATCCACAATGGATTACTGTTGATTTAGGATCAGTTAAGTCTATAAAAGAAATTGGTATATGGTGGGAAACTGCCAGCTCAAAAGATTTTGTTATTTCTGCTTCCACAGACGGAACTACATTCCAAGATATTTCATATAAGAATGGAGCTTCAGCTGGAGCTGATAGAAGAGATACTTTTGTTCTAACAAATACTGTGAATGCAAGGTATATAAAAATATTTGGTAAGAATAGAACTACTGGCTATGGACACTCTATTTGGGAAATTGCCGTTTATGGACCTACACCTACACACACAGTTACAATAGATGGAAATGAAATGGCAACTGTTTTTGAAGGCTCCGAATATACTTTCCCAGGTCCAGGAGAAGAAGGAAATACTCCATATGGATATTATTTGACGAGTGATCCTTCAAAAGTTTATGCACCACGCGATACAGTAACTGTTAATAGTGATTTGGTATTTACTGGATTAGCAACTGTTGCTGTTGATCACACTAATGGTGCCACAATTCATATGGTCAAAAGTGAACCTGGTATTGCATTTAGAGCGACAGCTCAAATGAATGGGGGAGCACCAATATTCAATAGTGCCTTCACATATGGTATGGTTATTACAACCTACGATTTATTTACTGAAGAGTACGAGGAGAATTTGGAAATTGATAACTCTAGAAATCAAGTTCATGTGAATCTATCAAATTCTAGCCAGATGTCTAGTGGAACTTACACAGTTGGTGTTTTAAATATAAAGCAAGAAAACCTTACAAGAGATTTTGTAGCTCGTGGATACGTAAAGATAAATTATGTTGATGGTGACTCTATGGTAGTATATGCTTCAAACCCTACAACAGATGTCAGAAGACGTAATATTTCACAAATTGCAAGATCAATGAAAGCAGCTACGTCTTACTACGATTCATTAGAAGAGCCGGAGAAGCAAGCTGTAGATTACTTTGCAACATTTGAATAAAGTTAGGAATATTTATGAAGAAAGCATACAAAGCACCTAAAATTGAAAATATAGATTTTGAAGACGTTATTTTAGCGAGTGGCGATTGGCAAGATTCAGGAACAGTAGTAGATCCTGATCCAGGCGATCATTGGGGAACAGAGTTCTTTTAGAGAACAATTTTACCCTTATATTTGTAGTATAAAAAAGAGATACCAAACGGTGTCTCTTTTTTTGATTAGTATCATTTTTTATGTTAGTATATCCCTATGAGTAAACTTGCTTTGAGCGAAGAATTATTAATGAAAATCGATAAACCATCAAGATATATTGGTGGTGAATTAAACATGGTGAAGAAGAATCCAGACGATGTAGAAATCAGATTCGCTATGTGTTTTCCTGACGTCTATGAGATTGGAATGTCGCATCTCGGCATTCAGATTCTTTATGATATGTTTAATAAAAGAGATGACACTTACTGTGAGAGAGTTTACTCTCCATGGCCTGATTTAGATAAAGAAATGAGAGATAAAAACATCCCTCTGTTTGCATTAGAATCTCAACAGCCAATTAAAGATTTTGACTTTTTAGGAATTACACTTCAATATGAAATGTGCTATACAAATGTTTTACAAATCTTAGATCTTGCACAAATTCCATTATATTCGAAAGATAGAACAGAAGATGATCCAATTGTTACGGGCGGCGGTCCGTGTACTTATAATGCCGAACCCATAGCAGATTTTTTCGATATTTTTTACATTGGTGAGGGAGAGACTAAATACACTGATCTTTTAGACCTCTACAAAGAACACAAAAAGAATGGGTTTGATAGGCAAGAGTTTTTATATGAGTCATCTAAAATTCCTGGAATGTATGTTCCTAGTCTTTACGATGTCACATACCTTAAAGATGGAACGATTAAAGAAATAAAGCCAAACAGAGATGGTGTTCCAGAAAAAGTAAAAAAAGAAGTTGTTAAGGACTTTGACGCAGTGGATTATCCTACAAAACCATTAGTTCCTTATATGCAAGTAACGCAGGATAGATGCGTTCTAGAAATTCAACGTGGATGTATTAGAGGTTGTAGATTTTGTCAGGCGGGATCAGTTTATAAACCACTTCGTGAAAAAAATGTTGAAACATTAAAGAAGCAGGCTGTTGAGATGCTTGAATCGACAGGACAAGGTGAAATATCTTTGGCATCACTTAGCAGTAGTGACTATTCGCAGCTTAAAGAACTGGTCGATTTCTTAATGGAAGAGTGCGCAATACGACATGTTAACATTTCTCTTCCAAGCTTAAGAATTGATGCTTTTTCTTTGGATGTAATGAGCAAAATTCAAGACTTAAAAAAGAACTCTGTTACCTTTGCGCCAGAAGCTGGTTCACAAAGAATGAGAGATGTAATTAATAAAGGTTTGACTAAAGAAGAAATATTGAAAGGTTGCGAGACTGCATTTAAAGGTGGATGGAAAAAGGTTAAGTTATACTTTATGCTTGGACAACCTTTTGAGACGGATGAAGATGCAACAGCCATCATGGATTTGTGTGAAGATATAGCAATGCTTTATTATGATACCGTTCCTAAAGAAGAGCGAATGGGTAGATGTCAGGTAAACGCCAGCTCATCTTTCTTTGTTCCAAAGCCTTTTACACCTTTCCAATGGGCGCCAATGTGCAGCGAGGAACAATTTTTGCACAGAGCCGGATTGGTAAAAGACAAATTAAAAGAAACTTTAAATAGAAAGAGTATCAGCTTCAAATACCACACTTCTGATATAAGTGTGCTTGAGGGATTATTTGCGCGTGGAGACAGAAAACTTTCAGATCTTCTTGTGTACGTTTACAAGCATGGTGGTATTTATGACGCTTGGTCTGAACATCATGATGATGAACTGTGGAAAGAGGCAATTGAAAAAACTGGCGTGGATATGGATTTCTATTTAACAAGAACCCGCGATGATAATGAAATATTCCCCTGGGATATGATCGATGTAGGTGTTACAAAGAAGTTCTTGTTAGATGAGTGGAATAGAGCGCAAGAAGAAGCGGTCACTCCAAACTGTAGAGAAAAGTGCGCTGGTTGTGGTGCTGCATCATATGGATGTGGTGTATGCTTCCAAGACAAAGGAGGTGTTTCTAATGAAAGCTAGAATAAAATTTTCTAAAACTGGAAATGTGAAATTCATTGGACACCTTGATGTTATGAGATATTTCCAAAAACTAATAAGAAGAGCAAAACTTGATGTTACATATTCTCAAGGCTATCATCCTCATCAAATAATGTCTTTTACATCACCGCTCAGTGTTGGCATTGAAAGCAAGGGAGAATATTTTGATATAGAAACTAATTCTGAGATAGATCCAGAATATGCTGTTAAAGTACTAAATGAACATACAGTAGATGAAATCCAAGTACTTAAGTATATTCAGCTTCCAGATGATGCCAAAAAGAGCATGGCGCTTTTATCAGCTGCAGATTATCTAGTTGATGTTGACTTCGACGAAGAAACAATAGATAAGTTTTTAAGCCAGAATAAAATCGAAGTGTTAAAGAAAACTAAGAAGAGCGAAAAGGTCGTTGATATTAAACCAATGATTTATAAATTGGAAAAGCAAGACGACAAACTATTTGTTTGTTTGGCTCATGGAAGTCAGGCGAATTTAAAACCAAACTTAGTGGTAGAAGCACTTTGTAAATTTGCGGATAAAGAAATACCAGAGTTTTTGAAAATGACAAGACTTGAAATGTATTATGAGAAAGATGGAAATCTAATTCCATTAGAGGAAGTATAAATTGGACAAATTAATAATTTCAAATTTTTATAATAATATCTTGCTTGGTTTTCATTTAGTGGATGATGATTGTAAAATGATTTATGATTTTTCTGAATCTGAAGTAGGAAATGTTTATTGTGGCATCGTGAAAGATGTTACAAATAATTTGTCGAGTGCTTTTGTAGAGTTTGGTGAAGGTAAAAAAGGGTTTGTATATCTAGATGATAACAGCGCTCTAAAAGCTGGGGATAAGATTTTAGTCCAGATTAAAGCTGACAAAATGAAGACAAAAGATTATCTTCTTACGACAAAATTATCTTTACCTAAAGAAGAGAGAGAAGAGGTAAATCGTAAGTTTGATCATGCTTCGCCAAAGTCTTTGCTATACAAAAATGACTATATGATAAGCATTTGTCGAAGGCTATGTGATTCGGGATGTGAAATAATTTGTGATGATATAATGGTGTCTCAAAATTTAGAAGGTGCAAAAATTCAAAACTTGTTATATAATAGTAATAGCGGTATTTCGATAGAGAATACATATAGACTCGGAAAAATAATTAAAGATGTTTTATCTAAAAAAGTTTGGATGGATTCTGGTGCGTATCTAGTGATAGAACACACTGAGGCATTAACTACTATAGATGTGAATAGCGGAAAAAACACATCAAAAAAAGACAGGGAAGAAAACATCAAAAGCATAAACTTTGAGGCAGCTGAGTTTCTAATTAAACATTTAATACTTAGAAATATCTCGGGGATAATCATAGTTGATTTTATCAACATGAACGAGGAGTATTACGATGAACTATTAAATTACATAACAGATTTGTCGAAGACAGATTATGTTCAATGTAATGTTGTGGGGTTCACAAAGTTAGGTTTACTGGAAATCACGAGGAAGAAAAACAGAAAATCTTTGAAAGAAACTTTGAGTGAGGTAGTAAATGATTAGAACAATTTTAATTGTGGACGATCTAAAAAAGGATCGTGACAAAATCAAAAAGATCATTCAGGAATCATCTGTAGAAGTAGGTGAGATTTTTGAATGTTCAAACGGCAAAGAAGCATTAGATATTTTAAACACTAATGATATCGACGTAATGTTCACAGATGTGGAGATGCCTGAACTTGATGGAATAGAGTTAGTTAAAACTCTAAATAAGAAAAAGGCGCTTCCTTTGACAGCAGTCATCAGTGTTCATGAAGACTTTAAATACGCTGTTGATATGTTTACAAACGGTGTTAAAAAATACATTGTTAAGCCTATCAATAAAAAGAAACTTACTGGTGTTTTAGAAGAGTTTGCAGAGGAGATGCAAAAATACTACAAAACTAGAAAGTCAGTGTTCCAACGTGTTAGTTACATGATGTTTTATGATAACATCTCGCCAAATGAAGTAAAAAATATTTGTGATGATGCAAAACCTTACCTAAACTTTGACGAGTACATTGTTTTTTGCTTGAGTGCTGGCGAAGATACAGAAGATTATACTAAAGAAGATAAGTATTACTTCATCAAGGGTGAAGAGTTCTTAGATATGATTATCTGTGATGTTAAATATAAAGATGAAGTTCTTAAAAAGATTAAGAGTTTGTATGTTGGTGTATCAACTCCGTTTACAAACGTTTTAGATCTAAAGCAGGCGTTCTGTGAAGCTATGGAAATGAGAAAGACTGCGTTCATGATTTCTGAGCATATAGTTGATTTCTCTGAGTTCAATCAACCTGTATTTGAATATGAGTATGGTGCTAAACTTATGATGCATACAGCCAACCTCATTTGTTCAAACAAGATGAACGAAGCTCTAAAACAGCTTGAAATCTTTATGCAAGGTGTAAAGAATCACAAGTATTCAATTGATGAATTCCAAGAGCAAGTTCGTATCATCATTACTACAGCCATGAATATTTACAAAAGTATGCTTGGCGACAAAGAAAACGAAGTAAAAGAAATTTTGGATATGTACAGATTCCAAAACTTAGATGAGTATATGGATGTACTTAGACAGTGGGTTGATCGTTTTGATGAACTAGTTAACAATGATGCTGATGAGCATATGACTATTAAGAAAATGAATGATGCTGTTGATTATATTAAGGCTAATTACAGCAAAGATTTGAATATGGCGGTTGTTTCTAACCATATTTCAATGAACTATTCATTGTTCTCATATACATTTAAGAGATATGTTGGAACTAACTTTGTAAACTATTTGAAGAATATTCGAATTGGTGAAGCGAAGAAACTATTAGTTGAGACAGATATGAAGGTGCATGAGATATCAAAAGCAGTAGGATATGAGCATGAAAAGCACTTTATGAAGACATTTAAAAACATAACAGGACTTACACCTTCACAGTATAGAAAAAATCTTACATAAAATGATAAAAAAAATGGTGTTTCCTTTGCCGGAGGCACCATTTTTTATGCAGAAAATATAGTGTTTATCGGACTTGACACTAATTTGTGCATATGTTATATTTTTATAGTTGCCGCACAGCGAGGTTTAAAGTATTGCTTTAGCAATCACCGAAGTTTGGCGAGTATTGAGTAATAGGAGGTGCCCAATGTACGCAATTATATCAACAGGTGGTAAACAGTATAAAGTGGAAGAAGGCGATGTATTGAGAGTTGAAAAGCTTGATGCAAAAGCTGATGATAAGTTCACTTTTGACGAAGTACTTTTAGTTGGTGGTAAAGACGTTAAGGTTGGTAATCCATTAGTGGACGGCGCTAGCGTAGATGCTACTGTAGTGGCTGAAGGTAAAGCTAAAAAAGTAACTGTTTACAAGTATAAGCCTAAAAAAGGATATCACAAGAAAAACGGTCATAGACAGCAGTACACAGAAGTAAAGATTGATAAGATCAATGCTTAAGGTGGTGTGATATGACAAATATTACAATTTATAAGCAGGATGATATTTTTACAGGTTTTAAGGTATCCGGACATTCTGGATATGAAGACGCCGGCAAAGATATCGTATGCGCAGGGATTTCTGCATTAACTATAAATTTTATAAACTCCGTAGAAGAATTTATGGATGACAGATTTGTGGTTAATTCAAATGAAGAAGATGGAATGATTGATTTCAAGTTTGAAGAAAAGCCATCTAAAGAATCCCAAGTATTGTTAGATTCATTAGTTTTCGGACTAGAGAATTTGGCAAAAGATTACAAAGAGTTTATTTCATTAGAATTTAGGGAGGTATAGATATGTTGAAGATGAACCTTCAATTCTTCGCTCACAAAAAGGGTGTTGGATCTACTAAGAACGGTAGAGATTCAGAATCAAAAAGACTTGGCGCTAAAAGAGCTGACGGTCAGTTAGTAAAAGCTGGAAACATTCTTTACAGACAGCGTGGAACAAGAATTCACCCAGGCGTAAATGTTGGCCGTGGTGGTGATGATACATTATTTGCTACTGTCGATGGTGTAGTAAGATTCGAGAGAAAAGGTAGAGACAGAAAAGTTTGTTCTGTATACCCAGTAGCTGAATAATCAAAGTATATAAGGCTTCAAATCTTAATGGTTTGAAGCCATCTTTTTTGTTATAATATCTAAAGATGTTTAAGTAACTAGAGGTAATTTATGTTTGCAGATTTTGCTAAAATTTTCATACAGTCAGGAAAGGGCGGCGACGGCCATGTTTCCTTCAGACGCGAGAAGTATGTTCCAGCAGGTGGACCAGACGGCGGCGACGGAGGAAAAGGCGGCGACGTTATTTTTGTCGTGGACAAAGGTCTAAATACTCTATATGAATTCAGACATAAGCATAAGTTCTGTGCGCAGAATGGTGAGCAGGGCGGAAAGCAAAATATGTCTGGTAAGAATGGTGAAGACCTTATTATTAAAGTGCCAGAAGGTACAATTATCCGTGAGGAAGAGACCGGCAAAGTAGTTGCAGACATGAGCGGCGATAACCAAAGAGTTGTTGTACTTAAAGGTGGCAAGGGCGGCAAAGGTAACCAACACTACGCCACACCTACCATGCAAGTTCCAAAGTATGCTCAGCCTGGACAAAAGTCTCAGGAGCTAAATGTCACATTGGAACTAAAGAGTATAGCTGATGTTGGATTGGTTGGTTTTCCAAATGTT
>JAFWIO010000003.1 GCA_017514785.1 Eubacterium sp. | reverse complement strand
TGCGCTCATTTTGGCAGATCTAGAGTTAGATAAAGAATCCATTATGGCAGCTTTGCTTCACGATGTTATGGAAGACACAAGCGTGACACGTGAGGATATGTTAAACGCCTTCGGCGAAGAAGTAACTGACCTAGTAGATGGCGTTACAAAACTTACAAAATTGGATTACGATGTAGACAAAGTTGAAAAACAGGCAGAGAATTTACGTAAGATGTTTTTGGCTATGGCAAAGGATATAAGAGTTATCTTGATTAAACTTGCTGATAGACTTCACAACATGCGTACACTTATGTATAGAAGTCCAGAGGGCCAAAAAGAAACATCTAGAGAGACTATTGATATTTACTCACCAATAGCTGACAGACTTGGTATCAGTAAGATTAAGATTGAACTTGATGACTTGTCACTAAGATATCTTGAGCCTGAAAAATATGACGAGTTGGTAGAGGGTGTTCACCAAAGACTTGAGCACCGTGAAGACTTTATGAATGAGCTTATAGAAGTAGTGGCTGGCTATGTAGAAAAGGCTGGCATTAAAGCGACTATTGACGGCCGTGTTAAGCACTACTTTAGTATATACAAAAAGATGGTAAATCAGCACAAGACTTTGGATCAGATTTACGACATCTTTGCGGTAAGAATTATTGTGGATAGTGTTATGGAGTGTTACGGTGCTCTAGGTATTATCCACGAGAAATTCACACCAGTGCCTGGTAGATTTAAAGACTACATTGCTATGCCTAAAGAAAATATGTACCAGTCACTTCATACATCTTTGATTGCGCCAAACGGTCAGCCGTTTGAAATCCAGATTCGAACAGCGGAGATGCACAGAACTGCTGAGTATGGTATCGCTGCACACTGGAAATATAAAGAGAACCTAACTGGGGATGACAACGAAGAGCAAAAGATTAGTTGGCTTCGCCAAATCCTTGAGTGGCAACGAGACATGACTGACAACCAAGAGTTCCTTGATTTGTTGAAGGATGACTTGAATATGTTCTCAGGTAATGTTTATTGTTTCACTCCAGATGGTGACCTAAAGAACTTGCCTAACGGTTCTACACCAGTTGACTTTGCTTACAGTATTCATAGTGCTGTAGGTAATAAGATGATTGGCGCCAAAGTAAACGGCGAGATGGTTAACATTGATTACGAGATTAAGAATGGAGATAGAATTGAGATTCTTACTTCAAATAACTCAAGTGGACCAAGCCGTGATTGGTTAAAGATTGTTAAGAGTACTCAAGCTAAGAATAAGATTAATCAGTGGTTCAGATCACAGAATAAGGAAGTGAATATTGAGCGCGGTAATGATTTGATTAAGGCTTATTGTAAGACTAAGAGTATTAATTTAGAAGAAATAATGAAACCTAAGTATATGGACATTGTCCGAACTAAGTATGGTTTCAAAGAGTGGGATGCTTTACTTGCCACAGTAGGACATGGTGGACTAAAAGAAGGTCAGATTGTAAACAGACTTCTAGACCAATATAAGAAAGATCATGATGAGCCTATCACAGATCAACAAGTAATAGACATCATAGATAAGAACGCTCAGGGACAAGGCTTGATTAGCAGTTCAAAGAGTGGTGTTATCGTGGAAGGTATGGACGATGTAGCAGTTCGTTTCTCAAAGTGTTGTACACCTGTACCTGGTGATGAGATTGTTGGTTTTGTCACACGTGGACGTGGCGTTTCACTTCATAGAACAGACTGTGTAAATATGATTAATCTTCCAGAGATGGAAAGAAATAGATTGATTGAAGCAAGCTGGGCAGAAGACCAGAGCAGTCACGAAGGAAAATACAACACAGAGATTGTTATCTACGCTCACAACAGAGTTGGTATTTTGTCAGACTTGTCAAAGATATTTACAGAGAATGATATCGATGTATTGTCTATTAACAGTAGAACAAGCAAAAATGAAATTGCTACTATAACTATGGCATTCCAGATTAACAGTACTGACGAGCTAAATAATATTATTGCTAAGATAAGACAGATTGACAGTATTATTGATATAGAAAGAACTGCTAGTTAGACTTTAAACTGTTAAAGACTAAAGTTTTAAAGGATAAAGTATGGAGATTAAAAATGTTTTAGTTAGTGAAGCATTTACTAACTGCTATATAGTTAAAAATGAAGAGACTAACGAAGGTTTTATAATAGACCCGGGTGGAAGTGCTCTTAAGATTTCTAGAATTATTGAACAGATGCAAATGACACCTAAAGCTATTCTTCTTACACATGGTCATTTCGATCATATAGGCGCTGTAGATGAATTAAGAGATAGATACGGCATAAAAGTATATGTGTCAGAAGAAGAGTCAAAGTTTATGCAAAATTATAATAATAATTTATCTGTATTCTTTGGCGAGGGCATGATTGTGAAGCCTGACATTTCTATAAGAGATGGCGAAGAGCTTGAGATAGCTGGCATCAAGATGAAGTTCATTTTGACTCCGGGTCATACTCCAGGAAGCGGTTGCTTTTATGTGGAGGATGAAGGAGTGTTGTTCTCAGGAGACACACTCTTTTGCATGAGCAGAGGAAGAACAGATTTTCCTGGCGGAAGCGAAAAAGAGATACTAAATTCAATTAGAAACAAATTGCTCACACTTCCAGGAGACACAGTAGTACTAGCTGGACACAATGAGCAAACAACTATAGAAAACGAAAAGAGATTTTATTAAGGAGAGACATTATGGCTTTAAGTAAGAAACCGATGACTGGTATGAAAGATATTATGCCAGACGAGATGAAGGTTAGAAATTACGTTAAGCGCGTGATTGAAGAGACATACCTTTCATATGGTTTTTCACAAATCGAAACTCCTGTTGTTGAGAACATTCAGAACTTAACAAGCAAGCAGGGTGGAGAGAACGAAAAGTTAATATTTAAAATACTAAAGCGTGGCGAGAAGTTAAATCTTGAGACTGCTGAGGCTGAGATGGACTTGGTGGATAGCGGACTTAGATATGATTTAACTGTTCCTTTGGTGCGCTATTATTCAAAGAATGCCAATGAATTGCCAACACCTTTCAAGGCGCTTCAGATGGGCAATGTGTTTAGAGCAGACCGCCCACAGCGTGGAAGATATCGTCAGTTTATGCAGTGCGATATTGATATATTAGGTGATGCGACTAACTTAGCAGAGATTGAACTGATTTTAGCTACATCTAGCACGCTAACAAAACTTGGGTTTAAAAATTTTGAAATTAGAATTAACGATAGAAGAATCCTAAAAGCTATGGCAGAGTATTCTGGCTTTAACGCAGAAGACTTTGACCAGGTATTCATCACACTAGATAAGATGGATAAGATTGGATTAGACGGCGTCAAAGAAGTTTTAGTTAAAGATGGCTTTAGCGATGACGCTGTAGAAAAATATACATCACTATTTAGTGAGATTGAAAATGAATCAGATCCTATTGCATACTTATCAGACAAATTAGGTGATAGCTTTGCAGATGATGTAAAGCAGTGGATGGATGAAATTATTGATAGCGTAAAGAATGCAAAGACAGATAATTATGATATAGTTTTTGATCCAACATTGGTTCGTGGAATGTCATACTACACGGGAACAATATTTGAGATTGCTATTCCTGAGTTTGGCGGAAGCTGCGGTGGCGGCGGAAGATACGACAAGATGGTTGGACAGTTCACTGGAAACGACACACCTGCATGCGGTTTCTCAATTGGATTTGAGAGAATCATTTTGCTTATGATGGAGCAGGGATTTGAAATTCCAGAAAATGAGGATAAAGTTTGCTATTTGATTGAAAAGGGTGTTGAGGGCAAAGCTTTATCAGACATTATTGAAAAAGCAAATGCTGAGAGACAAAATGGCAAACAGATTTTAGTTGCTAGAATGAATAAGAATAAGAGATTCCAAAAAGAGCAATTGTCCGAGCAAGGATATACTAACTTTGAGGAGTTTTATAAGGAGTAAATATGTCAGAAACAATTAAGGGACTTCATAGAAGTCACAGATGTACAGAAGTATCAAACAAAAATATTGGCGAAGAAGTCACAGTTATGGGCTGGGTTCAAAAGAGAAGAAACTTAGGTTCTCTTATCTTTATCGACCTTAGAGATAGAAGTGGCTTAGTTCAGATTGTGTTTGACGAAAACGACGGCGAAATCTTCGAAAAGGCCGGCACTCTTAGAAGCGAGTTTGTTATTGCTGTAAGAGGTGAGGTTAGAGCAAGAGACGGCGCAGTTAATGAAGATATGAAGACAGGTGATATTGAAATCACCGCCAAAGAACTTCGTATTCTTTCAGAGTCAGAGACACCTCCATTCCCAGTGGAAGAGGGAGCAAACACAAAAGAAGAGTTGAGACTTAAATATAGATATTTAGATTTGAGAAAGCAAAACCTTCAGAACAATTTGAAGCTTCGTTCAGATGTGACAACTTTTGTTCGTTCATTTATGGCAAAAGAAGGTTTCCTTGAGATAGAGACTCCTACACTTTGTAAGAGTACACCTGAGGGCGCTAGAGACTATTTGGTTCCTAGCCGTGTTCATCCTGGACATTTTTATGCTTTGCCTCAGAGTCCACAGCTTTTCAAGCAGTTGCTTATGTGTTCTGGATGCGACAGATATATCCAGATTGCAAAGTGCTACAGAGATGAGGACTTAAGAGCTGACAGACAGCCTGAGTTTACACAGATCGATATGGAGTTATCGTTTGTGGAAGCAGAGGATGTTATGGAAGTGAACGAGCGTATGCTTCAGGCACTATTTAAAGAAGTGTTAGATGTAGATGTTCAAATTCCATTTGCTAGAATGCCATGGCAAGAGGCTATGGATAGATTTGGAACTGATAAACCTGACACACGTTTTGAGATGGAACTTACTGATGTGACAGACGTCGTCAAAGGATGTGGCTTCGGCGTATTCGCAGGCCCTGCCGATGAAGATGGTTGCTCAGTTCGTGGTCTTAACGTTAAAGGTCAGGGAGCAATGTCACGTAAGAAAATTGATAAGCTAGTTGAGAGCGCCAAAGGAAATGGTGCAAAGGGACTTGCTTATCTATGTATAAATGAAGATGGAACTTACAAATCATCATTTGCTAAGTTTATGTCAGACGAAGAACTAGAGGCATTAGTTACTGCTATGAAGGGTGAACCTGGAGATTTATTGCTCTTTGCAGCGGACACAAATAAGATTGTTTGGAATGTTCTAGGAGCACTAAGACTTGAACTTGGAAAAGAGTTAGAGTTGATTGATGAGTCAAAATATAACTTCCTATGGGTAGATGATTTTCCTCAGTTTGAGTGGTCAGATGAAGAGGAGAGATACATTGCAATGCATCATCCATTCACAATGCCTAAGGAAGAAGATATTCAGTATATTGAGTCTGATCCAGGAAAGGTTCATGCGGAAGCATACGATATTGTTTTGAACGGTTCTGAGATTGGTGGAGGTAGTGTAAGAATTCACCAGAGTGATGTTCAAGAAAAAATGCTTAGAGCAATTGGCTTTACAGACGAGCAGGCTCATGAGCAGTTTGGTTTCTTAATAGATGCATTCAAATATGGAGTGCCACCACACGCTGGATTGGCATATGGTCTTGATAGATTAGTGATGCATATGGCAGGAGAAGACAACATAAGAGAAGTGATAGCATTTCCTAAGAATAAAGATGCAGTTTGCTTGATGAGTGAGGCTCCAGGTACTGTAGATAATAAGCAGTTAGAAGAACTATCACTTAATATAGTAAAAACTGAAGAATAAATAAAAAGTTAAGTTGGTGTTTAGGCATCAACTTACTTTTATTTTAGATACAAAGACAGCATAACCATCAAATCTTGATTGACAGATGACATCTCAGATATATGCTTGTTTAAATTACTTATTACAGCTGGGCTGTCTAAGTCTAAGTCAAAGAACTCTCTAGGTGTTATGTTTAAGTATTCGCATATATAGAAAAATGTACTCATGGAAGGGTAAGTATAGTGATTCTCTATATGATTGATGTAATGTGTGTTTTGCCCGATACTTAGACTTAATTCTCTGGCTGATATGCCTCTTTGTACTCGTAACTCAGCTAGTCTGTCACCAAACTGAGTTAAATCAAGAAAGCTTAAATAATAATCATCGTTCATTAAATTACCTCCTATTTTTAAGTTTATACATTAAGCTGAACAATAAACGGGACTTTGAAAGTCCCACTTTTAACAATGTGTCGCAAACAAAAAAATAGGAAAATAGAGCAATATTTTTATTTAATTTTTTTGCGCAATATGATAAAGTATTAAAAGATGTTTTAAACAAAGGAGAGAATAAAATGTTTAGTTTTGACGAAGTAAAGAATTTTGACCCAGAAGTGGCAGCTGAAATCCAAAATGAGACTGATAGACAGGAATCTCATCTTGAATTGATCGCTTCTGAAAACATTGTAACTAAGGCTGTTATGGCAGCAATGGGCAGCCCACTTACAAATAAATACGCTGAAGGATATCCTGGAAAGAGATATTACGGCGGATGCGAATACGTGGACGTGGTAGAAGATATCGCTAGAGAGCGTGCTAAGAAATTGTTTGGTTGTACATATGCAAATGTTCAGCCTCACTCAGGTGCACAAGCAAATATGGCTGTATTCTTCGCACTAGTTAAACCAGGCGATACTGTTATGGGTATGAGTTTGGATGCAGGTGGACATTTAACACATGGTTCACCAGTAAACATGTCAGGTACATATTTTAACATCGTGCCTTACGGCGTAAATGATGACGGATTTATCGATTATGATGAAGTTCTAAGAATAGCAAAAGAGTGCCAGCCAAAACTTATTGTAGCAGGCGCTAGTGCTTATCCTAGAAAGATAGATTTTAAGAAATTTAGAGAGATTGCAGATGAAGTTGGAGCATTCCTAATGGTAGATATGGCTCATATCGCTGGTCTTGTGGCTGGTGGTGCACACGAGAGTCCAATCCCATATGCTCACGTTACAACAACTACTACACATAAGACATTAAGAGGACCACGTGGTGGACTTATTCTTTCAAGTGAAGAGTTCGCAACAGAGCACAAACTAAACAAGGCTGTGTTCCCAGGAATCCAGGGTGGACCACTTATGCATGTAATCGCTTCAAAAGCAGTTTGCTTCAAAGAAGCATTATCAGATGACTTTAAGACTTATGCACAGACTGTTGCAGCCAACGCACAGGCTCTTGCAAAAGGTTTAGTAGATAGAGGATTTGACCTAGTATCAGGTGGTACAGATAACCACTTAATGCTAGTTGACCTTAGAAGTAAAGGTATCACAGGTAAGGAATTTGAGATTGCACTAGATAAGGCTAACATCACTTGTAACAAGAACTCTATTCCAAATGATCCTGAAAAGCCAGGAACTACATCAGGTGTAAGAATTGGTACACCATCTGTTACAACTAGAGGTCTTCAGCCTGAGGATATGGATGTAATTGCTGAGTGTATGAATCTTATTGCAGAAGATGCTGAGGGCAATACTGAAAAAGTAAAAGCCATGGTTAAAGAATTGACGGATAAATATCCTATTTATAAATAATTACTATTAGACGTTTCGTAACGGCTTCAAGATGATGATTTACTAGTAATCATTACTCAAAAAACCATTACGGGTACGAGCTCAAAAAAAGGAGTTTTCTTTATGAAAACTCCTTTTTGTTCGCTCAAAATTTTGTTTTGGTGAACAAAATTTTCCCCTATGGTCTTTTTCGTACTGATTAAGTAAATCAATCATCTTTGCAGAATGTTACGAAACGTCCATTAATACTTATTTATAAAAGTTTATTATTCCGTCAATTCTTGAAGCCATGTTTTCAAGTAAAGCGTCGACCAGTGTGATGGCAACCATTGATTCAACTACTACGCAAGCTCTAGGGACGATAACAGGATCATGTCTTCCGTTTATTTCAATAGTTACATCATTTCCATTCTTATCTGTAGTCGATTGTTCTTGGGCGATGGATGGGGTTGGTTTAACAGCGGTAGTAATTTTGATTTGTTCTCCGTTGCTGATTCCACCTAAAATTCCACCAGCACCTTCTTGGTTATTTAAACTACCAGTAGAAGTAGAAGCGTCAAATCCTGAACCAATCTCAACACCTTTAATTGAACCGATGCTCATAACTGCTTTTGTAAGATTAGCATCAAGTTTATCAAATACAGGTTCACCTAATCCAGCAGGACAACCATCTACTATACATTCAATAGTTCCGCCTACAGAATCTTTTTCAGAACGTTTCTCATTTATTAACTCAATTGCTTTTTGCGCATATTCATTGTTTGGCATATTTACAATGTTTTGAACTGAAAAATCAATTTCACCTTCTGGTAAAACTACATCTCCAATAGATTTAGTAAAAGCAGTAACTTTAATATGAAGCTGAGCCAAAATTTTTGACGCAACCGCACCTGCACAAACTCTAGCAACTGTTTCACGACCAGAAGAGCGTCCGCCGCCTCTGTAATCTCTAAAACCATACTTGGCATCATATGTTAAGTCTGCGTGTCCTGGTCTATATACATCTTTTAACTCATCATAAGCATTTGAGTTGTGATCTTCATTTTTAATAATCATTGAAATAGGAGTGCCAGTAGTTTTGCCCTCAAATATACCTGATAAAATCTCGACTTCATCAGATTCATTTCTCTGAGTAGTAATCTCAGATTGTCCAGGTTTTCTACGGTCAAGGAAAGGTTGAATGTCACTTTCTGACAATTCAAGTCCGGCAGGGCAACCATCTATCACCACGCCTAAAGCCTTTCCATGAGATTCACCCCATGTTGTTATTTGAAATATTTTTCCAAATGTTGAACCAGCCATAATGACCTCCTTCATTTCAAATAATTATAGCAATTCCTATATGTAATAGCAAATATAAGAAATGTGAGTTTCTAATCTTATTTTAATAAATAAATCATATTATTGGTGTATAATAATCATTGAGGAGGAGCAAAACAATGAAGAAAATAGCAATTTTAGTTCTAGCGATTTTAATGTCGTGTTGTTTTGTTTTTTGTGTTTCGGCAAAGACGCATAAGAAAAGTTTTAAAAAGCTTAAGCCAATAGTTATTAACCGTGGCTATCATTTTAATGGAGAGGATGTTGAACAGGATCTAGGTGCCAAATTAAAAGGTGCAAAGGGTTATAAAAATGTTCGTTTTGTCTATTACCACAAATATGGAAAGAAATTTTATAAAGTTGGCACAAAAAAGGCGAAGGGAATTAAGTCAAAGAAACTTAATATTGAATGGGTGGAAACTGGTCGCATACATCAATATAAAGTGCGAGCTTATATTAAGAGAGGAAGAAAGAAGATCTATTCAAAGATGTCTTCAATAAAGAAAATATTTGTTCCAAGAAATATTGCACAATACAAAGTAGAGTGTTTGACACCTGCAGGAGTTTATAAAGATAGAAAGACTTTAGATATTAGTTTTAAAATTACGAGTTCAAGCAAATACAATGGTGTTACTATTTTTAAAAATAATAAACTAGATTCATTTGATTTTGAAGAATTTAGAAAAACAAACACACATGCTTTGAAGTTTTATTATGATAATTCAATTTCACTATATGAAGTGATTATGAAGGGGACGGATGAAGAAGAATATACGTCGCATAAGTATTTCTTCGGACTAAAAAGTTATCGATTTGAAAATAGCGGTTGGAAAACAATACCAGAAAATGGGGTAAAACTTAAGAGTAAACAAACTATTTATCTAACAGGAACGTTATACAATGAGTACGATCCTGAAGAGAAAGATATTTATTTTGGTGGTCAAAGTAAGAGTTGTAATCAATCTATATTATATTTTAATGAAAGTGTTTATGAATATAAAAGTCCAGAATATGGAGAGTTGTTTGCATATGTAAATTTTCTTGATGGCAAAGGAACAGGATATTACGATAATGATTGATTCTCTAATATTGTTTTAATGTTTGTTACTTATGATATAGGTACATAATAAAGAACGGAGGAAGTAACAATGAAGAAATTACTCACATGTTTAATGGTATTAGCGATGGCGCTTTCAGTTATCACTTTTACACCTAATGCAGTGCAAGCTAAAAGATTTAAGCAGCATTTAACAGCCAATCTTAAATCTATTTCAGTTAGCTGGAGCAAAGTAAAAGGAGCTCAAAAATATGTAATATATAGAGCGAAAGTTAAGAGAAGTGAAGAGACACCAAAGAAGAGCAAATTTAAGAAGATTAAAACTGTTTATAAGAGAAAGTATACAGATAAAAAGGTTAAGAAGAATAAATACTATGCTTACTATGTAAAGGCAGTTAAAAATGGAAAGGTTATCAAGACTACATTTAACAAAGACTACATGGATAACAAGTGTAAAGGCTTTGAGAGAGCTACTATAGGTAATGGGGGTTACGGCGAAAACTATACTAACTCTCGTAAAAAATTATATTTTTATACAGATGTTGGATATAACGGATATATGCCAAAGAAAATTAAATATGTTTTCTATAGAAAAGTTAAAGACTCAAAGAGTAAGTATAAGAAAATGTATTTGAAGAAGACTAAAGATGGTTTTTACTACGATAATACTGTAAAGGCAGGAAATACATACCAGTATAAATGCAAAGCCTATGTGAAGAAGGGTAAGAAGAAATATTATTCGAAGATCTCAAAGATGCTTGAGATTCCAGCAGTAAATTTCCATGCAACATATAATATAGAATCGCTTACTAAATCTGGAGTTTATGAACAAAAAGAACTAGAAGCTATCTTCAAAGTATCTAAGGCTGATAAATATGATGGCACAACAGTATTTTTGAATAAGGTTTCAGACGAAATAGATACTGGATATTACTGTTATGAAAAGAAAGATGCACCAGAGAAAGATCAACACAGATACTCAATCCAGTTGACTCAGTACAGTATGGATGGAAATAATTGGGCGGATATACCAAATAAAGGTGTAGAACTATCTTCTACAAAACCTATATATTTAAAAGCGAAAATCGCAGTTAAAAAAGATTCGACGGAAACATCAATTACTTTTGCAGGAAGCGACTCAAAGTATTATTGTTCACTAATTGAATCAAATGGAAACCTACTAGAATACAATGGTCCTGGAATAGGCGAAGGATTTGCTAATTTTGACCTCATCAAAGGAACAGGAAAATCCTATCAAGAGTGGGATTAACATAAACATAAAATAATGTTATAATCATTGCTATGTTTAAGATATTAAATAAAGATGGCAATGCCAAAAGAGGAGAATTTCATACAGTTCACGGAGTGATTCAAACTCCAGTGTTCATGAACGTGGGAACAGCCGCCGCTATTAAGGGGGCTGTTTCTTCTGTCGATTTAAAGGAAATTGGCTGTCAGGTTGAACTATCTAACACATATCATTTGCATGTGCGCCCAGGTGACGACGTCGTCAAAAAGCTAGGTGGACTACACAAGTTTATGAACTGGGATAGACCAATCCTAACTGATTCTGGCGGATTTCAGGTGTTCTCTTTGGCGGAGCTTCGCAAAATAAAAGAAGAGGGTGTGCATTTTCATTCGCACGTAGATGGTCGCAAAATCTTTATGGGACCAGAGGAGAGTATGCAGATTCAATCAAACCTTGCATCTACCATAGCCATGGCCTTTGACGAATGCCCATCTAGTGTTGCTGAGAAGTCATATATTCGTGAGTCGGTTAATAGAACGACTAGATGGCTCGAGAGATGTAAAAAAGAGATGGCTAGACTTAACTCTCTAGATGACACGATTAATAAAGAACAACTCTTGTTTGGTATTAACCAAGGTGGAGTTTATGATGATATTCGAGTTGAACATGCTAAACAGATAGCAGATTTGGATCTTCCTGGATATGCTATAGGTGGACTTGCTGTAGGTGAGAGCCACGAGGAGATGTATCGCATTATTGAAGCGGTTGAACCTCATCTTCCAAGTGATAAACCAATTTATTTGATGGGAGTTGGTACTCCAGCAAATATTCTAGAGGCAGTAGAACGAGGAGTTGATTTCTTTGACTGTGTCTATCCATCTAGAAATGGACGTCATGCACATGTCTACACAAATAATGGCAAGATGAACCTTTTGAATGAGAAGTTTAAACTTGATGACAGACCAATAGAGGAAGGATGTCAGTGTCCTGCTTGTAGAGACTATTCTAGAGCGTATATTAGACATTTGATTAAGGCTAAAGAAATGCTTGGAATGAGACTTTGTGTGCTTCATAACCTATATTTCTATAATAAAATGATGGAAGAAATTAGGGATGCAATAGCAAACAATAATTTCCAAGAGTACAAGAAGAATAAGTTAGCAGGATTCGAAGCAGACGGAGAAGACTAGAAAGTCCTTGAAATAAACGCAATAATACTTTATTATATTAATAATTAATTTTAAACAAAACCTAGGAGGATTTTACATATGTTATTAGCAGCAAAAGCCGCAGGCGGTATGGGCGGAAATATGTGGATGATAATTTTGTACGTCGTCGTCATTGTCGGAGCAATGTACTTTTTGTTAATCAGACCTCAGAAGAAGAATGAAAAGAAACAAAAAGACTTACTCGGTAATCTAGAAGTTGGCGATAGCGTACTTACTTCGAGTGGATTCTATGGAATGGTTATTGACGTTCAAGATGACACAGTAATCGTAGAATTTGGCGGTAACAAGAACTGCCGAATCCCAATGCAGAAACAAGCTATTGTAGACGTAGAAAAACCAACCGAAGAATAAGTCTATAATTTTTAAAATTTTCAGCTATCAGATGAGATCTGATAGCTGTTTTTTTATTCCTAAATAGCAAATCTAGTCATTGAAATTGACCTTATTTATGGTATAATTTTAAAGATAATGCGTAACTTTTTATAAAGAAGAAACGCGTAAAGAAAGAAGGCTATTATGAACTTTAATATTGCAACTATTCCAGGAGACGGAATAGGACCAGAAATAGTAAAAGAAGCCACTAAAGTGCTAGA
>JAFWIO010000043.1 GCA_017514785.1 Eubacterium sp. | reverse complement strand
CCATTCTGAACTCGTCCTCTGAAACTTCCCGCCTCAGAACTTGTTACCAAATCTTCGTTTGAGTACTTGTTCCAGAATCTATTAATGTAATCGTCATAGTAATTTGCATACTGCTTGCCTTCGCCGAAGGTCGATTTGGCAGGACACATAATTCTCTCGTCAGTTACAGTAGTCTTGAATGGATCTGAAACTGTACTTCTGTACAAGTCGAATGTCTCACTTCTAGTCTTCATATCTCCCACGCATCTGTCGTATGCGCCATACTCGTCAGTAAGTCTTGCAATCATTGGGAAACTGAAAAAGTCTACTCTTGTTACGTTTCCGTGGAATGTGATTCCACCGTTCACTGATTCAGTTGTGAACTCTAAATATTCAAATAGTGTGTGGTAGTTCGCATCATCATGATTGTTTACATCAGGTGCTGCGTAACCAACACTGTTTCCTTGTCCGTTAAATGTTATGTAAACTGGCTCGCCATAGCTAATATACATTCTTCCCGATGTAATTGCTGGAAGTTGCACTGCCTTCTTCTGCGCCAAAGTATGAACTATCTTTGCCGAGTAACTTCTGTTTCCAATAGTTCCGTCATTATCTGCTGAACTAGCAGCAACTAGATTTCCATCAGCATTCAAATATGACATCTGACCTGTTGATGGGTTGATACCTAGAACAATCCAGTAGATCTGGCTGTCAGAATACTGACCCTTAGTCTTGTTATTTAGTTGAAGAACCATCTTGCCATCTTCTTTTTGAACGCTCTCGTCAATCTCTGGCATCATCTCTGGAGGAAGCTGTGTTGTCTCAACTTCTTCTGGAGCTGTTCCATTTACATATATTGTTGCCTCTGTTCTTAGAGACTCTTTATTTCCTGAAACTGTCGCAATTGCAACTGTATGATTTCCTTCTGTCTGAACAGGAATTCTCTGTACACCTGCAACTACTTTAGTCTTCTTTCTTACGCCGTCCACATATACGTTGTAGCAGTTTGGACTTCCTGCGCCCCAGTTAACCTGGATGATTCCTGCGTCAGGGTTTTCTACAACAATACCAAATGGCTTCTGAAGTGATTCGTCCACTTCAAAGTCAGATTGCTGACTCTTTGTCGTAGGCTGCTGCTGTGTTGGGCCTTGTGTTGGCGCCTGAGTTGGTGCTTGTGTTGTTGCCTGTGTAGGTGTGCTTCCGCCACTATATTTGTAATCGATTGATGTAATCTTTGAAACCGCAGTTCCCTTGAACGCCTGAACACCGATTGTATATGTTCCGCTAGTTGGGAATAATGAAGAATCCAAATTTACAGCTGAGGCAGTGACATCTGTCACACGATTACCATTCACATATACATGGTATCCATCTACATCTGTGCTAGCAGCCCAAGCAAAGTAGAATGGTAAATCTGGGTTTCCTGAGTATGTCAAACCAACTACATCAGGTAATGTTGGATCAACCGGCTGTGTAGGCTGTTCTGTAGGCCCACCAGTTGGAGCCTGAGTTGGTGTATCTCCACCAGCATTTTCATTTTTAATAAGAAGAGTTTTTACTCCTCCTACTGTATCTATAGAAATACTATTTATATTCTGAGTAAGTTCTGACAAATAAATCCATGTTCCGCCACCTTGAACAGCTGACTGTGAAGCATTTCCATTTACTGTCACAGAATTGATAGCTGCTCCAGCATTCACATAAACACCGTCTTCTTTTACAAAATCAAGCGGTGGTCTCTGAACATTTACTACTTCTTGCACGTCTGTACCCTTAGCATAGTAAAGTTTATTGCCTGCTGGATTTGTTGTTCCATTACCAATCTGAATCCACTCATACTGTGGTCCTGCTGTTGTAGCCTGAGTTGGCGCTTGAGTTGGCGCAGATGTTGTAGCTTGAGTTGGAGCCTGTGTAGGAGCTGCTGTTGGAGCCTGAGTTGGAGCCTGTGTAGGTGCAGCTGTTGGAGCCTGTGTTGTAGCCTGTGTAGGTCCTTGTGTTGGAGCCTGAGTTGGCTTTGCTGTAGTAGGTGCAACAGTTGGCTCTACTTCTTTAGTAGTAGGCACTGGCGCCTTTGTAGCAGGCGGAGCTGCTGTAGGCTCAACCTTCTTCGTAGGCACTACTGTTCCCTTAGCCTTAACAGTAACCTTGCACTTATATTTTTTCTTGCCAACCTTAGCAATGATTTTAGTCTTTCCAGGTCTTAGGGCTTTTACCTTACCCTTCTTGCTAACCTTGGCAATCTTCTTGTTCTTAGATTTCCACTTAACCTTTACTCCCTTAGGTTTGTGTTTGATCTTTAGCTTTTTCTTTTGGCCGACAACAAGTGTGATTTTCTTTTTGCTGATTTTAGTTTTCTTTGCAGCAAAAGAAGTATAACTTGCCAATGGTAATAGTGTTATTACCATCGCCAAAGTCAAAGCAATTGCGAGTCCCTTCTTTATTCTGTTCATAATCCGTACCTCCGTGGTATATCTATTATATAACAACAAATTGACAAAAATAAATAGCAAACAAAATAGGGGATAATTCTTCAAATATGTACACCAACGGCTATTTTTTGTGTTTTTTACAGAAAAACCCCCAAAGGCATAAACCTTTGGGGATTAATACATCAAATTATAAGATTGTCATTAGCCGACTTTACTAATTTTAATAGTAGTTGTTAAGTCTTCACCAGAATATGGCGCCACGCCTAAGATATAATTTTTACCTGCTTCTAGATCATCTACCATTTGGAATTCGCGACCTAAATAATCATCATTTTTATCCAATTGATTTCCGTCCTCATCGAATAAATAACCAACGGGATCTTTACTACTACTATTTGACCAGATAACATATCTATCGTCTTCTGAAGGTGTGAAAACCCAATATCCCATTCTTCCTGTAACAGAAACTTCTGTAGTTCCTGCTGTAATAGTAGGGATTTCACTTGATGTAACTGTGGCAGTAACCGTAGTATCGCCAGTAACCTTCACAGTGGCATCTGCTTTGTATGAATAAGGATATGCCAATCCTGATGAAGTTATTTTATAACTTCCTGCTTTAAGGAATATTTTATTTCCTTCTCCGATAGAATACTCATCATCATCTTCATCATCGCTCACTTTATACCATGCTCCAAATTTTGCTGGATCTATTTTAGTATCACTCGATTTAATTGTTACTTGATATAATCCAAGTGTCCAGTTAAGTGTTGTGTTTGCTGTGATGTTTCTATTGAAATCATATTTAATTGCTTCATTATGCTCGGCACAGAAATCATATTTTCCTTTTGTTACATAAAGTCGATATGTTCCGTCTTCCTTAGTTTTGCCCATTGAGTAGAAATCTTCCTCATCCTCTTTATCACCTTTGTAGTTTGCAAATACACCAGCTCCTTTAATTGGTTTTCCTGTTGCACTTGTAACTTTTCCAGTAACTAAAGTAGCTTTATCCGCATTAACTACTGCCGATGCTTCGGTTGAGATGGAAGAATCATTATCGTCCACTACAGTAAATTTTCCAGTATATGTACCTGGTGTTGAAGTAGTGAAATTCCAATAATATACAGTATTTTCCGAGTATTCTGTATCTTCAGCAAATATTCCCGCTCTATCTACTGGAGTCACTGTATAGTGTCCAGATCCTCCTGCTATATAAATCCAAGAACTACTCTTATATGCCGCGGCTCCTTTAGCATCATTAAATGCAATTCCTTTCTCATTAGGAACATAAACAGTTAACGCATCAGCCGAACCAACAACAAATGTAACATTCAATGTATATGTTGTTCCCATTTCATCTTCAAATGTAACAACTGATTTGTATACACCAGTCTTAGCTATTTTACCTTTGATATAGATGTTTTCATCATCGTATGTCATCTTAACTCCAGCAGGAGCTCCCGTTATACTCTTTACTCTTGCAAAATCATCTCTAAAATAATCGTTTATTTCAATTTCTCTATCAATATCTTGGTCTGTCAAATAAGAATAATTTCTGCTAAATCTTCTTACTGAAAGTTCTTTATATACTGGAAGTTCTTTTACAATGTCCTTTTTATTAATTCCCTTAACTGTAAACTGTAACCACATTCCGTTGGTAGGGTTTTTCTCTAATGTCACATTGTAATTCTTCTGATCATTTGTAGAAATGTCGTATACTTTACACTTGGCAATATATTTTCCTTTTGCATTCTTTTTTGCCATTACAGTTAATTTACTTAGATCAAAATTAACTTTCTTAGAAAAACTTAATGTATAAACATCTCTCAACATAGGAGTTACATTCATAGTAATATCTGCACTTTGAACTGTAACTTTAATTTTTTTCTTTTTCTTCTTGTTAGCTTTTGACTTAATAGTTATTGTAGCTTTTCCAGCCTTCTTACCTTTGATAACTACTTTGCCCTTCTTAACTTTCACTGTTGCAATCTTCTTGTTAGATGATTTCGCAGTGAACTTTTTAGAAGTCTTCTTTGTCGTTTTCACCTTTACTTTGACTGTCTTTGATTTTCCTTCAACCACAGTCACCTTCTTTGCCACTTTAATAGATTTCACCTTGGCTTCCGTAGTTTTTGCGCTAAAAGCAACCATAGAAGTGATTACCAATGCAAATACTAATAAAATGGATAATCCTTTTCTAAATCCCTTCATATGTTCCTCCTTTAAAATATTTAATTGTAGTCCGTTCCCTACGATACTTATATTTTACCACATTCTCCCTCGACAAAGAATATGTTATCTCTACTTTTTCTTGATAAAATCACCTATTCACATTAAAATACTACGTATGAATAATTTTGATATGTCAGTATTAATAACGCAACTAATACAGCTATTTCTTGTAATGGCTGTCGGCTATATTGCGTTCAAATTAAAAATTTTAAATCACACAGTATGCAAGCACTTATCAACATTCGTGCTTGAAATAACTATGCCAATCATGATTATAGATGCAGTGCTAAGCCTCGATAATAGTCAGAAGCCTGGTACTTCCACTATTGTCACTTTATTTGTCGCATCTATTTTATTCTACATGGTTATGCCAATCATCGCATTTGTCGTTGTGAAGTTTTTGGCGAAGACTATTCATATAAAGAAATACCGCGAAGGTTTGTACATGCTTATGATGGTGTTTGGAAATGTTGGCTTTATGGGATTCCCAATCCTTAAAGCTGCCTGCGGCGAAAACGGAGAGCTTGCGGTCTTCTACGCAGCCATCCTTAACATTTTCTTTAACATAGCATTCTTCACATACGGTATTATGATTGTGGGATATGGCACTGAAGCCCAGGGAAAGATCTCGTGGAAGAAATTTATTAGCCCTGGTATGATTTCATCCTTTGTTGGAATCGCGCTTTACGCATTCGGAATTCACTATCCAGCCTCCGGCAAAGGAAATATGGTAACCGACATTTTGGAAGGTTTGTTTGGAACCATTGGAGACTTAACTCCACCTCTTGCTATGATTATAGTCGGTGCTACTTTAGCAAGTGTTGCATTGAAAGAAGTTTTTAGTGAATGGAGAATATATGTTTTTGTTTTTATAAGACAGATTATAATCCCACTTTTATTATTCCCGGTATTTAAGATTTTTATTAAAGATAGTTTATTAAGCATTGTATTATTTATTGAATTTTTAATGCCAATAGCAAACAGTGCCACTATTGTGGCAAATGAATATGACCTCGACAGTAGGTTTACTGCAAAGGCCATTTTCATTTCAACACTAGCATCAATTGTTGCAATACCACTGATACTGTGGCTGACAAGTTTTTATCCAATATAAAAAGAGACTAGCTAATGCTAGTCTCTTTAATTATTCAAGTATAACTATTCTTAATATACTCTATAGATTTTTAGATCTAAAGTATATCCAGTACCGTCATACTCAAGATATCTAACATAATATGTTTTTCCTTGTGTTAATTTTACATCAAAGTCAAATCCTCCACCTGAAGTATCATAATCTAATTCATTTCCATCTTCATCGTAAATGTACAAATCTGGATCTCCATTGTAGGCATCCGATTTAAAAAAGAAACAATCTGTCGCACTTGGTACAAACTTGTAATATGTATCTCTTATATTTGCAACTAAATGTGTAGTTCCTTCATTAAGAGTTTGAATATCCTGTCCCGTAGCAGTTACATTAGCTGTCACAGTCATATCACCCTTAACAGTGAAGCTTGCTTTGGCATCATATGTTACTCCAGGGAATGTTTCATCTGCACTCTTAATATTGTATGTACCCGGTTTAAAGTATAGTACATTTCCATATCCAACTTCTCTCTCATCATCCGCTGTATACCATGTATGATAGAATCTTGGATCTAGTTTGGCATCGCTAGATTTCATCTCTACTCTATATGCACTAATTTTGAAGTTCTGAGTAGTGTTTCCTGTTATCTTCTTATCATATACAAATGAGTAAAT
Organism: Eubacterium sp.; assembly: GCA_017514785.1. GTDB lineage: Bacteria > Bacillota > Clostridia > Lachnospirales > Lachnospiraceae > Eubacterium_G. The sequence continues at coordinate 1,442 of JAFWIO010000043.1, read as the reverse complement.
ACTATTTACTTCTGCATTCATATCATATGTTCCTGCAAAAACTTCTACTTCATAATTACCATTTTTATCTGTGTAATCATAATCTTTAATGCTATGTTCTGTAATAACTTTAGGCAAAGCATTTACTGTTGCGTCATAAACTGGTTTACCTGAAGCTGTAGTTACTTTTCCTTTAACTACAATAGTCTTTTTGGTTTCTACTACTGCTTTACCAGTCGCTTGAAGTGCACCACTATTGTTATCCTTAACAGTGAATACTCCCGTCTTAGTTCCTATAGTATCTGAATCAAAATCCCAATCGTAAACACCTGTGGAATCTTTATATGGATCACCATCAAAAATACCTGCATTATCACTTGATGTCACCGTATAAGAGTTACTTCCACCTGCAATATAAATTCTTGAGAAGCTACCATAAGAATCTTTTATATTCTCACGAATGCCTACTACTCTCTTTGGACAGTAAATTGTTAGTTTATTATCACTTCCAACGACATATACTATTCTTAATGTGTTAGTAGTTCCCTTTTCATCCTCTATAATGAAAGTTATAGTGAACACACCTGTTCTTCCAAATTTTCCCTTGAGGTACATTCTTCCATCTACATTAGTGTACTTCAATCCCGATGGAACTCCACTTACACTTTTCACTTTTCCATATGCACCACTAACTGTGTAATCTTCTACATCCCAATGGTCGTTAATATTTTCAATATCCTGAACTTTAAGTACTTTTTCTTCTGTTCTATCCCTATTTGGGGCGTATGCCTCTACCTCTTGTACTATCGCCTTTTTGTTAACTCCCGTAACAGTGAATTTAACCATATTACCATCGTAGAAATTAACACTGTTTGCAAGTACAACTGTATAGATTCTACTATCTGATGTAGATACGTCCTCTACTTTTAGATTCTGAACATAATTACCAGATTTCATTCTCTTAATTTGCGCTTTCACATTACTATCTTTAATTTTTACTGCCTTTGAGAATGATAATTTGTAAACTCTATAATCAACCTGCTTAATGCTCATCTTAACATCTGGGTTTACAACCGTTACTTTTATAGTCTTTTTCTTCTTTTTGTTAGCCTTAGATTTAATAGTAATTTTTACTGTTCCAGCCTTCAAACCTTTAATCTTAATTTTACCTTTTTTCTTTGTAACCTTAACAATCTTTTTCTTTGAAACTTTGACTGTAAACTTCTTAGAAGTCTTTCCTGTAGTTTTTACTTTAACCTTAACAGTTGCAGTTTTTCCTACAGAAACTGTAACCTTTTTCGCAACTTTAATAGACTTTACTTTAGCGCTTGCTGATGTAACGTCAAATGCTGTCATGGTTGTAATCACCATAGCAAAAACCATTAAAACCGCTAATGCTTTTTTAAACGCTTTCATAGTTCCTCCTTTTAAATATTGAATTATAGTTCCGTTCCCTACGATAT
>JAFWIO010000042.1 GCA_017514785.1 Eubacterium sp. | reverse complement strand
CAGTCAGGTTTCGCAGGAATGAGATACTCAATCTCAAACACTGCTGAATACGGTGACTATATAACAGGACCAAAGGTTATCACAGAAGATACTAAGAAAGCTATGAAGCAGATCTTAGCAGATATCCAAGATGGTTCATTCGCTAAGGAGTTCTTGCTTGATATGTCAGAGGGTGGACGTCAGGTACACTTCAAGGCTATGAGAAAATTAGCAGCTGAGCACCCAGCAGAAAAGATTGGTGCAGAAATCAGAAAGCTATATAGTTGGAACAACGAAGATGATCTTCTAATCAACAACTAATAGTAATTAATTTAAGAGGGTAAAGGGAGAGCAAATTTTGTTCTCCCTTTTTGTTATTTTATGGAAAACTTTTTGTTAATGATTTGTCTTATATTGCTATCAGTATACGACGTCAAAGAAAGAAGAATACCAAATAGTTTAGTGGTCCCGGTATATCTATTGGGACTGATTGGTCTCTGCCGGGGGCGAGTAAGTGGTGTGGAATCTTTTGCGGGATTGTTTGTTTTACCATTAATCATTTTGGTGTTACTAAAAATTACTAAATATAAAATCGGAATGGGAGACGTGAAATTAATATCAGCCATTGGATTTTGTTTTGGGTTTTGGAACCAAGTTTTATCGGTTTTTATAGGTTTGTTTATATGTATTGTATATTTATTCGGTAGGTTTATTAAAAATAAGGAGAAAAAGTTTAGCGAAACTATATTTTTGGGGCCCTTTATAAGTTTTGGTGTGTTATTTACTTTAATTATTAGCAAGATTATAGTAAAATAATATTCAGAGTGTAAAAGATAAAGGGGTTATTATGGTAAGTAAAACATTTGAAGCTAATCATGAAAGTTTGCCAGCAGCTATGGCCTTTCTTGAGGAGCAGATGGATAAAATGAATATTGATATGAAAAAGCAGATGCAGATCTCTATTGCCGTAGAAGAACTGTTTGTTAATATTGCTCATTATTCATATTCAGAGTCTGGCGGAGAAGTTGAACTTCAAATAGATGAGAATGCTCAACTTATTATTGCGCTTATTGATTCGGGAGCGCCATTTAATCCGCTTGAGAGAAAAGATCCAGACATCAATGCACCTATTGAGGAAAGAGAGATTGGTGGACTTGGTATTTACATGGCTAAACAAAATGCAGACAAGATTGAATATGAGTATAAAGACGGAAAAAATATTGTAAGAATATATAAGAAGATTAGGGACGAATAAGATGGGTAAAAAATTAGATGATGCAATAATATTTGCGACCCATAAACATATGGGTCAGGTAAGAAAGAGAGAAAGTTCTCCATATATTCTTCATCCACTAGAGGCTGCAGCTATAGCGAGCGACTTAACTAAAGACGAAGACACTATTGTGGCAGCGGTATTACATGACACTGTGGAAGATACAGATACTACTGTGGAGGAGATAAGAGAAAAGTTTGGAGACAGAGTGGCGCAGTTAGTTGAGTCTGAAACAGAAAAGAAAAGATATGACTTGCCACCAGAGCAGACTTGGGAGATAAGAAAAAAAGAGTCGCTTGAACACTTAAAGAATAGTAGAGATCCTGCCGTAAAGATTTTGTGGTTGGCAGATAAAGTTTCAAATATCAGAACACTATTTAAACTTTATGAAGAAGAAGGCGATGCCATGTGGAACCACTTCAATATGAAGGATGTAGAAAAGCAAGCATGGTATTACAGAACAATTTGCAAATATCTTGTTGAATTAGAAAATACATTAGCATATCAAGAATACAGACAGATTGTTGGATATATATTTAAGAACGTAAAGGAGAATGAAGATGATTAGTATTAATGGAGAAAAAACTGATAATACATTAAAGATTGTGCTTGATGGAAGAATTGATTCCACAAATGCAGCTGATGTAGAAAAACAGCTTGATGATATTGTCAATGAGAATTCTTTTGAAGAACTAATAATAGATGCACAAAAACTAGAGTATATCTCTAGTGCGGGCCTTAGAATTATTCTTAGATTAAAGAAGAATAATGCATCACTTAAGATTATAAATGTGTCATCAGATGTATATGAGATTTTTGAGATGACAGGTTTTTCAGAAATTATGCCCATTGAAAAGGCGTACCGAGAATTCTCAGTAGAAGGATGCGAGATTATAGGACAGGGCGCCAATGGTAAGGTTTATCGTATAGACCCAGAGACTATTATAAAGGTTTATAATAATCCAGATTCTCTTCCAGATATCAAGAGAGAAAGAGAGTTGGCTAGAAAGGCATTTGTACTTGGCATTCCTACAGCTATCCCATACGATGTTGTAAAAGTGGGAGATGGATATGGTTCAGTTTTTGAACTTCTTAATGCTAAATCATTTGCAAAACTAATAGAAGAAGATCCAGATAATATCGATGAATATATTGGACTATACATCGACTTGCTAAAGAAAATTCACAGTACAGAAGTAGTGGATGATGAAGTTCCAAGTATGAAGGAAGTAGCTGTTGGATGGGCTAAAGATTTGGTAGAGTATCTACCTAATGGATACGGCGAAAAGCTTGTTCAAATAGTTGAAAGTATTCCAGATAGCAAGCATATGATGCACGGTGATTACCACATCAAAAATGTAATGATGCAAAACGGTGAGACATTGCTTATCGATATGGATACTATCTGTACAGGTGAACCAGTATTCGAACTAGCATCTATGTTTAATGCATATGTAGGATTTGGTTCAATCGATGCATCAAATGTAGAAAACTTCTTAGGTCTTTCATACGACAGAACAAACTACATTTGGGAAAAATCTTTAGAGCTATATTGTGAAGGCAAGAGCGAAGAAGAAATGCAAGAACTAAAAGCTAAGGCTGAGATGATTGGTTATGCTCGTATTATGAGAAGAACAATCAGACGTGGTGGCTTAGACACAGAAGATGGCCAAGAACTAATCGACTTCTGCAGAAAGCAGATCGAATCAGACATCGACTACATAACACAAAGTTAAAATTATACACATATACACGAAGAAAAAAGCGGAGAAACGAACGATTTTAAGTGAGTTCTCTGCTTTTTTCTTCGCGCTAATTATGGTATAATTTTAACATTGTGGAGACGTATCGAAGTGGTCATAACGAGCCGCACTCGAAATGCGGTTGTCCTCACGGGCACGTGGGTTCGAATCCCACCGTCTCCGTTAGGAAAACACTAAAAACCACTGGTTTTTACATAAAATAGGAGGAATTCTTATGGGAATGACAATGACACAAAAAATCTTAGCTAAACACGCAGGTTTAGACAGTGTAGAGGCTGGACAATTAATCGAGGCTAATCTTGATTTAGTTCTAGCTAATGATATTACTGGACCTGTCGCTATTGGCGAGATGGAAAAGATGGATGTGGACTGTGTATTTTGTAAGGACAAAATTGCGCTAGTTCCAGATCACTACACACCAAACAAAGATATTAAGTCAGCAGAACTTTACAAGTGCGTAAAAGATTTTGCAAAGGCTAATGATATAACTAACTACTTTGAAACTGGACGAGTAGGTATTGAGCATGCATTACTTCCTGAAAAAGGATTAGTAGTGGCAGGCGATGTGGTGATAGGTGCTGACTCACATACTTGTACATACGGTGCACTTGGTGCATTTTCAACAGGTGTTGGTAGTACTGATATGGCTGCAGGAATGGCTACTGGTCAGGCATGGTTCAAAGTACCATCAGCTATCAAGTTTAACTTAACTGGAAAGCTAAACCCTTGGGTTTCAGGTAAGGACGTAATTCTTCACATTATCGGAATGATTGGTGTGGATGGTGCGCTTTATCAGTCAATGGAATTTGTGGGCGAGGGAGTTCACAGTTTAACAATGGATGACAGATTTGCAATGGCAAATATGGCTATAGAAGCTGGTGGAAAGAACGGAATCTTTGTCGTGGACGATAAAACTATTGAGTATATGGAAGAGCACTCCGACAAAGAATACACAGTATTCGAACCAGACGAAGACGCAGAGTACGTGGAAGAATACACAATTGATTTAAGCGAAGTTAAGTCAACAGTTTCGTTCCCACACTTGCCAGAGAATACACACACTATCGATGAGATAGATGATATAAAAATAGACCAAGTAGTTATTGGTTCATGTACAAACGGTCGTATCCAAGATATGCGCGAGGCTGCTAAAATCTTCGAAGGAAGAAAAGTGGCAGACGGAGTGAGATGTATCGTGTTCCCAGCTACACAAGACATTTACCTACAATGTATTGAAGAGGGAATTATGACAACATTTATCAAGGCTGGTTGTGCAGTGAGCACACCTACATGTGGACCTTGTTTGGGTGGACATATGGGAATTCTTGCTAAGGGTGAGAGAGCAGTTGCTACTACAAACAGAAACTTTGTAGGACGTATGGGTGATCCTGAATCAGAAGTTTATCTTTCATCACCAGCTGTTGCTGCAGCTAGTGCTGTTACTGGTAAGATTTCAGGACCAGCAGAACTTGGACTATAGGAGGATACTATGAAAGCAGAAGGTAAAGTTTTTAAATTTGGAGATAACGTAGATACAGATGTAATTATTCCAGCTAGATACTTAAATGACCCTGACCCAAAGGCATTAGCTAGTCACTGTATGGAAGATATTGATAAAGAGTTTGCTAGCAAGGTGAGCGAGGGAGATATTATCGTGGCTGATAAGAACTTCGGCTGTGGATCTTCTAGAGAGCATGCACCTATTTCTATTAAGGCTTGTGGAGTTAGCTGTGTAATAGCAGACACATTCGCTAGAATCTTTTATAGAAATGCTATTAACATTGGACTTCCTATTATCGAATGTCCAGAGGCTGCGGCAGGAATAAGCGATGGCGACGAAGTAGAAGTAGACTTTGACACAGGTGTTATTGTGAACAAGACTACTGGTGCTGAGTTTAAAGGTCAGCCATTCCCTGAGTTTATGCAAAACATAATTACTAAGGGTGGATTAGTAAATTATATTAACGAAAAGTAAGAGGAAATTATGAAAGAGATATTATACAAAAGTACAAGAAGTGAAGATGGAGTACTAAAGGCATCTGAGGCTATACTTAAAGGATTAGCTGACGATGGCGGTTTGTTTGTGCCAATAGAGTTGCCAGAACTTGATAAGTCTATGGAAGAACTTTCAAAGATGACTTACCAAGAACTTGCTTATGAAGTGTTGAAACTTTTCTATACAGATTTTACAGAGGAAGAACTTAAGAACTGTATAGAGAAAGCTTACGATGAGAAGTTTGACACAGAAGAGATTGCACCTCTAGCACAGGTGAAGGATCCATATCACTTAGAACTTTTCCACGGACCAACTATTGCGTTTAAAGATATGGCGCTTCAGATTTTGCCACATCTTCTAACGACATCGGCAAAGAAAAATGGAGTGGAGAATGACATTGTAATTCTTACAGCTACATCTGGTGATACAGGTAAAGCTGCGCTTGCTGGTTTTGCAGGAGTTGAGGGAACAAAGATTGTTGTTTTCTATCCTGATGGCGGTGTTAGTCCAATCCAGGAAAAGCAGATGGTTACACAAAAAGGTGATAACACTCATGTAGTGGCTATCAAGGGTAACTTTGACGAGGCCCAGACAGGTGTTAAAAATATATTCAACAATAAAGAGTTAGCAAAAGAAATGGACGAAAAGGGATTCCAGTTCTCATCAGCCAACTCTATTAACATTGGAAGACTTATTCCGCAGGTCGCATACTATGTTTATTCTTACGCTAAACTTTTAGCGGAAGGTAAGATAGAAGACGGCGAGAAGATAAACGTGGTAGTTCCAACAGGAAACTTTGGAAATATTCTTGCTGCGTACTATGCAAAAAACATTGGAACTCCAATCGACAAACTTGTTTGCGCATCAAACGAAAACAAAGTTTTGTATGATTTCTTCAACACAGGAGAATATGATAAAAATAGAGAGTTTATTTTAACAACATCTCCATCTATGGATATTTTGATTTCAAGCAACCTTGAAAGACTTATCTATCACATAGCTGGTGATGATGCTAATAAGAATAAAGAGTTAATGGCAAATCTTTCCGAGACAGGTGTTTACAATATTACCGATGATATGAGAGCAAAGCTAAATGACTTCGTTGGTAAGTTTGCATCGGAAGAAGAGACAGCTCAGACTATTAAGAAGATTTATGAAGACACAGGCTACATTATGGATACTCACACATCTGTTGCTAGATGCGTGTATGAAAAGTATGTGGCAGAAACTGGTGATAATAAAGCGACAGTTATCGCTTCAACAGCTAGTCCATTCAAATTTACAAGAGCGGTAATGAATGCTATTGATCCAAAGTATCAGTCAGGCGAAGATTTCGAGTTGGTAGATGAACTATCAAGAATTGGAAACATCAAGATACCAAATGCTATTGAGGAAATCAGAAACGCTGAGATTAGACACAACACAAAATGTGAGACTGAAGATATGGAAAAAATTGTTAAGGATTTTTTAGGTATATAAGATGAATAATTTTTATGGAATGCTTGCAAGAATGAAATACATTAACCGTTGGGGACTTATGAGAACTGTGGACAGTGAGAATATTGCTGAGCACAGTTTGGAAGTTGCTATTATTGCGCACGCTCTTGCGGTTATTGGAAATACATACTTCGGCAAAGACCTAGACCCAGAGCGTATTGCTGTTATTGGTATAATGCATGATACGGCTGAGATTATTACTGGTGATATGCCAACACCTATCAAGTACTTTGCACCAGAAATCAGAGATTCCTATAAGAAGGTAGAAGACATTGCAGTTAACAAACTAATAAAAGAGCTACCTGAGGAGATGCAGCCAGAGTACGAAAAAGTTATGGGTGTGGAAGACGATCCTGACTATAAGTATGTGAAGGCGGCTGATAAGTTGTCTGCGTATATCAAGTGCCTTGAAGAAGAGGACATGGGTAACAACGACTTCAAAGAAGCGAAGGATTCTATAAAGAAGATTATCGATGATATGGAGATGGAAGAAGTGGAATATTTTATGGAACACTTCATCGATTCATATAATCAGACATTAGATGAAATAAATTAGTATTTAAAGAGATTAACGGATTCGTTAATCTCTTAAAT
>JAFWIO010000041.1 GCA_017514785.1 Eubacterium sp. | reverse complement strand
GTAAATCACATCCGTGATAGTTTGAGCATTCAAACAATCGGACATGATAAGATAAATATGTTAAGACACGTGAAGTTGTTCAAAGACCACGAGGGTATTAAAGAACATATGAGTAAACACGCAGCATTACTTCGAGATAAGTTCAATGCAGTTTTAGATGTCTTTGACGAGGAATTAGCTCCATGCGAAATTGCATTGTGGACTAAGCCAAGAGGTGGTTACTTTATTTCACTTCACGTTGAAAACAGCTGTGCAAAGAAAATTGTTAAGATGTGTAAAGAAGCAGGTATGGTGTTAACAGGAGCGGGAGCAACATTCCCATATCATATCGATCCATATGACAGTGTAATTCGTATTGCACCTTCATATCCAACACCAGAAGAACTAACAAAAGCTAGTCATATCTTGGCGGTTTGTACAAAGATTGCAACTATTGAAAAGGCTGGTATTAAATTATAAAGAGTAAGAGCGACTCCTAATTTGGGGTCGCTTTTTTAATAAACACATAAATAAAATGTGATTTATTGTTGATTAAATATTTTTAAAATATTATAATTAAAAAGTGTTGACATACTCCATAAAATATATTAATATACAGATAGCGAACAGATGTTCGGTTTAGTAGAAAAGGAGTTTTTTATGAATAAAGATGATAAAGTAAAGGCACTGGATGCCGCTATAGCGAAGATTGAGAAGGATCACGGTAAAGGTTCTATTATGAAATTAGGTGATTCAGCATCTAATATGAATGTTGAAACTACACCTACAGGCTCACTTAGTTTGGACGTGGCATTGGGCCAGGGCGGTATTCCAAAAGGACGTGTAGTGGAGATTTACGGCCCAGAATCTAGTGGTAAAACTACAGTAGCTCTTCATATGATTGCTGAAGTTCAAAAGCAAGGTGGAGTTGCTGGCTTTGTGGATGCAGAGCATGCTCTAGATCCAGTTTATGCTAAAAATATTGGTGTAGATATTGATAATCTATACATTTCACAGCCAGACTTTGGTGAACAGGCATTAGAGATTACTGAAACTATGGTTAGATCTGGTGCGGTTGATATTATTGTTGTGGACTCTGTGGCAGCATTAGTTCCTAAGTCAGAGATAGATGGTGATATGGGAGATTCTCATATGGGACAGCATGCTAGACTTATGTCACAGGCGTTAAGAAAATTAACAGGTATTATTAACAAAACTGGTTGTACATTAATCTTTATTAACCAATTGAGAGAAAAGATTGGTGTTATGTTTGGTAATCCAGAGACTACTACAGGTGGTAGAGCTCTTAAGTTCTACGCATCAGTTAGACTTGATGTTAGAAGAATTGAAACTCTAAAGAACCAAGGTGAGATGATTGGTAACAGAGCTAGAGTTAAAGTGGTTAAGAATAAGATAGCACCTCCATTTAAGGAAGCTGAATTTGATATTATGTTTGGTAAAGGTATATCAAAAGAGGGAGATGTTCTAGATTTGGCTACTAATTGCGATATAGTTCAAAAGAGTGGTTCATGGTATGCATATGATGGAGAAAAGATTGGTCAGGGTAGAGAAACTGCCAAAAAGTTCTTAGAAGAACATCCAGAGGTTATGGCTGAAATTGATGCTAAAGTACGTGAACACTATTTTAATAAAGAAGATGAGGCAGAAGAAGCTGCTGATTCATCAGATGATGTTATTGCACCTGTTGAGGATTAATTGAATGTTAGTTACTAAGTTAGAACCATTTGGTTCTCGAGTAAAAATTTATATTAATAATGATTTCGCCTTTGTTTTATACAAAGGCGAAATTAGTAAGTACGGTCTAAAGGAAGGTCAGGAGATTCCTAGTAACACATACAGTGTTATTATGAATAAACTTTTTGACAGAGGAAAAGAGCGTGCTCTTTATATGCTTGATAAATCTTATAAGACTAAAAGATATGTAATGGATAAATTAAAAGCTGGTCTTTATCCAGAGAGTATTATTGATAAAGTTGTATCATTTTTAGAAGAAATAAATCTAATTAATGATTTAAGATATGCTGAAATGTATATTGATTATAAAAGAGGGTCTAAAAGTAAAAAGCAGATTGTTCAGGATTTATATGTAAAAGGTGTTGACAAGAAGTTAATAGATCAAGCCTTTGAAGAGAGTGATTTTTCTGATACGGAATCCTTAAAGAAATATATAGAAAAAAGAAAGAATAAATATGATTTAGGTGATAGAAAAGATATTCAAAAGTTTTATTCATATCTTGTATCAAAGGGATACTCGTATGGAGATGTAAAAGATGCTTTAAGGGACTATATTGATGAATAAGTGCTTCATATCACAACATATAGTGATGTAACTTGACATAATATAGGTCAAAAAGTATAATTTAAATGTTGTATTTGTACAATGATAACTAAATAAGGAGGTGCTCCAATGATACCTATTTATGTATGGATTGCAATATGTATTGTATCTGCGGCGGTCGCTTCTTTAATTTCAATATTAATTCGTAAAAAAACAGTTGAAAAGACTATTGGATCAGCAGAAAAGAAGGCTCGTGAGATTATTGACGATGCAATCAAAGATGCTGAGGCTAAGAAGAAGGAAATGCTTCTTGAAGCAAAAGAAGATAATCTAAAGACTAAAAACGAACTAGAAAAAGAAGTTAGAGAAAGACGTTCAGAGATACAGAAATTTGAGCAACGTATTCTTAACAAAGAAGAGGCTGTTGAAAAGAAAGCCGACGCTATTGATAAGAGAGAACAGAGCTTGAAGGATAGAGAAGAAAATCTAGCCGAGAAACAAGCTAAGGTAGATAAGTTAAGTGAGCAACGCGTAAATGAACTAGAACGAATCTCTGGTTTAACCTCCGAACAAGCAAAAGAACAATTATTAAATACTGTTGAAGAAGAAATTAAGATTGAGACTGCTAAGGTTATAAAAGAAGGCGAAGCAAGAATCAAAGAAGAGTCAGATAAAAAGGCTCGTGATATTATTGTTAATGCTATTCAGAAATGCGCTACAGATCAAGTGTCTGAAGCCACAATCTCAGTAGTTCAATTACCTAACGAAGACATGAAAGGTAGAATTATCGGACGTGAGGGTCGTAACATCAAGACTCTTGAGTCATTAACAGGTGTTGATTTGATTATCGATGATACTCCTGAGGCAGTAGTTCTATCAGGATTTGATCCTATCAGAAGAGAAGTTGCAAGAATTGCACTTGAGAAGCTAATAGTCGATGGACGTATTCAGCCAAGTAGGATTGAAGAAATGGTCAACAAGGCTAAGAAAGAAGTCGAGACTGTAATTCGTGAAGAAGGTGAGTCTGCTACATTAGAAGTAGGAGTTCACGGCATTCATCCAGAACTAATCAAACTTCTAGGTAAGATGAAGTTTAGAACAAGTTATGGACAAAATGCTCTAAAGCACTCTATAGAAGTTGCACATCTATCGGGCCTTATGGCTGCAGAAATGGGATTAGATGTACGTGTAGCTAAGAGAGCGGGACTTTTACATGATATTGGTAAAGCAGTGGATCACGAACAAGAAGGTACTCACATCCAGTTGGGTGTAGATCTTTGTAGAAAATACAAAGAGTCTGGCATAGTTATTAACGCTGTAGAAGCACACCACGGTGATGTTGAACCAGAAACATTAATCGCTTGTATCGTTCAGGCTGCAGATGCTATTTCAGCTGCTAGACCTGGTGCAAGACGTGAAACACTTGAGACTTACACAAACAGACTAAAACAGTTAGAAGATATCACAAATTCATTTGAAGGCGTGGATAATTCTTTTGCTATTCAAGCAGGTAGAGAGATTCGAGTTATGGTGGTTCCTGACAAAGTGAGCGATGCCGATATGGTATTGATGGCTAGAGATATTTCTAAACAGATTGAAGCTGAGTTAGAATATCCTGGACAGATTAAAGTTAACGTTGTTAGAGAATCAAGAGCTATAGATTACGCAAAATAAAATCTACATTTAAGGGGAATATGTTTTACATATTTCCCTTTTTTTATGATATACTTTCTATGATTAAAGGAGAGAAACTATGAGCAAAATTGGTTTTATTGGAATGGGAAATATGGGATATGCATTGATGAATGGATGTCTCAAATTCTTCGACAAAGAAAATGTATTGTTCTTTGACACTAACACAGATAGATGTGAAGAAGTAAAAGGCGAAACAGGAGTTGATTTTGTTTCATCTGTAAATGAATTAGTTGAAAACGTTAAGTTTGTAGTGCTTGCTATTAAACCTCAAGTTTATGAAGTGGCACTAGATGGGATTGAATCATCAGTTAGTGAAGATACAATCATTATTTCACTAGCACCTGGCATTACAGTTGATAAAGTTATATCTTTAACATCAGCTAAGAAGGTTATTAGAACTATGCCTAACACACCAGCTATGGTAGGTGAAGGAATGACTGGCATTTGTTATAACGAAGAAGTTTTTTCACCAGATGAAGAAATTGTTATAGATAAGATTTTTAATTCAGTTGGTAAATATAAAAAGGTGGATGAAGATTTAATGAACGCAGTAGTATGCGCAAGCGGAAGTTCACCTGCTTATGTATTTATGTTTATTGACTATTTAGCTAAGTCAGTTGAGAAACTTGGTCTCACTAGAGATGAGTCGATAGACTTTGTCGCCCAAACAGTTTTAGGATCTGCTAAGCTTTTGATGGAGACTGGAGAAGATCCTGATGTATTAAAAGAAAAGGTATGCTCACCTGGCGGCACAACTATAGAGGGTGTTAAAAAGTTAGATGAGAATGAACTTGAGAAGGCTATCGATGAAGCAACACAGGCGTGCTTTAAAAGATGTATAGAATTACAGTAGTCGATTTAAAAAATTATCTATTTAAAGAGAAGGAAAGATTATGAAAGATTTCAAAAGAATAAACAGAGAGAGTGTTTACAAGGGAGCAATTATAGAGTTTTGTAAAGACCAAGTAATTACTCCTGAAGGCAACAGAGTGGAATGGGATTACCTTATCCACAAAGGAGCTGCGGCTATCATTCCTGTTATGGATGATGGAAGAATTATTATGGTTCGTCAGTGGAGAAATGCTATTGATAAATTTTCTCTTGAGATACCTGCTGGTGGAAAGGATACTGTAGAGGAGTCTACGCTGGATTGTGCGACTAGAGAATTAGAAGAAGAAACTGGCTATAAAAGTGACAATGTAGAGTTTCTTATTACTATAGTTCCAGCCATTGCATATTCAGGTGAGACTATTGATATTTATGTAGCCCATGACCTAGTAAAATCTGAACAGAACTTGGATGAAGATGAAGATATTGAGATTGAAATCTACACAGTAGAGGAGTTGGTTCAAATGATTATGAACAATGAAATAAATGACTCTAAAACAATCTCAGCCATTTTGACTTATTATTTAAAATATTGCAAAAAAAATTAAAAAAAGATTTTTTACAAGATATTGTGTCAAGTAAAACTATGCTTTGAATATATAGTGTAAATTTTATGTAACCCAGTAAAATCCCCATTTTATTGGGTTATTTTTTGTTTGATTTTACATAAAAAAGTATATATAATACTAACTACATCTCTGTGAAGAGGTTAGCGGGAAAAATGGAAGAAATTATAAAACAGTTTTTGAAACAACTAAATAAACAAAAATCTATTTCAAAGAATACTGAAGAGTCTTACAAAAGAGATTTGACAAAAATGTTTGAGTACATGAAGGTGTCTTCTAAAACAGCACTTGCTAAAGTTAGACAAAAAGACATTGAAAAGTATATCAAGCATTTAAATAAGTTAGGTAGAAAACCAGCTACAATCTCAAGAACGATTGCTTCAGCAAAAGCATTCTTTGCTTATTGTGTATCAGCTGATTTAGTTAAGACTAATCCAGCATCTAACCTAAAGGCACCTAAGATAGAAAAGACAGTGCCAGAGATTTTGTCGGTTAAAGAGATTGATGCATTGCTTAAGCAACCATCAAAGAATACTCCAAAAGAACTAAGAGACAAATCTATGTTGGAACTTCTCTATGCGACTGGTATGAGAGTAAGTGAGTTGATCGCATTAAAGTTAGAAGACGTTAATATCAAACTAGAATACATTGTTTGTCACAATAGAAAGCAGAACAGAATCATTCCTTTTGGAACAGCTGCTAAAAATGCTTTGACGAAGTATTTGTCAGACGGAAGAGATAATCTTTTGGGAGATAATAAAGATAGTGAAATATTATTCCCTAACTGCTCAGGCGGACAAATGAGTAGACAAGGCTTTTGGAAATTGATTAAGTCGTATGGTAAGAAGGCAGGCATCGGTTCTGAACTTACACCGCATACATTAAGACATTCGTTTGCAGCACACTTAGTTGAGAATGGTGCAGACTTAAAATCAGTTCAGCAGATGTTAGGACATTCAGATATTTCTACTACACAGATTTATATGAATTCACAAAATACAAGAGTGAGAGAGGTGTATGCAAAAGCGCACCCTAAAGCATAAAAAAACAGATTGATGATTAATCAATCTGTTTTTTATTTAAAAGAAAAGGATACCTGGTTGGTATCCTTTTTATTATTAGTCTAATTCGTCTGCAATCTTCTTTAGTAAGTATTCTGTGTCATCCCATCCAATACATGGATCAGTGATTGATTTACCATAAGTGTGCTCGTCAATACTTTGATTTCCTTCTTCAATATAACTCTCTATCATGAGACCTTTGATGAAGTCGTGTAAATCATCCGAATGACTCTTGTGATAAAGAACATCTTTTGCAATTCTAATTTGTTCTTTGTATTTCTTACCAGAGTTGTAATGGTTACAATCAACGATAAGAGAAGGATTAGCAAAACCTTTTTCAACATACTTAGTATAAAGATTTAGCATATCTTCGTAGTAGTAGTTTGGAATTGCTTTACCGTCTTTGTCGCAAGCGCCTCTAAGGATTGCGTGTGCAAATGGGTTGCCAGTTGTTTCCACATCCCATCCTCTATATATAAAGTTGTGAGATGATTGAGCAGCTTCGATAGAATTAAGCATAATGCTAATATCGCCGCTAGTAGGGTTTTTCATTCCAACTGGAATTAGCATGCCACTTGCTGTTAGTCTGTGCTGTTGATCTTCGACACTACGAGCTCCTACAGCTACATATGACAAGCAGTCTGTAAAGTATCTAGTGTTTTCTGGATATAGCATTTCATCTGAAATAGGAAAACCAGTTTCTTCCATGATTTGTACAAACAATGAACGAATAGATAGAAGACCATTAAGCAAATCAGATTCTTTTTCTGGATCTGGCTGATGAAGCATTCCTTTATATCCCTTACCTGTAGTTCTAGGCTTGTTTGTATATATTCTTGGAACAATAAAAACCTTATCCTTTATTTCTTCTTGAACTTTAGCAAGTCTATGAACATAATCTAAAACTGCTTCTGGATTATCAGCAGAACAAGGTCCAATAATAGCCAAAAATCGCTTATCTTCTCCAGTAAATATTTTCTTTAAAGTTTCATCGTTTTCAGCTTTTTTCTGAGCTACTTTTTCAGGCACTGGAAATTGTTCTTTTATCTCTTTTGGCACTGGTAGTTTTCTGTTAAATACACTTCCCATATTTGACCTCCTTTTTTACAATATTTTCTAGCAAGTATACCACAAAAATCACCAAAAATGTGAGAAAAATTTATATATTAAAAATAGCATTAAAATATTCAAAAATAGGTGAATTTGTAGTATTATATACAGGGTGTGCGCAACTTTAGAATGCGCATATTTGGTGATGATTATGTTTGGAAAAAATAAAGAAAAAAAAGAGAAGACTTCAAATCATAAGCACTCAGTAGAGCATGCAAAAGAAGATATTAAAGATTTGGAAAAGAGAGCTTCTTCTAGATATCAGAAGGTGAGAAGTTTCTTCAAGGAGACATACAATAAAAGGATTATGTATATGTATATTGTATGTGCACTTGGAGTTACTTTTTTAATTGAAGTTTTAGCTAGAGGATCACTACTTAAAGGTCTTTATTATGTCATTTCTTCACCATATGTATTTATTGTTAATGCATTAATTGTTCTAATGACATTATCGTTTACATTGCTTCTTAGAAGAAGATTTTTTGGAATGGCATTAATTAGTTTGATTTGGATTATTTTCGGTGTTAGTAACTGTATTTTGATGGCTAACAGAGTTACACCGTTTACAGCTGTTGATTTAATGCTAATCGACAGTGCTTTTGACGTACTCAATAAATATTTTGACTTTTGGCAGATTGTTCTAGTGATTATTGCTTTAGTGGCTGCGATTGCTGGAATAGTTTATTTGTGCTTTAAGGCACCAAAGGTTAATCACAAGATTCAGTATGTAAGAAACATAGCAGCTATAATTATTATTTGGGCTGTTGGTTTTGGTGCTATACAGTTAGGTTTAGGCTCAGGACTTATCCCTAGACAGTTTGGTAATTTAAGAGATAGTTATACTTCATATGGATTTGTATATTGTTTCTCTAACAGCTTAGTTAACACAGGTGTTAAAAAACCTAAGAATTATTCAGAAGAAGCAATTAGAGCTTTGATTAACGGTAAGACTTATAAGAAAGCTAAATCAAAACCAAACATTTTATTCTTGCAGTTAGAATCATTTTTTGATTTAAAGAAAGTTAAGAATATAAAACTATCTCAAGATCCGGTTCCAACATTTACAAAGTTTAAGAAAAAATATCCAAGTGGATATTTGAATGTTCCTGTAGTGGGAGCTGGTACAGTTAATACTGAGTTTGAAACTATGACTGGAATGAATATGGATGATTTTGGACCGGGCGAGTATCCGTTCAAAACTATTCTTAATAAAAAGTCGTGTGAAAGCATTGCGTTTAACCTAAGACCATATGGTTATACATGTCACGCAGTTCACAACAATACAGCTACATTTTATGGCAGAAACCACGTGTTCGCTAACTTAGGTTATGACACATTTACATCTATTGAAAATATGGATGAAGTTGAAAAAACTCAAGCTGATGATGACAAGGCTTGGGCTAAAGATAAGTGTTTGACAAAATATATTATGGATTGTCTAAAATCTACAAAGAAACAGGACTTTATTTACACAATTTCAGTTCAAGGTCACGGTGCTTATCCTACAGAGGATATGGGTTCAGCCATTAAAGTGAAAGGTATAGAAGATGAAGCATTGACTCATCAATATGAATATTTTGCTACTCAAACTAATGAGATGGATGCATTTGTCGATGCCTTAACTAAGCGCCTTAAGAAATTTAAAGAAAAAACAATTTTGGTAATGTACGGTGATCATTTGCCATCTTTAGGTATAACAGCTAATAACTTGGTGAATGGAAACGTGTATCAAACAGAGTATATAATTTGGTCAAACTTTAAGACTAAATATACCAATGAAGATTTAGAAGCATATCAGTTAGAACCTAAAATTTTGAAAGATCTTCATATAACAGAGGGTGAGATTAATAATTACTCACAGTTACACAGAAAAGATAAAGATCAAAAAGCATACTTAGAGGGACTTCATAAGTTAGAATATGACCAACTTTATGGAAAGAATCTTGCTAACAAGGGTAAAAATCCTTACAAGCCAACTGATTTAAAATTTGGTTTAAATGATGTCACAGTAAATTCTATCAACCCAATGCATAATGATGTTGGAACAATCTACATTTATGGAAATAACTTTACTCCATATAGTAAGGTTTATATAAACGATGAAAAGTTTGACACAATTTACATTGATAGAACAACGTTGATTGTTCAAAATCCAGAATTAAAAGCTGGTGATGCATTTGTTGTTAAGCAACAAAATTCTGATACGCATATTTTGTCCGAGACAAAGAAATATTCATATGCGGCAGAAGAAACAAATGCTAGAAAGATAAAAGAAACGAAAGCCAAAAAGAAGAAACATAAAAAGAAATAGGAACAGTTATGGATCTAGAATTTAAACTTCAAGTGTTTGAAGGTCCTTTGGACTTATTGCTTCACTTGATAGAAAAAAACAAAATAGATATTTATGATATTCCGATTGTAGAAATTACTGATCAGTACTTGGAGTATGTTAATCAGATGCCAAAAGAGGATCTTGATATGGCCAGTGAGTTCTTGCTTATGGCAGCCACACTTATTGATATCAAGAGTAGAATGCTTCTTCCTAAGGAAGTGGATGAGGAAGGCAACGAGATTGACCCAAGAGCTGAGTTGGTTGAGAAGTTGATTGAGTACAAGATGTACAAGCATGCTGCTCAGGAACTACGTGATATGCAAGTTTATGCCGGCAAGTCATTGTACAAAGATCCAACTATTCCAAAGGAAGTAAAAAAATATCAACAGCCAGTTGATTTAGATAAACTGTTGAAGGACGTTGACTTATCAAAACTTAACGAAATATTCCAGATGGTATTAAGACGTCAAGTTGATAAGATTGATCCGGTTAGAAGTAAGTTTGGAACTATCGAAATGGAAGAAGTAAGTCTTCCTGAAAAAATGGATTTTGTTTCACACACAATTAAGACTAAAAAGAAATGTAGTTTTAAACAGTTGTTAGAGAATGCTTCGTCAAAGATAGAGGTAGTTGTTTCATTTTTGGCGATTTTGGAATTGATTAAAGTAGGTGAAATTACAGTTTCACAAGAACATACTTTTGATGATATTTATATTACATCAACAGAATAGGGGTTAAAATGGATACAAAAAAACTAAAAGCAGATATTGAATCGATTCTTTTTACAATGGGAGAGTCTGTTGAAATACCAGTTATAGCTAAGGCCTTAGAAATTAAATCAGCAGATGTTAGAAAGATTGTAAAAGAGTTACAAGACGAATATGCAGAAGATGATAGAGGTTTAAAAATTATCGAGCTTGATAATGCATATCAAATGTGCACAAAGCCAGAGACTTATGAATCTCTAATCAAAGTTGCAAAGCAGCCAAAAAGACAAGTGCTTACGGATGTTTTGATGGAGACGCTTTCTATTGTTGCTTATAAGCAGCCTGTTACAAAAACAGAGATAGAAAGAATTAGAGGAGTTAAGTCTGACTTTGCTGTTAACAAACTTATTGAATATCAATTGGTTGAAGAGGTTGGTCGTGTGGATGCACCTGGTCGTCCTTTGCTTTTTGGAACAACTGAAGAGTTTTTAAGACGATTTGGCGTTCAATCAGCGGATACTTTACCTGTATTTGACCCAGACACTATTAATGAAATCAAGTCTGAAGTGGAAGATGAAGTTGTGTTCACTTCAAATGATCAATAATCTATAGTGAGGAAAAACGAGGAGAAGAGTTATGAAATTTACAAAGATGCAAGGTTGTGGAAACGATTACGTTTACATCAATGGATTTGTATATGAAATTGATGAACCTGAAGAATTATCTAAAAAAGTAAGTGATAGACATTTTGGAGTGGGTTCAGACGGGCTAATATTAATTAATCCATCAAATGAAGCTGACTTTAGAATGAATATTTATAACGCAGATGGATCTGAAGCAAAGATGTGTGGTAATGGAATCAGATGCGTTGGAAAATATGTCTACGACAAAGAAATGACAAACAAAAAGATTGTCACAGTTGAGACATTGTCTGGAATTAAAACTTTGTTCTTGTCAGTGAACGATGATGACAAAGTAGAATCAGTGAGAGTGAATGTTGGTAAACCATCTCTTACACCTTCTGAAATACCTGTAGTTTCAGACAAAGAGCAAGTGCTAGATGAATCAATCAAGGTTGCTGGCAAGAAGTTTAAAATGACTTGCGTTTCAATGGGTAATCCACACTGTGTTGTTTTTGTGGACGATGTTGAAAACTTTGACATAGAAAAGTATGGTCCAGAGTTTGAAAACAACGAACTATTCCCAGATAGAATTAATACTGAGTTTGTTCAGGTTGTTGATAAGAACCACATTAAGATGAGAGTTTGGGAGAGAGGTTCTGGCGAGACTATGGCTTGCGGAACTGGTGCCAGTGCTAGTGCGGTTGCATCTTACCTTAATGAATTTACTGAAAATGAAGTATATGTTGAACTACTTGGTGGAACACTATACATTGAGTACGACACAAGCGAGGATGCTGTTTACATGACAGGTCCAGCAGAGATTTCCTTTGAAGGAGAGATTGAAGAATAATGCTAGGTAGACTCTTAGAGAGAACTGAATATAAAGTGATCCAAGGTGATACAAATATCGCTATAAATAAACTTTGCTACGATTCTAGAAAAGTGGAAAAGGGCGATGTTTTCGTCTGCATCAAAGGTGCCGGATTTAATGCACATGACTTTGTAGATGACGTGGTGGAAAAAGGTGCTGCAGCTATTGTGGTACAGGAAGATGTAAATGTGCCTGAGAATGTTACTTTGATTAAAGTAGAGAGCACTAGAAAAGCATTGGCATGTATGTCAGCTGCATACTTTGATTATCCTGCAGAGCAAATTACGACTATTGGTATTACTGGAACAAAAGGTAAAACTACCACAACATATATGGTCAAATCAGTTCTTGATAGTGTTGGAATTAAAACCGGACTTATCGGAACTATTGGGGCGGTATATGGTGACGAGATAATAAAAACAACTAACACAACACCTGAGTCATTTGTTATTCAAGAGGTGTTTAGAAAAATGGTTGATGCCGGAATGCAATGTGTAGTTATGGAAGTATCATCTCAAGCGTTGATGCTAGATAGAGTGGCTGGGTTTACATTTGACTACGGCATCTTTACAAACCTTGAGCCTGATCACATTGGTCCAAATGAACATACAAGTTTTGAGCATTACCTTCAGTGCAAAGCTATGCTATTTAAGCAGTGCAAGCACGCTATAGTTAATATAGATGACAAACATACAAAAGAAATATTAGAAGGTGCCACATGTGATGTTGAAACATACGGCATTGAAAATGATGCTGACTTTAAGGCAACTAATATTGAATTATTTACAAAGCCAGGCAAACTTTGCGTTTCATATGATTTGACGGGCAAGATGGAAATGCCAGTTGAAATTCATGTGCCTGGAATTTTCAGTGTTTATAACAGTTTGTGTGCAATTGCAATTTGCTCACACTTAACAGATGATAAAGGAGTAATACAAAAGGCGCTTATAGACATCAGCGTCAAAGGTCGTGTAGAGATAGTAAAAGTTTCTGACAGATTTGTGTTTATGATTGACTATGCACACAATGCTATGAGTTTGGAGAGTTTGCTTACAAGCTTGAAAGAATATAATCCAAAACGAATTGTTACTATCTTTGGCTGCGGCGGAAACAGAAGTAAAGACAGAAGATATGAAATGGGTGAGGTTTCATCAAAACTTGCTGACTTTACAGTTGTTACTTCTGATAACCCTAGATTTGAAGAGCCAATGGATATCATTAATGATATTTTGATTGGTGTTAAAAAGGCAGACGGCGAATATGCTACAGTGCCTGATAGAAAAGATGCCATTAGATATGCAATTATGAATGCGAAAGATGGCGATATTATAGTTTTGGCCGGCAAAGGTCATGAAGACTATCAAGAAATTAAAGGCGTAAAATATCCAATGGATGAACGCACGCTAATTAGCGAAGTAATCTCAGAGGATGAGGTTAAAAAAGTATTGTAATCAATTTTTATTATTTATAGAGGCTAGATAATAGAAAGGTTTATTATGTGTGGAATATGTGGATTTGTTGGAAAAGTGAATAATAGCAAAAAGATTCTAAAGACAATGGTAGATAGAATCGCTCACAGAGGTCCGGATGATATGGGAATGTATGTGGATGATTTAGCTGCCCTTGGTCATAGACGTCTTAGCATTATTGACTTAAATCACGGAGTTCAGCCCATGTATAATGAGACTGGTGATTTGGCTATTGTGTTCAACGGTGAGATTTATAATCACCTTGAGCTAAGAGAAGATTTGATTCGCAGAGGTCATACCTTTGCAAATGATTCAGACACAGAGTGTTTGATTCATGGATATGAAGAATATGGAAAAGATTTCCTAACAATGCTTCGTGGAATGTTTGCATTTGTTATTTGGGACTCTAAAACTAACACATTGTTTGGTGCCAGAGACTATTTTGGTATCAAACCTTTTTATTATGCAAATGTAAATAACGCATTTGTCTTTGGCTCAGAAATCAAATCTATTTTAGATTTTCCAGGATATGAAAGACAGGTGAATGAAGAAGCTTTGGAACAATACTTAAGTTTCCAATATTCAGTTTTACCTGAAACATTCTTCAAAGGAATATTCAAACTTCCAGCTGGACATTACTTTGAATTAAAAGATGGAAATCTAGATATTCATAGATTTTTTGATCCAAAGTTAAAACCTAAGAACGATAAGAGTTTAGATGATACAGTTTCAGATATTGAAAAAGTTGTACACGAGACTGTAGATGCTCACATGATAGCTGACGTAGAAGTTGGATCACTTTTATCTAGTGGTGTAGATTCAAGTTATGTCGTTTCAGAATTCCCAGCTGATAAAACATTTACTGTTGGATTTTTAGATAAGAAGAGTAAATATAACGAAATAAGATATGCTGAAGGTTTGGTAGAAGAATTAAATAAGAAGAACTTCAGCAAAACAATTAACAGCGACGAATACTTTAATTCAATTGAGACAGTTATGTACTATATGGATGAGCCTTTGGCGGACCCATCTTGTATAGCGCTTTACTTTGTGGATCAAGTGGCGGCTGAACAGATTAAGGTTGTATTGTCAGGTGAAGGGGCTGATGAATTCTTTGGCGGATACACCATTTATCATGAGCCTATTTCGCTAAAGGGTTATCAGCATATTCCAAAGTTTATTAGAAAAGGTTTGGCTGGTATTGCAAAGTTGTTACCTGATGTTAAAGGTAGAGATTTCTTGATTCGAGGTAGCAAAAGTGTGGAAGAAAGATTTATTGGAAATGCCAATATGTTTTCTGTGGAAGATAGAGAAAAACTTTTGAAAACTAATCTTACACATGTTGCTCCAAAGGATTTGGTTGCACATACATACGATAAAGCTAAAAACTTAGACGATATTTCTAAGATGCAATATGTCGATATTAACTTCTGGTTACAGGGCGATATTCTTTTAAAAGCAGATAAGATGAGTATGGCGCATTGTTTGGAATCTAGAGTTCCTTTCTTGGACATCAAAGTGTTTAACTATGCTAAGAGATTGCCTACTGAGTATAAAGTGACTGATGCAGCTACAAAGCGTGCATTTAGAATAGCAGCTAAGAAACATATTCCAGAGAAGACTGCTAACAAAAAGAAATTGGGATTCCCAGTTCCTATTAGAGTGTGGCTTTGTGAAGATGAATACTATAATAAAGTTTTGTCAGTTCTTACAAGTGAAACTGCTGAGAAATATTTCAACACAGACATTCTTGTAAAATTGATGGAAGATCATAAAAATGGAAAAGCAGATAACAGTAGAAGAATTTGGACTGTATATGTTTTCCTAGTATGGCACAAGGTTTATTTCGAGGATGAAAACTTTACGCCAATCAATAAAGAATGGTTAGATAAAAGAGTACAAAAACTATAATTATTAACCCCAGTTTTTACATATAAAAAATGCAATTACTATGGTAAAAAGTTTACCTTGAATATTGACACCTAAAGTATTAGTATAATACTTGGTAAAAATTGGGTTACAGAACAATTTTACATAAATTTTGGAGGGAAAATCGATGAGCAATACAAAGGCAAGAGAGAGAATTAATAATCTTCTTGATGACAACAGTTTTGTAGAGATAGGGGCTCTAGTTAAGGCTAGAAGCACCGATTTTAACGTTAACGAAACTGAAACACCATCAGACGGAGTAGTTACTGGATATGGACTAATAAATGGCGAGTTAGTATTTGTTTACAGCCAAGATCCAGATGTACTAGGCGGCTCTATAGGTGAGATGCATGCAAAGAAGATTATGAATATATATGACAAGGCCATTGATATGGGAGCACCTATCATAGGTCTTATTGATAGTTCTGGTTTTAGAGTTCAAGAGTCAGTAGATGCGCTTGAAGCTTTTGGCCAGATTTATTTTATGCAATCAAACGCTTACGGTGTTGTTCCACAGATCACTATGTTATTTGGCGAGTGCGGTGGAGCTTTGAGCGTTTTATCTAAATTATCAGACTTTACATATATGGAAGAGACTAGTGCAAAGTTATTTGTTAATTCACCAAACACTATTGCAGACAACAAGACTGTTGATAGTTCTTCTGCAAAGTACCAGGCAGAAGTTGGAAATGTAGACTTTGTTCTTCCAGAGACTGAAATTTATACAAGTGTTAGAAACTTAATTTCGACTATCCCATCTAACTCATCAGTTCCTGCAGTAGATGTAGATGTGACAGATGATCTAAACCGCGGAGTAGATATAGAAGAAAAAGTTTCAAATCCTATTAATGCTATTAAGGAACTATCAGATGATGGTTTTGTTATAGAAGTAAAGAAAGATTTTTCAGAAGATATTGTTACAGCATTTATCAAATTAAATGGTGCAACAGTAGGTGTAGTTGCAAACAAAGAATTTGACGGTCAAAACAAGTTTACAACTGATGGACTTAAGAAAGCCTCAGACTTTGTAATTACTTGTGACTCACTTGGACTTCCAATTTTGACTTTGACAAACTGTGAAGGTTTCGATTCAAGTTTTGAGACTGAAAAGGATGGCGTGAGCGAAGCATCAAACCTTGTGTTTGCTTTCTCGAACGCTACAGTTCCAAAAGTTAATTTAATAGTTGGCAAAGCTGTTGGAAGTGGATATATGATTATGAATTCAAAAGCTTTGGGTGCTGATATGGTTTATGCTTGGCCTAAGGCAAAGGTTTCGGTTATGGAGCCTAAGAAAGCTGCCGAGGTTATGTATGGCGACAGTAGTAAGGTGAGTGAATTTGATAAACTTCAAGGTAACATTCAAAATGTTGCTGCTAGAGGTTATATTGATTCAATTATTGAACCAATCGATACTAGAAAATACCTAATTGGAGCATTTGAGATGCTTTATACAAAGGAGATCTAAGATGAAACGAATTATATATCTTTCTTGCATTTGTATGGCATTATGCTTGTGCCTAGTAGGATGTAAGAAAAATAATGATAAAACTGCATATGATGAAAAAGATCTTCGTGAAATACAGATTAATCTTGTGGCAAACGCTTATGAGAAGAATCCTAAGTTATATAACCAGACAAGACAAATTGACCAAACCAAGTATGCGCTAGATCAAGAAAGATTAGAGAAAAAACTTGAAGACACTGTTAAGAAATTTCACAAAGAGTGTGGCAAGGTTAAATCTATAAAAAAGGATACAGAGTGTAGCTATGTAAATGGTGAAATCAATGTAACAACTTCACTTGATTGTACAAAGAGAGATGCCACAGTTACATCATTGTATAAATTCGATGAAGAGAATCACAATGCAATAACATTATATGAAATGACATTTGACGCTAAATACTCTACAGGTGAAAAACTAGCTCAAGCTGGTTCAAACACTTTGATAGGTATGGGAACTGTATTTGCAGTTTTGATATTCATCTTCTTAGTGATTTCATGTTTTAACTTATTCCCTAAAGTTAAAAAGATAGTTAAAAGAAAGAAAAAGATGGATACGGGACCTAGATCATTTGATACGGTTCAAAAGCCAAAAGAGGAAGTGGATGATAGCGAACTTGTGGCAGTAGTTACAGCAGCCATCGCATCACTAGAGAAAAAATCTACAGATAGTTTTGTAGTTAGATCAATAAAGAGAAGATAATAAGTATTTTGGAGGAAAACAAAATGAAGAGTTATACAATTACAGTAAATGGAAAAGCTTATGACGTAACAGTTGAAGAAAAGGGTGAAGTTGCTAGCGCACCAGTTAGTGCACCAGGACCAGCAGCTCCGCCAGTAGAAGCACCTGCACCAGTTGTATCTGGAAACGATGGTGATGTTCAAATCAAGGCTCCAATGCCAGGTAAAGTTATGTCTATAAAGATTAAGCCAGGAGAGCAAGTAAGCAAGGGCGATACTATTATGGTATTTGAAGCTATGAAGATGGAAAACTCTGTTGTAGCTCCACAGGACGGTACAATTGCTAGTATCAAAGTAGAAGTTGGTAGTGAGTTTGAATCAGGCGCAGTTCTTGCGACTATGTAATTAGAAGACTAATAATATTTAGTCTTTGGAGGTACTTATGAATTTTACAGAAACACTGGATAACCTAGTTAATCAGACAGCGTTTTTAAACTTGTCTGTGGGCAATTACATTATGATTGCCATTGCTTGTGTTTTCCTATTTCTTGCAATAAAAAAAGGATATGAACCATTATTACTTGTTCCTATAGCTTTCGGTATGCTTTTAGTTAATATCTATCCTGATATTATCAAGGCACCAGTAGGTGAAGATGGAACAGGCGGTTTGTTATATTACTTCTTCAAACTTGATGAATGGAGTATATTGCCATCACTTATCTTTATGGGTGTTGGTGCTATGACAGACTTTGGACCACTGATTGCTAATCCTAAGAGTTTCTTGTTGGGTGCAGCGGCACAGTTTGGTATTTACGGCGCATATTTCTTTGCTATATTTATGGGATTTGGTGGAAAGGCAGCTGCAGCCATTTCAATCATTGGTGGTGCAGACGGACCTACATCTATCTTCCTTGCCGGTAAATTAGGACAGACGGCGTTACTTGGACCGATTGCGGTGGCGGCATATTCGTATATGTCCCTGGTTCCTATCATACAGCCACCTATTATGAAACTTCTCACAACTGAGAAGGAAAGAAAAATCAAGATGGAACAACTTCGTCCAGTTAGCAAACTAGAAAAGATTTTGTTCCCTATAATCGTTGCGATTGTAGTTTGTATGATTCTTCCAACCACAGCACCACTAGTTGGTATGTTGATGCTTGGTAACTTGTTTAGAGAATCAGGAGTTGTACGTCAGTTACAAGATACTGCGTCAAATGCTCTTATGTATATAGTTGTTATCTTACTTGGTACATCAGTAGGTGCAACTACTAGTGCGGAGGCATTCCTAAATGTAAGTACAATCAAGATTGTAATTTTAGGTTTGTTGGCATTCTGTATTGGTACAGCAGCCGGTGTATTGTTTGGTAAGATTATGTGCGTGGCTACACGAGGTAAGGTTAATCCACTTATTGGATCTGCTGGTGTATCTGCCGTTCCAATGGCAGCCAGAGTATCACAGAAAGTGGGAACAGAAGCAGATCCATCAAACTTCTTGTTGATGCATGCTATGGGACCTAACGTGGCTGGTGTTATTGGTACAGCCGTGGCAGCCGGTACATTTATGGCGATATTTGGTATATAAAATAATTTAAAAATAAACGAGGGAAAATTATGGCTAAGAAAATCAAAATAGTAGAAACAGCATTAAGAGATGCTCATCAGTCTTTGATAGCAACTAGAATGCCTACAGAGGAGATGCTTCCAATTGTCGACAAGATGGACAAGATTGGATATCACGCTGTAGAGTGTTGGGGTGGAGCTACATTTGATGCTGCACTTAGATTCTTGAAAGAAGATCCATGGGTGAGATTAAGAAAACTTCGCGATGGATTTAAGAATACTAAACTTCAAATGTTGTTTAGAGGTCAAAATATTTTGGGATACAACCATTACCCAGATGATGTGGTTGAGTATTTCACACAGAAATCAGTTTCAAACGGAATTGATATTATCAGAATCTTTGACTGTCTAAATGACTTGAGAAACTTAGAGACTGCTGTAAAGGCTGCAAAGAAAGAAGGAGCTGAAGCTCAGATTGCTTTGTCATACACTTTAGGTGATGCTTACACATTAGATTATTGGAAAGACATTGCTAAGCGTATTGAAGATATGGGTGCAGACTCACTTTGTGTAAAAGATATGGCAGGACTACTAACTCCATATGCAGCAACAGAGTTAGTTAATGCTCTAAAAGATGGAACAGATATCCCAATTGAAATGCACACACACTGTACATCAGGTGTTGCGCAGATGACATATCTAAAATCTGTGGAGGCTGGTGCTGATATTATTGATACAGCCATCTCTCCATTATCAATGGGTACATCTCAGCCACCTACAGAAGTTATGGTTGAGACATTCAAAGGCACAGAATATGATACTGGCCTTGATATGAAAGCGTTAAAAGAAGTAGCAGACTACTTTAAACCATATAGAGAAGAGTGTTTGGAAAACGGACTTCTAAGTCCAAAGGTAATGGGTGTAAACATTAACACATTGCTTTACCAAGTTCCTGGTGGAATGCTTTCAAACCTTGTTTCTCAACTTGATGAGATGGGTGCTTCAGATAAGTTCGAAGAAGTGCTAGAGGAAGTGCCAAGAGTTCGTAAGGACTTTGGTGAACCACCTTTGGTTACTCCATCATCACAGATCGTTGGTACACAGGCTGTATTAAACGTAGTTATGGGTGAGAGATATAAGATGATTAACCAGCAGGCAAAAGATTTGTTGGCTGGAAAATATGGACAGACTGTTAAACCATTTAACGAGGAAGTTCAGAAGAAAGCCATAGGTGATGAAAAGCCAATCACATGCAGACCTGCAGACTTGCTTGAGCCAGCTCTTCCAAAATACGAAGAAGAAATAAAACAGTGGAAGCAACAGGATGAAGATGTGCTTACATATGCATTGTTCCCTGAGGTAGCAAAAGACTTCTTCGAATACAGAGAGGCACAACAGAGTAAAATTGACCCAAAGAAAATGGATAAAGAAAACGGGGCTTACCCTGTATAAAATAAAGGGCAGTTTATCTGCCCTTTTTGTTATTTTATTATGAGTAGAGTAATTGTTATAGGCGGTGGTGCATCTGGCATGATGGCGGCGATAGCTGCAAAGAAAAACGGTAATGATGTAACACTACTAGAGAAAAATGAAAAGCTAGGAAAGAAATTGTTTATTACGGGAAAAGGTAGATGTAATTTAACTAATGCATCAGACATCAATTCTCATATGAACAATTTAATGTCTAACCCTAAGTTTATGTACAGCGCATTCAATGCATTTGATTCTGATGATATTATTTCGTTGATAGAAGAATCAGGTGTTAAAACTAAAGTAGAGCGCGGAAATAGGGTTTTTCCTAAAAGCGATAAATCATCAGATGTTATTAAAGCACTTAAGAAACAACTAGATTCTCTAGGAGTAAGTGTTGTTTTAAACTATGAAGTAAAAGACATTACTAAATATGATGAATTTAAAATAAATGATGAGTATACTTGTGACTCGCTAATAATTGCCACGGGTGGACTTTCATATAAATCAACAGGTTCCACGGGTGATGGATATAAATGGGCAAAGCAGTTTGATCACAAAACAACGAAAACATATCCATCGTTAGTTCCATTTAATATTAAGGAAGACTACTGCAAAGAACTACAAGGTTTGTCTTTAAAAAATGTAAATTTAAAATTGCTTAAAGGTGATAAAACTTTATATGAAGACTTAGGAGAAATGATATTTACTCATTTTGGCGTGAGTGGTCCGTTAGTGCTTAGTGCCAGTTCCTTTGTCGCAGACAAAATGGAAGACGGATATATAATATCAATTGATTTAAAACCAGCATTAGATGAATCAACACTTGATAAAAGAATCCTTAGAGATTTTGATAAGTATAAAAATAAAAACTTTAACAATTCTTTAAATGACTTGTTGCCTAAAAAACTAATTCCGATTATTATAAGACTATCGGGAATTGATGAGTATAAAAAGGTTAATGAGATTACAAAGGAAGAGCGACAAAGATT
>JAFWIO010000040.1 GCA_017514785.1 Eubacterium sp. | reverse complement strand
TTTGATTCTCCAAAGTCAAAATTCTTAAAAGCAATTTTGAAAATAACAAAGTAAAGAACGAACGATAGAAGTGCTCCAGTTACTAAGTCCACGATTGAGTGTTGCTTTAAGAAAATAGTTGATAGACAAATGCATATTGTTAAAATAAGTGAGCCTATCTTAATTCGTTTACCGACCTTGCTCTTTAGACCTTGACCATGTACTAGACAAATGTGTGCTGAGATAGTAGCGAACACATGTATACTTGGTAGTACATTAGTAGGCGTGTCTGTTGTATATAAAAATCT
The DNA here is from genome assembly GCA_017514785.1 of Eubacterium sp. Taxonomy (GTDB): domain Bacteria; phylum Bacillota; class Clostridia; order Lachnospirales; family Lachnospiraceae; genus Eubacterium_G. The sequence goes on along the minus strand of JAFWIO010000040.1, from coordinate 3,577 downwards.
AACTATGCTGCCCAAGAAGTTGTGACTGATATCTGCAGGATTGATTCTTAAGTTTAATCCGTTAGGATATACAGAACAAATAACTAGACAGATTGTCATTCCTAAGAATTCATATGCACAAAGTCTGTAAAATTCATTTTTACCTTGGAAGTAGATAAAAATAAATACAACAGGTATATACAAAAACCATAAAATATATGGAATGATGAACCATTCATTAAATGGTAGTACATCATCTAATGGTATATGAATAATGTGCAAACCTGGATAATCCGCTGGATATGACTTCTCCAACAATATAAACCATGGCATGTATATAAAGAAATACAACAGAGGCCATGTCTGTTTTAGATTTTCTGGTTTTAATCGTTCTTTGTTAAACATAGGTGTAGTATAACACCCATATAAAGTGCTTGACAACTTTTTTATTAAAGTTTATATTAGTAAGGCAGTCAAAATGCAAAAGGGATCTTAGCTCAGCTGGGAGAGCATCTGCCTTACAAGCAGAGGGTCACAGGTTCGAGCCCTGTAGGTCCCATTATGGCTGGATAGCTCAGCTGGCTAGAGCACACGGTTCATACCCGTGGTGTCGGGAGTTCAAGTCTCTCTCCAGCCATTAAAGCAGGTCGAAAGACCTGCTCTTTTATTGTTAAAAATTAGCATAAAGTGTGGTACAATATATAAACTAGCGCAATTGTGCGCTTTGTTAAGCGAGGTATTGATATGAGAGTAGGTATTGGATATGACGTACATAAGTTTGCGGAGGATAGAAAACTGATTTTAGGAGGAGTAGATATTCCTTATGAAAAAGGTTTGCTAGGTCATTCAGATGCAGATGTTTTAGTACATGCTGTAATGGATGCTATTCTTGGTGCGACAGGAATGGGAGACATTGGTCACTTATTCCCAGACACAGATCCTGAGTATGAAGGAATCTCAAGCATTGAACTTCTAAAGAGTGTTAGAAAGTTGCTTGCTGCTAACAACTACACAGTTGGAAATATTGATGCCATCATAGTGGCAGAGCAGCCAAAGATTGCTCCATACAGAGAGCAAATGATAACAAACATTGCTGATGCACTAAACATTGGCGAGGATAGAGTAAACATTAAAGCAACTACAGAAGAGGGACTAGGTTTTACAGGTAAAGGACTTGGTATTGCATCTCAGGCGGTTGCATTGATTGAAGACAGTAGAAGTATTTAGTTTTTCATATTAATCATGTAAGGCGAGGAAAAATGATTAGGTATTTAGAGCAAAATGAAAAACAGAATATTCGCGACCTTTACGAAGAATGTTTTGCGGACTCAAAAGCATTGACCGATTACTATTTTACAAACAGACTTCCTAACAACTTTGTCGCGGTAAACGAGAAGGACGGTCAGTTAGTGAGCGCTCTTCATTTGATACCTAAGACAGCGGTCATTGGAAAATTGAAGTCTCGCGTAATGTACATTTACGGAGTGGGCACGAAACAGTACGCCCGCGGCGAAGGATGTATGAGAGATTTAATGAACACTGTTATTAAAGATATGTATCAAGACATGGAAGCTTTCACATATCTTATTCCAACAGATCAGACCAACGCTAATGCTTTTAGAAAGTTTGGATTCGAGTTTGTTATGGATAAGCCATTCACTAAACCAATGGAGAACTGGAAGAAGGCTACACACTCACTTATCTTAAGAAAAGCTGACCACTCAGATTTAGTTCGACTTTCAATTTTTGCAAAGTCAAACACTGAGAGTAAATATAAGGTTACTTTGTCGAAGGATGCCGACTACTTCAAAGAACTCGCAGAGTTGATTGAATTAGAAGGCGGCGAGATAGAAATCTATGTCGAGAACAAAGTAATCATGGGTTACAGAGTTTGGATTGATAACAAGATTTATGAAGAAGTGCTAGACCCAAGTATTCAGTCAATGAGCTATTACGAGAATGAGGGAAGACCTTATTTGATGGCTAGAATTATGAGTGTTAGAAAAACGCTTCGTATGCTTGGCTTCTATGGAAATGGTTCAGTAATCATTCGCATTTCAGATCCAGTTATCGAAGAGAACAATGGAACATTTAGATTCACATATCATCACGGCTCAGTAAAGATGGACAGATTAGATGATGATGTGATGCCAGAAATTGATGTAACTATCGGTGAACTAACAGCGCACATTTTTGGTTACAATCAAATAGAAGGACTCCCAAGTGTGGCTGAGAAGAGTACAGTATTTATAAATGATTATATTTAGGAGTAGATATGCAAATATATAATACATTAACAAGAAAAAAAGAAGAGTTTGTACCACTAGAGGAAGGCAAAGTATCAATGTACGTTTGTGGACCTACAGTGTACAACTTGATTCATATTGGAAACGCTAGACCAATGATAGTGTTTGATACATTTAGAAGATATCTCGAGTACAAGGGATATGAAGTTAACTATGTTTCAAACTTCACGGATGTGGACGACAAAATCATTAACGCTGCTATAGAGGAAGGCGTGAGTGCCGATGAGATAGCAGAGCGATACATCAAAGAGTGCCAGAAGGATATGGAGGGTATGAACATAATGCCAGCCACTACACATCCAAAAGCTACAGAAGAGATTGACGGAATGATTTCTCTTATTGGAACTCTAATCGACAAAGGTTACGCGTACGACAAAGACGGCACAGTTTATTTTAGAACTAGAAAGTTCAAAGATTACGGAAAACTATCAAAGAAAAATATAGATGACCTAGAAGCAGGTCACAGAGATATTAAGGTAGTGGGCGAAGAGTCAAAGGAAGATCCGCTAGACTTCGTTCTTTGGAAACCTAAGAAAGAGGGTGAGCCTTCATGGGATTCACCTTGGTCAGATGGTAGACCTGGTTGGCATACAGAGTGTTCTGTTATGGCTAAGAAGTACTTGGGCGATGAGATTGATATTCACGCCGGCGGCGAAGACCTAATTTTCCCTCACCACGAAAATGAGATTGCACAGAGTGAGTGTGCAAATGGTGTTCCTTTTGCAAAGTACTGGATGCACAATGCATTCTTAAATATAAATAATAAGAAGATGTCTAAGTCACTTGGAAACTTCTTTACAGTTAGAGATATTTCTGAAAAGTATGATTTACAGGTATTGAGATTCTTTATGCTAAGCGCACACTACAGAAGTCCGCTTAACTTCAGCGATGACTTGATGGAGTCTGCAAAGAATGGTTTGGATAGAATCTTAACTGCAGCGGAGAAACTTCGCGATGTGATTACAAGTGGTAAGGATGAACCTTTAACAGACGAAGAGCGCGAGATAGTAAATGGCGCTTCAGAATTTGTTAAGAAGTTTGAAGAGGCAATGGATGATGATAACAACACTGCAAATGCTATAGCTGCTGTCTTTGACTTGGTTAAATATTCAAACAGCAATGTATCATCTGATAGCACAAAACAGTTTGCTGAGGCAATGTATGAAATTTTAACTGAGCTTACAGATGTGCTTGGAATCATCTTAGAAAAAGAAGAAGAGGCACAGGGCGATGAAGACTACATTAATGAGATGATTGAAAAGCGTGCTCAGGCAAAGAAAGACAAAGACTTT
>JAFWIO010000039.1 GCA_017514785.1 Eubacterium sp. | reverse complement strand
GCTGACAATGCTGCTGAACTTTTGGCTAAGCCAAATATTGACGGTGGATTAGTTGGTGGAGCTAGTCTTAAGGCTGACTTTGGAAAGATTGTAAATTACAACAAATAATACAAAAGCCTTGGTCGTTAGACTAAGGCTTTTATCAAATTCTTATGATAAGATAATAGACGAGCAATGAGGACTTTCAACTAAGGAGACAAGCTATGAAAAAGGTTAAATGTTTATTATTAATAATCGTTTTAGTGGTTGCATCTGTTAGTGTTTATCAGCCAGCGTATTCAAAAGCTAACTTCACAGTAAATAAAAAAGCTTTGAAGAAGATGGCTAAAAAGACATACCATTCACATGCAAACAAGTATACAAGCGATTACTTAGGACTAAACTCATACTTAGAGAAGATGAGAAAGAAGGGCGGCGGAACTCTTACTATAAAGAAAGGCACTTACAAAATCTGTAATGCTATCTGTGTTCCTTCAAACATCACAATCATTTTCAAGAGTGGAGTTAAGTTTGTTAAAACTAGCAAGACTGGAATTAAAGGTCAAAAAGCTGCTAGTGGTATGTGGCAAATAGTTCCAAAGAAAAAATCTATGAAGAAGAATAGTGTTAAGGGTTACAAGGGTTCAAAGAACGTTAAGTTTATTGCCCAAGGCAAAGTTACCTTTGACATGAAGAAAAAATATGGAATGTGTATAGCTTGCGCTCACAATGATGGAGTAGAGATTTCAGGAATTACTTTCAAAGGTATGAACGGAGATCACTACATAGAGGTAAACGGTTCAAGAAATGTAAACATTCACAACAATTACTTCGGCGCAGCCGTGGCTAAGACAAAGAAAAAGAATTACAACAAAGAGGCGATTAACGTCGATACACCTGATGCAAAGACTCATGGTATTCCACTTAAGTGGGTTAAGAAAGATTTAACACCTTGTGCAAACGTTACAATTCAAAACAACACATTCAACGGAACAACAAGAGGTGTTGGAACTCACAAGTATTCACAAAAGGGTGGAAAGCATGTTTATCATCAGAATGTAAAAGTTATTCACAATGCTTTTAATAACATTTATGATAATGGCGTGTTTGTTCTTAACTGGCAGAATGCTACAATTCAGAACAACAGCTTTAACACAATCGGAAAATCAAGTAACCTAAGTTACAGCTCAGGTTCACACGGTATTTCTGGCGGTGGAATCCAGGGCATTACAATTAAAGGAAACAGTTTCACAAATATTAAGAGAAACGCAATTTACTTTGGCGTTCAGAAAAATGTGAAAGCTGGAAGCAGTTACGGAAAGACTAAAATAAGTATCACGGAAGCACAGTACAGAGCGATGGTTGAAAACAAATCATCAAAGTGCGGAAATGAATACAATAAGAAATATAAAGGTTACGATTTCGTCATCTTCAAAGGAAACGGCGAAAGAAACGAAAAGAATGTGGTAGCGGCTAAGTTTGGTGTTAAGAGTATTTACTGTGGAGATGGAACTCAGATTGTTTGGCCAGTTCCTCCAACAACTACAATTGCTCCAACACAGCAACCTACAAGACCAACACCAACAGAACAGCCAACTAGACCAGCGCCAAATGAGGAGACAACAGCTTCGGCTATTCAATTCCCAACAAATGAACCAGAATCAACAATTAACTCATTGTTTGATCCACAATCAGGTGGAGGAATAGATAATTAATAAGAGGTAAAATAATGAAGAAACCAACAGTGTTACTTATCCTAGACGGATATGGACTAAATGAAAAAGAAGAAGGAAACGCTATTAAGCAGGCAAAAACTCCAGTGATGGATAGACTTATGAAAGAGTATCCATTTGTTCAAGGAAGTGCTAGTGGAATGTCAGTAGGACTACCTGATGGACAGATGGGAAATTCAGAAGTTGGTCACTTGAATATGGGTGCTGGTAGAATTGTTTACCAGGAGTTAACTCGTATTACAAAAGAGATAGAAGAGGGTACATTCTTTGAAAATGAAGCTTTAGTAAAGGCTATGGAAAATGTTAAGAAGAATGACAGCGCACTTCATTTCTATGGACTGCTTTCAGACGGTGGAGTTCACAGTCACAATACACATATGTATGGCGTGCTTGAGATGGCAAAGAAATTTGGCATTGAAAAAGTATATTTCCATGCATTCCTAGATGGAAGAGATACACCTCCAGCATCAGCTGCTGATTATATGCAACAGATGGTTGATAAGATGGCAGAGATTGGTGTGGGTGAAGTAGCTACAGTTAGTGGTCGTTACTATGCAATGGATAGAGATACAAACTGGGATCGTACAGAGAAAGCTTACGTTGCGCTCACAAAGGGCGAGGGCGTAAAGGCTACAGATCCAGTTCAGGCTATCAAAGATTCTTATGCTCAGGATGTAACTGATGAGTTTATGCTTCCAACAGTTATAGAAAAAGATGGAAAGCCAGTAGCTACTATTCAAGATAACGACTCAGTAGTATTTTGTAACTTCCGTCCAGATAGAGCTCGTCAAATAACTAGAGCATTCTGCGCAGACGACTTTGACGGATTCAATAGAGAGAAGAAATTAGATTTAGTATACGTTTGCTTTACAGAATATGACGTAACTATTCCAAATACAGATATTGCATTCAAGAAAGAAGAGATTGTAAATACATTTGGTGAGTGGATTGCAAACAACGGTATGAAGCAAGCTAGAATAGCTGAGACAGAGAAATATGCTCACGTAACATTCTTCTTTAACGGCGGTATAGAAGAGCCAAATAAGAACGAAGATAGAGTATTGGTAGATTCTCCAAAGTATGTTCCAACATACGACAAAAAGCCTAGAATGAGCGTTTATACAGTGTGTGACGAGCTATCAAAGGCTATTGTGGATGGAGATTACGACGTAATTATTTGTAACTTTGCTAACCCAGATATGGTTGGACACACAGGTGTTCTTCCTGCAGCAATCAAAGCAATTGAGGCTATTGATGAGTGTGTGGGAGAAGTTGTTACCTTTGTAGAGCAAGTTGGTGGACAGATGTTTATTACAGCTGATCACGGAAACGCAGAGCAGTTGATTGATTACGAAACAGGTGAGCCACACACAGCTCATACTACAAATCCTGTTCCATTCATTTTGGTAAATGCTGACCCAGGAGTTAAGTTGGCAGAAGGTGGCGTTTTAGCTGATATCGTACCTACTATGATAGATATGATGGGCATGGAACAGCCTAAGGAAATGACAGGACATTCACTACTTATTAAATAGGAATTTTAGTTGATTTTTACTAGTCAGTGTGGTAGTATAATTCGTGCTGAAAAGTAATATGGAGGTAAGCTTATGGCTTGGACAATAGCATTAACAATAGTATTTATTGTTATTTCATTAGGATTAACAGTAGTAATACTACTTCAAGAAGGAAAACAAGCAGGACTAGGTGGAACTATTTCTGGTGCTGCAGAGACATATTGGGGAAAAAATAAAGGCCGTTCTATGGAAGGTAAACTAGAAAAGGCTACAAAAATTATGGTAGTTTTATTCTTCGTACTTTCTATTGTTCTTAATATGGACTTTATTAAATGGTAGAGTATTAAATATGTTTTCTATTAGGGGTGTAGTGTTTACTACATCCCTTTTTTATTAGTTATGGACGAAAAAGAAAGAAGCACAATTGAATACTTAAATCACAAAGATAATTCTAACAAGGATAATCTGATAGAAGGCCTTTTCATTAGTAATGACAGGGGCTTTGGTTTTGTGGAAGTAGAAGGTATGGATGAGGATTTCTTTGTGCCGGAAAACTATAAGAACGGTGCATTTCATCATGACACTGTTCTAATTAAGGTTTTCCCATCCACACGTGGTAAACGAAAAGAAGCCAAAGTGGTAAAGGTAGTCTCTCATGAGATTACTGAGCTAGTTGGATATTTTCAGGACAACAGAAGCTTTGGATATGTGCTTCCGGACAATAAAAAGATAGCTCAAGATATTTATGTTTCAAAGAAAAATAAGCACGGAGCTATCAATGGACATAAAGTAATTGTAAAGATTACAGACTATGGCCAAAAGGGCAGAAAGCCTGAAGGTGAAGTTGTAAAGATTCTAGGTCATGTAAGTGATCCTGGAGTTGATATATTATCGATTGTAAATGAATATGAAATTCCAAGTGAGTTTGACGAGGAAGTTCAATATGAGGCTGAAAGAATTCCTGATAAGGTATCTGAAAAAGATATAGAGGGAAGACTAGATTTAAGAAACGAACGTACAGTTACAATAGATGGCGAGGACGCCAAAGATTTAGACGATGCTATAACTCTTAGAAAAGAAGGTGAGCAGTATATTCTAGGTGTTCATATAGCAGATGTATCTCATTATGTGACAGAATACTCTGCGCTAGATGATGAAGCATACAATAGAGCTACTAGTGTTTATTTGGTAGATAGAGTTATTCCAATGCTTCCAAGAAGGTTATCGAATGGTATTTGTTCACTAAACCAAGGTGAAGATAGATTAGCGCTCAGTTGCATTATGACAATTAATGCTGATGGAAAGATTGATTCATATGAAATGGCAGAAACTGTTATAAATGTGGATAGACGAATGACTTACACAGAAGTAAATGCGGTGATAGAACACGACCCAGAGGCAGAGGCTAGAAACGAGGGTTATGTGGATTTCTTTAATCTTATGTATGAACTATCACACATCCTTCGTAAGAGAAGAAACCATCGTGGTGCAGTAAATTTTGAAACAAGAGAGTGTAATATCGAACTTAATGCTAAGGGTAAGCCAGTTTCTATTACACCATACATTAGAAATAGAGCGACAAAGATAATAGAGGACTTTATGCTAGCGGCCAATGAGACTGTGGCTGAAAACTTCTATTGGCAGGATATTCCGTTTGTCTACAGAAACCATGAAGAACCTGACCCTAAGAAGATGAAAGCACTATCTTTGTTTGCAAGTAACTTTGGATACAACTTAAAGACTTCAAATGGAAAGATGCATCCAAAGGAGCTTCAAAAGCTTTTGGCGCAGGTGGAAGATACACCAGAAGAGCCGTTGATTAGCAGAATGATGCTTCGCTCGATGCAAAGGGCTGTTTATGAGCCATATAACAAAGGTCATTATGGACTTTCTGCAAAGTATTATTGTCACTTTACATCGCCTATTAGAAGATATCCTGACTTGCAGATTCATAGAATTATAAAGCAGAGTCTTCACGGTGAGATGAATGATGAAAAGATAAATCATTACAAGAATATATTGGATGATGTGACAAAGCATTGCAGCATAAATGAGAGAAGGGCTGATGATGCGGAGCGAGACACTGAGAAGATGAAAAAGGCTGAGTATATGAGAGAACATATAGGCGAGACTTTCGAAGGGATCATTTCAGGTGTTACAAATTTTGGTGTGTATGTGGAACTAGATAACACTATTGAGGGGCTAGTTCACATTTCAAATATAACTGACGATCACTATGACTTTGACGAAGAAAACATGATGTTAGTGGGAGAACATAGTGGAAAAGTATACAAATTAGGAGAAAAGGTAAGTATAGTAGTAGATAGCGCAAGCAAGGTATCAAAAACCATAGATTTTAGCTTTATTTAAGCAGAAAAATACTTAATAAATATAAGTAAAAATCGGTTAAAATATGTGTTAAAAGTGGTATAATGTATCTTGTGCGAGATTTATGGTAAGAGGACAAAATGAAGGCAGAGGAAATACGTTCAATTGCAAAAAATAAAAAAGCTCGCCACGATTATTTTATCGAGGAGACTTATGAAGCAGGTATTGAATTAGTTGGGACAGAGGTCAAATCGCTAAGACAAGGACACTGCAGTATTAAGCAAGCCTTCATAAGAGTTAAAAATGGACAAGTACTAATTCACGGTATGCACATTAATCCTTACGAGAAGGGAAACATTTTTAACAAAGATCCGCTTAGAATTAGAAAACTTCTACTTCACAAGTATGAGATTTCAAAGATAGCTGGAAAGATAAATGAACAAGGATACACATTAGTTCCGTTGGAAGTTTATTTTAAAGGTAGTCTAGTGAAAGTAGAAATTGGACTAGCTAAGGGTAAGAAAAAAGCAGATAAGAGAGTAGACATTAAGAAAAAAGACCAAGAGCGCGAGGCTAGAAGAGATTTGAAAATGCAGTTAAGATAGAGGATAAAGTTATGTTGAAAGATGCGATTGATGCAGTAAAACAAGCAGAAAAAGAAGCAGACGAAATGGTAAGAAATGCCAAGGCAGAGGCTGAAAACTCAAAGGCTGATGTGGAAAAGGAAGCAAAGCAAGTGAGTGATGAGTCTATTAATCTTGCCAAGGAACAGGCCGCCAAAGAAATGGAAGAGCTTGAGAATAAATGCAAGACTATCGAAGAGAATAAAGATAGAGAGATAGAAAATCTAGTAACAGATTTAAAGACAAACGCAAAGTCTAAAATGGATGAGACTGTTGAACTAGTTAAGGAAGCTATCGGTTAAGTAAAAAGGGGTGTGAAAAACTACACGAGGGAAGATTATGTCAGTACAGAAAATGAAAAAAATAAATATCTGTGCTTTGAAAGAAGATAGAAAGAGAATCTTAGAGTACATTCAAAGAAAAGGTTGTATTGAGATTTCAAAATTTGAAGAAGAAGATTTTGAAAAGATGAATACAGCCACACAAATCTCCGTTTTTGAGAGGAGTGTTGTTTCTTGTGAGAATGCACTTGAGGTTCTTTCTTTGTATTCAGAAGAAAAAACTGGAATGTTTGATTCCCTAAAGGGTAAGACTGATATTTCTGAAGATGAGTTTATTGGAATTGAATCAACTCATAGAGATTTGGTGGCAGAAGCCAAAGAGATTACAAACTATGGTAAAGAGATTGATGATCTAAATCTTGAGATTGCAAAGTGCGAAGATGAAAAGATATCTATTGAACCATGGACTAGTCTAGATATTCCAATGAATACAAGAGGAACTAGAACTACAGATTTGTTACTTGGAATTATTCCAGGTGCTTATACGCAGGAAGAATTAAATATTAAAGTTTCTCAGGTGGAAGGCTTCCCAGAGGAGACAGAAGTAAAAATAGTAAGTAGTGATGATACCCAGACTTATATAGCAGTTATTACTGATAAAGAAGTAAAAGAGGAAACTGAAGATGCATTAAGGAAACTAGACTTTACAAAGCCAGTTTACTATACACATCATCTTCCAACTGAGTCTATTAGAAGACGTAATGAGAGAATCACTACACATAAAGCTGAAATAGAAAATCTAACAAACCGCATTAAGGCTAAAGAAGATTTGAAATTCAGAATAGAGGAAGTGGCTGACTATTACAGAGTACGTGCAGACAAATACAAAGTACTAGGTGAACTAGAACAGAGTAAACACACATTCGTTATTACTGGTTCTATACCAGAGAATGAAGTGGATGAAATAAAGGCTACATTAGAAAACAAATATACAGCATATGTAGATACAGAAGATTACGTAGATGAAGAAGCACCAGTGCTTTTGAAGAATAATAAGTTCTCTGGAGCAGTGGAAGGTGTGGTAACAGCCTTTGGATATCCAAATAGATTTGAGATAGATCCAACTACTATTACATCGATATTCTACTACATACTATTCGGTATGATGCTAAGTGATGCGGCATATGGATTAATTATGTTCTTGGCCACATTTATTGTGCTTAAGAAATATCCAAATATGTCAGAGTCTATGGCAAAATCATTAAGAATGTTTAAGTACTGTGGTATTTCAACGCTTATATGGGGAATATTGTTTGGTGGTTACTTTGGCGATGCCATATATGTTATATCAGATACATTCTTTGGCACAAAGTTTAATATACAGTCAGTATGGTTTGAGCCGATTAAACAACCAATGCAATTGTTAATCTATTGTATGATTATCGGTATTATACATTTGTTTACTGGACTTGGTATTAAAGGGTATCAGGATTTAAAGAACAAAGATGTTTATGGATTCTTTGCAGATGCCGTATTTTGGTATTTGTTCTTAATAGGATTGATACTAATGCTTGTACCAACATCTATCTTTGCTTCACTTTCAGGTAGTCAAATCGAGTTTCCGGCATGGCTTAATTTAACAGCGAAGATTATGACGATTGTTGGAATGTTAGGAATTTTGGTTACAGGCGGAAGAGGAAGAAAGAATCCGTTTAAACGAGTATTACTTGGTTTCTACAGTTTATATGATGTGACAAGTTGGCTAAGTGATTTGCTATCATACTCAAGACTTTTGGCTTTGGGACTAGCTACTGGAGTTATCGCATCAGTTATTAATACAATGGCCGCTATGGGTGGAAAGTCAGTGCTTGGTGTAATACTATTTGTCGTAGTATTCATTATTGGACATACATTTAATATGGCAATCAACTTGCTAGGTGCATATGTTCACACGAACCGTTTGCAGTTTGTAGAGTTCTTTGGAAAGTTCTACGAGGGCGGCGGAAGAGAGTTCAAGCCATTTAAAGAAGATACAAAATATGTAAAGGTTAAAAAGAGTTAACAACTATTCGTAGAATAGTAAATATATAAAAAGAGAGGTTTTTATTATGTTATTAGCAGCAGCAACAACAATGGGAGACTTTTTTACAAGTCAAGGAATCGTTTATGCAATTTTAGGTGCAGCTTTGGCAGTGCTTTTGGCAGGTGCTGGTTCAGCTATCGGTGTTGGTATAGCAGGACAAGCAGCAGCAGGAGTAATGAGCGAAGATCCATCTAAGTTTGCGAAGGTATTGGTAATGCAACTACTACCTGGTACACAGGGTCTTTACGGACTACTTATTGGTTTCGTTACACTATCAAAGATTGGAATCATTGGTAGTGGTGCAGTTGAACTAACAGCTATCCAGGGACTAGAGATTTTGGCAGCTTGTCTACCAATCGCTATCGTTGGACTTATCTCAGGTAAGTACCAGGGTAAAACTAGTGCAGCTTCAATCGGTATTATTGCTAAGAAGCCAGATCAGTTTGCTAAGGCAATGCTTCTACCAGCCATGGTTGAGACATACGCTATCCTAGCGCTACTTATCTCATTCCTAGCAGTAAACGGAATCGCACTAAAATAAATTGAAAGTAGAATTACAATGAGTGGATTAGATAATATTGTAAAGAAAATTAAATCCAATTCCAGGGACGAAATCGAACTTATCAAAAAGGACGCTGAAAGCTACAGAGCTAGTGTTTTAGCCGAAGCCAAAAAAGAGACCGACAAAGAAATCAAAAATATCTTAGATCAAGCAAAAAGAGATCAAGATTTATTTGAGGAAAAAGTGGTTTCTAACGGCGAGTTTAAACAGAGAAATGCTCTACTTAAAGCTAAAGGCGAAGTGATTGATGAAGTAATTGCAAGAGCATTGGATGAACTTAAAAATCAAGATACAGATTCTTATTTTGCAACTGTCCTAAATGTGTTAAAGGGAAATGTTCAAGATAAGGATGGAAAGATTTGTTTCTCTAAAAAAGATTTAGATAGAATTCCATCTGATTTTGAAGCGAAAGCTTTAGATATTGCAAAAGAAAAAGGTGGCTCTCTAACTGTAGATAACGAGCCAGCAGATATTGCTGATGGATTTATTCTAAAGTATGGCGATATAGAAGAGAACTGTACTTTTGATGCTATCTTTGAAGCAAAGAGAGATGAACTTAGAGACTTGGTAAATAAAAACCTTTTTAATAAATAGGAGGTAATACTTGTGGATGAGTATATTTACGGTGTTGCCCGTATAAGAGCGTTGGAGAGTACGCTTTTGACAGATGAAGACGTGAAGTCTTTGGCGGAGGCTAAGGATTATGACAGCGCACTTCAAATGTTGAAAGATAAAGGTTGGGGAAGTAATACTCCAAACGAATCTCTGAACGACATTATAGAAATTGAAAAAAATAAAACACGAGAAGTTATAGACGACATTATCAAAGATAAAGATGATAAAAAAGTCTTGATAGTGGAAGATGAATATCACAACCTAAAAACTGCTATCAAGAAAGTCTACACAGATGCATCTGTTGCAAACAAGTATGTATATGTGGCACTAGATCCAAATGGTGTGAAAGATGAAAATGACGAGCACATCAAAGTCATTGAAAACATCACTATTAAGGAACTGGAGGATATCATCACAAACTCTGAATATGAGAAGTTGCCTGAGCATATGATTCATACAGCGAGAAAGGCTTCAGAGACTTTGATAAAGAGTGGCGATGGACAGCTCTGTGACATTATTATCGATAAGCAACTTTTAAGAATGTTTAGAAACATAGGTAGAGAGTCTACGAACAGCTTGATTAAAGATTATACAAATATAAAAGTTGGTATGGCAGACATTAAGGTTGCAATTCGTTCAGCTCGTGCCGGCAAAGATTCAGACTTTGCATTTAAGGCAATGATACCTTGCGAGTATGTAAATGTTAATGAACTAGAGCGAGCAGTAAATGATGGCTACGAAGCAGTGATTGATTACTTAAAAGATATTGGTCACGAAGATTTGGCTTTGGCTGCTGAAAAGTCTATATCGTACTTTGAGTGTGTCTGTGATAATAAAATAATCGAGAGAATTAAATCACAGAAATACGAGACATTTACTATTGGACCAGTTCTTGCATATTCACTAGCAAGACATAATGAGATTAAAACAGTTAAGATTATTCTTTCATGTAAAGAGAATGGTTTTGACGAAGACTTTATAAAAGAACGCACACGAATTATGTATGCGTAAGAGGTAAAGATGAGTAAAGTAGCAGTAATGGGAGATTATGACAGCATATATGGCTTTTCCGCATTGGGATTAGATATTTACCCAGTGAAGGAAAAGGATGAGGGAAAGAAGCTTCTAAAGAAACTTACCCTCGGTGAATATGCCATTATATATGTAACAGAATCCCTTGCAAAAGAAATTAGAGAAGAGATTGATAAACACAAAGAAAGTATCAGTCCAGCCATTATTCCTATTCCAGGTATTAGTGGAAACACGGGAGAAGGCGTTGCGCAGGTTAAGTCCTTTGTCGAGCAAGCGGTAGGATCTGATATTTTGTTTGGTGATGAATAATAATTTTAAGTATAACTTTGAGAGGAAACAGTTATGGAGAGTAGAGGTACAATCAAAAAAGTGGCAGGACCGCTAGTAGTAGCTACTGGTATGAGAGATGCCAATATGTACGATGTGGTTAGGGTAAGTGAAGAAGAACTTATCGGCGAAATCATCGAGATGCACGGTGATCAAGCATCCATCCAGGTTTATGAGGAGACTGCGGGTCTCGGCCCTGGTAAGGAAGTAGTATCAACGGGCGCGCCTATGTCTGTGGAATTAGGACCTGGACTTATAGGTAGTATTTATGATGGAATCCAAAGACCACTCGATGACATTATGAAGGTTTCTGGAAACCTCCTAAACCGTGGTGTTCAAGTTCCATCGTTAAAGAGAGATTTAAAATGGAATTTCGAGCCTACGGCAAAGGTAGGAGATGAAGTAGTTACTGGTGATGTTTTGGGTACAGTAGTTGAAACTGAAGTAGTTACTCAAAAGATTATGGTGCCATTTGGTTTTGATGGAAAAGTTGTTGAGATAAATGCAGGAAGCTACACAGTAGAAGATGTAGTTGCAAAGATTGAGACTAAAGACGGCGTGAAAGAAGTAACGCTAATGCAGAAGTGGCCAGTTAGAAAGGGCCGCCCATATAAAGAAAAGAAAGCGCCTAACAAACCACTTGTTACAGGACAAAGAGTAGTAGATACTTTGTTCCCAATTGCAAGAGGTGGTGTGGCAGCCGTACCTGGACCTTTCGGTAGTGGTAAAACTGTTATCCAACATCAGTTAGCAAAATGGGCTGAGGCTGATATCGTGGTATATATCGGTTGTGGCGAGCGTGGAAACGAGATGACAGACGTTCTTAATGAGTTCCCAGAACTTAAAGACCCTAAGACAGGAAAGTCTTTGATGGAGAGAACGGTTCTGATCGCTAACACATCAGATATGCCTGTGGCAGCCAGAGAAGCTTCTATATATACAGGAATTACAATAGCAGAGTACTTTAGAGATATGGGATACTCAGTTGCTCTAATGGCCGATTCCACATCACGTTGGGCAGAGGCCTTAAGAGAAATGTCAGGTCGTCTAGAAGAGATGCCTGGTGAAGAAGGATATCCTGCATACCTAGGAAGTAGACTTGCACAGTTCTATGAGCGTGCCGGTGATGTAGTTACATTAGGTTCCGAAGGAAGAGAGGGTGCGCTATCAGTTATTGGTGCCGTATCTCCTCCAGGTGGTGATATATCAGAGCCAGTTTCACAGGCTACACTTCGTATAGTTAAAGTGTTCTGGGGTCTTGATGCAGCACTTGCATATCAGAGACACTTCCCAGCTATCAACTGGTTAACAAGTTATTCACTTTACCTAGACAGTATCGGACCTTGGTTTAACGAAAATGTAAATGAGGAATGGATTTCTATTAGACAGGAAATGATGACATTGCTTCAGGAAGAAGCAGAGCTAAACGAAATCGTTCAGATGGTAGGTATGGATGCTTTGTCGCCTACGGACAGACTAAAGATGGAAGCATCTAGATCTATCCGTGAGGACTTCTTACATCAGAACTCATTCCATGACATTGATACATACACATCACTCGAGAAACAGTATTTGATGATGAAGTTAGTTATCGGATACTACAACGAAGGTGCGAAGGCTCTAGAAAACGGAGCAGACATTAAGAAGTTAATCGACCTATCGGTAAGAGAAGATATAGGTAGATTTAAATACACAGAAGAGAAAGACATCGACAAAGAATACAAGAGAATTAGCGAGTTGCTATCAGCGCAAGTTCTTAAGACTATAAACAAGGAGGAAATCTAGTATGCCAAAAGAGTATAGAACCATACAAGAAGTGGCTGGCCCACTGATGATGGTAAGAGACGTAGAAAACGTAACTTATGACGAACTAGGTGAAATCGAGCTTGCTAACGGTGAAGTTAGAAGATGTAAAGTCTTAGAAGTAAACGGTGGTAACGCACTAGTTCAGTTGTTTGAGAGTTCAACAGGTATTAACCTATCAAATAGTAAAGTTCGTTTCTTAGGACACAGTATGGAATTAGGTGTATCAGAAGATATGCTTGGTCGTGTGTTTGACGGACTTGGAAATCCAATAGACGGTGGTCCAGAGATTATTCCTGATGAGAGAAAAGATATAAACGGTGTAGCTATGAACCCAGCTGCTAGAAACTATCCATCTGAGTTTATTCAGACTGGTATTTCAGCAATTGACGGACTAAACACTTTGGTTCGTGGTCAGAAACTTCCTATCTTTTCAGCTTCAGGTCTTCCTCATGCCAACCTAGCAGCTCAGATTGCTAGACAGGCTAAGGTTATTGGAACAGATGATCCATTTGCCGTGGTCTTTGCAGCGGTCGGAATCACTTTCGAGGAAGCAGACTACTTTGTAAAGAGCTTTAAAGAGACAGGTGCTATCGATAGAACAGTATTATTTACAAACCTTGCTAATGACCCAGCGGTTGAACGTATTGCGACACCACGTATGGCGCTAACAGCAGCTGAGTATTTGGCATTTGAAAAAGGAATGCACGTGCTTGTAATTATCACTGATATTACAAACTATGCTGATTCACTTCGTGAGGTATCAGCAGCGCGTAAGGAAGTACCTGGACGAAGAGGTTATCCTGGATATATGTACACTGACCTAGCTACTCTATACGAGCGCGCAGGTAGACAGACAGGTAAGGATGGAAGTATTACACTTGTTCCTATCCTAACAATGCCTGAGGATGACAAGACTCATCCAATCCCTGACTTAACAGGATACATTACTGAGGGACAGATTATCCTTAGTCGTGATCTTTATAGAAAAGGTGTTACACCACCTATCGACGTTTTACCTTCTCTTTCACGTTTGAAAGATAAAGGTATTGGCGAAGGAAAAACTAGAGCGGATCATTCAGATGTAATGAACCAGTTGTTTGCAGCGTACGCTCGTGGTAAGGATGCCAAAGAATTAATGACTATCCTAGGTGAGGCAGCTCTTTCTGAGATGGATCTAAAGTATGCTAAGTTTGCAGACGCCTTCGAAGAAAAGTATGTATCTCAAGGATACGATACAAACAGAACTATTGAAGATACGATGAATGTTGGTTGGGAGCTACTTGGAATGCTACCTAAGTCAGAACTAAAACGTATCTCAGACGAATACATTGAGAAGTACTACAAAGGTGAAGAATAAACCGAGAGTAGATTAGGAGAGAGTTATGGTAAATCCAACAAGAATGGAGTTAACCAAACAAAAGAAGAAATTAGTCTCTGCAGTGAGAGGCCATAAGCTCCTTAAAGATAAGAGAGATGAATTGCTAAGACAGTTCATGGATTTAGTTAAGGAAAATATGGAACTTCGTAAGAAAGTGGAGGCTGGCTTAAAGAGCGCAAATATGGAATTTGCCATCGCTAAAGCCGGTATGAGTAAAGAGGTATTAAACACAGCACTTCTTGCTTCAAAGAAATCTTTGGAGATAGATGAAGGAGAGCAAAATGTAATGAGTGTTGATATTCCTACTTATTCAACTAGGATGGATATAAGCGGTGGTGATATCTATTCATATGGTTATGCGTTCACAGCTGGAGATTTGGATGATGCTATGTATTCCTTATCACTCGTGTTTAAGGATATGTTAAGGCTAGCTGAGGTGGAGAAATCTTGTCAGCTTATGGCATCAGAAATTGAAAAGACCAGACGAAGAGTAAATGCTCTAGAACACGTAATCATTCCAAATGCTCAGTCTAATATTAAGTACATAAATATGAAACTGGACGAGAACGAGCGAAGTACACAGACTCGTTTGATGAAGGTTAAAGATATGATGCTAGAAGAGGCTATCGAGGAAAGAAGAAAAGCTAACTAGTATAAGAAGAACAAATGGTGAAAGCTGTTTGTTCTTTTTTATTATCAAACATTTGAGATTATGGTATAATGTTTTTGTGTGTATAGAACGGATATACAACTAAATATTATTTTTAGGAGGATTTGAAATGAAAAGAATTATTGCGCTAGCTCTAGTGCTAGTAGTATCAGTTGGATTGTTTGTTGGTTGTGGAAGCAAGAAATCATCAGACGCCAAAAAGTGGGTAATCGGAATGGATACAGTATTTAAACCATTCGAGTACACAGATGCAAAGGGTAACTTTGTAGGTATCGACGTAGATATTCTAAAGGCAGTAGCTAAGGACCAGGGATTCGAATATGAAATTAAGAGTCTAGGTTGGGATGCAGCTATAGCAGCTTGTCAGGCTAACCAGGCAGACGCTTTGATTGCCGGAGCTTCTATCACAGCTGAACGTAAGAAGACTGGATGGATTTTCTCAGATGGATACTTCACAGCTACACAGTGTATGGCTGTAAAGGCTGGATCAGACATTGATGATTTTGATGATCTAGATGGAAAAACAGTTGCAGTTAAGAACGGTACTGAAGGTGCTAGTTATGCAGCTAAGTTAGCTAAGAAATATAAATTTAAGATTACTAAGGTTAAAGATTCGGATACAATGTATCAATCAGTATCTGGCGGACAGGCTGATGCATGTTTCGAAGATACACCTATCATGAAAGCATCTATTAAAGATGGTATTAAACTTCAAGTTGTTAAGGGTACAGAAAACGAAGGTTCTGACTACGGCGCAGCTGTATTTAACAAGAATAAGAAGGAGTTTATTGATACATTCAATAAGGGTCTAGCTAACATTAAGAAAGACGGAACATACGACAAGATTATTGAAAAATATCTAGGAAAATAATATAATATTTAAAGATGTTTAATAGTAAAGACACCATAGAAATTATGGTGTCTTTATTATTTAGAAACTAATTATTAGGAAGGAAAAGAAATGGTACAAATATTACAAGAATATGGACCATTATTGCTCAAATCAATGGGAAACACATTGCTTCTTGCTTTGTGTGGATTGTTTTTTGCGTGTATTTTAGGTCTTATCTTTGGTATCCTAAGCGTTGTTCATAACAAGGTGTGTAATATTATTGCACAAGTGTTTGTAGACGCTATTCGTGGTGTACCAATGATTGTATTGGCTTATTTTATATATTTTGGTATTCCATATGGTATTAACTCAGCATTTGACGCAGGGTTTACTTTGTCGGCGCTTCAAGCGGGTACAATCTGTTTGGCCCTAAACTGTGGTGCTTATATGGCAGAGATTATTAGAGGAGGAATCCAGTCAGTAGATATCGGACAGATGGAAGCTGCCAGAAGTCTTGGACTTCCTTATTCAAAAGCAATGAGAAAGGTTGTTTTGCCTCAGGCTATCAAAACTATGATTCCTAGTATCATCAACCAGTTCATCATCACTTTAAAAGATACATCAATTCTATCTATCATTGGATTTCCAGAATTGGTTAACGAGGCAAACAGTGTAGTTGCTATTACATTTAAATCATTCCAAGTTTGGTTTATTGTAGGTATTATGTATTTGATCGTAATCACTGCACTATCTAAACTTGCTAAACATATCGAAAGGAGGATGGCTAAAGGTGAAAGACACAGAGACAAACACTAGAGAAGTGAAAATACATGTTAAAAACCTTGAGAAATTCTTCGGAAAGTTAGAAGTATTAAAAGATATTTCTACAGATATATATGAGGGTGAAGTGGTGGTAGTTATTGGACCATCAGGAAGTGGTAAATCTACTTTCTTAAGATGCCTTAACTTGCTAGAAGATATTACTGGCGGCGAGGTAGTGGTAGATGGAAACAGACTATCAGATAAACATGTAGATATTAACAAAGCAAGAGAAGATATTGGAATGGTATTCCAGCACTTTAACTTGTTCAACAATATGAATGTGCTAGACAATTTAACTTTAGCACCTATTCAGCTAAAGAAACAATCTAAGGACGAAGCAAAAGAGACAGCTATGAAGATGCTTAAGCGAGTAGGATTAGATGACAAAGCAACATCATTCCCAGCACAGCTTTCTGGTGGACAAAAGCAAAGAGCAGCTATTGCTAGATCTTTATGTATGAAGCCAGACATCATGCTCTTTGACGAGCCAACATCAGCTCTTGATCCAGAAATGGTAGGAGAGGTTTTGCAGGTTATGAAAAAACTTGCTCAAGAAGGAATGACAATGGTTATCGTTACTCACGAGATGGGCTTCGCCAAAGAAGTGGCTGACAGAGTATTATTTATGGATGGCGGTTATATAGTGGAAGAAGGTACTCCAGACGAAGTGCTTAACAATCCAAAAGAACCTAGAACCATCGATTTCTTAAATAAAGTATTGTAATTATTAATCAGATAGTATATAGCTATCTGATTAATGCTAAGTAAAGATAATTGGAGATAGACATGTATACAGAATCATTAGTAAAATTTGGAAAAGTTAGATCAGAGATTCGAGACTTATTTGAATATGGCATGAAGAGAAAGGCTGAGATAGGAGAAGAGAACGTATATGATTTCAGTATTGGAAATCCTAGCGTTCCTGCACCTCAGTGTGTTAGTGATGCTATAAAAGAATTGGTTGATACTTCTGATTCTATTTCTCTTCACGGATATACATCTGCTCAGGGTGATGCGATGGTTAGAAAGACGATGGCTGATCACTTAAATAAAAAGTATGGAGCAAAGGTGAGTGCTGATAATATTTATATGACTTGTGGAGCAGCTGCGGCACTTTCTATCGTTATGAATGCTTGCATGCAACCTGGCGATGAGTGTCTTGTAATTAAACCATACTTCCCAGAGTACGGTGTATATATTGAGAGATCTGGTGCAAAGGTAGTGGAAGTTGATCCAGAAGAAAAGACTTTACAGATAGATATAGAAAATGTGGATAAAGCTATCAATGAAAAGACAAAAGCAATAGTTATAAATTCACCAAACAATCCAAGTGGTGTTGTTTATAAAAAAGATAAGATTGAAGCTTTGTGCGAACTTCTAAAGAAAAAAGAAGAGGAGTATGGACATCCAATATTTATCATCACTGACGAACCATATCGTGAGTTAATTTATGATGATATTGAACTTCCATATTTGATTAACTACTATGACAATACTTTCTCATGTTATTCATTCAGTAAGGCTTTGTCTATGCCTGGTGAGCGTATTGGATATGTAGTGGTTTCGCCAAACATTGCAAATTATGAAGATGCTTATGCTGCAGTTTGTGGTTCTGGTCGTGCGCTAGGTTATGTATGTGCGCCTTCTTTGTGGCAGAAGGTTGTTGCAAAGTGCGTTGATGCAACTGCAGATATTTCAGTTTATAAAAAGAACAGAGATTTGTTTTATAATTCTTTGACGGAGATGGGTTTTGAGTGTGTATATCCTGATGGAGCATTCTACCTATTTGTAAAAGCGATGGAAGAAGATTCTAGAGCGTTTTCAGACAAGTGTAAGGAACACGAAATTTTGGTGGTTCCTGCTGATAGTTTTGGAATGCCAGGTTATGTTCGTGTTTCATACTGCGTAGAAACAAAACAGATAGAAGATGCACTTCCTGCTTTCAAGGCTTTGGCTGAGGAGTATAAATAATGAGTGGACAATATAGCTGCGAGTTTTGTAGCAATTATGTTTATGATGAAGATTATGAAGAATATACTTGTGTGGTAAATATGGATGAGGACGATTTAGCTAGACTTTACCAGTCGAAGCATTCATCGTGTCCGTATTTTTCTTATGG
>JAFWIO010000038.1 GCA_017514785.1 Eubacterium sp. | reverse complement strand
TACTTTGTTACTTAGTTTATATTGTTTTCCAAGTAGATAAATTGGAAGCACTGGAAGCGCAACCATAATCGCTTGGATTACTGCCACTGTTTCTGGTTTAGAGAATATAAAGTAAATTGGTAGTGCGATGTAGAATATTGGTGAGAAGTGAACCGCAAAGTGTGATAGTTCATAGCCTCTCTCTACCACTGTTTTAAATACACCTGTCTGCTTCATATACTCAAAGCCCTGCGCAAAGATTCCATAGTCGAATGTTGGTGCTACGTAAGCCTTATACTTAAATACTCCAATCACTGTACAGAGCGCGAACAAGCAAACACCTACTATCGCTGTAAAGATTTTTAATGCTTTATCATTTACTTTAACATTTGCCTGAACTTTGAAGACATCGTCTTTCACATATAAAAACGCTATAACTGCTAGCGCTCCTGATAAAGCCAAGAAACAAATCTGTGCTATTGGATTGTTTGCGCTCGAGAAACTAGCTTGGCTTGAGAAGTATCCAGCCAACAAGAAATAAACCATTACCACGCCAAACATTAATACTTTTGATATTACCTTTTTAGCGTTGTACAAAACGCCTACTAACACGCCAGAAAAAACTAATATCAAAATCACTTTAAGTAGCGAAGTGGTTTTTACAAAGTCGATATTTGTTACTTCTTTGAAGGAGCCAGTTAGAATGCCCGTGATTGCTAATGCAGAAACGACACTTACCGCTATTCCCTCGAAGATCGACTTCTCGTTCTCCAAATATTTTTTTACAAACTTGTTCTCTTTAAGTTTCATCAGAGTTCTCCTTTATCTCCAGAACATTACTGTGTTAAATAAGTCGTAATAAATGTCTGGTCTCATTTCGTGTAAGTTGTTAAACGTTGTATTAAATGAGATCAAAGTGTTTATAATGATTGTGGCTGCCAATACCACAAAAATTCCAAGTAGTGCTTGTCTTAAAACATTTTTCTTCCTTGCCCATTCTTCCACGGCAAAGATTACAAAGATTGATGGGATTGCGAATGCCCAACCAAAGTCCAATGAATATCTAAATGATGGGCCACCCATTACTATTGTTACGTAACAAAGAACTAGAGCCATGATAGCTGCCGCTATTACAAATGCTTTGTCTTTGCTGTTCTTTAAACTGTTTTTAACTGTCACTGGCACTCCCACAAACGCCCAGATGAATGGGTATACAAATACTCCAATTCCTGCCATCGCGAAAATGTATCCGTGATATGTAATACCCGCATCCGGTAGGTTTAGGAATGGGAAGTTGGCTGATGTAGTTGGAAGTCTAAACAATCCATTTTGAATAACTGTTCCCAATTTTGAAACGCTAGTTAGTTTGAAGTATGAAGTGTCATAAACTGTAAGCTGATGAGCCACTCCAAAGTCAAATGGACTTCCAAATCTTACCTGGTTGTAAATCATAAGTAGTATTCCTACTACCACGTAAGGTGCAGCCACTGCCAAAATTGTTTTTATATTAACTTTGCTAAATATGTTCGCAAAGTATCTTGCAAATTTATTTTTGATATCACTGTTTCCTTTGCTTGCCAAGTAGTTAAGAATTAGTGGTAATACCACTATAGATGCTAGCAAGAAACTTGCTTTACATCCCACTGCCAATGCAAAGGCTAATGCTCCTAGACTTAGGAACAATGTGTTTTTGTTTTCTCTGTGAACTCCCTCATATACGAGGTTGATTCCAGCCAAAATGCAAACCAGACCACCTAGTGGAGATAGTTCATAAATCTTGGCTCCGTTAAATACTGATGTTAGGAAAATGGAACTTAGCGATGCTGCCATTACTCCTATCACTGTCCACATATTAAGCTTTCTTCTCTTTGCAATGTTGTGCACTAACAAGCACATAAGAAGTGAAATAATAATTACAAACAGTAATGTCACCACTCGTGTAGTTAGCATTGCT
Organism: Eubacterium sp.; assembly: GCA_017514785.1. Lineage (GTDB taxonomy): Bacteria > Bacillota > Clostridia > Lachnospirales > Lachnospiraceae > Eubacterium_G. Next base: position 60,368 of record JAFWIO010000038.1, on the reverse strand, counting down.
CCTGAAATTGCATAGAATGGTAAGAAAGTAAATATAACTGGAACCGGTCCATAGTATGTGTAATAGTGTCCATCGTTATATGCATAATCCCATGCGTATGAAACGCGCTGTTTTTTTGTTTCGTCATCTCTTATCTGTGGTTTGTAAGGATCTTTCAATCCTTTAAGCACATCTAATTCTCTCTTCTCTACTGAACCATTATTGCTTAAGCCATCTAGGTTTGTCTGGCCCTTTGTAAATGCCATAGCTAACTTTTGATACTGGTCATATTCACTAACCATCTTAGTCTTTTTCTCAAATAGGAACGGATCTTCCGCGTCCTTTTGGGCGTTCGCCAAAAAGAATGAGAATAAAACTTGTACAACTAGTAAGCTTGCAATAGCAATTCTTCTGACCTTCTTTGATTTTTTGCCAGCGTAATTAAGATTTCTATATTTGTAGATTAATGCTAGAGCAAACAAAACTAAAACTACAATAATAAGTCTGTATGCTTTAAAGTTGAATGGAATACCTTGGTTTACTCCCACTTTCACATTCGCATTCTGCACTCCTTCGCTTGAAGGTTCTAGTCTTAATTTGATAGCAGAAACTTTTCCAGCTAAATGAACTCTTATATGCTCTGTACTTTCCACTCCGGAAACCACATACAAGTCTGAATCTGCTAGTGGAGTGTTTTTTGTGAATACTTCATCCTGATATGCAATATCTACTTTGACTTTCCCCATCATCTTGTCTGGTTCAATATAGATATCATTCACTTTTGAATTTATATTGTGAATACCAACAAGGAATGCTGTTTTTTCATTTCCTGTTTCTTTTTGAGCTCGATAGTTTGAATTGCTACTATCTGCTTCTGTTCCGTTAAATGTAATTATGCTCTCGCTCTTATTTAGAGACTGTCCAATATTTTCATATGTGGTGTAGTTAAATGTGAATATCTCTAAAACAAGGCCCACTAAAAATGATGCAATAAACAGTGTTGCAACATCCTTACTGATTTTTTCTGTTTTATTCACGAATAGCATTATGCCAACTGCCAACGCTATTCCTAATATCAACATTACTACTCCCATAAATACTCCTTTTTATGTAAACCTACTTGTTTTCGTCATCCACGTCTTCGTATTCGACGTCTATCACTTTTGGACTACCACTCTGGGTCTTTGTCCATCTCTTAATCTTTCCTGAGATAGCTAGTGTTGTTATAAAGTTAACGACACCTACAAAGATAAGTGCGATTCCAGCTGCTGCTACTAGTGTCTGTCCTTTGTCTTTTCCCTCTTGTGGAGGATAAATCATAAATATAACTGCTAGTAAGATGAATATAAATGCAACAACTAGCATTGGAATCCATTTTAGTCCCATTCTCTTTAAGTCGAATGCATTCTCCAGTTTCATTAGTCCGCTAACCAAAACGATAGCTGCTATAAAGTATGCGAGCAGTGTGATTAGTTTGCTCATCTGAGTTAGACATAAGATTCCTAGCATTAAGAAGATAACTGCTAGCACTAACTCATACGCTGTGAATCCATTTAAACCTCTTCTTCTGAAATATTCAATAGCATGTCTGATTGCATAAACAAACATTAAAATGCTTAAGCAATATGACAAGATTTTTTCTACATCCTGTGGGAAGAATGCCATAAGAATTCCCATTGCTATACAACCAAGTGAGAATACGACCATTTCCCATTTCAAACTTTTTAGATAGTTCATGTTCTACTCCTTATTTGAAGAACTCGACACCTGACTCGAAGACTTTCATATCTTCTTCGCCGTAGATGTTTTTGTTTACGCTTCTTCCTTTTCTCTCGATATGTGCCATCTTACCGAAGCATCTTCCGTCTGGACTTGTGATACCCTCGATAGCCATATATGAACCGTTCACGTTCCACTCTTCATCCATAGTTGGAACTCCAGCCTCGTTCACGTACTGTGTAGCAACCTGTCCGTTTGCAAACAATTCATCGAGCACCTCCTTAGGAGCTACAAATCTTCCCTCACCGTGTGATGCAGGGTTTGTATAAACTCCACCCAGTTCTGCCTTCTGTAACCATGGTGATTTGTTTGAAACTACTTTGGTGTAAACCATCTTTGATACGTGACGGTTGATTGTATTGTATGTAAGCGTTGGCGCCTGTTCGTTCTGTCCAGTAATCTGTCCGTTTGGAACTAGTCCCAACTTGATCAATGCCTGGAATCCGTTACAAATACCAAGTGCCAAACCATCTCTCTCGTTTAGTAACTTTGTTACTGCCTCTTCAATCTTTGGATTTCTGAAGGCTGTCGCAAAGAACTTAGCTGAACCATCTGGCTCATCACCTGCACTGAATCCACCAGGGAACATTAGAATCTGTGACTGATTTAGAGCTTCCACATAAGCATCTACAGAATCTCTGATATCTGATGGTGTAAGGTTTTTAAATACCTTTGTTATTACATCAGCGCCGGCTTGTTCAAATGCCTTTGCTGTATCGTACTCACAGTTAGTACCTGGCATAACTGGGATAAACACCTTAGGTCTAGCCACTTTGTTTTTGCAAACATAGATAGAACCTTTATCGTACACTGGTGTGTCTAGGTCTGATGTATCATCGTGACTTCTTGTTGGGAATACTGCCTCTAGAGGTTTCTCCCAAGTCTTAATAGCCTCTTCCAAATCGATTACTACATCGCCCTTTTCCAAAGTCTTTGTATCATTAGTCATACCAACTACGTCATGGTCAATTGTTACTTCTTTATCCGCAGCAATCTCTGCCACAATATCACCGAAGCCTGGGGCAAATAAATCTTTACCGTCCCAAGAATCATCAATAGTGATACCAATCTTGTTACCAAATGCCATCTTTGAAACAGCTGGGATAATACCCTTGGCATCAAGTGTGTATGCTGCCACAATCACGCCGTCCTGAATCATCTGGTGGATTGCATCATACATTTTCTTTATTTGCTCGTAGTTAGGCTTCTCATATTCGTCTTTTTCAATCTTGAATCTAACTACTTTGTCTCCAGCTTTCTTGAACTCTGGAGTGATAATATCTTTTTCTTTTGCTACGTCCACGGCAAAGGAAACAAGTGTTGGTGGAACATCAATATCGTTAAATGTTCCAGACATACTGTCCTTACCGCCAATTGATGGAAGTTCAAATCCCATCTGTGCATCATATGAACCAAGAAGTGCTGCGAATGGCTGACTCCATCTCTTTGGATCTTCGCTCATTCTTCTGAAGTATTCCTGGAATGTCATACGAATCTTTCTAAAGTCACCACCTGCTGCCACAACCTTTGCGATAGAATCAACAACCGCGTAAATAGCACCGTGGTATGGACTCCAACTTGATAGGTATGGGTCAAAACCGTAACTCATAATTGTAACTGTGTCGCAATCACCCTTTTGAACTGGGAGTTTTGCAACCATACTCTGAGTCTCTGTTAACTGATACTTACCACCGTGTGGCATATATACTGAACCTGCTCCAATAGAGCCGTCGAACTTCTCAACCAAACCTTTTTGTGAACACTCATTAAGGTCAGCCAAAGTATCTAGCCACTTAGTTTTAATGTCCGATACTTCCTCAGCCTTAAAGAAATCTTTATTTTCATCCGGCATATCAACAGCCACTGAAGTTTCCTGATGAGCTCCGTTTGTATCTAGGAATTCTCTTGAGATATTTACAATCTCTTTTCCTCTCCACTCAAGAACAAGTCTTGGACTCTCTGTAACCTCAGCCACTACTGTAGCCTCTAAGTTTTCTTCTTTTGCGTATGCTAGGAACTGGTCAACATCCTTAGGATCAACTACTACAGCCATTCTCTCTTGAGACTCTGAAATAGCAATCTCAGTTCCGTCCAAACCTGCATACTTCTTTGGTACCAAATCTAAGTTAACGTGAAGACCGTCAGCCAACTCACCAATAGCTACAGACACACCGCCTGCGCCAAAGTCGTTACACTTCTTAATCAAGTAGCTAACTTCTTCTCTTCTGAACAATCTTTGTAGCTTACGCTCTGTAGGTGGATTACCTTTTTGTACTTCTGCGCCACACTCTTCAATAGACTCCTCTGTGTGAATCTTTGAAGAACCTGTAGCTCCACCACAACCATCACGACCAGTCTGTCCACCAAGTAGCACGATGATATCTCCTGGATCTGATGTAAGTCTCTGTACTGCACGACGAGGAGCCGCACCCATAACTGCACCAATCTCCATTCTCTTAGCAACGTAGTCTGGATGGTAAATTTCTTTAACCAATCCTGTGGCCAAACCAATCTGGTTTCCGTATGAACTGTATCCATCAGCAGCACCCTGCACTAACTTCTTCTGTGGAAGTTTACCCTGCATAGTCTCCGCCAAAGACTTTGTAGGATCCGCTGCACCAGTCACACGCATAGCTTGGTATACGTATGTACGACCTGATAGTGGGTCTCTGATAGCTCCGCCCAAACATGTAGCGGCACCACCAAATGGCTCAATCTCTGTTGGGTGGTTGTGAGTCTCATTCTTAAAGTTCACAAGCCACTCTTCAGTCTTTCCATCTACCTCTACAGGTACTACGATAGAACATGCATTTATTTCATCTGACTCTTCCTGGTCATCTAACTTTCCTTCTGCTTTAAGTTTTCTCATAGCCATCAAAGCTAAATCCATCAAGCAGACAAACTTATCTTCTCTTCCTTTGAAGATTTCGTCACGCACTTTCAAGTAATCCTCATAAGTGCTCTCCATAACCTCTTTATAAAAACCTTCGTCAAACTTAACATCAGTTAACTCTGTGTTAAATGTTGTATGACGGCAGTGATCTGACCAGTAAGTATCTAAAACTCTAATCTCAGTCATAGTTGGATCTCTGTCTTCATCGTTTTTAAAGTAGTTCTGAATATGCAAAAAGTCTTTAAAAGTCATTGCTAGACCTAGTGAGTCATACAATTCTTTTAAAGGCTCCTCTTCCATGTCCTTGAAACCGTCAAAGACTATAACGTCTTCTGGCTCTTCAAAATTTTGTTTTAATGTTTCTGGTTTTTCTAGACCTGTCTCTCTAGAATCTACTGGGTTGATACAGTAACTCTTTACCTTCTCAAACTCTGCGTCTGATACATCGCCCACCAAAACATATGTAGTAGCTGATTTGATAACAGGCTGCTCGTCCTCGTTCAAGAACTTCACACACTGCTCTGCTGAATCAGCTCTCTGATCAAACTGTCCTGGCAAGTATTCCACGCTAAAGATTTTACTCTTACTCTCATCGTATGGGAACTCCTCCTCATACACATCATCTACAGGTGGTTCCGAAAAAATAGACGTAAGGGCTTTATCGAATGTATCATCCGACAAATTCTCTACGTCATATCTCACCAAAACACGGACTTTCTCAAGTCCATCTATTCCTAAATATCCTTTAATGTCCTCTGTTAGTTCCTTAGCAGCCATAGCAAATGGCGCTTTTTTCTCCACGTAAACTCGTCTTACCAAACCGATTTTTCCTCCAATTTCTTAGGGCTTTTTGTGTATTTTTCCTCGCCAAAACACACGACCCCACAATCCCCTATATCATACCATATTTTAGGACATTTTGCGATACAAAAAAGCACAAAAAAAGCCGATTTTTTCGGCTTTTTTTAATATTTTTTGTATATTTATTTGTTATTTAAATCTTATAGTATTTTTGTCTGATTATTTAGTCTTTTTACTCTTTCTTTTACTCCAATTTCCGTACAATCTTTTATTGTTCTCTTTCAAGACATATGCCTTAACTTTGATGTAATATTTCTTCTTAGATTTAAGTTTCTTAAGCTTTACGGAATTCTTTTTAACAAGTAATGTCTTTTTGTTTGACCAGCTCTTCTTTGTAGCATATTTGATCTTATATCCTATAGCATTTTTAACCTTTTTCCACTTCACTGTGAGTTTCTTCTTGCCAGCTTTAATCGATGTAATCTTTGCCTTTGCCGGAGGCTTGATCAAAGATGCTCCCACATTTCTCGTAAACCACTCTGGCTTATATGGGCCAAACCAGAAGTTTATGTCAACATTTCCTTTTATTCCTTTGACTTTACCCGTAGATGAGCATTGCCACATATTTATGGCGCCTTTGTAGCCTAAATATGAATTGTATCTAGCAACCCACTTGAAAACATAGTTATCTGTGGCCACTGTGCTTGGAATATAGTTTGTCCACCAGTTAAGGTTCGCATAAACTCCAGTTTGGTAGCCTTGAGCCTTAATAGTATCCATAAACTTATATGCAATTTTTCCAATCTTTGTCTTTCCTAGTGACGCTACTGAGTTTTCTTCCATATCGTAATAGATAGGGAAAGATAAATTCTTTCCGTCCACCAATTTTAGAACATGATTTGCCTCTTTTTTAGCATCAGTTGTGGATTTAGCATAAGAATAAATATATGTACCGTAAGGAATGTTGTTTTCCACGCAACCCTCTACGTTATCCTCCCAGTACTCGTCTGTGTAGTTCTTGCCATTTTTCCTATATCCACAGCGAATAATCGCAAAGTCTACATCAGTCTTTGCAACTTTTTCCCAGTTAATATCTCCCTGCCACTTACTGACATCAATGCCCTTCATAGTGGCACCTTCTATCACTTTGCCCTTGTTATTGACAAACTGGCCCTTTGAATTTTTACTCCAGGCCGTCCATGCACTAACATTAGGCGCAAAAAAGGAGCCTACCAAAAAGACTAGACTTAAAATGATAGCTCCCTTTATTATCTTCTTTAAACTCTCAGACATAAATACCCCTCTGAAATTTGCTACTTACCGCTTAAAACTTTATCTAAAATTTGTGATGCAACCGTGTCTTTTGACGCTTTTTCTAGCTGTTCCTCGCTATCCTTAGTGATAAGAGTAACAACATTTGTGCCTTCGCCAAAACCTGCGCCTTCCACTTTCAAGTTATTTGCGCATATCAAATCTAGATTTTTTTGTTCCAACTTATGTCTAGAATTTTCAACCATATTCTCTGTCTCCATAGCAAAGCCAACTAAGAACTGATTTTCTTTACGCTTTGACATAGATAGGAGAATATCCTTATTTTCCTCGAGCTCTATTATAACATCTTTTTCAGATTTTTTAATTTTTTCTTTTGCCTGGTTCTTTGGCTTGTAATCTGCCACTGCAGCGCTCATTATAACAATGTCTTGCTCGTCAAAGACCTTGTCCACTGCATCATACATTTCATCTGCGCTCTCTACTTCTACCACGTCTACAAACATTGGCTTATCGATGCTTGTAGGACCTGTTACAAGTGTAACTTCTGCCCCGCGTCTTACAGCATTCTTTGCCAAAGCATATCCCATAGTTCCAGTTGAATGGTTTGAAATAAATCTAACTGGATCTATCGCTTCCTTTGTAGGACCCGCAGTGATTAGAACTTTCTTGCCCTCTAGGTCTTTGTCGCAAGCTACTTCTTTTAGGATGTACTCCAAAAGCACTTCTGGCTCAGGCATCTTACCCTTACCAGTGTCGCCGCAAGCCAAGTAACCAGTAGCTGGCTCTATTATTTCGTAATCGTATTTCTTTAGTTTCTCGATGTTTTCCTGCACGATAGGATTTTCAAACATGTTTGTATTCATGGCAGGCGAGATAATCTTCTTTGCCTTGCACGCCATAATGGTAGTGGTTAGCATATCATCCGCAATGCCACCGGCAATCTTTCCAATCACGTTCGCACTGCATGGCGCAACCATAAACACATCTGCCTTATCTGCCAAAGACACATGCTCCACATTAAATTCGAAATCTCTATCGAATGTCTCTATCAAACATTTATTTCCAGTCAAAGTCTCAAAAGTGATAGGGTTAATAAAGTTAGTCGCATTCTTTGTCATAATAACATGAACGTCCGCTCCCAACTTCTTCAAAGCGCTTGCAAGATTTGCAGTTTTGTAAGCCGCTATACTTCCCGTAACTCCTAAGACTACAGTTTTTCCTTTTAACATTATCCTAACCTCTCCACGTCAAACAATGCTCCGTGTTTTTCATAGTTTGTAACACGAGTGATCTTATTTTCGTCATCGACAAAGACCACCTTTGGAGGAGTATTCTTTGCCTCCTCCTCGCTCATCTGTGCGTAGCTCATAATGATAACCTTGTCTCCAATATCAACTTTGTGAGCTGCTGCTCCGTTCACGCATATAACGCCAGAACCTTTGTCGCCAGCAATCACGTAAGTATCGAAACGATTACCATTGTTAACATCAGCCACTTGAACTTTTTCGTATTCCAAAATGCCAGAGTTAATCATCAACTCCTCATCTATCGTAATACTTCCAACGTAGTCCACATCGGCCTGTGTCACTGTCGCTCTATGAATCTTACTTTTCAACATTTCTAAAACCATTTTTCAAACCTCTTAAAAATTTATTCAATAATAAAGTTGTCAATCAATCTTGTCTTGCCAATATATACTGCCATTGCTACTAGCATTGGTGCTTTAATCTTATCCTGCTGCTGCATTGTAAGTCCGTTTACTGCCTTCACATAATCAATCTTTGCCAAAGGCTCTGTCTCGATATTTGCTTTCATTGCTTCTACTAGTACGTTGGCATCGCTCTCACCGTTAGCCACAATCTGCTTACCCAACTCTATAGTCTTGTATAGGATAAGCGCTGCCTGTCTCTCTTCTGGAGAAAGATAAGTGTTTCTAGAACTCTTTGCAAGTCCATCTTCTTCTCTGATAATTGGGCAACCAACTATTTCTAAATCCATGTTCAAGTCTTCCACCATATGTTTGATGATAGCAAGCTGCTGCGCATCCTTCTGTCCAAAGTATGCTTTGTCTGGAGCCACAATATTAAACAACTTGTTAACTACTGTACAAACTCCTCTAAAGTGAACTGGTCTAGATAGTCCACAGAGTTCTTCCGTCAAAACATCCATATCCACATATGTGCTAAATCCAGGATTGTACATTTCCTCTGGTTCTGGGTTGAAAATCAAATCTGCACCCAGGCTTTCACAATATGCTGAATCCTTTTCGATATCTCTTGGATAACTTTCTAGATCTTCGCTTGGTCCAAACTGCATTGGATTTACAAAATCACTAACTACTGTTCTGTCATTTTCCTCCACGGACTTCTTTATCAAACTTCCGTGTCCTTCATGAAGATATCCCATAGTTGGAACTAGTCCAACAGTTAATCCTTCACTTTTCCATGCCTTTACCTGTTCTCTTACTTCATTGATTGTCTTTACTAACTTCATTTTTCTCTCCTATTTATGTAAACCTAGTATAACTTCTCGATTATTTCTTCATCAATATCGTATGTGTGCTCTTCTCCTGGGAATGTTCCATCATTCACTTCTTTTATATAGCTTTCAAATGCCTCTTTCATCACATCTCCCATATTGGCAAACTGCTTAACAAACTTTGGAACAAAGTCCTTAAACATTCCAAGCATATCTTGCATTACTAAAACCTGACCGTCTGTGTCTTTGCCGGCACCTATTCCGATAGTTGGAATAGATAGTTTTTCAGTAACCATCTTAGCAAGTTTGGCTGGCACGCCCTCTAATACTACCATAGACGCGCCTGCTTTTTCCACGGCAAATGCGTCTTCTATCAACTTCTTTGCAGCGGCCTCAGTTCTGCCTTGAACCTTGTAACCGCCAAAGGCATTGATGGACTGTGGTGTAAGACCAATGTGCGCACAAACTGGGATAGACGCTTTTACGATAGCCTCTATCTGTGGACAAACTTCCACACCGCCCTCTAGCTTAACCATATTCGCACGGCCTTCTTGAACTAGTCTACCAGCATTTCTCACTGCATCGCTCACGTCAGCCTGATATGACATAAATGGCATATCACAAACTACAAAAGTATCTTTGACTGCACGAGATACCGCCGCACAGTGGTGAATCATATCTTCCATCGTCACCTGCAAAGTATCCTCGTAACCAAGCATAACGTTTCCAAGCGAGTCACCAACTAGTATTGTATTTACGCCCGCTTCTTCCATTATCTTTGCCGTTGAATAATCATAGCAAGTGATCATCGAAATCTTTTCGCCGTTGTTCTTTTGTTCCTGTAATGTTGTAACTGTGTTTTTCATTTTTGTCTCCTTAATAATCTATAGGTTGAATCTCTAATAGTTCTTCTATCTCTGTATAATCTCTGTCCGGATGCTTTTTCTTCGCAACTTCTAAAACTTGTTTTGATACCGACTGATAAACCTCTATCTCGTTAGCCTTAAGCGCCATCAAGTGCTTCTTTATAGTGCTTGTATCTCCTCTCTCAATCGGACCCGTAAGCGCTTTCACTGTTCCGTCTTCAATAATGTGATCCATATTGGCTTTCATAATCGGAACCAAAGCCTCGTGAGGAATAACTCTTTCTGCCATATCAACAAGACCTACCACCAAGTTGCTAGCAACCGCCGCCGCCAAATGATATCTAGCCTTGTCCTCTGTCTTAATGAGGTTTACTTTGTTTCCAAGACACACAAATAGATTAGACACCTCGTCTAATTTTTCTTTGTCGCCCTCGATTGTAAAATAAATGTTGGATAACTCTTTGTACGATTTGTATTTGTCGTTAATCGCACAGAGTGGGTGGATGGAATAACCATAAGATTTATGATTATCTAACCCTGAAAAGATTTCCGATGAATGTACGCCACTAGTGTGACATATAATCTTATCGGTAAAATGACTTAAGCTTACCTGATTCCAGACGTCCGCCAAAGAATCGTCTGGCACTGTTAAGAATAAAACATCACTATCCGCTACTAACTCATCTAATGAATCGTAACTTTTACTATTAGTAAATTCTGCTGCTTCTAGTGAATCTTGTTTTGCTTCGCTGTAGTAACCCACGACGTCTAAATCATGGTCAGCGAAATATTTTCCAAGGGAAAAGCCAACTTTTCCCGCGCCAATAAATCCAAACTTCATGGGCATCCCTCCTTCCGGGACAATGAGTCTTATTCTTCCGATATAAGCTCTGGGCCAATCCGTCATCTCTATTCGCTTTTCAGGGTATGGTTTCTTTCGAATACCATCCGCGAAGGCTAATATACTACAAAAAACCCAATAAGTAAAGCAAAAAAGCCCCCTACAAAAATGGCATTCGAGCCTAAAAAAATAAACTCGAAATTACTAAAAATCGTAATTTCGAGTTCATTTTTTTCTCTCGAACGGCAATTAAACTAATTGCTTTTTTTGCCGTTTTTATTTCTTAGCTTTTTTTGTAGTCTTAGCCTTCTTTGTTGTCATTGGAGCTGGTGTAGTGGTAGGCTCTGAACCTTTCTTCTCTTTTACGTTGTCAGCGATAAACTCGTTAACTTTGTCCTGAAGAAGTGTAGTTTCGATCATCTGTCTACCATACTGTTTCTCAAGATCTTTTACGCTCATATTCTGCTGCTGTGCAATTTCTTTAACTTTCTTCTTATATTCCTTCTCAGGAATGTTGATGTCTTCTCTCTTAGCAATCTCACGCACTAGCATAGACTGTTTCAATGACTGCTTACAAGCTTCTCTTGCCTGCTTGTTCCACTGTTTCTTTGTCATCTGACATGCTTTCAAATAGTTATCAAGTGAAACATCAGTACCTAACTGCTGCTTATACTGGCTTAGCTGATAGTCAGTATATCTCTTGATTTCCTCTTTAAGCTCATCTTCGTCATACTTAACAACTTTTGACTTCTCAAGAATGTTGTTCCATACCTTGTTATAGATATTGTAAATTCTCATCTGCTTCTTAACGTACTTCTTAAGAGCCTTAACAGTCTTGATTTCTTCGTCTGCGCCAAATAACTTCTTAGCATTATCTTTTACGAACTTATCTGTAAGCTTTGGCACATTCTTCTTAGTTAAACTATTGATTTTGAAAGTAAACCAAACTGGTTTTCCAGCAAGTGAAACTTCTTTACCCTTAACCTTTGCTTTATTAGTATAAGTCTTAGGGAACTTCATCTTTGCTGTAAACTTGTCGCCTACTTTGTGTCCTGCGATAGAACTTGTGAATCCTTCAATATAGTTTCCTGCATCCTGTCCTAGATCGATATCCTGACCCTTAGCAGTACCACCTTCAAAGGCTTCTTTCTTTCCTTTGTAGTCAATCTTTCCTTCGTAGTCTACGTTAACTTTGTCTGTGGCTCCTACTTTGCCTTTTTTAACCTGCTTCTCCTCAGCACTCTGGCTCATAGCCTGGTCAAGGGCATTGTCCACATCTTTATCAGTTACTTTAACATCGTCATGGTATACTACCACACCTTTGTACTTAGCTGGTTTGATCTCTCCGCCTGAAGAACCACATCCTGCCACGCTAAGTGCAACTGTTACTGTAAGCATAATTGCTAGTAATTTTTTAAACATAATTTTCACCTCTGTCTTCAAATTAAAATCGGTCATGCGCCGATTTCACACATAACCGATTTTATCATATTATATTCTTTTATTAAAGCATTTTATTGCCTTTGGTATCACAAAGTGGTAACAGAATTTTCACAATTATACATTGATTTCTGCACTAAGTCCTAGTTCATCTTTGTTGGCCTCAAGTATAGGATTAATCACATCACGAAGGAACTCTTCTACCTGCTCTGGAGCACGTCCGACATACTTTGAAGGATCCATAGTCTTCTGAAGATCCTCTAGACTTAGACCAAATGATTCGTCGTTTGCAATTAGTTCAAGCAAGTTGTTTTCAAGGCCTTTCTGCTTAACATTTGCACCAGCCTCCATTGAAAGCTGACGAATCTTCTCATGAAGTTCCTGTCTATCTCCACCTGCTTTTACGGCATCCATCATAATGTTTTCTGTAGCCATAAATGGAAGTTCGCTCATAAGTCTCTTTGTGATTACTTTATCATAAACTACCAATCCATCTACCACATTCATATAAAGATCTAGGATTCCGTCTGTTGCTAGGAATGCCTCTGGCACACTGATTCTCTTATTAGCTGAATCATCCAGTGTGCGCTCGAACCACTGAGTAGATGATGTAATGGCTGGGTTGATGTTAACTGTCATTACATAGTTTGCAAGTGATGCGATACGCTCTGAACGCATAGGATTTCTCTTATACGCCATCGCCGAAGAACCAATCTGACTCTTCTCGAATGGCTCCTCAATCTCCTTCAAGTGCTGAAGAAGTCTAATGTCATTTGAGAACTTGTGCGCACTTGCAGCAATACCTGAAAGCACATTAAGCACTCTTGTATCAATCTTTCTAGAATAAGTCTGACCCGAAACAGGGATGCACTCTTTAAATCCCATCTTCTCAGCGATCTTCTTATCTAGTTCTTTAACCTTTTCATGGTCACCTTCAAATAGTTCTAGGAAACTAGCCTGAGTACCTGTTGTACCCTTTGAGCCTAAAAGAACCATCTGATCAATCATATAGTCGATATCATCTAAGTCTAGTTTCAATTCCATAAGCCATAGAGATGCTCTCTTACCAACAGTTGTTGGCTGAGCAGGCTGGAAGTGAGTAAAACCTAGAGTTGGAAGGTCTTTATATTTGTCAGCAAACTTCGCTAACTCATTCATTACGTTTAAGAGTTTCTTTCTAACAAGTTTAAGACCCTCTGTCATAATGATTATATCTGTGTTATCACCCACGTAACATGAAGTAGCACCAAGGTGAATAATACCTTTAGCATTTGGACACTGCTGTCCATACGCATAAACATGACTCATTACGTCATGGCGCACTTCTTTTTCTCTAGCCTTTGCCACATCATAGTTAATGTCATCAGCGTTAGCCTTAAGCTCATCAACTTGCTCCTGTGTGACATTAAGTCCAAGTTCCATCTCAGACTCAGCTAAAGCAATCCATAGTTTTCTCCATGTTTTAAACTTTTTATCTGGTGAGAAAATATACTGCATTTCCTTGCTGGCATATCTCTCTCCTAGTGGTGTTGTGTATTTATCGTTCATAATAAATCCCCTTTTTATAATAATTCTTTTATCAACTTATTTACCAATCCAGGATTTGCTTTACCCTGTGTAGCTTTCATTGTCTGTCCGACCAAAGCGCCTATGGCTTTTTCTTTACCGTTTCTAACATCATCTGCTGCCTTTGGATTTTCTTCAATCACCTTCTTGATGATTTCTTTTAATCCTTCTTCGTCGTTGTCCTGTTTCATGTTGTGCTCTTCCACATATTTTTCAGGATCTACATTATCTTTGAACATTGCTTCAAAGACTTCCTTTGCAGCACCGCGGTTTATTGTACTGTCCTCTATCATCTTGATTAACTTTGATAGGTTCTCAGCACTTACGCTTACTTGATCTGGGTCAACTGATTCTTCTTTGCAAAGTCTCATTGTCTCGCCCATAATCCAGTTACTTACTTCTTTAGGTTTGTTGCCAAGTGCAACTGTTTCTTCAAACAAGTCCGCCAAAGGCTTGTACAATGTAATGATGTCCGCATCGTACTCTGGCAAATCAAACTCTGAAATATATCTAGCCATCTTTTCATCTCTGAACTCTGGCTCTTTGCTCTTCACTTCTTCCATCCACTCATCGCTAATGATGATTGGAGTTAAGTCTGGGTCTGGGAAGTATCTGTAATCCTGTGCATCCTCTTTTGAACGCATTGGATAAGAATACTCTTTTGTATCATCCCATCTTCTAGTTTCCTGAAGTACTTCTTCACCTGATTCTAATAGATCTATCTGACGGTTCTTCTCATTCTCGATTGCTCTAGCGATTGACTTAAATGAATTAAGGTTCTTCATCTCTGTACGAGTACCAAACTCTTCAGCACCCACTTCGCGAACTGACAAGTTAACATCGGCTCTCATTGAACCTTCATTAAGTTTGCAATCTGATGCACCCAAGTACTGAATGATAAGTCTCAACTTCTCAAGATAAGCAATAACCTCTTCAGCACTTCTCATATCCGGCTCAGACACAATCTCGATTAGTGGCACACCTGAACGGTTTAAGTCAACTAAAGATGCATCATTAAAATCATCGTGAATCAACTTTCCAGCATCCTCTTCCATATGAATCTCGTGAATGCGAACCTTCTTCTCAGTTCCATCTTCAGTCTTTATCTCCACATAACCATTTCTACAGATTGGCTCATAAAGTTGAGAAATCTGGTAGTTCTGTGGATTGTCTGGATAGAAATAATTCTTTCTATCGAATTTACAATTCTGCGTGATGTCACAGTTTGTCGCCATACCAACTGCCATAGCATATTCAACCACCTGCTTATTTAACACCGGCAAAGAACCTGGCATTCCAGTACAAACCGGACATGTATGTGTATTTGGTGCTCCGCCAAACTCAGTTGAGCAAGAGCAGAAAATCTTTGTCTTGGTAGCAAGTTCAACATGAACTTCCAAACCGATGACTGTCTCGTAATTCTTCATGCGAACCTCCTACTTCTGCGACTGCTCGTAAGTGTAAGCAGCCCTAATAACATTATCTTCTCTAAAGCAGTCGCCAATAATCTGCAACCCAATTGGAAGACCTTCTGAGTCCTCGCCACATGGAACGGAAATTCCTGGCAAACCTGCTATGTTTACTGAAACTGTATAAATATCACCCAAGTACATCTTAAGTGGGTCACTCAAACTCTCGCCTATCTTTGGCGCGGTAGTTGGACTGACTGGTCCAATAATTACATCGTACTTACTAAACGCATCGTCAAATGCTTTCTTAATCAAAGCCTTAACACGTAGCGCCTTTAAATAGTACGCGTCAAAGTAACCAGAACTTAGCACAAATGAGCCAAGCATAATTCTACGCTTAACTTCTTCGCCGAAGCCCTCTGAACGAGTCTTCTTATACATATTGTGTAGGTCTCTATAATCTTCAGTTCTGTAGCCGTACTTCACTCCGTCAAATCTTGATAGGTTTGAACTAGCCTCGGCATCCGCTATGATATGGTAAGTAGCAACCGCATAGTTTACTAAGTCAAAATCGAACTCTTCCACTTCTGCGCCCTTTTCCTTTAGCACATCAATCGCTTTAAGAACTGACTCTTTAACCTCAGGACTTATGCCCTCGCCAAAGTAATCCTTTGGCACACCAATCTTCATACCTTTAACATCATCCACAAGCGAACTTGTGAAATCATAACTATCTCTGTTTATAGATGTAGAATCTAGTTTGTCGTAACTTGAGATAACTTCAAGCGATGTGGCAACATCTGTCACATCTTTTCCAATAGGTCCAATCTGATCAAGTGATGAAGCATACGCAATCAAACCATAACGTGAAACCGTTCCGTACGTAGGCTTCAATCCAACCACGCCACAGAATGACGCTGGCTGTCTGATAGATCCACCTGTATCTGAACCAAGTGAATAGAAACATTCATCTGCAGCCACCGCCGCACAAGAACCACCTGATGAACCACCAGGCACGTGCTCAGTATTCACTGGGTTTTTTGTGATTCCGAAATAAGAAGTCTCTGTAGTACTTCCCATCGCGAACTGATCCATGTTTGCACTACCAACAATCACTGCTCCAGCATCCTTCAAATTTTGAACTGCTGTAGATGTATATGTTGGATAGAAATTACTCAATATCTTTGTACTACATGCTGTGAGGTGTCCCTCATTACACATATTATCTTTAATAGCGACAGGCACACCAGCTAAAGGTCCAGTTAACTCACCGTTATCAATCTTCTCCTGTACCTCTTTAGCATTGGCTAGTACTTCTTCTTTGTCGTAGACTGTCACGTAGCTGTTGATGTCTTCTTCCACTTTTTCAATTTGGTCAAAGACAGCTTCTACGGCATCTACCACTTTTACTTCGCCACTCTTTATTTTCTTTCCTAATTCAACTGCTGTTAATTCTAATAAACTCATTTTATCTTCCTATTCAAAAGTCTTTGGCACAATATATGCTTCTTCATTTCTATCCGGTGCATTTTTAAGCATATTTTCTCTGTCATCTCCGTTTGTGACCTCGTCCTCTCTAAAGACGTTATTCACTGGAAAGACATGACTCATAGGCTCCACACCAGAAGTGTCAAGTTCGTTTAATTTATCGATATAATCTAGGATTTCTCCCATGTCTTTTTTAGCTTTCTCCTTCTCTTCATCGGAGAGTTCAAGCTTCGCCAAAATGCCGACATAATCGATTGTTTCGTCTGTAATTTTGTTAGCCATAAAGACCTCCTAACCACTTATTTGTGGCATATTTTGTGGCTAAATCCACAACTAATAGTTTAAAGAATCTAGCATAAAAAGTCAAACTATTGTATAATCGATTTATAAAGTAGAACGGATAAAATAAGGAGAAAGATATGTTAGAAGAGAGAGTTATAAAGTATTACTCAAGAAAGGATCCTAATATCGCTTTGAAGGTGATTCCTGGTCACTTCTCGACCAAGCACACTCACCTAAATTGTTACTTGGATGTTACCACAATGAAAACTCGTGCCAACGAGGCAGAGCGCATCGCCATCGCTATGAAAGATTATTATAATGTGATGGGTCGTCCTATTGATACTATCGTATGTTTGGATGGATGCGAAGTGATTGGTGCATTTTTAGCTAGCGAGCTTAGTCGCGCTGGTATCTTATCAATGAATGCCCACAAAACAATTTATGTGGTTACACCAGAGCACGATATATATGGCGATATGATCTTTAGAGATAATATGAAGCTTACTATTAGAGGTAAGAATGTTCTTCTACTTATGGCTTCTTGTTCTACTGGTAAAACCATTAAAGCCAGTCTTGAATGTATTAAATATTATGGCGGTACTGTTCAAGGTATCTCAACAATATTTAGTGCACTCGATTCTGTAGAAGGATATCGAATTGATTCCATCTTCAGAGAAGATGACATTCCAGACTACGAGCTTTATGATAACCACAGTTGCCCATTATGTGCAGCTGGCGAGCCTATAGAGGCATTGGTTAATGGTTATGGGTATAGTAAGTTATAAGAGATACCCAAGTAAAAGCGGAGCAGTTACCTGCTCCGCTTTTTGCTTGACATCATTAAATATTAGGAGTATATTCTTCTCATAAAAAGAAGCGGGTTTTTTACCGTACGCATCAAGTCTCTTGATGGCAAAGCGGGTTGCTCGCTTCTTTTTTTATGTTAATAATATCGTATAGGTATTTTTTACCATTGTTATCATATCTTACAATAAGATAAGCATGAAAAATATTATACCGTTCAACTTCACCATCTTGCCCATAAACAGGCAATCCAAATCGAGTATCATATCTATACCACCCCTTAGCAGCTTTTATCTTATGTTTTGTCTTTCTATTATGGGTAAAACTTCTTTTATCGGCTATTTCAATCATTTCTGGAATTCCCTGAGAAGCATTTGCTTTAGCTTTAGCTAGTGTACCTTTCAAATTATAAGTATACTCTGATCCAGTATACTCATCGGGCAAATCCCCACCTATATAAATTAAATCCTCTGTTTCAGCAATCTCATATACTTCCCCAACAAATTGTTTTAAATACTCCTTAACATCATCCCAATCCACTCTTCTTTTTCCTTTAAATCTAATGTCATTAATCATTACTATTTTGTTCCCATCCGCATCTTTAATAACATCAATACTACTTCTTTCATCATTACCGTTTTTCATATTTCTTCCTCCATTTTTATTTTGCTCTCTTTTTATTAATTCACCTCCTTTTGCGCACAAAAAAAGAGAGAAACGCACAAAAAATACATGTATGTGTTTCTCTCCATTTCTCATTATAGTGCTTCATTAGTATTTTACAAGCACTATTTATTTTTTCTTTTGCCAAAGCCCATCCTTTATCGCGCGCTTCCAGTTTACAACTAACACCTTAGGACGTTTGCCTTTATGGTATTTTGTCTCTTCCGTGATGTACTTATTATTCATAAGATCATCTAGCGCCTTTTGGATGCGATCTCTCGATACTCCGCTATGCTCTGAAACATTTTCAATAGTCTTGTTATATGTTCCCATCTTACGACGTCTGCTAAGCATAGATAGTGCTGAGAATATCGCGTCATAGTAGAACTGCTGCTCATCGCCTGAACGAGGCATCTCTACATATGAGTTGGCAGATGATTTGAGTTTATTACTTAGTGAATATTTTACTCCGTATACAATAACCTTTTTGTTTAGTTCTCTTAAATATTGTATAGCTAAATTAAAATGAGCATCGCCTGTGAAAATAATAAATACTTCTGGTGAACTATCCTTTGCCGCTTCCCTATAAATGGCATCAAGTATAATAAAATCTGTGAAGTCTTTGTCCACGCCTTCTTTTGTGCTGGCTGTATGAACTACGTTTTTAGAAATTCGCTCCACTCTTGGAAGTTCATTTTCAATACTTCCATTAAAGTCACCAAAAAACATAATCTTTTTAACATTGTATTCTTCTTTTAATTCTTCATACCATGATTCTACATTTGGTCTCATTGAAAATTTATTTTTGTAACCATAATACCAATGCTCAAAATCTACAAATACTACTGCCTCTGGCTTTCCACTATTCTTTTTTCCTAATCCAAAAATATGTACCTCCTCCTTTCCTTAAAAATTATATAAAAGGCCAGCCACCTAAGTAGCTAGCCATTTATTTTAATTATTTTGAAATCTCTTTGATTCTTCTGATAGCTTCGATTGTGTTTTCTCTACTACCAAATGCTGTGAGTCGGAAGTATCCTTCACCACTTGGTCCAAATCCTGAACCAGGAGTTCCAACGATGTTTGCCTTCTCAAGTAGGAAGTCAAAGAATTCCCAAGAAGTCATTCCTTCTGGTACTTCTAACCAAGCATATGGAGAGTTTACTCCGCCACTTACTTTGTAGCCGGCTTCTTTCAAACCCTCTACTATAATCTTTGCATTTTCCATATAGCGAGCAACCATTTCCTTAGTCTGCTGTTTACCTTCTTCTGAGTAAACTGCCTCGCCTGCTCTTTGGATAATGTATGGTGCACCGTTAAACTTAGTTCCATGACGTCTTGCCCAAAGTGCATTCAAGCTAGTTCCATCTGAATCCTTTAGTTCCTTAGGAACAACAGTAAATCCAAGACGTGTTCCTGTAAATCCAGCATTCTTTGAGAAAGATCTAATCTCAATAGCACAAGTCTTTGCACCATCACACTCATAAATACTATGTGGCACATCATCCTCTGTAATATATGCTTCGTAAGCTGCGTCAAAGATAATAACAGCATTCTTTTCATTAGCATAATCAACCCACTTCTGCAAATCAGCCTTCTTGAAAGCTGCTCCTGTTGGGTTGTTTGGTGAACATAGGTAAATAATATCTGGAGTTTCCTCTGGCAAATCTGGGCAGAAGTTATTATCCTTTGTACAAGGCATATAAATAACATCGCTCCACATTTCAGTATCAGCATCGTATGTACCAGTTCTTCCATCCATTACGTTTGCATCCACGTAAACTGGGTAGACTGGATCGCACACTGCTATCTTATTATCAACTGAGAAGATATCTCCAATATTTCCTGAGTCTGACTTCGCTCCATCTGAGACAAAAACTTCATCAGGCGCAATATCAACACCTCTAGCCTTAAAATCGTTTTCTACAATTGCTTCACGAAGGAATGCATAACCTAAATCTGGCGCATATCCTTTAAATGTAGCTGGGTCTGCCATCTCATCTACTGCTTTGTGCATAGCATCAATAACTGCTGGTGCCAAAGCCTGTGTAACATCACCAATACCTAGACTGATTACATCTTTGTCTGGGTTTGCTTCCTTAAAAGCTGCTACTTTCTTTGCAATATTAGAAAACAAATAGCTTCCTGGTAATTTCAAATAATTATCATTAACTTTAAACATTTCAAATCCTCTTTCTTTTTTATTTACACAAATTTGGCGCCCATACGAGCGCCAAACATTTTATACATTAGCTAAGTATTTATCAATCTCCCAGTCAGTAACCTGTGACGTATATTCCATCCACTCGTCCATCTTAGCTGAAGTATATTTCTTGAATGCATCTCTACCCATTGTTTCTTTCATAAGTTCAGATTTCTTCATATACTTAACAGCGTTGTACAAGTTCTTTGGTAACTGAACGATTCCTGCTTCTTCTCTCTCCTCATCTGTCATAGAGTAAATATCTCTCTGAACACTAGGTGGAGGTGTAAGACCCTTCTTAATTCCATCTAGTCCTGCTGCTAAACATGCTGCAAATGCTAGATAAGGGTTACATGAGCAGTCTGGACAACGAAGTTCCACTCTAGTACCAGTACCACGTGTTGCTGGAACTCTAACCAATGGACTTCTGTTAGTAGCTGACCATGCGATATATGTTGGAGCCTCATATCCTGGCACCAATCTCTTATATGAGTTGACAATAGGGTTTGTGATAGCAGAAATTTCTTTCATGTGTTCCATGATACCTGCCACGAAACCGTAAGCAGTCTTGCTTAGTCCCATCTCGTCATCAGCATCTATAAATGCGTTCTTCTTTCCTTCAAACAATGACATGTTAATGTGCATACCTGAACCACAAACACCAAATACTGGCTTTGGCATAAATGATGCGTAAAGTCCGTGCTTCTGAGCAACAGTCTTAACTGTAAGCTTGTATGTCATAATTCTATCTGCAGTAGTTAGAGCATCACCGTATTTGAAGTTGATCTCGTGCTGTGCAGGAGCAACCTCGTGGTGAGATGCTTCAATCTCAAATCCTAACTCTTCTAATCTTAAACAAATATCACGTCTAGCATCTTCGCCCAAGTCTGTAGGACCCAAGTCAAAGTAACTACCGTTTTCAAATGTATTTGTAGTAGGCTCGCCATGCTCACCTGTATTAAATAGGAAGAACTCACATTCTGGGCCAACGTTAAATGAGTAGCCCATATCCTCTGCCTCTTTGATAGTCTTCTTCAAAATCTGGCGAGGGTCGTTTGCGAATGGTGTACCATCTGGTTTGTAAACATCACAGATAAGTCTAGCAACCTTTCCATAACCTTCTATAAAAGGTAGTATTACAAATGTATCGTAGTCTGGATAAAGGTACATATCAGACTCTTCAATTCTGGCAAAACCATCTATAGAAGAACCGTCAAACATAATCTCATTATCTAGCGCTTTTTCAATCTGACTAGATGGAATGGCTACGTTTTTCATAGTTCCAAATAGGTCAGTGAACTGCATTCTAATGAAATCTACCTCTTCTTTTTTTACGATATCAAGAATCTCTTTCTTCGTATAACTCATAAAAATTCCTCCTATTTTATCCAATTTTTATAGTATCAAATATAAATCTCATCGTCAAATGACGAAATATTTATCAAATTTTGCGATAATGTTTGACTATATTTTAGTCTTTGTTTATTATTAAATTAGTACAAATTTCGGAGCGGATAATGAGAACATTTTTTAAAAGATTTAATAAAACATTCATCAAAGTATTACCAGGTCTTTTAATAATACTGTTCTCTTTTTTATTGCTTTTGTATTATCCAAAATCGAACAATACCAAAGGTAATGATTGCGACTTAGAATCTACATGTCAAGTTGCTTCTTATAAACTAAACATCAATCCGCAATATAAGTTTTATAAAAAATCTAAAGCTAGCGAGGCTGAAACCACAAAAGCAAAGATTAAACATCACGAGAAGAAAGCTAAACGTAAGATTAACTATAAATCTTCTGTGCCTTATAAGGTTAAGATCAACCGCGTCGAAAACTTCGTAATGATTTACGGAATTGACATTCACGGAAAATACAAGATTCCTTATAAGTGCTTTGTTTGTTCAACAGCCAAGGAGACTAAGAACACTCTACTAGGCGATTACAGATTGAACGATCGTTACCGTTGGCACTCAATGGTGGACGGTTCATACGCACAATATGCTATTCGCTTTTATGATAAGTTGATGCTTCATTCAGTCCCTTACTTTAAACAGTCGCCAGACACTCTAGAAACTAAGGAATATAATAAACTAGGTTCTAGTGCTTCTCTCGGTTGCGTAAGAATGTGCGTGTCTGATATCAAATGGATATATGATAACTGTACGTACGGTACTGAGATAAAGATATATGATAAGAAAGGTGAGAAACCTCCTATACCATATGCACAACCTACCAAGTTAAATCCTAAAGACAAAAAGTCTAGTTGGGATCCTACAGATCCTGATAAAAAGAATCCTTGGAAGAAATAAACTAAACGTCCACTTTGGTGGGCGTTTTATTTTATTCCCACAGCTTCCTTCGCCAAACTATCAGCTAACTCATTATATTTGTCACCAGTGTGTGCATCCACCTTCTCAAATGTTATGTCAACTGATTTTTTGCACTTGTCATAAAACTTTTTGTAGGCCTTTGTGCCTTTTTTATTTGCTTTCCATTCACCAGTGCACCATTTGCTTATTCCCAAATAATCGTGGTAAATAGTCAAATAACTAATCTTATTGTCCACGGCAAACTCCATAGCCTTCATAGCTCCTTGGATTTCGCCAGCCACATTTCTCATTTCAACTAAATCAGCATCTTTGGAAGAGTCTTTCATTCGAAGTTCTTCTCCTTTGAAGAACATGACTACTCCGTAGCCAAACTCTACTGATTCCTCGTTGAAACTTCCATCCACGTAAGCTACTGCTTTTACCGTGTTAGAATATGGCATATCTTCATCAGGTGCCTCTTCATTTGAAAGCGGACCATCTTGGCCCTGCACCTCATTTAAATTATCAAAAGTTAATTGTTGTCCTGACCAGCCCATATATGCATAAGCCTCAGCTTCGCTCTTGAAACTTTTATAGAGTGCTCCCGGGTAGCCTTTAACACTAGCCTCGCACTCTTCCCAAGTTTCAAATACACCTGTAGTCTTTCCAACTTTAACTGCGTAATACTTTTTACTCATAATTCACCTCACACGCAAATTACTTTTAAATTAATCACGTACCTTAATGTGTGCTTCTCTAAGTTGCATTTCACTTACTTCACCTGGTGCTCCACACATCATATCCTGAGCGTTACCATTCATTGGGAATGGAATTACTTCACGGATGTTCTCTTCTTCTCTTAGAAGCATAATCATTCTATCAACTCCTGGTGCCATACCTGCGTGAGGTGGTGCACCGTACTGGAATGCGTTATACAACGCACCGAATTTTTCTTTCAAGTCATCCTCTGTATATCCAGCAATCTCAAATGCCTTAACCATAATCTTCATATCGTGGTTTCTGACAGCTCCTGATGAAAGTTCAACACCGTTACATACAATATCAAACTGGTATGCAAGAATCTCTTCTGGATCCTTTGTCTCGAGCGCCTCTAATCCACCTTGTGGCATTGAGAATGGGTTATGTGTAAATATCATCTTCTTTGTCTCAGGGTCATACTCATACATTGGGAAGTCGTGAATATAACAGAACATAAACTTCTTATCTTCTATTAACTCTAATCTCTCACCAAGCGCTGTACGAATCTCGCCCGCATAAAGTGATGCTTGCTTTTCTTTGTCCGCGATAAAGAAGATAGTATCTCCCACTTCCAAACCTGCAGTCTCTCGAATCTCTTCTTTCATGTCGTCTGGAATAAATTTATCGATTGGTCCCTTGTATGACATATCTTCTTTCACTTCCAAATAACCAAGTCCGCCCATACCAATGCTCTGAGCAAACTTAAGTAGCTTCTCGTGGAAGCCCTTTGACATATCTGCGTGAACCTTTATAGCTCTAACAGTTTTTCCATGGAATGGTTTAAATGTACATCTCTGGAAAAAGTCTGTTAAATCGATAATCTCTAGTGGGTTTCTCAAATCCGGCTTATCTGTACCGTATTTAAGCATAGCCTCTTCATATGTAAATACTGGAAATGGAGTAGTTATCTCTTCGTAACCTTCTGGCTTAAACTTGTTAAATGTATCAGCCAATACTTCCTCTCCCACTTTGAACACGTCTTCTTCTGTAGAGAAGGCCATCTCAAAGTCTAGCTGGTAGAAATCGCCAGGAGTTCTGTCTGCTCTTGCATCCTCATCTCTGAAACATGGTGCAATTTGGAAATACTTATCAAAGCCTGACACCATAAGTAGCTGCTTGTACTGTTGAGGCGCCTGAGGCAAAGCATAAAACTTACCCTTAAACTTTCTTGAAGGGATAATATAGTCTCTAGCTCCCTCTGGTGATGAAGCACATAGGATTGGAGTTTGAATATCCATAAATCCCATCTCTGTCATCTTATTTCTAAGATAAGCAATAAGTTCTGATCTAAATACAATATTATCTTTTACCTTAGGGTTTCTAAGATCTAGATATCGATACTTTAGACGAACATCTTCTCTAGTTTCCTTTGAAGTAACTATCTCAAATGGAAGTTGCTTGTAAACTTTACCCAAAACATCTACTTCTTTGGCTTCTAACTCAATAGTTCCTGTAGGAATCTTTGGATTGTAAGTCTCCTCATCTCTGTGTTGGATAGGACCTTCCACTGAAATACAGTCTTCTCTAGTTAATCCCTCTAAAAGAGAAGTGTCACGCATAACTACTTGCATCACACCGTACATATCACGAAGGTCAATAAATGAAACACCACCGTGATCACGAATGTTCTCAATCCAACCAGCGATTCTTAGTGTATCGCCCACGTTAGACTCAGAAATCTTGTCCATTGTCACTTCTCTGTACTTGTTTTTGAAATCCATAACTCTTACTCCTTTTTTAAGTTCTTCCCTTGGAGTGTTTTTCCAATTGAAAAAGCCCACCCCAAAAGTCAAAGCTTTCAGGACGGACTTTTATATTCATAAACTTTGCCCGCGGTACCACCTGAATTGTTGTTTTAAACAACCCCTCATCGGTAAATCGCATTTGATTTTCCTGCCATTAACGACTGGCTACGGCGCACCTACTAACCTAAGTTTTCAGTTTGCAGCTCGAAAGTGTTATTCACCGTAATTCATTCTATGGGTATCTCACCATCACCCACTCTCTCATAGCGATAAGTACGGCTACTTCTCTTTGTCTTCGCCATTTGCCGTTCATTATAGTATAAAGGGTGTTCAATGTCAATTGAAATAAAAAACAGGTGTTAATAGTAACACCTGTCTTTTATAAATAAATTATTTATTATTTCTTAGATAATATTGTCCTTTGCATCATCGTAGAATGCAGCTGTACATGCTTGCATATATGGAGCTAACCATAGGAATCCGATTCCGCAAGTAATGTAACATACACATACCCATCCGATGAATGAAACACCAAGTACAAAGAAATCTAGCTTACGTCCGTGCATAATCTTTCTACTTGTCTTAAGTATCTGAACAACTGACATATCTGGATTATCAACTCTTACATAGTATACCATTGCATACATAAATGTAGCGATAACACCCAAAATGATAGCTAATGTAAAGAACATTAGAGCTAGTGTCAAACGTGGTCCTACATGCTTAACAAAGAATTCTACTCTTCCGTGGTTATTAGACCAAACGTAATCCCAAAATAGTTTCATTCTATTAGCAGCTGTTCCTAGGAAGATTCCTGCTATAAATGATGGAATAAAGTAGCATAGCCAAATTACTAAGAACTGTAGAATACCAGTACAAATAGTCTTACCTGGTTTTTCTTTGAATCCGTCAAATACATTACCTACAGTAAAATCTTCTCCTCTGTTTGCTTTTAAGAAAGCTTTAACAGTACCATAAGAGAAAAGTGGTGCAATAATAACAAGTACAACCACACCAATAATCATAAAGATTGCTCCTGCAGGTGTTATTGCAGTAATCTTAACGCCCTCAGCTGTCTGTGTAGTGGATGATGATCCAAAACCTATTCCATAAAAAATAGATGGAATAATACTAATCAAAAGAGCAGCTACAAAACATAATCCAAGAGCTCTACCCCATTTACCTTTTAGTGATGCCTTTGCCTGTTTCTTAATTAATAATCTATTCATAATATCCCTCCTACTCATAGATACAATAATTTTACCATATGAACGTCATTTTTATCAATAAAAAAGCGACTAGAATATTCTAATCGCTTTTTGTCTATTTTTTTATAATTCTCATTCCAAGTTTGATTATCTCATTTAGAATAACTACTGATAGTGCAACTAATATCATCTTGCCCCATACAGCCATTGAGAGTCCAACTGTTCCAAATACTGGTTTTCCAAACTGTGTAATAACAAACTGGATAGCTAACACTAGCAAGAACACTCCTAGCATTAGTTTGTTTTTCAAAATGTTTTTATACATTGGCGTAGTATCAAGTTCTCTACAGTTAAATGCATTGAACAACTGGAATAGCACAAACATTGTAAATATTACTGTGGCTGATCCATCTTTGCCGGCGCCTAAGAAATCTGTAAAATACTGAACCAAACAAATCACTGAAATAAAAATACCATTAAGCATTATTCTTGCAAACATAGCCTTTGAAATAATATTTTCATTTCTCTTTGTCGGTTTCTTATCAAATAGATTATCGCGCATTGGCTCTAATCCCAAAGTAAGGGCCGGTGGACCATCCATAATAATGTTAATCCACAAAAGTTCAAGCGCTGTGAACGGACTCTTAAATCCAGCTACTATAGAAACAATAATAACAACCACCGATGAGACGTTTACAGTTAGTTGGAACTGAATGAAACGCTTAAAGTTTTCATAAATTCCTCTACCCCACTTAACCGCCTTTACTATAGTAGTAAACGAATCATCCAAAAGTACGATATCGCTCGCTTCCTTAGTTACCTCTGTGCCGGCTATACCCATTGCAATACCTACATCCGCATGCTTGATAGCCGGTGCATCATTTATTCCATCGCCTGTTACTGCCACTACGTTTCCTTCACCCTTAAGAAGTTTAACCACTCTCATCTTGATCATAGGTGTACTTCTAGCAATAACTCTGATTTTCTTCAAAGCCTCAATCAGTTCTTCATCGCTCATCTTATCAATGTCGCCTGCTTCCACAGCCACTCCATCTTCGCCCAAAAGTTCTAGCTCATTTGCGATAGCTGTAGCAGTTACGATATTATCACCAGTCAACATCTTAACTTCGATGCCCGCCTTATGGCACTTCGCCAAAGAATCATAAACATCATCACTGACTGGATCCGATATAACAGCGAACCCGTCAAAGACAAAGTCCTTTTCCAATACTTCTTCTGGCTCGTCATTATATGAATCGAGTTCCTTGTGAGCAAAGCCAATCAATCTTCCCGCTTGCTCTTGGAATGATTGCATTAAGTCAGTCAATTCTTTTTTCTTGGCTTCATCCACATTATTACATCTGTTTAGAATCTTGCCTGGACTGCCCTTCATATATGCCATAACTTTGCCGTCCATCTTTACAATTCGAGTCATTCTCTTCTTCTGTGATGAGAAGGCAAAAGTTTTTAGTTCTTCTGTTTTATCTCTGATATCTTCGTATTCAAAACCAGATTTCTTGAGTCCAACTAGAAGCGCACACTCCGTAGGATTTCCTACAAATGAGTATCCATCCTCTTCCTGTGCCAAGTTAGCATTTGAATTTATTGCGCAGTTTTTAATAATGTATTCGTCTCTTAGTTGATCTGGCTCTAACAGCTCATCATTTGCATAAAACTTTCTTACTGTCATTTTGTTTTCTGTAAGAGTACCAGTCTTATCTGAGCAAATGATATTTACACAACCGATAGTCTCGCACGCAACTAACTTCTTAACCAAGGCATTCTCTCGGCTCATCTTTATAATATTTAACGCCAAAGAAACTGCCACTATAGTAGGAAGTCCCTCAGGCACTGCTGCTACTATCAAGACAATACTTGTAATAAACGCCGACGAAATACTCTCAAAATTCAAATCTGCACGCATTTGCCAAATCTGAATACCCAAAATGGCAACCGCTGCCACTATTCCAAGAATGGCAATCATCTTGCCCATTCTGTCTAGTTTTTCCTGAAGTGGTGTAGTGGACTGTTCCACACTTGATAACTCGCCAGCTATCAAACCAAACTCTGTCTTCTTTCCGACTGCAGTCACTACCATCTTTGCAGTACCGCCCGATACAAAGCATCCAGAGTAAACCATATTCAGTCTCTCCGCCACAGGAGTTTCATCATTCCCTACAAAGTTTTCATCCTTTGTCACATGGTCACTCTCACCAGTGAGTGTAGACTCATCCACATTTAGTTCTTGAGTCTCAATAAGTCTGCCGTCGGCCACTATCTTATCTCCCGTTTCAAGAAGCATAATATCGCCAACAACAATCTCGCCCTGAGTCACATACTGCGCTTCACCGTTTCGAATAACTTTTACCAAAGTATCTTCATTAATCTTATTTAGTTCTTCAAACGCTTTGGCGCTCCTGCCCTCAGTTACAACAGTAATCACCACGCAAAGTGCGATAGCCACAAAAATACCAATACACTCAATAAAATTGTATTCGCTACCACGCACGTAATTTGCCACGTTCACAGCTACAGTTATAACTGCTGCTATGATAAGCAAAATGAGCATAGGCTCAGTAGCCGCATTCCAAATGCGCTTTATTAAAGACACCTTTTCCCCTTCGCCAAAGGAATTGGTGCCATTCTTTTCTCTAGAAGTCTTAACTTCTTCATCGTTAAGTCCTAACGTAGGATTAACTCCGAGTCCACTTAAAACTTCATTTGCTGTTTTTTTAAAACTGTCCATCTCTTACCCCTAGTCTGCTACTATTTCAAAATCTTTTTTCTGATTATGCCCATTTAAGAATTTGAATGTGTCAGAATCTTTTGTACAGTGTACCTTTACACCTTTTGTATTTCCAAAGATATTGTCTCCCAAGTAATCTATAGAATCTGGAAGATAAATATCTTTTAATTTGCTATTTGCAAAAGCATTATCATGAATCTGAGTAATTCCCTCACTCAAACTAATCTCCTCAACATTTGAAAATGCAAAAGCATAAGACTCAATAGTCTTCACCGACGAAGGAACTATTACCTTCTTTAGTTTCTTTGCTCTGTCATAATCTGTTGAGAAAGTATTTGCTGCTATATCAGTAGCATCTGATGGCACACGAACGCTTTCCTGTTTTCCGGTGTAAGCAACCAACGTGTCATCTCCATCTATTGCAAATCCCTCGTCATTAAACAATCCACCTCTTGTGTAATACTCGTTTGTAGTCATATTGAAATCCACTTGATCCTCTGCTGCTTCTTTCACAGAGAAATAGTAGTTAGAATTTCCGTGAATCTTAACTTCAAAATGCTTAGACAAAGAGTATCCTTCCAAATCCTTTGTATCGGCCAAATACTCTGCCTCTAAGAAATCATCCGTGTAATCAATTGGGTAGTCACTTCCATCTAAATTGATAGTGTGCTCACCTATTTTATATGTACCTTCCTTAACAAGGTTTCCGTCTATATCTTTTTTTACATAGTCTCCGTCATCCATGTCCACGACAAAGACATCGTCCACATCCACCATGTACCATGTTCCACTCAAATCAAGTGACTTGTAATTTTCCTTGTAAGTCAAGGCCTCGTGTTTTCTGAACTTAACAAATGACACCATAAACACAATCATCAAGAAAAAGATGATATCAATAATAATTATTTTCTTTGCTCCTCTTATTCTTTTTGTGGTTGTGTTTGCCATTCTCTCTACTTACTCTCCTCTGCTTGCTCTAGACTTTCAAAGCCTTGAAGCTTAGCAGTATTTTCTATAGTCATCCTCGCCAAATTCTTTCCTTCATGGAACAATTTAACAATGAACTCACCATACATTTTAATCAACTCATTTGAGTATGTCAAAAGTTCTCCTCGCAAATATGTTTCATATGAAGTGTTATACATATTATCGCTTGTGGCTGTAATATCTCTGGCATTCTCAGCTAGTTTTGGATACTCTCTTGCGAACTCTTCCATCCAGCCTACTTGTATACTCACAATCTGGTCAACTATGGCTTTAGTCTTCTCATCTTTCACTGGAAGATTAGGTTCTAACTCCCTATACTCCTCCGGCGAAGTACTCTCCATCATCCTAGCATACTTCTCAGTAATCATATTCCAGCCTTTAGCCTTGTTCTCTTTCCAAAGATTGAGAAGTGCCTTTAGCATCTCATCTGTCCAAGTCATATATTGACTCTTTCTCATCACGCTAAATGTTGGCCAGTCATCCTGACAACTTGCTCTGCCGTCTTTGTTTTGGACTTTGTCAAAGGCTTCAAACTCTAGTTTTACAATCTCGTCTATTATCTGATCCTTTGACTTGGTCTGTGGTTTCACAAGTCTAGCAGCCTGAGGTGCCATCAAAACCTCATGCACATAATCTCCTAGGAAATTACTCTTCTTATCTTTAATGATTCCCTGCTCTTGAAGTTCGTTAAGAACTAGTTTTGCAATCATCTCAATAATCATAACCTTCTGGTCATTTTCATTGATCGTTATAGCATCGTACTTATAATCTTTCCAATGCTCTCTTTGGTCTTTTGTATCAGCCAAAGCCCTTAGCATATCGCCCACTTCTGGCAAAATCTCCAAAGACTTTGAGCCTGTAAGCAACCATTTATAGTATGGCGCATACGCATCATTAAGTAGGAAAATGCAGTGAAGAGTATCTTCCATATATTTTGCGATACAAATCTCTGCAGTCACATAATCTTTTCTAGCCATAGAACGCGCATAGTTAGCCTGGCCCATCTGAGCCATCGAACTAATCATTCTGGCAAGTTTAACTCTATATGCTTCAGGTGGCTGCGCCAAAAAACCTTGACGTCTCTTTGTAAACTCACCCAAATCATCTCTCCAAACTTCGCCGTTTGTCACTGTAGCTAGTTTGTAGTCATCTATCTCTACCCACTCCGCTGCTAATTCTGGCGCAGTGCGGTGTCCTGTGTATTCTTCGAAGAAGTCACCCATTCTCCAAACACCAACTCTGCCTTTGCCCATCTCGGTGGTAGTACGCTTTATTCCCATATATGTATCAGGGAGTTTGTCGTACTCTTCTTGTACTTTGTCTCCCATAGTTTTGTACATTTCCTTTGGGAGCCAAATGCAAAAGCCCGGTCCAAAGTCATGGTCTCTTGAGAATGCATCGTCGTAGCCAAAGACTTCGGAGCCCTCGCCCACTAAGCCAACTGCCATCTGATTCTCATACTGAGGGAACTTCTCATGAATCATTTGTCTGCCGTATTCTTCGTAGAACTTGCGGCAAATCTCCATTCCAGTAAGTCCATCTGCTTCCATAGATTCCACTTCTGTGCCTATGACCTCAGTCGCTTCCTCTATAATATCCTCAGATTCTCTGTCTATCTTCTTCTGCTCTTTTTTCTTGAGTTTTCTAGTTTCTTTTATTTCTTTCTTCTTTTCTTTGCGAGCTTTTCTACTGCTCTCATCTAGCTTCCCGCCAATCTCTTCTCTATTTGCAAGAACCGTTTTATATGCGCTACTTTCTTTGCCCATATTTTTTTCGATTTCCACCAATGCTTCATCAAAGTATTTGACAGCTTCATCAGTGTTTCCCTCTTTCACCAACAAAGACGCCATGGCAGATAGCGCCCCACTGTAATGGAAGTTTTTCTCTTCGTCCTCGCCAAAGATTTCTAGAGACTTTTCCAAATGCTCTTTCGCATTTGCTAGTTCTCCTAGTTCTATCTCACTGGCTGCTAGATTAGCAAGTGTAGTGGCAACCTCTATTCTTGAATTATTAAGTTGTTCAATAATAGATAGCGCCTTCTTCAAATGCTCGCAAGCCATCATGTAATTGCCCATCTCTTGATACAAAAGAGCAATATTGTTATGTAAACTAGCAAATCTATAGTCATTTTCATCTAAAGTTTCACGGTAAATCTTAAATACATTGTTATAGTATCCAAGTGACTCTACCTTTTTGCCGGCCGCTCTGTATGCGTTTGCAATATTTTGTAAGGAAGTGGCATACTCCACTGTTCCTTCCATATTCAAATCTCTCATAAGTGTGAGCAACTGATCACAGTACAGTACGCTCTTGTCAAAGTTTCCAGTATCTCTATTGAATCCTATCGCTTCATTTAAGATGACAAGACTTAACAAGTCATCGCCCGACTCTCTGGCCGACTTTAACTCACTATCCAAAAAGTCTCCAACTTTTTCGATATCTTTTTCTGCAAAAAGCTTATTTAGTTTTTCGTAGAATTCACTTTGACTCATTAAGCATTCACCTTGTTGCAAATCTAGTTTGTGTTTTATCTATTTAGTAATTATTTTACTTTTTCGTAAATCTGGTCAGTTAGCATTTTGATGATTTCATCTACTTTGTCTAGGGCTTCATCCACAGGAACCATCTCTTTATCAATCTGTTTGTCCCTAGTTGAAATCTCAACTGCATTCTCTGCCAAGTTTCTAGGGCTAACTACTACCCTAACTGGCACGCCAAGTAAATCGGCATCTGCAAACATAGCACCGGGTCTAACTTCTCTATCATCGTAGATAACCTCAATGCCTTTGTTCTGAAGTGCATCATATAGTTCATCAGCCTTTGCCTTTGCCGCAGCATCATCTGAACGAAGGCAACAAAGATGAACTTGCCATGGAGCAATAGTGATAGGCCAGATTGGGCCCCAGTCATCGTGACTAACTTCACAGATGGATGCAGCCATACGACCAACACCAATTCCGTAGCATCCCATAATTGGATACTGCTCCTTACCGTTCTCATCTAGGTAAGTGAAGTTCATAGCCTTCGAGTACTTTGTACCAAGTTGGAAAATGTTACCAACCTCGATACCTCTCTCAATCTTGATGGCTTTCTTTCCACACTCTGGACAAATGCCACCCTCGCTTATCTTTGCTATATCTACATATTCTGGACTGTCGCAGTCTCTGTCTACGTTGAATCCTTTGTAGTGGTAATCTACTTTGTTTGCACCAGTCACTAGATAATCGATATCTTTAAGTGACTTATCAAATAGAACAGTCACATTTTCATTAATGCCAACTGGTCCAATAAATCCTGCTGTTAGAACACTATCGTCAGTAACTTCTGCTGGATGAATCTCGCATCCTGCTGCTCTAACTAACTTAGTCTCGTTTACATCCAAATCACCACGAATAAATGCTACGATAAATGTGTCATCTTCGTTTCTCTGATATACAACAGCTTTGGCAGTGTTTTCTGCTGGCACATCCAAGAACTCGCATAGAGCCTCGATAGTTCCAGTGCCTGGAGTCTCAACCATTTCCAAATCTGCCTTAGCAATCTTATTCTCATTTTCAATAATGCTTGGTGCTGCTTCCACGTTTGCACTGTAACCACACTCTGGACAAACTGCTATTGAGTCTTCTCCAGCTGGAGTTAGTAACATATACTCGTGTGAAATGCTTCCACCCATCATACCTGAGTCTGATGCCACAACCTTTACCTCAGGAATTCCACATCTTGCAAAAATCCTATTGTAAGCATCGTACTGTCTCTGATAATACTTTTCCAAATCTTCCTGTGATGTATGGAATGAATAAGCATCCTTCATTGTGAACTCACGAACACGAATAAGTCCAGCACGTGGTCTAGCCTCATCTCTAAACTTTGTCTGAATCTGATAAATCATAAATGGATACTTAGCGTAACTATTAGCCCACTCGCGAACAAGTTGAACTGCAGCTTCCTCGTGTGTCATGCCAAGAACCATCTTTGAACCAGTTCTGTCTGTAAATCTTAGAAGCTCTGATCCTACGCTCTCGTATCTTCCAGATTCATCCCAAAGGCTAGCTGGAAGTGTTACTGGAAATAGGACTTCCTGTCCATCGCACTTATCCATCTCATCGCGGATGATATTTTCAATCTTTCTAGAAATTCTCTTCATTACTGGATACTGTGAGTAAACTCCGTTTGCCACATTCTTAATGTATCCACCTCTAACCATTAACGCATGGCTATCTATTAAACAACTGGCTGGTCTTTCTTTAAACCTATCGCCTACCATATTTGCTAGTTTCATTTTATTTCTCCAATCTATAAACGTTTGATTTTTTATGCTTGTGCTTCCTTTTTAGGTTCGGGGTCTGGAGCCTCCTTATGGTGAGTCGCTCTCATCTCAATCTTAGGACTACCATTACCATTGATGTACTCTTCAGTAATTGTAACTGTTCCAATATTGTCATCCTTTGGAATCTCATACATAATATCAAGCATTAACTCTTCTAGAATTGCTCTTAGCGCTCTTGCTCCAGTCTTTCTCTCCATCG
Source organism: Eubacterium sp. (assembly GCA_017514785.1). GTDB lineage: Bacteria > Bacillota > Clostridia > Lachnospirales > Lachnospiraceae > Eubacterium_G. The sequence goes on along the minus strand of JAFWIO010000038.1, from coordinate 25,318 downwards.
CTTTCTTTGCGATAGCATGAAGCGCTTCATCTGTAAATTGAAGTTTAACCTCATCTAGTTCAAGCAACTTCTGGAACTGTGCAATAATCGCATTCTTCGGATCCGTCAAAATCTGTACAAGCATATCTTCTGTTAGCTCATCAAGTGTAAACATAATTGGAAGTCTTCCCAAGAACTCTGGAATCATACCAAACTTGCGAAGGTCATCCGCGTTCACATTTCTGATGATGTTAGGGTCTTTGTCGTACTTGTCCGACAAATCACTCTTGAATCCGATAGCTGCTTCTTTATTTAATCGTTCTTTGACGATGTCTTCTAAATCTGGGAACGCACCGCCGCAGATAAACAAAATGTTTCTAGTGTTAACTGTAGCAAGCGGAACCATTGCGTTTTTGCTAGTAGCACCAACAGGCACCTCTACTTCACTACCCTCAAGAAGCTTTAGCATACCCTGCTGAACTGATTCGCCACTAACGTCACGACTTCTTGTTGTATCCTTCTTTGCAATCTTATCAATCTCGTCTATAAAAACGATACCAGTCTCTGCGCGCTCAACATCATTGTCGGCATTTGCTAACAACTTTGAGATAACACTCTCGATATCATCGCCTATGTAGCCTGCCTCTGTAAGCGATGTGGCATCCGTGATAGCCAAAGGCACATCAAGTAACCTCGCCAAAGTCTTAACAAGATATGTCTTACCACAACCTGTTGGTCCAATCATAAGCATGTTTGACTTATCAATCTCGATTTCGTCCATAGTGTTTGTAGCCACTCTCTTATAGTGGTTGTAAACTGCCACAGACATAATCTTCTTCGCGTGATCCTGTCCAATCACATAATCATCAAGCATATGCTTAATCTTATGTGGCGCAGGAATCTTGTTTATATCAATCAAAGGCTCCTCGCGCTTTTCTTTTTTCTTAAGTTTCTGTTTGTTAGGCACTTCATTTCGAAGTTCCTCTGGTGTCATCATATGAACACCCGGAGTATTAAGTAGCTTTTCCAATTCTTCTTTAGAAATGCTCACACCCATGCCCATATTTTGCATGCTCTGGAAGCTCTTCTGCAAGCAATCTTCACATACAGTCACATTTCCAGGCAAGTCAAATAGTTTACCGCACTTGCTCTCAGGCCTACGGCAAACATAACAAACTTTTTCGTACTGAGATTCGTCATTAGAACCACTGTTTTCTACAGTAGTTTCATCCTTTTTAACATCAGAATCTTCTGTACTAACTTCATCAGTTTCAACTATATTTTCATTTTCAAATTCGTTGTTTTTATCCTTGTTTTCACTCATTTTTCTTCTCCCGAATATTAAAATATTCCACCGAATATCTTACCATATATCGATGTAAAGGGCAAAACAGTTAATGTGAACAACAAGAACGAGTATTCATAAGGAATACTCGTTCTTTTGAGTTCATGCCCGTTACAGTTTTTCGAGTGATGATTATAATTAAATATCATCTCGAAGCCGTTTTAAGCCACTTGTAAACAGATCATTTATGATTATTACCATGGGAAGCTGAAGAAATCTTCTGCGTCATCACTATTTCCATAGTTCCCATTATCATTATTATAGTTATTATTACCCTGACTTCCCTCACTTGTGTTCTTTGGCTGCTTGCCCAAAGTAACTTTTACAGTCTTTGTCTTGTATCCATCATCTCTAGCAGCTATCTTTACTTTAACAGTTTCACCCGCTTTATAATAATCAAGTGTGCTAGATAGTTCATCCATTGACTCAATAGTCTTGCCGTCTAGTTCTGTAATAACATCATTCTCTTCTATTCCAGCTTTATCTGCTGCTTCTCCGTCAAAGACCTCTTTCACTAGAACACCCTTAGGAATTGAATAGAGTTCACTGCTCTGAGCATCCACAGTTCTTCCACTTATGCCTAAGTAGCCCTTGCTCTTTTCAGAATTCTTTGTACGAGTTTTCTGTTTTTCTAGTTTTCCAATCTCACTCTTTACTGATGAAATAGGAATAGCAAATCCCATACCTTCGACGCTGCCTGAGGATGTAGATGCTGAGTACTTAGCAACGTTAATTCCAATAACTTCGCCCTTCTGGTTTAGAAGCGCTCCACCACTGTTACCACCGTTAATAGGTGCATCTGTCTGAATAAGTTTTCTCTTAGTTCCATCTAAATCAACTTCTCTGTCCACTGCGCTGATAACTCCAGCTGTCACAGACTGACCAAAGCCTAGTGCATTACCAATAGCAACTGCTCCATTACCAACTTTAATCTGATTAGAATCGCCTAATGTCGCTTTCTTGATTCCACTCTTGATAGAGGCAGGAATGTCCTTCATATTTACAGACACAATCGCTACATCCAACTTATCGTTTGTACCCTTGATAACTCCTGAAACAGTTTCTTTATTCTTCTGTCCGTAGAATTGAACTGCTAATTTATCAGCGCCCTCTACCACATGGTTATTTGTCACAATAAGTAGCTCGTTATTTTTTTGATCTACAATAAATCCTGAGCCAGCTGCTTGCTGTTCTTGTTTCTGGCCATTACCTTGATTACCGTTGCCGAAGTAGAAATCATAAATATCATTATTGCTGCTCTCGACAAAGGTTGTGCTTGTGATAGAAACTACAGATGGCATAGCATCTTCCACTACACCAGAAACATCTGTCACAGTATAATTGCCCGCATTGCTTGAAGTTTTAGTATTTCCAATGTCTTGCTCTGCTGTTGTCTCTTTTTGATTATTAAGTATTTGATTTGAATCGTCCTTCATTCTAAGAAGGAAGCATCCTCCAAGTGTACAAACACCTAATCCTATAACAACGATTGCAACAATCAAAGCAATCAAAGGTCCATTACCTTTTTTCTTTGGTGGTTTACCACCACCTGATGAATCGTTTCCGTTGTTCACATTTTCATATTCCGCGTCCACGAATTCATTGTTCTCATTTTCTTTATTATCAAATTCTTCGTAATACATAACATCCTCCTTGTTCCATATATATTGAATCTGTTATATTCTGTTGACTATTATATTTTGTAGTTGTGTACAAAATGTGTACAAAAATCACAAATGTGATGATAGGTCATTATTTTAGATAATGAACAAATAAGAAAATGTAGATAGAATTGCTCTTTATGGAGAGGATGATATTTGATGTGATTATAGTATTAAAAAAAGAGTGGCAAAAAGTTTTCACCAAAAAACTTTTTGGAGCGAACTAAAAGGAGTTTTCATAAAGAAAACTCCTTTTATTGAGCTCGTACGCTCTTTTTTTAATAATAGAATCACCTATCAAATACATTCTTGTAATCAAGAGCAATTCTATCTATATTATATTATTTGTCTATTATCTAAAGTATGGGCTCTTCCAGTGATCATCATAATCAAAATCATCTGAATCACTCTTGCTAACTTTTTCAACTCCCTCAATCTTTGTTGGATCAAATCCATCAGAAGTCTCATTCACTCCGGTTCTACTTGTAATACTGAAACTAGCATCATTTACAGTAGCGGTAGGCTGATAATTCTTTTCGCCATACAAATACTTGTGAAGTTTTTTAACGTTAGTAGCCAAAGTCTGAGGTACTACATAACTTGCTCCGTTGTATGTACCAGTCTGAAGTTTTGAAGGGAAACCTTCACTTCCGTTTAGTTCAAAATCAAATAGCACTGGAATCAAGTTAACAATAGAGTCGAAATCAAAACTTGTAGAAATAATTCTGTCTTTCTTGCTATCAGAATTTAGAACCTCATCTACCATATCCTCTAGTTGTCCAACTCCGGCTTTCTTCGCAGACTCAACCAGCTTCTTAATAACACTACGCTGTCTAGCTGCACGACCAAAGTCGTTACTGATTCTCTCTCCAGTTTCTGGATCTATAAATGTAGCCTTACGGATTCTGCAGTATGTTGCTGCCTGAACACCGTTTAGCTTAATATTCTTTCCTGCCTTCTTAACTTTTTTGCCGCGTTTTCCTGTGGAACTAACTGTACTCTTCATATGATAATTAATCTGCTGCTTCTCGCCCTTAGTTAGATTAACCTTAATTCCACCAAGTGTATCTATAATTCTCGCAACTCCGCCAAAGTTCACTGTGACGTAGTCCGTCAAATCCAAATCCAAGTTTTTGTTTAGAGTATTAATGGCAGCCTCTGCTCCACCATTTGAGAACGCAGAGTTAACCTTAAAGTATTCCTTAAACTGACCATCCTTATTATAAATACCCAACATAGTATCACGATAAACTGAAACCATCTTAACCTTTCCAGTTGTGTTGTGAATACTTACAATCAAAATTGAGTCACTGTTAGAAGTATCAACTTCCTTATTTCTAGAGTCCACGCCAAACAATACAAAGTTCATGTACTCACCTGAATACTTATACTTCAAATTGTTCTTGATAAGTTTACTCTTATCAAATTCGTCATCGAAAACTCCTTTTTCGAAGGCTTCACTTCCGAACCACTTCAATATCTCTCTACCAATAAACGTCTGAGAAAATCCTTTTAAGAATGCGCTCTTTACTGGTGGCACGAACCAAATTACACCAATCGCAATAACGATTGCTGCAAATATTGCTTCGAAAGTTATAAGAACTCTTTTTCTTCTTCTAACACTCTTTAATTTTTGCCATTTATTCTTCTCTTTAGCCATAACTATTCCTTATTGTAACCACTTGGGTTATTTTTCTGCCAATTCCATGAGTCTGCGCACATCTCCTTAATTCCAAACTCAGCTTCCCAGCCCAGTTCTTCCTTCGCCAAAGACGCATCCGCATAGCACTCTGCAATATCTCCTGCTCGTCTAGGGGCAATCACGTACGGAATTTCTACGCCGCTAGCGTCCTCAAAGTTCTTAACAACTTCCAAAACGCTGTATCCTTTACCCGTCCCTAGATTATATATTTTAACGCCAGGGTTTTCAACTATTTTTTCCAACGCCTTAACATGACCTTTAGCCAAATCAACCACATGAATGTAATCTCTCACACCAGTGCCATCCGGTGTTGGGTAGTCATCGCCAAAGACGTTTAACTTCTCAAGTTGCTTGGTTGCAACCTTAGTTATATATGGCATCAAGTTGTTTGGAATGCCGTTTGGATCTTCGCCTATCTTTCCGCTCTTGTGAGCACCAATAGGATTGAAGTATCTAAGCAAAATCACATTCCACTTAGGATCTGCCACATTCAAATCCATCAAAATTTGCTCTAACATAGATTTAGTCCATCCGTATGGGTTAGTGCAAACACCCTTTGGACATTCCTCTGTAATAGGAACAGTCTCTGGATCTCCGTACACCGTAGCCGATGAACTAAAAATAATATTTTTAACATCGTGATTTTTCATCACTTCGCACATATTCAGTGTTCCTGAAATATTGTTTTTGTAATACTCAAGTGGCTTTTCTACACTCTCGCCCACAGCTTTAAGTCCAGCAAAATGGATGACTGAATCTATGTCGTTCTCGCCAAAGATTTTATCCATTGCAACCATATCTGCTATGTCATTCTCGTAAAACTTAACTTGTTTGCCAGTGATTTCTTCCACCCTCTTCAAAGACTCTTTTGAGGAATTCGATAGATTATCAACCACTACCACATCATATCCTGCATCGATAAGTTCTACTACAGTGTGGCTTCCGATGTAACCTGCGCCACCTGTCACTAATATCTTTCCCATGATAACCTCTATTATTTCTTCTCAATTGTCACTTTGACTTTTGCAGTATGACTTCCTTCTATATAAAGACCATCTTCCACGTATTTGTCCAAGTTGATCTCTAGTTCAATATTACTGCTTCTGCCTTTTATATCAATTGGATCATCTATCACCAATTTGTCTACTTTCTTTAGTTTATTAGTATCGCCCACTAACTTTACATTCTTTGGAGTAACTTTAATGCTGCTCTTATATCCAGCCTTAGGTTTTCCAACTGTATCAATAATAATTGGAACCTCTTTCTCCTGGCTTAGATGAATATCAACTTTAACTTTCTTTTTGTAAAGTTTTGCATGCTCAGGCTTGATTGTCTTTCCATCTTTGTCTAGGAATACAAGATTATATGTCTCTGAAAAGTCTTCGTCGGCCTCGTCAATATCGCACTTAGCGACAACTTTATCAATCTTCTTGTGAGCTGCTTCTGAAGCTTTCACTAAGACATTGTTAAAGCTCATCGACTTAATCTTGGCTACATAGCCCTCAGCTGGCTTTCCTATAAATTTAACTTCAACTGGATATTTTTCTTTTGTAACTTTATTAATATCGATAGTAACTGTATTAACATCCTGCGAAAGGATATTCACTCTTCTAGCATTTGATCTGTCTTTTAATTTCACAGTAACAGGCGCAGCTTTAACCATAGATAACTCTTTCAAAGATGCTGTGGCTTTGAAATCATCCGCAGTTAAACCACTTACTACAGATCTATTTCCAGAAACAGTTACGTCTACCTTTTGTTTGCTAGTAACATCATAAACCAATCCCTGTTTAGTAATGGCTTTTTGGTTTGTAATAGTAATAGGTATATTATGTACAGTGACCGTAGTTGATGGATCACTTGTATTAACGACAGCTAACCAAATGATTGAACCCAAGATTAGCGCAACAATCTTCAACCCAATGTTTTTTGTGAAGGCGTCTTTAATCTTACTGCTCTTTGACATCGCGGTCACTTCCTTTCTTAAATATTTTGCTACCTTTCACCATCTCTTTATCTTGAGACTTCAAAAGTTCAGAAGTGATAGTTGGCTGATCTGCAAATCTAGTTAATTCACCATCTCTAGCAAGTGAGATAGTTCCTGTTTCTTCTGACACAACAATAACTAGACAATCTGCAATCTCAGATAGTCCAACTGCCGCTCTGTGGCGAGTACCAAGTTCTTTACTTAGAGATAAGTTCTCAGACATTGGCAAGTAGCAAGTAGCGGCCACTATTTCGTCGCCGTCTATAATAACAGCACCATCGTGAAGTGGCGTGTTCTTTTCAAATATATTTATAAGTAATTGACTAGTAACTTTAGCATCTAGTCTGATTCCTGTCTCGACAAATTCGATTAAGTCAAAGTCCTGTTGTATAACAATTAAAGCTCCAGTCTTTGTTTTTGCAAGTTCCTTTGTCGCACTCATAATATTGTCCAATGTTTTGTCGCTGAACCTTTCCTCATAAGTAGGACCAGCAAATCTAAATACCTGGAATAATTTGTTTCTTCTTCCAAGTGCCTCTAGCGCGCGTCTTAATTCTGGTTGGAAAATGATAACCATAGCGATGATACCAACGCTCAACGCCTTGTTCATAATCCAAAGTACCGTAGTCAAATGGAACACTGATGCTATAAACATAAAAATGAACAGCAAAATTAGGCCCTTCATAAGAACCCAAGCTCTGCTCTTTCTAAACCAAAGGATAATGTAATATACAGCGATTGTAATAATTATAATTTCGACAATGTCGCTGATATAAATATTTGGGATAGAAAAATATTTATCAAAGAAATTGTAAATATTATGAAATATAGCGCTCAATTATTTCTCCCTTCTAACTGGTGCACTTTTCTTTCTTCTCTGAGCGTTAATTCTCTTAACGTTCATTTCTGGAGCTGTCACATTAATTTTAGGAACAGCTTTTACATAGTAATAATACTCATCATCCTCGAACTGTGTATTCTCTGTTCTGGAATAATCCACTGAGAAAACAAGTAGTTGCAACAAATAAGCAATTGCAAACGAGATGATTGAACCAATAATAACCCATAATATTGAGAACTTTGCGTTAAACAAAATTCCGCCTACTAAAAATGCCACTAATTCAAAGATACTTCCAACCACTACAGCTATCTGCCATGAATGGTCAACTGATCTTCTCTTTAGTCCATAAACTAGCGCAATAGTAATTGCAAATATAACAATTGTTAAATACATACTTGGATTGCTAGTTGCAATGTTAACAATTGATGAAACTGCAGATATAGTTTCTTTGCTTCCATTCGCATTCTTCGAAATAGTCTGGATAGCATCTGAATTTTTATTAACAACATCTATCAAATAGTAAATGATAGTTCCAAATGTAACTGAAACGATAGCTACTGGTGTAGAAACGATTCCAGCTACTAGTGGAATTACATAAGGAATCTTCAAATAAAACGCTAGTGGTACTAACACTAGATATATTCCCTGCTTTGGTGTAAATCTTAAAAACAACACCAATAAAATGATAAACAAGATAGATACTACGCCCGCTAATTCTAATGATACGTAGTAAACGTCAAATATCATAACAAGGATAGCAATTATCACATCTACTCTTCTTGGCAAGAATGCCATAATCACTGCCATCAAAAGAACTACTGGCCACATATTAATTACTGGCGCATAGCCAATATTTAATTTGAAGAGGACAAGTGCTAAAAATGAAAAGATAAATTTCAAAACAGGCTTCAAAATAAATTCATGCTCAGCATAAATATTTTTAACCTTTTCTTTTATAGTCATTAAACTAATCATTCTCCATCTCCTCCTCTAACTCATCGATTATCGCGTCGTACTCTTGCTCTTGTATTCTGTGTAGTGTCTTTAAATCACCATTGTATTCTTTTAAGTGTCCGCGAATCTCTTTAAATTTGTGAGAGTAAAATGCGTAACTATAAATCATATAGAGGACTACCACTATTATATAAATCAGTATCATGGCAATCATCATGATGATAAAACTGGTGGTCGTCGTCATTAAGCCAAACATAACCTCCGGCAAATAAGAAAACAACAACACCATAATCAAAATATATCCAATAGTTACACACGCAAAAGAACCAAGCATTTTAGAGGATAAGTAGTCACTCTTAAAAAGCTTACTGGTTGTAATCTCATCTTTAAAATGTTTTTCTTCATACAACGATAACTTCGTCATCAAAGTTATCTTCTCGTTATTTAACATATAGACTCCTTATGGTCTATTAATCTTCTTTTAGTGTAGTTTCAAAATTAACTTTGTATTCGTCTATTGCTCTTATCTCTGCTTTTCCCTGTGGATTTACTCCCACACCCACGACATATCCTAGATAAACATCGTTAGGATCTTTGTCATTTACGTATGTGAAAGCTACAGATGCTCTTCCGCCCTTTTTACCCTTACCTGATTTAGTAACAGTTTCAATCTTTGCTATATACTTTCCGTCCTTAACTGCTTCCTTCTTAAGAGTTAGTTTATCAAGCTCTGCAATAGTAGTTTTCCATGAATAACCTTTTTTATTATCATCCAATTTTATATCAAGAGACTTTTTATCATCTCCCACTTCCACAAAATCATAGTCACTGCCGCATGCGGCTAGTGCTAGTGTTGTCATTATTAAAATTAATCCGATTGAAAGAATTCTTTTCATTCTAGTCCTCCTAGTTTTATATCATAAAACACCAAAATAAGTATATCACAAGCAATAAAATAGCGCCACAGTTAAAACTGTGACGCTTTGTTTATTTCCTAGTTTTCAAACTTAATTTTGCTTCCTGCCGGTATAGGTTCTGTGATAAAAGCATTTGATCCAATAACTGAACCTTTGCCGATTACCGTTTCACCGCCTAAGATAGAAGCTCCAGAGTAAATCGTAACATCATCTTCTATAGTTGGATGTCTCTTTTCACCCTTAAGACCAATCACATCTCTAGTACTTAGGGCACCAATAGTTACACCCTGATATACCTTAACTCTATCGCCTATAATAGTAGTTTCTCCTACCACTATTCCTGTGCCGTGATCGATAAAGAAATATTTACCGATAGTAGCACCTGGATTAATATCAATACCAGTCTTGCTATGTGCATACTCTGTCATAATTCTTGGAATCAGCGGAACACGTAGCTGCTGCAAAACATGAGCTAATCTGTAAACTGTAATAGCATATAATCCCGGGTAAGAAAGAATAATCTCATTTTTGTTATACGCTGCAGGATCGCCCTCTACAAAGGCCTCGACATCCGTATCTACATACTCTCTCACACTTGGGATTCTTTCGAAGAACTCTAGTGAAATCTTTTGTGCCTCTTCTGTTCTCTCTTCTTCAGAAGCATCCTTCATATCCTCTCTTTGAAGAAGTGCTACTGCTATTTGCTTATTTAAATTGTACATTACATCTTCTATCAAAACAGTAAGTCTGCTATCCATATTGTAGAATCTATAATGTTGCTCTCTAAAGAATCCAGGGAACACAATAGTTAAGAGTTTACCAATCATCTCCTGAACCATCTTGGTGTCAGGTTGATCAAAAAGTTCAATGTGATCGATATCTCTATCTCCCTGATAATCCTTTAAAATCTTATCAACTATTTTTTTGATATCTTTATTTGTATCCTTCATTTTTTTCACCTACTTAAATAGTATTCTTTTGAATTATATCACATATAACACAAAAAGAGCCATATAAATGGCTCTTTTTGAAATTTGTATTATTCTTTGGTTTGAACTTTAGTAGTTCTCTGCTCTCACTTCGAAGAAACTCTGTGGATGAGCACATACTGGGCAAATTTCTGGAGCCTTTTCTCCTACAACAATATGTCCACAGTTTCTACACTCCCACATAACAACGCCAGCTTTTTCGAATACCTTCATAGTTTCAACATTCTCTAAAAGCTTACGATATCTTTCTTCATGTTCTTTCTCGATAGCAGCTACTCCTCTGAACTTTTCTGCTAACTCTGGGAATCCTTCTTCGTCGGCCTCTTTAGCCATTCTGTCATACATATCAGTCCACTCAAAGTTTTCACCTTCAGCTGCTGCTTTAAGGTTTTCCTCAGTAGTTCCAAGTTCTTCTAACTCTTTGAACCAAAGTTTTGCATGCTCTTTTTCATTGTCAGCTGTCTTTAAAAACAATGCTGCAATCTGTTCATAACCAGCTTTCTTTGCAACTGATGCAAAGTAAGTGTATTTATTTCTAGCTTGAGACTCGCCTGCAAAAGCTTCTCTCAAATTTTGTTCTGTCTTTGTACCTTCGTATTTATTTCCCATTTTAACTTTCCTCCAATTTTTCTTTAGAAGTATATACTAAATATATAGAATGATTTAAATTCTCTCTGTTTCTTGCCAAGTGTATATGGTTCCATACAGATAATAACTTTATCATTCTTCATATAGAATTCTAACTTGCTTAGTTTAGTCTTCTTAATGTACTTCTTAGCTTTCTTCTTATATGACTTAGACCAGTTCTTTTTGTCTATAGCCTTGTACATCTTCTTCTTGATAGTATTAGTTGAACCTTTAACTACCTTCTTAATGCCGATCTGTTTACCAGTTCTAGCATCGAAGTTGTAACCATATTCGTCAGTGTTTTCTGCTCCACCTACATACCAATGAATAGTGATACGAACACTAAGGATATTGTTCATGTTGTACTTAACTTTTGAAGTAGCTGTGAAGTAATAAGTATCTTTAATCTTCTTAGCATCATCTTCTGCTACCCATTGATAGAAGTTAGTAGCACTCTGAGACTTCTGCAAAGCATTCATATCGCCTTTTAGCGCTTTATTAATACCCTTAGCTCCATCTACACCACTTACTGTGATTAGCTGATATGTCATAGTAGCTTTGATGTTCTTATATTTCTTCGCACTTGAGAATAGATTTACCTTACTAGATTTTGTAGTAGCTTTTTTCCACTTTGTAAGTTTAAGTTTTGTTGCTACATATTTATACTTAGCAGTTTTCTTTCTCTGAACATATAATCTAAATGTTCCAACAAGGTGCTTTTTACCATCTCTTAAGTTTGTAAAATATACTTGTCCTTTAACGTAGTAATCTTTCTTTGAAGTCTTCTTGATACTGTCAATTTCCATTACTACTTGAGAATCTCCCCACTCACCTGGATAAAGAGTAACTTTAGAAGTCTTCTTTCCAAACATTCTCTTTGAATATTTGTTAACTTGTTTCTTTTTCTCTGCTTTGAAACGTAGTATGTCTGCTCTAGCAGTAACTTTGCTAAAGTTGTATGTCAGGCTCTTTCCAGACTGCATGATATACTCTTCTGTCACTCCAATAGGAGTAGAAAACTCATCCACTAATTTCATCAAGCTTTTCTTGTTAGGCACAGTATTTGTAGCATCAACTGTAGCTCCCATAACTGGTACTGCTGTAATTGTTAGCGCTACCGCCAATACTGTTACAATAAGTTTCTTTAGCATTTGCATTCTTTTTTCCTCCCAAAAGAAATTTATAAAATTTAAAATATTATATCATAAACTTAATGATTTAATATAATTTCTATATGAAATAATTTAATCAGGTATAGAGCAATAATACTCTAGTACCTCTATTTGCGCTGGCGTACAACCTGGATAGCCTGCTGCCTTCATTCTACGAGCAACATCGCAGATTGAACGAACTGTATCTAATTGATTCTCTGCGTTCACATACTCATCAATAGTTGTATTGTTATAGTACTGATATTCAATCTTTGCATATGCTGAAGCAATGAACTGTCTCGTAAGATTAGACTGTCTAACATTGACGACTCCCGCATAGCATAAGCCATATCTTGGCAAACCAGTAGTTGCATTTGTAGGCCAGTCATCCATAGGATTGAGAACGTCAAAGTGATATATGCAATCTGGATCTTCTCTATCTACATCCACCTTGTTAAGGTTCTCATCAAAGATAGAAAGGTAAAAATCGTACATAGTTATAGTCGTTCCAATTTGAATTCCACCGTTCTTTAGAACCTCTGAAGTAATGTCTGTTCCGTTTTTATTTTTTACATTGACCATACTTCCAAATCTAATTCCGTGTTTACCATCTGCCCTAATATTAGCGCCCGATGCACATGAAACATTAACTTGATCCACCGAGTAGAGGTTGTAGTTTCTTTGAATATTGCTTAATTGGAAGTGTGATACAAACATATCATGAGTGTTTCTATCATAGAATCCTCGTCCAGATCCTGGCAAATCACATTTGCCGCCTTCTTTAATATCTGACTTAAAAGGAACTCCATCTATATATACTGTATATGTAGGTTTTTCAGTAGTCTGTTCCTGCTCTTCCTTAGAACTAATTTTAAATGTTCCATTATTACTAATATCAATATACTTCCTAGAAATTAGTCTGTAATTCTTTTCGAAACATGTAGCCGAGTATTCGATTATATGTTTTCCTGCTGTATTAAACTTCACTTTAAAGTATGTTGTATGATTACCTAATGAAGTGTACTGCTTCAAAGGATACGTATCTTCCTTAGTTCCTCTAAATTTATAACAATTCTGAGATTGATAGTAATCATCATTACTCCAACTAGTTTGGCCACTTTCTTTATACATTAAGTTAGTAGCATTGTTGTCATACTCTCCATAGTCATCCATTATGTTTATTTTTCTAGCCAGACTATTGTTTTTTATTTCTGAAGTGGCATACACATTAATTTTGAAATAGAAATCTTGTCCTAGTGTGTATGTGCCTGTAGTACTATTAATATTATTTCCATTCGAATCTGTGAGATAAAAAGCTATCGAACTACCATTATTATCGTCATCTTCGTACATGCCGTCATTATTGGCACCAAAAATAGCAACAGAAAAACTGCTGACAATCAATGCTAAGGTTAAAACTATTCCTAAAACCTTTTTCATAGATCGATCTCCTTTCATCGCATTTTTACGTTTATATTATAGCATTATTTACTATAAATAGTAACTCACGCAACAAAAACCTTAATATTTCTATCGCATTTCATTTTTCCCCCGTTGAAAACAAAAATAGCCCCATTTGCAAGAGCAAATGAGGCTATAAATAAACACTACAAAAACAACTGATTTATCAATCTTTCCAATCGATATCAGTATCAACACCTTCGCCAGAACCACCGTTCCATAAATCTATGCCACTAGTGGTAATGACGTCGCATTTGTTAAATTCTACTGTCTCAAAAATAGGTTTTTTATAGTTCTTTTTCATAATAATCCTCAATTACTTCCCTCACACATTCAAATATAGTACACAACTAACTAGTCAAAATCAAGTATTAATTAGAAGTTCTTTACTTTGTATCTAAATACTTTTTCAGGATACTGTTTTACGTATGCTTCAGCCTGTTCATTAAATACATACATAGCCTTCAAAAGACTCTTTAGCTGAGCCATCTTCTCTGGGCTAATCTTTCCTGGATCCACATATGTAGCCTCATCGTTAGTTACGGCATATGCATAACTAAATACACTAAACTTAATCTGGTATTTCTGGGAAGGATTTCCCTCTTTTGTCACCGTCAAAGTCAATGAGTCATCATATCTGCTAGCAGGCACATTATACAAGTTGATTGTGTATAAATGCTCGCTGTCTCCAGGGAAGTGTGTAAATGGCATAACTTCCGTAGTATATGGATTTCCATCGTCATCTACAAAGAATGGATCGCTAGCATCACTTGATAGTACCGCTTTGTACTCATTCATATTTACACTAGCGTCTGCAATAAACTTAAATGTAATATTAACTCCTTTGTCGATGCCGAGTGATAAACTCTTTTGAACATCAATTCCGCTTAAAGAATCATCTTCTATAGTGTACTGATACTTTGAGTCTATTGATGTGCTGTTAATTTCATCTGACATATCATAATTTACATTTGGAAGCGTTCCTGTTTTGTAGTCAAAGTATAACTGTGAAAATGCACCATAGTTTAAGAATGGTTTAAGCATATTTATCAAATACTGATCTGTAGTAGGTTTTGGAATCATATTCTCAGCATATTCTTGAACTGAGTAATCATCTTCCACTCCTATAGATGAACCATTTTGCAACAATTCTCCATTGATATTGTCAGCCATCTGTGTAGTCTCTACATAATATGTAAAGCCGTAGTAATCTACGCCGTCTTTCGTAGTTTTCTTCTTTGCATCGTATGAAGCTGTCTGTACATCACTTCCTGATGTAAATTTCATAGAGTAGGCTGCTCTCTCTGCTTCTGAAGTAGCATCTAACTTCGCCCACAAAGTTACGCCTACCAAACCATCGATGATAATGTTACCACCTTTAATCTCGCTCTCATTACTTTTTCTAACTAGTCTAACTTCATTAGTGTCTACATCACTGAAGTCTGGTTCCCATGTATCGTGATCGCTTGTAAAATATTCACTAGGATTTACTCCCGGATTATTCGCCTTGTATCCGCTCGTCAAATAATCTGTAGATACTGCTGCTGGGTCGTCATCATCCAAGCCGTCATCCCATAATGTAGGATCTGATAGACCTATTTTAGAACCAGCCAGTGAACCAATAACTTGAACTGGAGCATCTGCCATATAAATATTTAGGTTGTTTGTTACTCCATTGTATGTATTGTTCTGGATAATATTAGCTCCGCTTATCTTGAGAGGTGACTCGTTATTATAGAACACGCCTGCGCCTATCTCTTCGGAAGTATTGCCTGTAATAGTACAGTTACTTAGAGTAGTACCTGAACTGCTGCCTACATCCATCACGCAAACTCCACCACCCACATTTGTGGAACTATTGCCTGTTATAGTACATCCATTAATGGTTGCGGCAGTGTAGTTGTCAAATACAAAAACTCCGCCGCCCATTACTGCGCTATTGTTTGAAATAGTTGTATTTTGAATTGTCACTGTTGGCTTAACCCAGAACAAGCATATTCCGCCACCACCGTATTGGCCTGAAGCATCATTGCCTGTTATAGTTCCGCCATTCATATATATACCTCGAGTATGTCCCTCAGGAATAACTGTCTGCACAACAGTACCCGCTGGAACTGGTCGAATATAG
This sequence comes from Eubacterium sp., assembly GCA_017514785.1. GTDB lineage: Bacteria > Bacillota > Clostridia > Lachnospirales > Lachnospiraceae > Eubacterium_G. The sequence continues at coordinate 9,576 of JAFWIO010000038.1, read as the reverse complement.
TAACCACCTGCGTATACTCCACCGCCTACTGATGTGGCTGAACAATCTTTGATAGTTCCACCATTCATTTCAAAGTTACTACTAACATTTCCTTGTCCGCCATACTCATAGTAATCTTCTAAATGTGCTTGTATAGCAACTCCGCCGCCAACAGCTCCACCGCCTTGGGCATAACAGTCCTCTATTGTTCCACCATTAAACACAAATGATGAGAAGAGCGATACACATACTCCTCCGCCAGCTGTGTAAGGAGCATAAAATTGTGCACTAGATGTATTTGTAACATAACAGTCTTTAATTGTTCCACCATTCATAATGAAAATAGAACCGTTAAAAACAGCTACTCCACCACCAAAACAGTTAGAACCATCTTTTACACCACAATTTTCAATAGTGCCACCATTCATAACAAACTTACCGTTTGCAACAGTAACACCACCTCCCATATAGTTGTTTCCTTCGTTATTTCTAATAATAACCCCATCGTTCATAATGATTGTTCCTTCTTTCATAGCATAGAAAACACCAGGATTATCATTTGTGGTTACGCCTTCAAAAATAGCATTGTAAACAGATACTTCCGTTCCATCGTTCCACGCCGCTACTGCTCCACCAGTTACACAGGATTTAATGGAATGATTTTCGCCATCGATTGTTACTTTGTTTTTTGTAAATTCGAAAGTATCCATTCCGCTTGTAAAATCTGCCTTTACATTAATTTTAAAATTGCCGCTATCTGCATTGTTTATAACATCTTTAGCTGCAGTTAAATCTGCGGAAGTGTAAATATCGAATGTCTGATCATATGTATCAGCTTTTACATTTCCTGGCACTGAAAATGAAAGTGCCATTGCTGCACTTAATATTATTACTAAAGTTTTCTTAAATACTTTCCTCATCATAAGCTCCTCTATATTTGAATATCTGGTAAGTTATGTGTTGGTTTCTCTGTAGTTTCTACCGGTGTGGTTGTTTCCCTTGGCGTCCTAGTTGGCACCTGTATTGTTATGTCTTCTGGGTCGCGTCTGGTTGGCACCTCTATGGTAGTCTCCGCCGGTTTTGTAATTTCACTTTGGGCCTTTGTCGGCTCCACTTTATACTGAATCTTTTTTCTAAGAACTCTAACCTTGCATGTGAGTTTCTTAACTTTTTTATTTTTAAGTTTAACTACAACCTTTATTTTACAAATTCCAACATTCACAGCCGTAACAACACCTTTTTTACTTACAGTTGCCACTTTTTTATTTGTTGACTTGAATTTTTTCTTTTTGATTTTTTTGCCTTTGACTTTAAGCTTAAATTTCATACCCTTCACTAAGTCAACCTTAGTATAATTCAGTCTAGGTTTTGTGGCTGCTCCAGTGCTAAACACTAGACTGAGGCAAAGAACCATCGCCATTGCAATTGTTATAATTTTTCTTTTCATATGAATCGTCCCCTTTTATTCGTCAAACCAATCAATTGGTAGTCCCTCGTAGGAATTGTCATTCTGTCTCTGCTTCGCTTTGCCAGAATTGCTCTTCTTGTTGCTTTTTTTAGATTTAGATTTTTTATCTTTCTTCTTTTGTGCGGACGGTTTTTTATGGACGTCCACCTCCACTGTAATCTTCTGATCCGCTTTACTGGATTTGCTGACGTCTTTACCTTCCTCTTTGTCGCTCGCCTGCGTCAAAGAAGTCTCCGCATTTTTATTCTGTTTCTTTGAATCGTTATCTACAACTAAAAAAACAGCAAAAATGCTTATCAAAACAATTATTGCTGTTGTCACGATAACAATTGTCACATTTCTATTTCTTCTCACCTTTTTATTATAGTGAGTTTAATAAAAAAAGTAAACAGGTAATCAGTTTACCTGTTCACTTTTTTCACATTTTTATCTAATTTTCCTTGTCTCTATATAAAATCTCTTCTCATCAGCCTCGTTCATAGAGAAAGTCTTTCTTGGAAGCGAACCATCTTGGATAATCGCGTCAAAGAAATTATCTTTCTTAATACCTTCATATATAAAGCCAAGTGTGTTTTCTTTCTTAGCTAACTTCTTAACTACGTCCTGTCCGTGAATGTAATCCACTTTAACCTCAGGGTTTTCTTCTATATAAAGGTCAATAAATCCCTGTAGCGTCCCAACTGGAAGTTTGGCGGTGGCTTTCACCTCAAACTCGCCTTCTTCGTCGCCCACGTAGTATTTGAACTTCTGCATACCACCCATGCCGTTTTGCATAGTGTAATCTTTAAACTCGCTTAGGAAGTTTTCTGCATCTACATTAAATAGTACACGGAAGATTGATTCAAATTCCTGAGCACTGTTGTGCACATTTTCAATCTCAACTAGTGCATATCTGTTCAAAGGATTTTTGTCCTTCTCATAACATGCCTTCGCCGCCGCCAAAGAATGGTTACCATCGCCCACGGCAAACTGCAAACCATCGTTTTCGTCGGCAAATTTATCTAACGCTTTTTCCACATCTTGTTGCATCTCTTTAGTAAGCAAGTATCCAGTGATGTGACCGCCGTCTTTCATAAGGTCGAAATCATAAACCACTTCTAACTCATCTTTTCTAGCCTCTAGAGGTGCTACGATAGTTTTGTTTGCATCATTAAAGAGCATCAAAATATGTGGCATTTCAAGCGGAGCATTCTTTCTAATCTTGATTCGAGGTGGAAGTCTATCAATGATAGTAGCTTCTGTAGCGCGAATCAAAGTTTTACTACCTGGTGTGTAGTCATACTGCTCTAAGTCAACCATTCCCACCAAGCCTTTACGTACTTTGTCGCCGACTTGTCTTTCCACGTATATCATTGCATCCTTGTACTCTTCAAACATGTCGTTATCTAAGTACTCCTGCATCTTCGCATTGATTTTCTCAATCTTTTCTGTATTATCTTTTTCCAGATAAATTTCAGGAAGCATAATGTTTAGAGAAGATGGCGCATCGCCCACTATTTCCTTTACATCTTCCCAGTACTCCTCGTCTGAAGTGTACTGATCGCAGGCTATAACCGCCCACTTTTGCATATCTTCCTTACTAGCATTCTTCGGCAAAAGTATATCTGCCGGATAAAAACAACTCATTTTTTCCTCGCTTCAGTTCGACCGTTTCGAACTATTCTTTATATGTGATTTCTCACCTTTGCTATTATACCATTAGAGCATACTATATCAAGCAAAATGGTCCTAAAAATGCCACCATTTCAAAAACAAAGAGCAAATATCAACTGTCATTTTGTCGCAATATGTGAGATAATTGACTTAGCGATGATTGAATAGTGACGGACTTTTTTATTCAGTCAAAAATTTAATATAGAGGTGATCGAATGATTTATACAGTTACTCTTAACCCAGCTATCGATTATATTATGCGTATGGATGAACTCCATATGGGAATAACTAATCGCTCAAATAGCGAAGAGTATTATTGTGGTGGAAAAGGAATCAATGTTTCATTGGTTTTAGCGGAGCTAGATATTCCTAGCACTGCTCTCGGTTTTATTGCAGGTTTTGTGGGTGACGCTATCGACAAATGGGTCGCAAACACTTACGTGACTACAGATTTCATTAGACTTAAGAGTGGAATTTCTCGAATCAACGTAAAGATTAAGGCCGGCGAAGAAACTGAGATAAACGGACAAGGACCGGATATAGCTGAGGATGAACTAGAGGCTTTAATGATGAAGGTGGACCATATTCAAGATGGTGACACTTTAGTTCTTGCTGGAAGTATTCCAAATACTTTGCCGGACGATACTTATGAGAGAATGCTCGAGCGAATCTCTGACAAAGACGTTCGCATAGTAGTTGATGCAACCAAGCAACTTTTAGTTAACTCACTTAAATATAAACCATTCCTAATTAAGCCAAACAAACAGGAACTTTCTGAAATCTTTGACGTGGACGTTCAGACTAAAGAAGACATCATAACTTACGCAAAGAAACTTCAGGATATGGGCGCTAGGAATGTACTAATCTCACTGGGTGGAGATGGCGCTATGCTTGTGGATGAGGACGGACAGATTCACGAGGCTGGCGTTATTAAGGAGAAGGTTGTTAATACTGTGGGATCTGGCGATTCTATGGTGGCAGGTTTTGTGGCTGGATACGAAATGAAAAACAGCTACTCTTATGCTCTTACTCTTGGAAGCGTTTGCGGAAATGCTACTGCTTTCCTTCCATGGCTTGCGACAAAGGAAAAGATTAACGAACTTCTTGAAAAATTTTAGGTAATTAAATTTTCGGATTTTAATTATATATGCAAAATTTACAAAGGAGGTAAAAAGATGCGTATTAAAGACTTACTAAAAGTTGATAGCATTGAGCTGGGCGTGGCCGCAGCGGATAAAAATGCTGTCATCGAGAAACTGGTAGACCTCCACGACAAAAGTGGAAACTTAACTGATAAGGATGCTTTCACCAAAGACATTCTTGCGCGTGAAGAGATGGGCACTACTGCTATCGGAAATGAGATTGCCACTCCTCACGCTAAGAGCACAGCTGTTAAGGCTCCAGCACTTAGTGCCATCACTGTTCCAAGTGGTGTTAACTATGATGCGCCAGACGGCGCAGACTGCAAATTGTTCTTTATGATTGCTGCTACTACTGATGGCGATGTTCATCTAGAAGTTTTGGCAAATCTAATGAGAATGATGATGGATGAAGAGTTTACTTCTAAGTTAAAAGCGGCTCAGACTCCAGAAGAGTTCTTGAGTATTATCGAAGCCAAAGAGGCTGAGAAAGAAGCTGATGCTACTACAAATTTAGCTGATAAAACTGAGGCTTTATCAGACGAAAAATTTATCGTGGCTGTAACAGCTTGTCCTACTGGTATTGCTCATACTTATATGGCTGCCGAAAACCTAGAAAAGGCCGGCAAAGAAATGGGCATTAATATTAAGGTAGAGACAAACGGATCTGGCGGTGTTAAAAATGCACTTACTGCTGATGATATCAAAAACTGTGATGGTGTTATCATAGCAGCTGACAAGAGTGTTGAAACAGCTAGATTTGACGGAATACCTGTTCTATCTACAAAGGTAGCTGACGGTATTCACAAACCAAAAGAATTAATTGAAAAAGTATTAAGTGGAGACGTTCCTGCATTTAAGGCTGAGAAGAAAGATGACTCTAGTGCTGCTGCTTCAGATAGCGACAGTTTCGGACGTCGTCTATACAAACACTTGATGAACGGTGTATCACACATGCTACCATTCGTAGTAGCTGGTGGTATCTTTATCGCAATCGCATTCTTGATTGATACAATTGCGGGTGTTCCAATGGATGGAAACTTTGGTACAGGAACTCCTGTATCAGCTTGGTTTAAGACTATTGGTGGATTATCATTTGGATTAATGTTACCAATACTTGCAGGCTTCATTGCTATGTCTATAGCTGATCGTCCTGGATTTCTAGTTGGTATCGTTGGTGGTTTGATGGCAGCATCTGGTGCAACATTCAAATTCCCGGGAGCTCCAGATTGGAATTCTTTCTTTATGGGAGCACTTAATTTGGATGCTTTCAAGAATGGAAAAGGAACTGTTGATATGGTTACTTCTGCCATAAAAGATGCAGATTCTATGGAAAAACTTGCTCATATAGTTCCGGCTGGTTTCCTAGGTGCATTGCTAGCTGGTTTCTTGGGTGGTTTAATTATTAAACTATTTATGAAGCTTTGTGATAAGCTACCTGATGCATTAGAAGGCATTAAACCGGTTCTACTATATCCATTGGCTGGTTTAGGTATTGTCGCTGTTATGATGTGTGCAGTTAACCCAATTATGGGCGTTATAAACACAGGTCTTAACGACGGACTTATCTGGTTAAATAATAATAACTTAGGATTGTTACTCGGATTTATTCTAGCTGCTATGATGGCTATCGATATGGGTGGACCATTTAACAAGGCTGCTTATGTATTTGGATCGGTTGTTGGTCTCGGAATGCAGAACGATACTGGTTATATGATTATGGCTGCAGTTATGATTGGTGGTATGGTACCTCCTATTGCAATCGCATTATCAACTACATTATTCAAGAATAGATGGACAGAATCTGAGAGAAAGAGCGGACCAGTAAACTATATTATGGGACTTTCATTTATTACTGAAGGTGCTATCCCATATGCAGCTTCTTATCCGCTTAAAGTAATTCCAGCTTGTATGATAGGTTCTGGTGTGGCCGGATTCTTGTCATGGTTGTTCAAATGTACATTGATGGCTCCACACGGAGGAATCTTTGTTGTTGCTACTATAGGACACGCATTGATGTATCTTTTAGCATTAGTTATAGGTTCAGTAGTAGCATGCGCAATACTAACACTATTAAAAGGTAAAAATAAATAATAAGGAGAAACAAAATGGTATCAAAGAAACTAACAGTAGTTAACGCTCAAGGATTTCACATGCGTCCAGCATCAGACTTCGCCAAAGAAATGGGTGCATTTACTTCTGAAATCACACTAAAACACAACGGTGTTGATGTTAATGCAAAGAGTCTAATGAACATAATGGCTGCTTGCATCAAATGTGGTAATGAACTAGAAGTTGTTTGCGAAGGTCCTGATGAAGAGGCGGCTTTGGCGAAGGCTTGTGAAATGATCGAAAGCGGCTTTGGCGAATAAGGAAACGAGGTGACTAAATGTTAAAAGGTGTAGCTGCCTCCGAAGGAATCGGAATTGGCAAAGTAATGATTATTGAGGAGCATTCCTTAGACTATACACCAAAGGATGTGTCTGACACAGATGCGGAAATCAAGCGCTATCAAGATGCGTTAGAGGATTTCTGCGCGGAAACTGTGGAGCAGGCTGAGGCTTTGAAAGAATCTGCCGGCGCAAAGGAAGCCGAGATTTTGGAAGGCCACATCCAGATGGCAAAAGATCCAATGATGGATGGCGAAGTAACTGGGATGATAAACGACGGCAAGTGCGCCGAGGAAGCAATCGACGTTACATATACAAAGTATATGGAAATGTTTTCGCAGATTCCTGACGAAATGATGAAGCAACGTGCGGCCGATGTCAAAGACATCAAAACTGCAATGCTTAGCATTTTGCTTGGAGTAAAAACTGTGAAGATTAGCGATGCCCCTGCTGGCACTGTGGTAGTGGCGAACGAAGTCACACCATCTATGACAGCCGGCATCAACAAAGACAATATAGTTGGCATCATCACAGAAACAGGAAGCCAGACATCTCACTCTGCTATTCTTGCTAGAGCTCTTGAGATTCCAGCAGTACTTAGCGTAGAAAACTCTACTACTTCTGTGGCTGATGGTGATCAGGTGATTGTAGACGGAAGCGAGGGCGTAGTGATTGCGAATCCATCAGACGATGAGGTTAGCGAATATACCGCAAAGCGCGAGGAATATCTAAAAGAAAAGGCTGAGCTGGAAAACTTCCGCGGCCAACCTACAAAATCAGCTGACGGTACAGAATACGAACTATTCTGTAACATCGGAAATCCAGAAGATGCCAAAAAGGCTATGGCAGCCGACGGCGAAGGTGTTGGATTATTCAGAACTGAGTTCTTATTTATGGATAGAGATGCTATTCCAACTGAGGACGAGCAATTTGAAGCATATCAACAAGCTGCTCTTACACTAAAGGGCAAGGGTTTGATTATTCGTACACTCGATATCGGTGGCGACAAAGAAATCCCTTATCTTGGATTAGAAAAAGAAGAAAATCCATTTATGGGATTTAGAGCTATCAGATATTGTTTGAAGAATAAAAATATGTTCAAGAGCCAAATTAAGGCTATTTTGAGAGCGAGTGCTTTTGGTGATGTGAGAATAATGTTCCCACTTATCACTGCTGTAGAAGAACTTCGCGAAGGAAAAGTTTTAGTGGAAGAATGTAAAGCAGAACTTAAGGAAGCTGGAGTTGATTTCAATGAGGACATCCCAGTGGGTGTTATGACAGAAACTGCTGCTTCTGGTGTAATAGCAGATTTGCTTGCTAAGGAAGCTGATTTCTTCAGTATCGGAACAAATGACCTTACAGGTTACACAATGGCGGCTGACAGAGGAAATAGCGACGTGGCTTACCTCTACTCTCCATTCCAACCTAGTGTTCTAAGAATGATTAAGAGCATTATCGAGAATGGACGCGACGCAGGCATTCCAGTTGGAATGTGTGGCGAAGCTGCTGCTGATCCAAAGATGATTCCACTGCTCATTTCTTTCGGTTTAACAGAGTTTAGTGTTTCTGCTCCTTCAGTACTAAAGGTACGTGGAACAATCGCTAAATGGACGAAAGATGAGGCAGATAAGGTGGCTGACAAAATCATGAGCATGACTACTGAAGCTGAAGTGTTAGAGTATTTAGACAGTGTAGTTTAATCTTTAATACATATTAGAAAAAGCTGATTGGATTTTCCAATCAGCTTTTTTATTACTTTCTTTTTGTATATAATGCTGTCACATAATAGAATCTGTGGTGATCTTCGTATGGGACCTTTTCTGCTATCACTTCATCTCCTTCTCTCACTGAAGAAAATTCCATCGGACCGCTTATGAAAACTTTACCCACTACATTTTCATCCGTCTCAGCATCTTCCACCATTAAATACTTATATCTTACTTTGCCTCCGCCAAAGAACCCTGTCATTCCATCTCCAATATCTTCTCCTGCATTTTGAACTTCAGCTACTTTTATCTTCTTTAGAACTTTAAATCTATGAAATTCAATGTCCTTAACAGTGATTCGCGCATAAATCAATGGGATAATTGATATCACATTTAACACGATGAAAATCAAAATGATTAACCACTGATCCGCAATAAATCTTGCCCAAACATTGTATGTGTATCTATGGAACTGTCCAAAGTATTGGAATAGCATACACACTGCAAAGCCAAAGAATATAATTGCAAATCTTATAAAGAAAACTTTTCTATTATGAATAGAAAGATTCTTTCTGATTTCTTTTAATTCTTCTTCATTAGGTTTTCTGTATTCTAGGTTTTTAATGTCTATGTTTGCCATATGTCACCTCTGCTGTTTATTATAATATATTTATTATGGAGTGTGAACATTAGAATGGCATTAAAAAACCAGCTAGTTTCCCAGCCGGTTTTTTTTATAGATTATTAATTAAGCACTTTGCGTAGGTGCTTGTCCCTCTTTTTTCTCATTCAACTTGTGCAATACAATAATTACAATAGGTAGAATAATTCCAAGAATTGAAATAATATAATTTATTTCTAATCCTGCTCCAGTTCCGTAGTTATCACCTCTATAATCACTTATATATGCTGAATAAATCCCAAATGAGATTAAACTACATATTGCTGCAATAATAGATGTTACTAAGTTGGTTTTGATTAGTAGTAACCCTGCCACTACCATCAATACTACAGGTATGATTATTCTTATAATCATCTCAGCTAACCAACTTCCATGCATTCCATTAGTTGCTTTAACCATTTCTAAGCCGTTCATACTCTCGCTACCATTCGATCTATACGGCAACAAAAACATTACCACAGACAATAGCATCAAACCTACGGTCACCCACTTAACAATAACTTCTGCTTTTTTCATAGTTCTCTCCTTTTATGATACTTTTGATAATTTCTTTGCAACT
>JAFWIO010000037.1 GCA_017514785.1 Eubacterium sp. | reverse complement strand
TCGTTTCCTTCCCATGGAGTACTAGCCACGCCCTTTGTTGTGACAGCGCCCAAGTTATTTAAATCCACAAACTCACCATATTCTTCGCCCGAGCCAAATGTGCCCGAAGCCACAGTGACAGGATTCTTAAACTCAACTCCTGCAATATTAACTTTCATGTTTAAATCATTACTCATCTTTTCAACCTTTTAAAAATCTATTTCATTTGCATCAAACACTGGTCCATCCTTACAGATACGTTTGTTGCAAACATTTGAGTGTTCATCCTTTTCCTTTGTCTTGCATACACATGCTAAACATGCACCGATGCCACACGCCATTCTCTCTTCTAGAGATATTTGGCACTCGATACCTTTACCATTCGCCCAATCTTTTAGGGCCTTTAGCATTGGTATAGGACCGCAAGCATAAAGCACATCTCCTCCTACACCATTTTCATTTAGTGCATCTATTACTGTTCCCCTTGTGCCAGTACTACCATCTTCAGTAGCAATGACTACAGTAGAGAACTGTTCTAGCTCATCAGTCAAGAAAAGTTCGTCTCTGTAACCCATAACTGAGATTACATTTTCTTTGCCTTTTCTTTCTGATAAGTTCTTTGCCAGCTCAACCATTGGTGGAATTCCAATTCCTCCACCAACCAAAATGGCTTTTCCATCTTTCATATCAAAACCATTTCCCAGTGGACCAATAATTTGAATCTCATCGCCTTCATTGTAAGTAGACATTATCTTTGTTCCACCACCTACTACACGATAAACGATTCGAAGTGAATCATCTTTCACCTCGCAAATACTGATTGGTCTTGGAAGTAATTTTGAATCATCATTTACATACACATCGATAAACTGACCAGGCTTAGCTTCCTTTGCCGCGGATGTTTCTATCCACATGCTGTAAATTCCATCTGCTATTTTATTTTGTCTTAAAATTGTTGCAGTTTCTTTTTTCATCTTAGTTTACTTTCTCAACATCTTTGTTGCTCTCGCTAATAATATAGTGTGGACGCTCTTTCACTTCCACATAAGTCTTAGACAAATACTGTCCAATAATACCGATACAAAACATCTGCACACCGCTTAGGAATACGATAATACAAACGAGTGATGGCCAACCTGAAACTGGATCTCCCCAGATAAATTTTCTGACCATAATAACTACGATTGCTATAAAAGCAAAGAATGTGAATATTACACCAAACACTGATGCGATGGAAAGTGGTGCGTTTGTGAAGTTTACAATTCCCTCAAGTGAATACTTAAACAGTTTCCAGAAACTCCATTTTGTCTCGCCAGCAACTCTCTCCACGTTTTCGTACTCTAGCCATTTAGTTTTGTATCCAATCCATCCGAAGATACCTTTTGAGAATCTGTTTCTCTCACCCATCTTCACAATGGCCTGAACCATATCTTTGGTCATCAATCTAAAGTCTCTTGCGCCATCAGCTATATCAGCATCTGACCATCTATTAATCAACTTGTAGAATCTTCTTGCAAAGAATGAACGAATCTTTGGCTCGCCCTTTCTGCTCACACGTCTAGTTGCAACACTGTCGTACTCTCCACTCTCTAGGTAAGTTACCATCTCAGGCAAAAGTGAAGGTGGATCTTGCAAATCTGCATCCATTATTGCCACGTAGTCTCCTGTTGCGTTGCAAAGACCTGCATACATTGCGGCTTCTTTGCCGAAGTTTCTTGAAAAGGCAATGTAAGTAGTCTTACTGTCAAACGCAGCCAGTTCTTTTAATCTTTCCAATGTCTTGTCCTTTGATCCGTCATCTACAAAGATGTATTCAAAGTCAAAGTAAGGCATCTCTCCTGCAGTCTTTTCAAGTTCTTTGTATAAATATTTAAGACTTTCTTCCTCGTTGTAACATGGAATTATTAAAGATATTTTCTTCATAACTCTCTCCTAAAAAATAGTTTTGATATCCTCTATCATATTGATTGTGGCCTGACGAGAAGCATCTGCAAATGACTCTTCATCAAAACCATCTAAGTTTTTGTAAGCACAAATGATTCCTCTAGATGAATTAACAATGGCTCCCAAACCGTCCTCGTTAAAGAATGGTTTCAAATCCGCTGCTGTTCCACCCTGCGCACCATAACCTGGCACTAAGATGTAACTCTTTGGCATAACCTTGCGAAGTACTTCGCCCATCTCTGGATATGTGGCTCCCACTACTGCACCTATGTAGCTGTAGTCATCACCCATACAGTCTTTGCCCCACTCATCTACCTTCTGTCCAACCATCTCGTAAAGTGGCTTTCCATTTATTTCTTGATCTTGGAACTCTCCGCTAGAAGGATTTGAAGTCTTAACCAAAATGAATAGTCCCTTCTTCTCTTCCTTGCAAACATCGATAAATGGATTAATTCCATCTGAACCAAGATAAGGATTAACTGTCACAAAGTCCTCGTCAAAAGGTGCAAACTCTGCACTTCCAACTTTAATCTTTCCAATATGTGCTGTAGCATAAGCTTTTGATGTAGAACCAATGTCTCCACGCTTTGCATCGCCTATCACAACCATATCTTTTGACTTTGCATAGTCTACTGTCTTCTTAAATGCAACTAATCCAGGAATTCCAAACTGCTCATACATAGCAATCTGTGGTTTAACCGCTGGTGCTATATCATAAATAGCATCAATAATTCCTTTGTTGTATTCAAAGATAGCATCGCCCACTGCTTCCAAAGTCTCGCCGTATTTTTCAATTGATGCCTTCATAATATGACTTGGAACATACTCATACATTGGATCAAGTCCAACCACGATAGGCGCTTCCATCTTTTTAATTTTACTTACTAATTTGTTAATCATTATAAACAATCTCTCCATCTAAAATTGTGTATTTAACTTTTCCAAAAAGTTTATATCCATCAAAAGGTGTGTTCTTACCCTTTGATTCGAAATCATTTTTATCTACAGTGTATTCTTCGTCTGCGTCAAAGATAGTGATGTCCGCTACAGTTCCCTCTTTTAGGAGTCCCTTTTCTATTCCAAGGATCTTTGCTGGGTTGTAACTCATCTTTTCAATCATCTGTTTTAAAGTGATGTGACCAGGTTTTACTAAATTTGTAACTGTAAGTCCAACAGATGTCTCAAGTCCCACAATACCAAATGGTGAACCTTCAAAGCCCTTAGACTTTTCTTCTTCACTGTGTGGTGCGTGATCTGTTGAGATAACTTCCAATATATTTTCTGACAAACCTCTTATTAATGCATCTCTATCCTCAGCTGTTCTAAGCGGTGGATTCATTTTGAAGTTTGCATCGTCACTTGGAATATCATCTGTAGTAAGTGTGAAGTGATGTGGACAAACCTCACCCGATACTTTCACACCTTTATCCTTTGCCACCTTTAGCATCTCTACGCTGTCCTTTGTAGAACAATGGCAAAGATGAAGTGTTGTTCCTAATTTTTCTGCTAGGTTGATATCGCGCTGAGCGATAATATCTTCCACTTCATTTGTGATTCCCTTTAGGCCAAGTTTTTGTGCATTTGAATCTGCATTCATCACTCCGCCTTTAACTAAATTTATTTCTTCGCAATGTGCTAGCACTGGAACATTTAGTTCTGCAGCCTTT
>JAFWIO010000036.1 GCA_017514785.1 Eubacterium sp. | reverse complement strand
TGTTTTGACTAAAGTAAAAAAAGATGGAGGATATCAGTACAATAATATTTTTTCTACACTTGGCTCAGCCCTGTTTCCATTGATTCTTGGAGCTAGTGTGGGTCCAGAGGCAGGATTATCCGGAGTGATTGCGGGGCTTTGCACATGGATTGGGGATAAACTAAAGAAATATATCAATCAGGTAGAAGAACTGAATGTTCTTGGTATTAGTGCTACGCTCGGAACAATATTTAAGTCACCAATGTTTGGATTCGTAGCACCATTGGAAGATGAGAAGAAAGTTACTATTCCAAAAAATTTGAAATTTATTTTATATTTATTGGCGGCATTAGCATCGTATGGTTGTTTTGTATTACTTGGAAAAATTTTTGGCTCTGGCTCAGGTATTTATTCATTTGCTTTTGAAAAAATGAAAATACTGGATGTAGCATATATTATTCCTCTTGCGTTGATTGGCGTTGTAGGTGGAATGCTTTATATGGCAAGTTATAAGCTTTCAAGTATTATTTCTAAAAAGTTTGAAAAGTTTGTTGTCCTAAGATGCGTGGCAGGTGGAGTGATACTTGGAGTTGTGGGGACGTTTCTTCCGCTAACTATGTTTTCGGGTGAGCATCAAATGGAAGTAGTGGCACAGAAGGGTGCGGAGATTGGAATTGGAATATTGATAGTGGTTGCAGTTCTGAAAATCATTTTGACCACGATATGCATAGAGGCTGGACTTAAAGGTGGACACTTCTTTCCGATCATATTTTCAGGTATTTGTTTGGGATACGCATTCGGAACAATTTTCGGAATAAGCGTTGTCTTTGCAATGGCTGTTGTGACAACTGCAGTAGTTGGATATACTTTGAAAAAACCAATAGCCACTGTGTTATTATTAATGATAGTATTCCCATGGCAATTGTTACTTGTGTTGATGGCGGTTGCATTGTTATCTAAACTTATTCCGATACCAAAGGTGATAATAGATGATAGAAACTAAAGAACAACAAGAAAAGATTATATTAGTAGCGGTTAATACTGGCTTTGAGGCGGATGCCATAGATTCGCTAGATGAGTTAGAAGAGTTGGTTGAGACTGCAGGTGGAAAAGTAGTTGGTCGTGTGATTCAAAACATAGACCATATTAATAATGCGCTATACATCGGCAGCGGCAAAGTGGAGGAATTAAAAGATTTGATTTGGGAGACTGAGGCTGATGGTATAGTGTGTGATGATGAGTTATCTCCAAATCAATTTAAAAATTTAGAAGATGAACTAAATGTCAAAGTAATGGACAGGACGCTTCTAATTCTTGATATCTTTGCAGGGCGCGCCAAAAGTGCTGAAGGTAAAATTCAAGTAGAACTTGCTCAGCTTCGTTATAGATCAACTAGACTTATTGGTATGCAAAACTTAACTCGTCAGGGTGGTGGTATTGGAACTAGAGGTCCTGGTGAGAAAAAGTTGGAAGTTGATAGACGTGTGATTCGTGATAGAATTTCTCAACTAAGAAAAGAAGTTGGGGATATGGAAGCGCACCGTGATGTGACTAGAGCTAAACGTCAGTCTAATCCTTTGCCGGTGGTGGCTATTGTTGGATATACTAATGCTGGAAAGTCTACATTGCTAAATACTTTGACGAAAGCGGAAGTGTTAGAAGAGGACAAGTTGTTCGCAACACTAGATCCAACTACTAGAAATTATAAGTTGGATTCAGGAGAAGAAGTGCTACTTACTGACACAGTTGGATTTATTAGAAAACTTCCTCACCATTTGATTGATGCGTTTAAGAGTACATTAGAGGAAGCAAAGTATTCAGACATTATTATTCATGTTGTGGATTGCTCAAATCCAGCTATGGATAAAAATATCAAGGCTGTCTATGAGACTCTCCGTGAGTTAAAAGTTACAGATAAGACTATAATCACAGTATTTAATAAGATTGATAAATTGGATGAGGTACCAGTCCTAAAGGATGAGAATGCTGACTATGTAGTGCAGGCTGCTATTAAAAAAGGTGAAGGACTAAATTTGATAGACGAAGCGCTAGAGAAAGCTATACAAGAAATGAGAGTCTATATAGAAAAAGTTATTCCTTATTCCGATGGAGGGGAAGTAAATAGAATTAGAAAGTATGGACAACTTATAAGCGAAGAGTACAGTGAAGATGGAATATTGGTAAAAGCATATGTTCCAAAATTTATGGCATAAGAAAAGGTTTTGCGAGATGCAAAACCTTTTTATTTTATAACAAATCACTTAGTTTCTTACTATAGAAGTAATCATGGACCATTCCGTCAAATTCCTCCCACATTGGAAGTGTCTGACAAATCTTCTTTCTAGGACAATCATATTTTTTGTCCGCGATACATGCGACAGAAGCAAGAGGACCCTCGGTGCTTTCAAGTATTTCACCCACTATATACTCATCAGGGTTCTTTATAAGTTTATATCCGCCGCCTTTGCCGGAAGATCCTTTTATAAGTTTAGCGGAAACTAAATCTTTGACGATGGCCTCTAAATATTTCTTAGAAATCATTTGTCTTTTAGCAATATCTTTTAGTGGAACATTCTTCTCATCTTTGTGTTCCGCCAAATCAATCATTACTCGAACTGCATATCTACCTTTGGTCGAAATCATTATCATATGTCCTTTCATAAGCCTTAAAATCCTCACTTTCACTATATCATAAGATTAAAAATTGTGTATAAAAAACTTTTTAAAAAAGTTTTAAAAACCTATTGACTTAGTAGGTAAATAACTATATAATACATCTAAATATTTTTCAAGAGGTATTTTGAAAAACATTAAAAAAGGAGAAAGGCTATGAAGGTATACGCCGATAACGCAGCTACTACAAAGATAAGTGATGCTGCTTTAGAAAAACTAAATAGCGTAATGAAAGACACTTTTGGCAATCCATCTAGTCTTTACAAGGTTGGACAAAGTGCCAAGAAAGTATTAGAGGATAGTAGAGAAGAGATAGCTACTTTGATCGGGGCTTCGCCAAAGGAAATATTCTTTTCATCAGGTGGAAGCGAATCTGATAACTGGGCAATTATTTCTGCTGCAGAGATTGGAAAGAGAGAAGGCAAGAAACATATCATCTCTACAAAAATTGAACATCATGCAGTTTTACATACATTAGAGAAACTAGAAAAAGAAGGCTTTGAAATAACTTTACTAGATGTATATGAAAACGGCATTATAAAATTAGAAGATCTTGAAAATAGCATACGAGAAGATACTTGCTTAGTTACAATTATGTATGCGAACAATGAGATTGGCACAGTTCAGCCAGTAAACAAAATCGGTAGGATTTGCAGAAAACACAATGTATTATTCCACACAGATGCCGTACAAGCTATTGGTCATATACCAATCAGTGTAGGAATTGATAATATTGATATGCTTTCTGCATCTGCACATAAATTTCATGGACCAAAGGGAATAGGCTTTCTATATGTTAGGCAGGGAATAAACCTAACTAACTTAATAGAAGGCGGAGCACAGGAGAGAGGCAAAAGAGCAGGAACTGAAAATGTGCCAGCTATTGCATCTATGACTGTAGCTCTCAATGAGTCTTTGAAAAACGTAGAGGACACTCGAATGCGACTTATGTCGCTTAGAGATAGATTAATAAAGAAGTTGAGAATGATTCCTCATTCTGCACTGAATGGAGATGAAGTCTGTAGGCTCCCAGGAAACGTTAATTTTTGTTTTGAAGGAATAGAAGGTGAGTCATTACTTCTCTTACTTGATGAGAAAGGCATTAGCGCTTCATCAGGCAGTGCTTGTACATCGGGTTCACTAGATCCTAGTCACGTACTATTAGCAATAGGGAGAGTTCACGATGTGGCCCATGGTTCTCTTAGAATAAGTCTAGGAGAGGATGCCACTAAAGAAGAGGTGGACTATATTGCAGAATGCGTGGAGGAAGTGGTAGAAAAACTCAGAAGTTTTTCGCCGGTCTGGCG
>JAFWIO010000035.1 GCA_017514785.1 Eubacterium sp. | reverse complement strand
TAATTATTTTTTTGATTTTTAATTCTTTTTGATAAATCTTTGTTAACGCCAAAGATTTCGCTAAAGTCATTACTTTTGATTAGGGCATCACCCAACAACAAATCGAAATCGTTCATAAAAATTGGTTTAGCGTCTTCATAGTGCATATATGCATCAGGTGGAACTAAAGATTTAATATCATTTCCTTGCTTCATCTGATTTCTGATAGCAGTAGCTGATACAAAATCATCAGTAGTATCAAGCGATGCATAATCTGAACCCACACGCTTAATAGCAAGTGGCTTTAGTTTTGAATCGAAATGCTTGATTGCTTTCATATATTCAATAGCCAAAATATTATTTGGCGATTTTATAGTAATTTCAATTTCGTTTTCACTAATTCCTTTAGTGTTTCCAATATATTCTTTTAAAGCGTTTGATCTAGCCTTAGGGAATGAATCTCCATTTGCTAAGAACATTTTTAGTAGAGCAACATATTCGTCAGGTTCGTCCTCTAAAACATTTGCAATTAGAGGTAGCATTTTTATATGTTCAGTTTCACAACCGAAACATAGGTAATCGACACAACCCAAATCATTTAAAAACTTTACTCCAGCTCTTGCAAATCTCTCCGCAGAAGAAGTAGCAAAGTAAACTGGCAACTCAAAAACAGCATCCACTCCGTTAGCTAATGCCGCCTTAGTACGAATAGTTTTGTCTATTATACTTGGCTTTCCACGTTGCACATAGTTTCCACTACAAACAACGATAACATTATCGGCACCGGTGATGCTTTTTGCTTTTTCAATTATGTATTTGTGTCCCTTATGAAACGGATTAAATTCCGCTATCATTCCGATAGTTGTCATATTTTTACCTCAGAAGTATTCTAGCATTATTAAAAATACATTTCAAATATATATTATTGTTTAATAAATTTAGATAGTATATAATTAATATGATGTATGTTTAAAGGAGAGTTTTATGAAATTTATTGACTCGTTAAAAGAAAAAGCAAGGGGCAATAGAAAGACAATCGTTCTTCCCGAAGGTATGGATAGACGTACATATGAGGCTGCGTCAAAGGCAGTGAAAGACGATTTTGTAGATCTAATAATTCTTGCTTCAGAAGAGCAAAAATACGAGATTGCGCAAGATTTGGACTTGGAGGGAGTTACCTTTATAGACCCTAAAGAAGATGCAAACCTTAAAGAATATACTGAACAATTATTTGAACTTCGTAAGGCAAAAGGTATGACGAAGCGCCAAGCAAAGGCATTACTTATTAGTGACTTTATGTACTTTGCGTGCATGATGGTGCTTAATGGTCATGCAGATGGTGTAGTTTCTGGTGCGTGTCATTCATCGGCTAATACACTTAGACCATCTCTTCAGATAATAAAAACAAAACCTGGTAGTAAGTTAGTATCAGCATTCTTTGTTATCTGTGTTGATGATAAAAATTCGGATGGAGATGAAGTGTTTGTTTTGGGAGACTGTGGTTTGAATCAGAATCCTAATGCAGCGCAGCTTGCTGATATTGCAGCTAGTAGTGCAGAGTCTTATGAATATTTAGTTGGTGAGACACCTAGAGTTGCTATGCTTTCTCATTCTACATATGGAAGTGCTGCACACCCTGATGTTACTAAAGTTATTGAAGCTACAGAAATAGCACAGAAAGAATATCCACAGTATCTGATTGATGGAGAACTTCAGACGGATGCGGCTTTAGTTCCTGAGATAGCAGAGTTTAAAGCTCCAAATAGTAAAGTGGCTGGAAATGCGAATGTTCTTATTTTCCCAGACTTAGATGCGGGAAATATTGGATATAAACTTTTGCAAAGACTTGGTAGTGCAGAGGCTTATGGACCTCTTACTCAAGGAATTGCAAAACCTATTAACGATTTATCGAGAGGATGTAGCGTGGACGATATTGTCGGTGTTATAGCAATCACTGCAGTCCAAGCTCAAGATTAATATGCAAGTATTAGTAATTAATTGTGGTAGTTCATCACTTAAGTTCCAATTGATTGATTCTGAGACTGAAAATGTTTTAGCTAAAGGTCTTTGCGAGAGAATTGGAATAGATGGAAGCACTATCACATATAAGACGGATAAAAAAATTACAAAAGAAATTGATATGCCTACACACAATGAAGCTATCAAGGCTGTTATTGATATGCTTACAGACAAAGAGGTGGGCGTAGTTTCTGATATGAGTCAGATTAAGGCAGTAGGTCACAGAGTAGTGCACGGCGGAGAATATTTCAGCGAGCCTATTCTTTTGAATGAGGATGCATTGGAGAAGATTGAAAAGTGTAATGATTTGGCACCTCTTCACAACCCAGCTAATATTATTGGTATTAGAGCTTGTATGGAAATAATGCCGGGCATTCCAAATGTTGGCGTATTTGATACAGCGTTCCATCAGACTATGGATGCGGCCAGTTACTTATATGCTATTCCTAGAAAGTTTTATGATAAGTACAAAATAAGAAGATATGGATTCCATGGAACATCTCATAGCTTTGTTTCAAAAAGAGTGGCTGATATTATTGAAAAACCATATGAAAGTTTAAAGACTATCGTTTGTCACCTAGGTAATGGCGCAAGCATTTGTGCTGTAGAAAATGGAAAGTCTGTAGATACAAGTATGGGACTAACTCCTTTGTCGGGCGTTGTTATGGGTACTAGATCTGGAGATATAGATCCAGGAATCTTAGAAGTAATTGCAAACTTTGAAGGCATTGATGTGAAAGAAGTTACAAGAATTCTTAATAAAGAGTCTGGAGTATTCGGACTATCCGAGAATTCAAGTGATTTTAGAGATATAAATAAGGCTATAAATGAAGGCGATGAAAAGTCCAAGGAAACTATGGATGTATATATTAGAGCCATAGTTAGATTTATTGGTGCATATGTTGCCGTAATGAATGGTGTAGATGCCATAGTCTTTACAGCGGGCGTGGGAGAGAACAATCCAAATATTAGAAAAATGGTTTGTGATAATCTATCATACCTTGGGATTGCGATAGATGGTTACGCTAACGAAGCCTGCGGCGAAGAAGTTAAAATTTCAACTGATGATTCAAAGGTGGATGTATATGTAGTTCCTACAAATGAGGAACTTGCGATATGCCAAGAGACTGTAAAATTAGTCGAAAACTAAAGATAAAAAGTATTTGACAAACATATAACAGGTATGTATAATTGTTAAAGTGTCTTTGAGAAAGACTAATAAATTACGAACTTTAAGGAGGTGTATACAATGTCTATATGTCCTAAAAATAAATCTTCTAAAGGAAGAAGAGATAGAAGAAGAGCTAACTGGAAAATGAAGGCTCCAAACCTTGTAAAATGTAGTAAATGTGGTGCATTAATGATGCCTCATAGAGTTTGCAAGGCTTGCGGAAGCTACAATAAAAAAGAGATTATTGCAGTTGAAGATTAATTAATATTTTATTTATAAAAAAAGAAACTCTTAACTTTAAGAGGTTCTTTTTTTATGCCTTGAAAACCCTTTATTTATCAAGTTTTTAGCGAGTTTTTTACCTTGAATTTAAGTGCTTTTTTTAGTATACTCGTAATGATGTGAAAAGGAGAAAATTATGTCAAAAACTATAGTTGCATTAGACTGTATGGGTGGCGATTATGCACCGGTTGAAACTGTGAAAGCTGCAGTCGAAGCGTTAAGAGAAAACAATGAATTGTTTATCAAATTATTTGGTAAAGAAGATGATATAAAACTAGAACTTGATAAGTATGATGATTCAGAAAAGTATTCTGATAGATACGAAGTGATTGATGCACCAGAGATCATTGAGATGGATGAATCACCAGTTATGGCGATTAGAACTAAGACAGAGTCATCTATCGTTAAATGCTTATATGCTGTTAAGCATGGTGAAGCGGATGCTATGGTTTCAGCTGGTAGTACAGGTGCTAACTTGGTAGGTGGACATGTAGTTATCGGAAGACTTAAAGGTGTAGAAAGACCACCGTTGGCTCCATTTCTTCCAACTAAAGAAGGTCCAGTTCTTTTGATTGACTGTGGTGCGAATGTGGATGCTAGACCAAGTCACCTAGTTCAGTTTGCAAAGATGGGATCTATATATGTTCAAAACGCTATGGGCATTGAGAGTCCTAGAGTAGGACTTGTGAACATTGGTGCTGAAGAAGAAAAAGGAAATGCACTTACTAAAGAGACTTTCGAACTTCTAAAAGAAGTTGATGATATAAACTTTGTAGGAAACGTGGAAGCTAGAGATATTCCAGATGGCGCTGTAGATGTAGCGGTATGTGATGCCTTTGTCGGAAACGTTATTCTAAAGACTTACGAGGGTGTGGGGGCAGTTTTGCTTAGCACAATCAAGCAAACACTTATGTCTAGCTTAAAGACAAAGATTGGCGCACTACTTATCAAAGGTAAGCTTAAGAAGACTATGAAGAAATTTGATATTGAACAATACGGTGGAGCGCCTATGCTTGGACTTAAAGGTCTACTTGTTAAGACACATGGTAATTCAAAATCAGTTGAGATTAAGAATTCGATTTTGCAGTGTGCAATGTTTAAAGTATATGACATTAGTAATAAAATAAAAAATAGTATCGCAGATACGCAGGAGGAAAAATAATGGAATTAGAAAAATTGATTAGTGTAATATCTGAAGTTTTGGATATTGATGCATCAACTATTACAGCGGACAGCAGATTTGTTGAGGACTTGGGAGCAGACTCTCTTGACTTTTTAGAAATCGTAATGAGTGTAGAAGATGAGTTTGGAATCAAGGTTCCTGTAGAAGATGTAAAAGACATAGCAACTGTAAAGGATGCTTACGAAGAGATTAAGAAAGCACTATAATTTATATAATATTTAAGCCCTAACTCAGGGCTTAAATCTATGTAATGGATTAATATGAATACAAATATTGATGATTTACAAAACAGTATTGAGTATAGTTTTAAAGATGAAAAACTATTAGTTACAGCGCTTACACATAAATCTTATATTGTGAATGCGCCAGAAACTGGTGATGTAAACAATGAAAGATTAGAGTACTTAGGTGATGCAGTTTTAGAACTTGTAACAAGTGATTTTTTGTTTAAGAACTATAAGCAGATGAGCGAGGGTGAGATGACAAAACTTCGTGCAAGTTTGGTGTGTGAGCCTGCGCTTGCTATCGATGCTAGAGAGATTGATCTTCAAGATTATATATTCCTAGGCAAAGGTGAAGAAAACACTGGAGGACGAAATAGAGACTCTATAGTTTCCGATGCCTTTGAAGCATTGATTGGTGCTATTTATTTGGATGGCGGGATGGATGAAGCCACAAAGTTTATTTGTTCTTTTGTTTTAAACGATATTGAACATAAGCAAAAGTTTTATGACAGTAAAACTACACTGCAGGAAATGGTAGATGCCACAAATCTAGGAAGCCTCCATTACGAAATAGTTAAAGAAAGCGGACCAGACCACAACAAAGTCTTTGACGCGGTAGTTAAGTTAAATGACGAAGTGATTGGAAGCGGAACGGGTCAGACTAAAAAGCATGCGGAGCAAAATGCTGCTGTGGATGCGCTAAATAGGATTAACAAGTAATTAATATAAACATTTAAGCGAGGAAAGTATGTATTTAAAGAGCATTGAAATTCATGGTTTTAAATCATTTGCTAACAAAATCAATTTTGAATTTCATAACGGAATTACGGGTATCGTTGGTCCTAATGGATCAGGTAAAAGTAATGTGGCCGATGCCGTAAGATGGGTTTTGGGTGAGCAGAAAACAAAACAGCTTCGTTCTTCAAAGATGGAAGATGTTATCTTTTCTGGTACAGAAAACAGAAAACCTATGGGTTACGCATTCGTGTCAATTACATTCGATAACTCAGACCACAAATTAAACGTAGACTATAACGAGGTAACAGTTTCTCGTCGTCTATTTAGATCTGGCGAAAGTGAGTACATGATTAATGGAACTCAAGTTCGTCTTCGTGATGTACACGAAATGTTCTATGATACAGGTATTGGTAAAGAAGGTTACTCAATCATTGGACAGGGACAAATTGATAAGATCTTAAGTAGTAAGCCAGAAGATAGACGTGAACTTTTTGACGAGGCTGCTGGTATTGTTAAGTTTAAGAGAAGAAAAAATGAAGCTATCAAAAAGCTTAACGATCAAAACCAACACTTAGTTCGTGTTACTGATATTTTAACTGAGCTAGAGCGCCAGGTTGGACCGCTAGAGAAACAGTGTGAGAAAGCGAAGCGTTATCTTGAATTAAAAGATGATTTAAAGACTAACGATGTAAATATGTTCTTGATTGAGATGGATGAAATCAAGACAAAGACATCTGATATAAATGAGAAGTTAGATATTGCATCTAACGATATGAATAATGCTAACGAAGAGTTCGAGCAGATTAAAACTGACTATAAAAAGTTAGAAGAACTCTTGGAAGAATTAAACGAGACTATTGAGACTAAGCAGTTTACTTTGAATGAGACTACTCTAAATATTGAGAAGTTGGAAGGTCAAATAAACGTTATTAAAGAGCAGATTAATTCTGCAAAGAGTAACGAGTCATTTATTAATTCTAGAATTGATTCTGTAAAAGGTGAGATTGATTCTAGAAATAAAGAGTTGGCTGACAGAGAAAAAGAGAAGAGTGAAAATGAGATTCTTCTAAACCAAGCTATTGAAAAGCAGACTAAAGAAAACGAAGTAATCAGCAAACTTACTTGGGATATTAAAGCCCTAGAGTCTGAGATTGAGCGCGACAAAGAAGAGATTATTGAAATCCTTAGCACTAAGTCATCAATCGAGTCAAAGATTGAAAGATTTGATGCTATGCTTGAGCAGATCAATATTAGAAAGTCTCAGATCAATCAGAAGTTGGTAGATTTTGAAAGTAAAAAGTCTAGCAAGGAAAATGTAATTAATCAGTTAACACAGGATTTAGAAGACATCAACAAAGAAATCGAGAGCTTCAAAGAAACTTTAGATGATTACAGTAACCAGTTAGCTGATTTAAAAGTTAAAAAACAAAACTTATCTAAGAAGTTAGAAAACAATCAGCAAGCATATACAAAATCTATTTCTAATTTGGAAGCGCTTAAAAACATTACTGAGCGCTATGAAGGTTATGGGAATAGTGTTAAGAAGGTAATGGAACTTAAAGATACTAAACAGGGTATCGTAGGTGTTGTTGCTGATATTATCAAAGTAGATAAAAAGTTTGAGACAGCTATTGAGACAGCTTTGGGCGGAAACGTTCAGAACGTCGTTACTGATTCTGAAACAACAGCCAAAGAGACTATCGAGTATTTGAAGAAGAACAAACTTGGTCGTGCTACATTCTTACCTCTAAGCAGTATGAGTGGAAAGACAAACTTTAACACTCCAGATGCTTTGCAGGAGACTGGTGTACTAGGCCTCGCTAGCGACTTGGTAAATGTTGATTCTAAGTATGAGGGAGTTTCAAAATACTTGCTTGGTAGAGTAATGGTTGTTGATACTGTTGATCATGCCATCTCAATTGCTAGAAAGTATAAATACAAAGTTCGCATGGTTACTCTAGAAGGTGAGTACTTAAATGTCGGCGGATCTATTGCAGGTGGTACATTTAAGAATGCTTCGAACTTGCTTGGAAGACGTAGAGAGATTGAAGAGTTAGAAGCCAAGATTAAAGAATTATCTGAAGAAAAGATTCAGCTAGATAAAGATATCATTAAGAATAACAGTGAGATTAGTGTTCTAAATGAAGAACTTGCCAAGGTTAACAAAGGTCTTCAAGAGCAGACTATTCTTAAGAATACATGTGAGATTAATCTCAAAACTGCAAATGAAGAAAAAGAAAATCTTGTTCTTGAGTTTGCTGATGTTAACAAAGAGAACGAAGAGATTGCAAACGAGATTAATGACATCAATAAAAACAGTTCAGAACTTAAGAGCAGTTTGTCTGGTCAATCTGACAAGAGCAGTGAACTAGAAAAAGGCGTTAATGAGAAGAATGAAAAGTTAGAGTCTATGCGCAAGGAACTAGATGAGAAAAACACTGCCATAGAAGAAGTTAATATTGAGATTGCTAACATTAAGACTAAGCATCAATTTATCTCTGAGAAGATTGATGTATCTGTAAATGCTATTGAGTCTTTGACGCAGGAGTTACAGGGTATAGAAGCAAACTCTAAAGAAAATATTGATGAGATTTCTGCTAGAAATGAAGCGATAGAAAATTGTCAGAAAGAAATTGAAACTTCAAAAGAATCTATTGTTCAGTTAGAAAAAGATATTGAAGAAGCTAAGGCTAAGAAAGAACAGCAGAATAAAGAGCATAAAGAATTCTTTGAGAAGAGAGAACAGTTGAGCGAAAAGATTACTGACCTCGACAAAGAAATATATCGTCTAACTTCACAGAAAGAATCTTTGGAAGAAAAGACTGCAAATAAAGAAGCATATATGTGGGAAGAATACGAACTCACATACAGAAATGCACTAGAACTAAAGCCAGAGGAACCTTTGGCGAAGGCGGATATTAAAAATGCGATTTCAGAAATCAGACGTGAGATGAGAAGTCTTGGTGACGTTAATATTAACGCTATCGATGAATATAAAGAAGTGAACGAGCGTTATACATTTATGAAGGCTCAGCACGATGATTTGATGGAAGCTAAAGAAAACTTACTAAAGATTATCGATGAATTAGAAGTTGGAATGCGCAAGCAGTTCAAAGAGAAATTTGCTGAGATTAAAGTTGAGTTTGACAATGTATTCAAAGAATTGTTTGGCGGTGGTAAGGGAACTATTGAACTTACTGAAGCAGATGATATTTTGGATGCAGGTATTGATATTATTTCACAACCACCAGGAAAGAAACTTCAGAATATGATGCAGTTATCAGGTGGTGAGAAAGCATTAACAGCTATCAGTTTGATGTTTGCAATTCAGAACTTGAAACCATCTCCATTCTGTTTGCTTGACGAGATTGAGGCAGCGCTTGATGGAACAAACGTTATCAGATTTGCAGATTACTTACATAAACTTACAGAGAATACACAGTTTATCGTTATTACTCATAGACGTGGTACTATGAACTCAGCAGATAGACTTTACGGTATTACGATGCAGGAGAAGGGTATTTCAACACTTGTTTCTGTAGACTTGTTAGAAAGCACCCTAGAGGAAAATCCATTAGATAATAAATAGGTATAAAAATGGCAGGAAAATTTTTCGACAAATTAGTAGATGGACTTACAAAAACCAGGACTAGTATTAGTTCTGGTTTTAATAGTATATTCAATGCCTTTTCTAGTATTGATGAAGACTTCTACGAAGAGCTAGAAGAAATGTTTATTATGAGCGATATCGGCGTGATGACCACTGAGGAGATAATTGATTCGCTAAAAGAAGAGGTTGATGAGAAGAAGATTAAAGATCCTATAGAGTGCAAAGAACTACTTAAAACTAATTTAACCGATCAGATGGATTTAGGTGAAAATGCTTATGATTTTGAAAATAAAAAATCTATCATTATGGTTATTGGAGTTAATGGTGTAGGTAAAACTACATCTATTGGGAAACTGGCTTGTCAGTTCAAGAACGACGGAAAAGATGTCATGCTAGCTGCGTGTGATACTTTCAGAGCCGCCGCCAAAGAACAATTAGAAGAGTGGGCTGATAGAGCAAATGTCTCTATTGTTTCTGGAAATGAAGGACAAGATCCTGGCTCTGTTTTATTTGACGCTATCCAATCAGCGAATAACAAGAACTCGGATATAGTTATTTGCGATACGGCTGGCAGACTTCATAATAAAAAGAATTTGATGAATGAACTATCTAAACTTGATAAAATAATTGAGAAAGAAATGCCTGGCGTTCATAGAGAAAACTTTATTGTGCTAGATGCAACTACTGGTCAGAATGCTTTGGCGCAGGCTAGAGAATTTAAAGAGTGTACAGATATAACAGGTGTTATACTTACTAAGATGGATGGAACTGCTAAAGGTGGAATTGCTATAGCTATTCAATCTGAACTTGGTATTCCTGTAAAATATATTGGTATTGGTGAATCGATAGAAGATTTACAAAAATTTGATTCAGAAGAATTTGTTGAGGCGTTATTTGTAGAATGAGTTTAACAATTAAGAACAATAAAATTAAATACACTTTAATGTTTCTTTTGACAGCTTCTTTGACTTACATCTATTTCATTATTAATGGTAAGTCATTTGTTTGGCACGTCGATGGATATGATCAGCACGTGATTGCGCTTTCATATTATGGACAATGGCTAAGACAAATAGTAAGAAGTATTTTTGTTGAACATACTTTTACATTCCCTATGTGGAATTTTACTATTGGATATGGTGGTGATGTTTTAACTACCTTTAATTACTATGTGATTGGTGATCCGCTAAACCTTTTGTCGTTGGCGGTTCCAACCAAGTTTACTGAGTTTTTATATGCGTTCTTAGTTTTAGTTCGTATGTATTTGGCTGGATTCTTCTTTATGTATTACACAAGAGAAAGAGGGATCAGAGGAAACGGAAGAGTGATAGGAGCTATCATTTATGTTTTCTGTGTTTACGCTATTCACTCAGGTGTAAGACACCCATTCTTTATATTGCCAATGATTTTCTTGCCATTAGTTTTGGCTGGTTTAGAAAAAATACTTAAAGGCAAAAAACCATATTTGTTTATTGTATCAATTGCAATATGTGTAATTAGTAACTTTTACTTTTTCTATATGGTGGCAATTATTACAGCTGTCTATGCGTTGGTAAGAGTTATATATCTATATAGAAATGAAAAACCAAAAATATTTACAACACTTTTAAAACTACTTGGTTTTTCTTTGGTAGGAGTGTCGATTGCATGTATTTTGTTTATTCCTACCGTGCTTATTTTTATTCAAGATTCAAGAACTATAGAAGGTGGAATTGTTCCTATAGCTTATGAGTTTAAATATTATCAAAAGCTTCTATCTGGAATGATTTCAAATGATAGCAGTGGTCACTGGAATTACATAGGTGTATCTCCAATAGCTTTGGTTGGTGCGTATTATGCATTCCACAAAAGAGATGTCCAAAAGATAATTCTATTTGTAATATCTATTATTGTTATGTTAGTTCCTTTTTTAGGTTCATTTATGAATGGAATGTCTTATGCATGTAACAGATGGATTTGGGCATATGTATTCTTGTGTGCTTATACAGTTGCTTATTATTGGAAAGATATTATTTCTATTAAAGTATTCACTCATAAA
The DNA here is from genome assembly GCA_017514785.1 of Eubacterium sp. Lineage (GTDB taxonomy): Bacteria > Bacillota > Clostridia > Lachnospirales > Lachnospiraceae > Eubacterium_G. The sequence goes on along the minus strand of JAFWIO010000035.1, from coordinate 58,548 downwards.
AAACTTACATTTTTCTTAATAGTATATTTTGTTTTAATTCTTATTATGAGAAATACAAGAAGAGAGAGCGTTATCTTCCAGATTCTATTGTTCTCTGTGATGTTGTTCTTGTTAAGCTATATAAACAACCATAAGACAAAATGGTTTAAGTATAAAATAAGAATAATATTTGTATTTGTAGTGGGAGGGATTGCGCTCAATGCATTCTATATATTTAGTATTAGTGAAGGCAACTATGTATCAGAGTTTATAGATATGGGAGAAGTTTATCCTTCATATCAGAGTACTGTTTCAGGCGATATTAAAAATCATATAAATGATAAATCGTTTTATCGATTTGCATCTGCGGATGACGAATATTTGAATAATAAAGATATGAATATGAAAGTAAATCAAGTTCTGAAGAATTCGATTTACTCTGATATTAGTAATAAATATTTCAAATTAGACAATGCTAGCAACACAGCCACTATATTTAATAGAAATGGTATTGGTTATTATTGGAGTCTAGGTAATATTAATATTCAAAATTATCTTCGCGAAATAGATAACAAGGAATACGGTTTGTTTTATTACTATGGTAATGATCAAAGAACAATCCTTTCTTCATTGTCATCCGTTAAGTACTTTGTAGCGGAAGAAGAGGAAGTGTCAAAGGTTCCATATGGATTTAAACCTATAGACATATTCTACAAGTATGCACCTAATATGCTACGCAATAAGAAGATAAGTGAAAAGACAAAACTAAAGAATTCAGTAAACTATCATATTTATGAAAATCCATTCGCTATGCCACTTGGATATACATATGATAATACAGTTACTGAAAAGGAAGCTAGTAAGTTGGACGGCGTCAAAAAAGAAGAGTTGATGCTTGAATCTGCTATTGTGGAAAAAGAAGATAAACTAGCTAGAACAAATGAGTTTAAATCTAAAGATAAAAAACTTAAATATATATTTGAAACTGAAGAAGAAAATTATTTAAAACCATATAAAAATAAGATCGTCGTCAAAAGAGGACAAAGTAAAGTAAATCTAAAAATTGACTGTGCGGCAAAGAAAAACTTATTTGTTTATTTTAAGAATTTTACTTTTACTCAAAAGAGTGAGTTAGATGCTAACAGAGATATGTATGATACATTATCTATAGGTGAGCGTAATTTGATAGATAATCAGTATAGATATTACACTGAAGATGATTACGCAAGAATATATGTAAGTAGTGGTGATGTTAATAAACTACTCTTAAACTACAGGCAGGATAAATCATACTATAATGGTAGAAAGAATTTTGCTATTAACATGTGTTATTCTGATTTGGAGAGAGATAAAGTTTCCATTAGTTTTGAACAACCTGGAACGTATTACTTCGATGAGATTGAAGTGGTTGAACAGTCTTTCAAAGGTTATGAAGATAAGATTAATGCTCTAAGAGAGAATAGTTTAAAGAATGTTAAGATAGATACAAATAGAATTACAGGAGATATTACTCTTGATAATGAAAAGCTATTGTGTCTAAATATTCCATTCTCAGAAGGATGGAAACTGAAAGTAGATGGCAAAGAATCTTCGCTTAAGAAAGTCAACTATATGAACAGTGGAGTGATCTTAAAGTCGGGCAAACATAAGATAGAACTTAAGTACTGTACTCCAGGAGTTAAGGTTGGATTAATACTAACCATAGCAGGAATACTTATTCTTTTAATAATAATCATAGCTTATAAGGTGTCAAGGAAAAATGCTTGACACCTTTATTTTTTTATTGTAATATATTTTTTGGTCAAAAAAGGGGGCTTTATGCAAGACATTTACAAAAGTTCATTGTTATATGATTTCTATGGTGAATTGCTTACAGATCACCAAAAAGAAATATATGAAGATTATGTTTTAAATGATTTGTCTTTGGTTGAGATTGCTGAACAAAAAGGCATTTCTAAGCAAGGTGTGCATGATCTTATAAAACGATGTGACAAAATACTTAATGAGTATGAAGCCAAACTTAAACTTATAGAAAAGTTTAACAATACAAAAAATGACATAGAAAAAATCTGTGAGATTACTGATGATAAAAACATCAAACAGATTGCAGAAAACATTTTAGAAAATTATTAGAGGTATACATTTTGGCATTTGAAAGTTTATCTGACAAATTACAAAATATATTTAAAGGCTTAAGGAGCAAAGGAAAACTTACTGAAGATGATATTAAAGCATCTATGAAAGAAGTTAAGATTGCTCTTTTGGAAGCTGATGTAAATTTTAAGGTAGTTAAAAACTTTATTAAAGATGTTACTGAGAAGTCTTTGGGCGAGGAAGTTATGACTTCGCTCACTCCAGGACAAATGGTAATAAAGATTGTTAATGAAGAATTGACCGAACTTATGGGTTCAGAGACTACTGAACTTTCACTTAAAGGTGGAAATGAAATCTCTGTCATTATGATGATGGGTCTTCAGGGTGCAGGTAAAACTACTACAGCATCAAAGTTAGCTGGAAAGTTAAAAGCGCAAGGTAGAAAACCATTATTAGTGGCATTAGATATATACAGACCAGCAGCTATTGAACAGTTAAAGGTTAATGCCGAAAAGCAGGATGTACCATTTTTCTCAATGGGTGATAAAAATAAACCTGTTGATATTGCAAAAGCATCTATTGAACATGCTAAGCAGAATAATTACAACACAGTAATCTTTGATACAGCCGGAAGACTTCATATAGATGAAGATATGATGAACGAGCTAGTTGAGATTAAAGATACTATTGAGATTGATGATGCTTTGCTAGTAGTTGATGCAATGACTGGTCAAGATGCTGTAAATGTAGCCAAAGAGTTTGACGAAAAGATTGGTATTGACGGTATAATCGTTACAAAGTTGGACGGTGACACAAGAGGTGGTGCCGCATTATCAATTAAAGCAATTACAGGTAAGCCAATATTATATGTTGGTATGGGAGAAAAACTTTCTGACTTAGAACAGTTTTATCCTGACAGAATGGCTTCAAGAATCCTTGGAATGGGAGACGTTTTATCTCTTATAGAAAAGGCAGAGCAAACTATTGATGAAGAGAAAGCCAAAGAGATGGAATCTCGCCTTAAAAAGGCAGAGTTTACATATGATGATTACCTTGAGTACATGGGTCAAATAAATAACATGGGTGGACTTTCTTCTATATTAAAGATGATGCCTGGCATGGGTAACAAAATATCAGAAGATATGTTACCAAGTGAAAAACAGCTCACTCAAGTTGAAGCAATTATTTATTCTATGACGCCAGAAGAGAGAAATAATCCAGACTTAATTAATCCATCAAGAAAAAGAAGGATTGCAGATGGAGCTGGTGTAGATGTAGCTCAAGTTAACCGCCTAACAAAACAGTTTGAACAGGCCAAGAAAATGATGAAAAATATGAACGGCATGATGGGCGGCAAAGGCAAAAAAGGTATGAAAGGTATGAAGTTGCCTTTCGGATTTTAAACAAGTTATCGTGAAATAGATTTCTAATAAAGTTAATCTAGAAATTAATATTTCTTGATATATATTCAAAAATTATTTGGAGGTAGAAAAATGGCAGTAAAAATCAGATTAAAGAGAATGGGTAAAAAGAAAGCTCCTTTTTACAGAATCGTTGTAGCTGATTCTAGATCACCAAGAGATGGTAGATTTATTGAAGAAATCGGTACATATGATCCAAGCAAGGACCCTAGTGTATTTGACGTAAACGAGGAGTCTGTAAAGAAATGGTTAGCTACAGGAGCTAAGCCAACTGAGACTGTTGGAAAGCTTTTGAAGATTGCCGGCATTGAAAAATAATATTAGGAGGAAGAATTAATGAAACAATTAGTAGAGACAATTGCTAAAGCACTTGTTGATTCTCCTGATGAAGTTGTTGTGACAGAGACAGAGAATGACAGAGAAATCGTTGTTATTTTGCATGTTGCAGATGGTGACATGGGCAAAGTTATTGGTAAGCAGGGAAGAATAGCTAAGGCTATCCGCTCGGTTGTAAGAGCAGCTGCTTCAAAGACTGATAAAAGAGTTAAGGTTGAAATCCAATAATTTGAGCAAGTGTAATTTACTGGGATAGTCCTTTTTGGACTACCCAGTATTATGATTTTTGAGGATGATGAATGTTAGATTATTTTAGAGTTGGTGTGATTGCAAATTCACATGGCGTAAAAGGCGAGGTAAAGGTATATCCCACCACGGATGATGCCGCTCGTTTTAAAAATCTAGAAACAATATACTTAGACGAAAATGGTACTTATCAGGAATTACACATTAAGAGTGTTAAGTTCGTCAAAAATATGGTTGTTCTAGGTTTTGAGGAATATAACAATATGAATGACATCTTAGGACTAAAAGGAATGGAACTTTATGTCGATAGAGAAAATGCCATACCTTTAAACGAAGGTGAATTTTATGTTGCAGATATGGTTGGTGCTGATATAGTGACAGATGAAGGAAACCATTTTGGAACACTTCAAGATGTTTTAAAGACAGGCGCTAATGATGTCTATGTTATAAAAACAGATGATGGAAAAGAAGTTTTGTTCCCGTCTATTCCTGAATGTATTCTTAGAAAAGATTTGGAAAATAAAGTGATCACAGTTCATATAATGGATGGACTATTAGATTAATTATGAATTTTTATGTTTTAACGCTTTTTCCCGAGATGATACAAGAAGCAGTAATGACAAGTATCACAGGAAGAGCAATTACAGATGAAAAAATTAGTGTTAAAGCTATTAATATAAGAGACTATGCTGATAATGATTATGGTCAGATAGATGATTATCCTTACGGAGGGGGAGCTGGCATGGTTATGCAAGCACCACCTATTTACGATGCATACCAAGATATCGTCAAAGAACTAGGATATAAACCAAGAGTTATCTATATGACTCCACAAGGCAAAACTTATGAGCAATCAGATGCTAAGGACTTATCTAATGAAAAAGATATAGTGATTCTTTGCGGTCATTATGAGGGCGTAGATGAGAGAGTTTTAGAAGAGATAGTTACAGATAATATTTCTATTGGTGACTATGTGTTGACTGGTGGAGAATTGCCGGCATTAGTTGTTATAGATTCGATAACTAGATTGGTGCCAGGCGTACTTAACAATGACGATTCTGCGGTTACTGAGAGCTTTGAAGATGGCTTGCTAGAACATCCACAATATACTAGACCAGCAGAATTTAATGGAAAAAATGTTCCAGAGATACTTTTATCTGGAAATCATGCTAAAATAGATGAGTACAGAAGGCAGGAGTCTTTGAAGAGGACTTATGAGAGAAGACCGGAGTTAATTGATCAAGCAAATCTTACTGAGGAAGATCAAAAGTATTTAGACGATTTAAAGAATGACTAAATTTGTGAGGTGTAAAAATGAAAAACAATTTCGAAGAACCTAAAATGGAAATAGTTAGAATTCAACTAACAGATATTATTTGTGATAGTGGTGGCGGTATGAATGATGAAAGTGGAATGGCGCCAGACAATCCTGATAATCCAGGTGGTGGCTGGTAAATTTTATGTTGCACACAGCGCATATATGTGTTAGTATACATAATGCTGTATTAATAAAAGATGGTCCTCTGTTACAAATGTATTAAGAACATCGTAATAAAAAAGGAGGCAAATTATGGCAGATGAAAAAGTAAAAGAAGTAGTTGAAGAAGTTAAAGAAGATTTAGCGGAAGCAGCTGAGGAAGTAGCTGAGAAAGTTGAAGAGACTGTAGAAGAAGTTAAGGAAGCTGTTGAAGAGACAGTTGAGGCTGTGGATGAAGAAGCTGAAGAGGCTGAAGAAGAGGTTGAAGAGGCTGTAGAAGAAGATGCGGCTGAAGAAGCAACTGAGGAAGAAGCTGCAGAAGAAACTGAAGCTACAGAAGAAGCTACAGAAGAAAAAGTAGAAAAAGTTCCAGTTAAAACTCATGAACTAATCAAGGATATCGAGGAAGCACAGAAGAAAGAAGTTGCAGACTTCAAAGTTGGTGATACTATCGTAGTATCAGCTAAGATTGTGGAAGGTAACCGTGAAAGAATTCAGAAGTTTGAAGGACTTGTAATTAAAAAGCAAGGCGGCGGAAATAGAACAACATTCACTGTTAGAAAAGATTCAAACGGTGTAGGTGTTGAAAAGACTTGGCCACTTTACTCACCAACAATCGCTAAGATTGAGGTAGTAAGAGAAGGTAAGGTTAGACGTGCTAAACTTAACTACATTAAGGCTAGAGTTGGTAAGGCTGCTAAGGTTAAAGAATTAGTTAAATAAGAACTTTTTAAGGAACGAGATATACTCGTTCCTTTCTTTTTGTGTTATTATATTAAAGGCGTAAAAGGAAGGAAATATTATGGATTATCAATGGTATCCTGGCCATATGACAAAGGCCATCAGACAAATGAGAGAAGATATTAAATTGGTAGACCTAGTTATCGAATTGTTAGATGCTAGGATTCCTTTGAGTAGCCGAAATCCTGATATTGATAGTCTCGGACAAAACAAATCACGACTAGTTATTTTGAACAAATCAGATTTAGCTGATGATAAGCAAAATGTATTGTGGGATAAGTACTTTAAAGACAAAGGTTATACTGTTTTAAAAGTTGATTCTAGAGTTAACTCGTTAGCTAAAATAGTTGATAGAGCTATAGAAGAAGCTTGCAAGGAAAAGATAGAAGCTAACAAGAAGAAAGGAATTAATAGACCAATCAGAGCAATGGTAGTTGGAATTCCAAATGTTGGTAAATCTACTTTTATTAATTCCTATGCTAAACGTTCTGTTGCAAAGACAGGAAACAAACCTGGTGTTACAAAAGGTAAACAGTGGATTAAGATTGGCAAGAATCTTGAATTGTTAGATACTCCAGGAATTCTTTGGCCTAAGTTTGATGATGAACAAATTGGATTGAACTTAGCGCTAGTTGGATCAATGAATGATAATAATCTAGATGCTGCAGAATTAGCATTCCAGTTTATTAAGAAGACAAGAGAAAACTATCCTGATATTTTAAAGAATAGATTTAATATAGAAGGAAATGAAGATATTGTTGAAGAAATGTATCAGGTAGCTGATGTTAGAAATTGTAAACTACCTGGTAATAAACTTGATTTAGACAAAGCTTCTAAAATTATTTTAGATGAGTTTAGAAGTGGAAAACTTGGAAATATTACTTTAGATAGGTTATAAAAATGAACAGCATTAATGACATTAAAAATGAATTAAAAGAATATAAAGTTGATTCTTTAAGTGAGTTTATATCTAAGTATTCTAGTGATGAGAGATCTGGTGTAAAGGCTTTAGTAAAGAAAGCCGAGAAACAGATTAAAGACTATGAAGCTGAACTTGAAAGAATAAAGAAACTATCGTTTTATGAAAACAAATATAGTGACTATAACTTTATTTGTGGAATAGATGAAGTAGGTAGGGGCCCTTTGGCGGGGCCGGTAGTAGCTGGAGCGGTTATATTACCAAAAGATTGCGACATTTTATATATAAACGATTCCAAGAAACTTACTGCTAAAAAGCGCGAAGAATTATATCAAGAAATTACTGAGAAAGCAGTTGCATGGTCAACAGCGCTTTGTACTCCAGAAGAGATTGATGAACTAAATATTTTACAAGCCACATACAATGCTATGAAGATGGCTATTCATCAACTTAATCCGCAGCCAGATTTATTACTAAATGATGCTGTTAAAATACCGGGTGTAGATGTAAAGCAAGTGCCTATTATTAGAGGAGACGCATCAAGTATTTCTATAGGAGCAGCTAGTATTGTTGCTAAAGTAACTAGAGATGCCATGATGGTAGAATATGACAAAATATATCCTGGATATGATTTTGCATCCAACAAAGGGTATGGTTCTGCCAAACATATAGAGGCAATTAAAAAACTAGGACCAACACCAATTCATAGAAAAACATTTATTAAAAACTTCATATAAGTACAAAGGGGGATTGTATGAATACAAGAGTAATTGGAAGTCTGCAAGAGGACTTGGCTATTTCTTATTTAGAAGAAAATGGCTTTGAAATACTTGAGAGAAATTTTAAGTGCAAGATTGGCGAGATAGATGTTATAGCAAAGAAAGAAAATGTTATAAGATTTATCGAGATTAAGTTTAGAAAAAGTAATGTGGCTGGCGGTGTTCGTTATGCAATAAGTCAGAAGAAACTTTTGAAAATTTCTAAGATTGCACAGTTTTATATAATGATTAATCATTTGAACAATTCAATGTTTAGCATAGATGCTTTGTTGATAGAAAATGATGAGATAACATATTTAGAAAATGTTTTTGGCGGAATGTAACTATGAAAAAGCATTTAATAAAAGATGTAGTAGAAAATTCAATAGCAGATCAGCTTGAGATTAAAAGCGGTGATTATCTAGTATCGATTGATGGTAATGAAATCAAGGATGTTTTTGATTACCATCTTTTTAGCGAGTCTTCAAACCTAACTGTTGAGATAGAAGACAGCGAGGGTGAAGTTTGGGAGATAGACATAGAAAAAGATGAAGATGAAGATCTTGGCTTTATTTTTGACAACAGTTTACTTGATGAGTATAAGTCATGTACAAACAAGTGTATTTTCTGTTTTATCGATCAAATGCCACCGGGCATGAGAGAAACACTTTACTTTAAAGATGATGATTCTAGACTTTCATTTATTCAAGGAAACTATGTAACACTAACCAACATGACTGACGATGATGTAGATAGAATTATCAGATACAATTTATCCCCAATAAACATTTCTATTCACACTATGGATAAAGAGTTAAGATGTAAAATGCTTAACAATAGATTTGCAGGAGAAAAATTAGAATATATCAAGAAACTAAATGAGAACAATATTACAATGAATGCTCAGATAGTTCTTTGCAAAGGATACAACGACAAAGAAAAACTGGATGAGACATTAGAAAAAATGATGCCATTTATTCCAAATATGAAGAGTTGTTCTGTGGTTCCTGCCGGACTTACAAAGTACAGAGAGGGTCTTGCTGAGCTTAAGCCTTTCACAAAGGAAGAAGCAAAGGAAGTAATTGCTCAAGTTGAAAAGTGGCAAAAGATATTTAAAGAAAAGTATGGAATTAATTATGTATATGCAGCTGATGAGTTTTATATGATGTCAGATACACCTATACCTGATGAGGAATATTATGATGGTTATCCTCAGATTGAAAATGGTGTCGGAATGACCAGATCATATATGAATGAATTTTATGAATATTTAAATTCGTTAGATGGCGATGATAGAGCCCGTAATGTATCTGTAGTAACAGGCGAATTGTTTTACAATTGCAGTTTGGAAATGGCAGATGCGATAGAGAAGAAATTCCCTAATGTTGATGCAAAAGTTTATAAGATAATAAACGACTTTTTTGGTCATACAATCACAGTTACAGGTTTGCTTGTTGGACATGATATTATTGAGCAATTAAAAGGAAAAGATTTAGGTGATGAACTTTTACTTCCTGCTAATACACTTAAGTATGGAGAGGACATTTTCCTCGATGATGTAAGCCTAGATGACCTAAAATGCGTTTTACAAACGAAACCTATTATTGTAAAATCTAATGGGAAAGATTTTGTTGATAAAGTGCTTGGAAATGCGGATAATTCTGATGAATTAGATACGCGTAATAAGTACGAATTATAAGGAGAACACGATGAGTAAGCCGATCGTAGCCATAGTAGGCAGACCAAATGTTGGAAAATCTACATTGTTTAATGCTTTGGCTGGCGAAATGATTTCAATCGTAAAAGATACCCCTGGTGTTACTAGGGATAGAATATATGCAAATATTGACTGGACAGGTCATCAGTTCACAATGATTGATACTGGTGGTATTGAGCCAGATAGTAATGATATCATCTTAAAGCAAATGCGTGAGCAGGCGCAGATTGCTATAGATACAGCTGATGTCATTATTTTTATGACCGATATTAAGCAGGGCTTAGTGGATGCTGATTCTAAGGTAGCTGATATGCTAAGAAGAAGCGGTAAGCCTGTAGTTTTGGTTGTAAACAAAGTGGACAACTTCCAAAAAATGGAAGCAGACGTATATGAGTTTTATAACTTGGGTATTGGCGATCCATATCCTATTTCATCTGCTAACAAATCTGGTTTTGGCGATATGCTAGATCAAGTTGTTAAGTACTTTGACGAGCTCAATAGTGAAGAAGAGGATGATGAGACTCCAAAGGTTGCTATCATTGGTAAGCCTAATGTGGGCAAGTCATCTTTAATCAATAAATTGTCTGGTGATAATCGCGCAATAGTATCAGATATAGCTGGAACTACCAGGGATGCTATTGATACAAAATTAGAATTCGACGGCAAAGAATATGTCTTTATTGATACTGCCGGCATGCGCAGAAAATCAAAAGTTAAAGAAGATATTGAAAGATACAGTGTTATCAGAGCAGTGACTGCAGTGGAAAGAGCCGATGTAGTGATTGTTCTTATTGATGCTGTGGAAGGTATCACAGAGCAGGATGCAAAAATAGCTGGTATAGCTCATGACAACGGCAAAGGAATAATAGTGGCCGTTAATAAATGGGATGCCATAGAAAAGAATGATAAGACAGTTTACAAATATAAAGATAATATAAAACAGATATTATCCTTTATGCCTTATGCTGAAGTAATCTTTATCTCAGCACTTACAGGTCAAAGACTTAATAAAATATTTGAAGCTATTGATGTTGTTATTTCTAATGCATCACTTAGAATTGAGACTGGAACTTTGAATCAGATTATGGCTGAGGCAGTTGCTTTGCAGCAACCACCATCGGATAAAGGTAGAAGATTAAAGCTGCTTTACATTACGCAAGTGGCGGTCAAACCACCTACATTTGTTATATTTGTAAACGACAAACAATTAATGCATTTTTCATATACTAGATATATTGAAAATAAAATTAGAGAGGCGTTCGGATTTACAGGAACACCACTTAGATTTATTATTAGAGAGAGGAAAGAAGACAAATGATTTATTGGCAATTAGCAGTATCGTTTTTAATAGGATATGTTTTTGGAATGTTTAAGACAGGTCCAGTGCTAGCAAAGGTTAGAGGTATTGATTTATCAAAGACTGGTTCAGGCAACACTGGAATGACTAACACTATGCGTGCCTTGGGCAAAAAAGTAGGAATTTGGGCTTTTGTCGGAGACACTTTAAAAGTTATAATTCCAATATTTATAACTTACTTTTTGTTTGCAAAATCTGGTCAACCATATCCACACGGTGTGCATGTTTTAGCGTTTATCATCGTTACTGGATTTGGCGGAGTATTAGGCGATATGTTCCCATTCTATAATGGATTTAAGGGCGGTAAAGGTGTGTCTAGTACATCTGGTATGATTTTGGCAATACTATTTTTGACGGGCGATTGGAAATTTACTGTTTTAGGACTAGCAGTATTTTTCTCAACAATGTTTATCACAAGATATGTCTCTGTTGGATCACTTACTTTGATTGTTTCAATATTTATTGAGTTTGTGGTTTGGGGACAACTTAATATGATTTATTCACTAGACAAAAATGCAGGCATTAAAGAAAGACTATTAATATATGGAATCTTATTTATTATTATGGTTTTAATGTTTGTTAGACATAGAGATAATCTTAAACGTTTGGCTAATGGAACGGAAAATAAGATCGGACAGAAAAAGGAGGTCAAATAATGTCAAAAGTTACTGTATTAGGTGGCGGCGGATGGGCCATCGCTTTAGCAATGGTATTATGTGAGAACGGAAATGATGTAACTATTTGGTCTGCGGTTGATAGAGAGGTAGAATCTCTATCAAAAGATCGTGAGAACAAAATTAGTTTGCCGGGCATTATAATTCCTGATGAGTTGAAGGTGACAGGTGATTTGGATGAAGCCATTAAAGATGTAGACGTTATCGTAATGGCTGTAGCATCTTCATTTGTTAGACCTACTGCACATTCTTTGCAGGGCAAAATTAAAGAAGGTCAGATTATAGTGGATGTGGCAAAGGGTATTGAAGATGACACATATAAAACTATGACTGAAATTTTAGTAGATGAATTGCCTGATTGTGATCCAGTTGTTTTGTCTGGTCCAAGTCACGCCGAGGAAGTGGCTAGACAGATTCCTACATCTGTTGTTATCGGTTCAAAGAATGAAGATACTGCAGAGTTTGTTCAAAAACTGTTTGCAAATGAATATTTTAGAGTATATAGAAGTCCAGATATGAAGAGTATCGAGTTAGGTGGTGCGTTAAAGAACGTTATAGCTTTAGCTGCTGGTGTTATTGATGGATTAGGTTTTGGTGATAACACTGAAGCTGCACTAATGACTAGAGGTATAAGTGAAATCACTAGACTTGGTGATGCTATGGGCGGTCATAAGAGAACATTCTATGGATTATCTGGAATGGGAGATTTAATTGTTACTTGTGCTAGTAAACACTCTAGAAATAGAAGGGCTGGTGTGCTTATTGGAAAAGGATATACTCTAGATGAGGCTATTAAAGAAGTTAACATGGTAGTAGAGGGAGCGGTATCTGCAAAGGCTGCATACGAATTGACTCAAAAATACAATGTTGATGCTCCAATCATTAAAGCGGTTAATAAAGTATTATTTGAAGGCATGGAGCCTCTTGATGCTATGAAGTATTTGATGAATAGAAGATTAACTAATGAATATATTGATTTGGATTGGGAAGACGACGAATAATAATGAGAAAACAACACAGAAAAATAAATAAACCAGAAAATAGAGCAAAGAGTGGCATTGGTTCATTTATCTTTAGTCGTATCTTTGTATTCTTCTTGATGGTTGCTTTGCAGGTTGCAGTATTTATTGCAATCACATATTATGCTGCAAGTTCTCCGGTAGTTTATGCCATAATTGCAGTTATTACTATCATTGTAATTATTTATATAGTAAATGACGACTCAGATCCAAACATGAAGATTTGCTGGGTTATGCTTATGCTTGTTGTTCCAACATTCGGAACTTTAATGTATTTGTATTTTAGATTCCAACCAGCATCTAATTCTTTAAGAAAGAAACTAAAGAAAATAAATGTTAAGTCTGAACGATATTTGAAGCAAGATGTCAGAATGGTAAGTGAATTGTATTTACAAAATAAAAACATTGCTTCGCTTGCTAATTTTGTTTATGAAAGTAATGATTTACCAATTTGTAGAAATACAGATGTTACATACTTTAGAAGTGGCGAGGAAAAGTATAAATATATAATTGAAAAACTTGAAGAAGCTCAAGATTTCATTTTTATTGAATACTTTATTATTGGTAGAGGAAAAGTTTGGGATTCTATTCTTAGAGTTTTGGAGAAGAAGGTTCAGCAAGGCGTTGAAGTTCGTGTAATGTATGATGGACTTTGTTCTTTTTCGAAACTAGATATTGGTTATTATAAAAAACTTCAAAAGAAGGGTATTAAGTCTAAACCATTTGCGCCAGCTAGACCATTTATAACAACTAACCAAAACAACAGAGATCATAGAAAGATTTTGATTGTGGATGGTAAAGTTGCATTTACTGGTGGTATAAACTTATCTGACGAATACATGAATGTAGTTGAATATTACGGCTATTGGAAAGATACAGCTGTTATGATAGAAGGAGATGCGGCTAGAAGTTATACATTACTTTTCCTTCAAATGTGGAATGTATCTGAAAATACCATTCAGAATTTTGATAGATATCTTAATGTTGATATCCCGCCAATTTATCCGGATAATGGGTATGTAATGGCTTATGCAGATAACCCATTTAATCATTATCAGGTTGGACATTCTGTATATTTGGATATTATTAATAATGCAACTAGATATGTACACATTATTACACCTTACTTGGTTCTAGATAATATTATGCTTAATGCACTCAAGTTTGCTGCTAAAAGAGGTGTGGATGTCAAAATCATTATGCCAGGTATTCCTGACAAAAAGTACGCGTATTGTTTGGCGAGAACTTATTATAAGGAATTGATCAGATGGGGTGTTGAGATTTATGAGTTTGCACCAGGATTTACTCATGCCAAGTCCTTTGTAGCGGACGATGAAGTGGCAACTTGTGGAACTTATAATCTAGACTATAGAAGTTTATATTTGCATTTTGAAAATGGCTGTTTTATGTATAAATGTAAGTGTATTAAAGACATGGAACAGGATTTTCAAGAGACTATGGAGCAGTCAAGTAAAGTAACATTAATGGGCTGTAAAAACAGACCATTGTACTATAAAGCGATAGGAAAAGTTATGAGACTGATCGCACCAATGCTATAAAAATTTTAACCCTCATTCCCTTAGAGAATGGGGGTTTTAATTGTTTGGTCAACTTGTAAATGAAGGCTTGTTTTGTTATAATTTATGCTTGAATGCGAATTAAGGAGAATATTATGAATACATACGAAGAATTAAAAGAAAGAGGGCTAATTGCTCAGGTTACAGACGAGCAAAAAGTTGCAGATTTAATAAATAAAGGTGAAGCCACTTTTTATATTGGATTTGACCCTACAGCAGACAGTTTGCATGTGGGTCACTTTATGGCGCTTTGCCTTATGAAAAGACTACAAATGGCTGGAAATAAGCCTATAGCGCTTATTGGTGGCGGTACAGCAATGGTTGGAGACCCATCAGGAAAGACTGATATGCGTCAAATGATGACTAAAGAGACTATTGAAAACAATGTTGCTGCATTTAAGAAACAGATGAGTAGATTCATCGATTTTGAGGATGATAAAGCTCTACTAGTAAACAATGCTGATTGGCTTTTGGATTTAAATTATGTTGAATTTTTAAGAGAAGTTGGACCACATTTCTCAGTAAACAATATGCTTAGAGCTGAGTGCTACAAACAGAGAATGGAAAAAGGTCTAAGTTTCCTAGAGTTTAACTATATGATTATGCAAAGTTATGACTTTTACAAACTATTCCAGGATTATGGATGTAATTTACAGTTTGGTGGAGATGATCAGTGGAGTAACATGCTTGGTGGTACTGAACTTATCAGAAGAAAACTGGGCGAAGATGCTTCAGCCATGACAATCACGTTGCTTCTAAATTCAGAAGGAAAGAAGATGGGTAAAACTGTATCAGGTGCTGTATGGCTAGATGCTGAAAAGACTTCACCATATGATTTCTACCAGTACTGGAGAAATGTAGATGATGCAGATGTAATCAAATGTTTGAAGATGTTAACATTCCTACCACTAGAGGAAATCAAAGCGATGGAATCTTGGGAAGGTAGTGAACTAAATAAAGCTAAAGAGATTTTAGCGTATGAACTTACAAACCTAGTACACGGTGAAGAGGAAGCAAAGAAAGCTGATGCTGCCGCGAAGTCTATGTTTGGAAACGGTGGTATTTCTGGTGACATCCCAACTACTACATATCCAAAAGCAGAGCTAGATGAAGGTAAAGATATCCTTACTCTTTTAGTTGATGCAGAACTTGCTAAGTCTAGAGGAGAAGCTAGAAGACTAGTTCAGCAAAATGGTGTGTCAGTAAATGGTGACAAAGTTACTGAAATAGAAGCCACATTTACTACAGATGATTACAACGAAGATGGAGTAATTCTAATCAAGAAGGGTAAGAAAGTATTCCATCAGATAAAGGGTGAATAAAAATGAAACAATACGGTTTAAATGAATTGAGACAAATGTTTTTAGATTTCTTCAAATCTAAGAACCATATGGTAGTAAAGAGTTATTCTCTAGTTCCTGAGAATGATAATAGTTTGCTGCTTATAAATGCTGGTATGGCACCTCTTAAGCCTTACTTTACAGGTAAAGAGATTCCACCTAGCACTAGAATGGCATCTTGCCAAAAATGTATCAGAACAGGTGATATTGAAAACATCGGAATCACTGACAGACATGGTACATTCTTTGAAATGCTTGGAAACTTTTCATTTGGCGATTACTTCAAGACAGAGGCTATTCACTGGTGTTGGGAGTTCTTAACTGAAGTGGTTGGATTTGATCCAGATAGATTGTATCCATCTGTTTACGAAGAGGACGACGAAGCATTTGCAATTTGGAGAGATGAGATTGGCATCTCTGAAGATAGAATCTTTAAGTTTAATAAAGAAGATAACTTCTGGGAGCACGGCGCTGGCCCATGTGGTCCTTGTTCAGAAGTATATTATGACCGTGGCGAAAAATACAGTTGTGGTAAACCAGACTGTACAGTTGGTTGTGACTGCGATAGATATATCGAAGTTTGGAACAATGTATTTACTCAATTTGAAGGCGACGGCAAAGGAAATTACGTTACACTAGATCAGAAAAATATTGATACAGGTATGGGTCTTGAGAGACTTGCCACAGCAGTGCAGGATGTTGAATCTATCTTTGACGTAGACACTATTAGAGCAATCAGAGAACATGTATCAAAGATTTCTGGTAAAGATTATAAAGAAAAACACGAGTGGGATGTTTCAATAAGAATTATTACTGACCACATTCGTTCGGCTACATTTATGATTTCGGATGGTATTATTCCATCAAATGAAGGAAGAGGATACGTACTTAGACGTCTTATTAGACGTGCTTGTCGTCATGCTAAGTTGCTTGGAATTAATGAAGAGTTTTTGATTCCTTTGGCGGAGACGGTTATTAAATCTTCTAAAGTTGGTTATCCAGAACTAGAAGATAAGAAGAGCATGATCTTTAACGTTCTTAAGGAAGAAGAGTCTAAGTTTAATAAGACTATCGATACAGGACTTCAAAAACTAAATGAACTTTGCGATAAGATTGAGAGAAATAAGAAAGATACAGTCCGCGGCAAAGACGCATTTATGCTTTACGATACTTATGGATTCCCACTAGAACTCACAATTGAGATTGTAGAGGAAAAGGGATACAAAGTTGATATTGATGGCTTTAATAAAGCTATGGAAGTTCAAAGAGAAACTGCTAGACAGGCTCGTAAGGAAACTAACTATATGGGAGCAGATGCTACTGTATATGAAAAGTTAGACACATCTTTGAAATCAACATTTGTTGGTTATGAATTATTGGATAATGAATCTAAGATCACAGCGCTCACTTCTGAGACTGATGTAGTATACGAGTTAAATGAAGGTGAGGTTGGAACTATCGTAGTAGAAGATACACCTTTCTACGCTACAATGGGTGGACAAAAAGGTGATATGGGAACAATTTCAACTGAAAATGGCGAATTCGAAGTTACAGAAGCTATTAAATTACCTGGCGACAAAACTGGCCATGTTGGTAAGATGGTTTCAGGTAAAATAAAAGTTGGCGATTATGCCAAACTTAAAGTTGATGATATTAACAGAAATTCTACTGCAAAGAACCATAGTGCAACTCACTTGTTACAGAAAGCTTTGAAGTTAATTTTGGGAGATCATGTAGAACAGGCAGGTTCTTATGTTGATGGAAATAGACTTCGTTTTGACTTTAACCATTATCAAGCTATGACTCCAGAAGAAATATCAAAGGTTGAAAATATTGTTAATGAGCAAATAGTTCGTGGTCTAAATGTAATCACATCTGAAATGAGTATGCAGGAAGCAAAAGAAACAGGCGCTACAGCATTGTTTGGTGAGAAGTATGGCGAGACAGTTCGTGTTGTTGCCATGGGAGATTTCTCAATTGAATTATGTGGTGGTACACATGTTTCTAATACAAATATTATTTCTTCATTCAAGATTATTTCAGAGACTGGTATTGCATCTGGTGTTAGAAGAATTGAGGCTCTAACATCTACTGGACTTATGGATTATTATAAAGATCTTGAAAACACTTTGAATGAGGCTGCAAAAGAAGCCAAGACTACAACCAATGACTTGGTTGCTAAGATTGCTTCTATGAATGAAGAGATTAAGGCTGTTGAGAGCGAGAATGAGAAGTTGAAGGCTAAGATGGCTTCTGATTCATTGGGTGATGCAATGTCTGATGTAACAGAAGTATCAGGTGTTAAACTTCTTGCTAAAAAACTTGAGAACATTGATATGAATGAACTTAGAAACTTGAGCGACTCGCTTAAAGAACAGATAGGAGAAGGTGTAGTTGTATTAGTTTCATCAATGGCTGATAAGGCGAATATGGTTGTTACAGCTACTGATGACGCAATCGACAAAGGAGCTCATGCCGGAAATATGATTAAAGAGCTTGCTAGCCTTATAGGCGGTGGCGGCGGTGGACGTCCAAATATGGCTCAGGCTGGTGGTAAGAATCCTGCCGGTGCTGATGATGTCGTTTCAAAGGCAGCTGAAGTTCTTGAAAATCAGATAAAATAATAGTCGGTTTTAAACTGTGTGATAGTCGCAGTTAAAATAAAAAATAATATATAGGAGGAACAAATATGATTTTGACAACAACTTTTGAAGTACCAGGAAAAGATTATGAAATAATCGCTTTGGTAAATGGAAATACTGTTCAGTCAAAGAACGCTTTCAAAGATATCGGAGCAGGCTTGAAGAGTATCGTTGGTGGTGAACTTGGTTCATACAAGAAAATGATCTCAGAAGCTAGAGAGACTGTTACAGAGAGAATGGTTCAGATGGCTGAAGAGCTAGGAGCTGACGCTATTGTAGGTATTCGCTATGGTTCATCAAGTATCATGGAAGGCGCTTCAGAACTTTTCGCATATGGTACAGCAGTAAAATTTAAATAAAAATGATTAAGGGTGGCTTATAGCCACCCTTTTTATGTTATAATGTTTGCAGAATAATTAGTGGAGGAAAATAACATGAAAAGAATTACAGCATTACTCTTAAGTGTAACTTTATTAGCAACTGGTTTTATTGCATTTAATGCTAAGTCTGTTAAAGCCGAAACTAAAGAGTTTAATTTAGCATTTGGAAAACAGTACACTGCAAAATTTGTAGATAGCGCTCAAAGTGAAAATTATCACGGTTATAAATTTAATCTTGGTAGTAATACAAACTTGAGAGTTCAGGTTACATCTAAAAGCGGAAGTGCAAGATGGGGAGTTGCTACAAAAGACAAAGGTTATTATAGTTATACTTATGCACCTAGTGACTCTGTAATCTACTTACCTAAGGGTAGTGGCTACTATCTTTTGGTTAATGGAACAGGTGAGTATACTTTGAAGGTGACGAATATTGGACCTAGTAAAGTAAAATTCCCAAAATCATCAGGAAAGTTTAAAGATGTTTACAGCGTTTCAATTCCATTTACATATACTGGAACATATGACTATGCAGATAAATATCTTAAACTAAAGAATAGTAAACCTAAAATGGCAAACGCATCCATGTCTGTATATAGTAACAATACTGGAACAGTAACTGTATATCCAAAGAGATATGGTAAGACAGTAATTAGTCTTGTTATGGCAGGTGGAAACACAGCTAAGTATACTTTCCATGTAACAAGAGGATACTGGTATATAGCAAAGGGATATAAGAAAAAAGCACCTAAGCCTGTTGGCGTAAAGAAACCAAAATGGTCTAGTTCAAAGAAAAAGAAACTTAGTATAAAGAAAAAGTCTGGAAAAGTTAAAGCTAAAAAAGGTGGAAGAGTTACAATAACTGCAAAGAAAGGCAAAGTTAAATATAGACTTAAAACAGTTATAACTGATTACAAAAAACTCGCAAGAAAAACTTATAAAGAAATTAAAGATGCAGTAAATAATCCATCAAAACTAAAAGTGTATCATTGTTACAGAGGTCTATATAGAATCAGAGCTGGTGCTCAAAGAATCCCAGTTGTATACTTTGATTTTGGCCATACTAACTATTATGGAGCAATGATAAGAAGCAAAATGATTGCATATTACGATGATACTATGAACGTAAGATCTATTAGTGTAAGCAACGATAATAACGTTTATAAGAAGAAAGTTATTAAGAAAAAAGTGTACAAAAAATAGATAATAATTCCATCGAATTTCTTCTTGACGGGTAAAAGAATTATGATATAATAACTCTTGTGTTTTTACACAATTACCTACAGTTTTAGGAATCTAAAATTGAAGGGAGGGTAGAAGAAATGTCAACAGTTATAGTTAAAGATGGAGAATCAATTGATAGCGCTTTAAGACGTTTTAAAAGAAACGTAGCTAAGGCTGGTATCCAGCAGGAGATTCGTAAGCGTGAGCACTATGAGAAACCTAGTGTTAAACGTAAAAAGAAATCAGAAGCAGCTAGAAAGCGCAAATTCTAATAAAAAAAGCAGAAATATTTATTATTTCTGCTTTTTTAATGCCTAAAAACACCCTTTTTGCACAATTTATAGTGTTTTTGACCATAAAAAACTACAAAATGTTGTATTTTATGGTAAAATACTAGTAGAAAAATAAAGGTGGGTTTTTATGAGCAACATTGAAAGTATTATGGATATACCTTCCAATCATGCTAGAAACGTTTTTGGCCAATATGATTCTTATATTAAGAAGATCGAAAAAACTTTACATGTATCAATAATCGTAAGAGATGATAATGTAAAGATTATCGGTAGTGAAGATGCTACTAAACGTGCTAAAAGCGTATTTAACCAACTAATTGAACTATCAAAGCGTGGTAATGATATTACAGAGCAAAATGTCGACTACGCTTTGTCTTTATGTTTTGAGGAAACTGAAACTACATTAGTTGATTTAGATGACAGTATTATTTGCAGAACCTCAATGGGAAAACCTGTAAAGCCAAAAACTATTGGTCAGCAAAAGTATGTTGATATGATTAAAAACAATATGATTGTTTTTGGTATAGGACCTGCAGGTACTGGTAAAACATATTTAGCAATGGCGATGGCTATAGCGGCTCTTAAAAACAATGAAGTAAGCAAGATTATATTAACTCGACCAGCTATTGAAGCTGGTGAGAACCTAGGTTTTCTTCCTGGAGATTTGCAGGAGAAAGTTGATCCATACTTACGTCCTTTGTATGACGCGCTATATCAGATTATGGGAGCAGATAGTTTCCTTGCTAATTTCGAAAAAGGAATTATTGAAGTAGCGCCTTTAGCATATATGAGAGGTAGAACATTAGATAACGCATTTATTATTTTGGATGAAGCACAAAATACTACACCTGCTCAGATTAAGATGTTCTTAACAAGAATTGGCTTTGGCTCAAAAGTAATAGTTACTGGTGATAGAACTCAGAAGGATTTGCCAAAAGACGCTGTATCAGGTCTTGATATTGCTTTGAAAGTTTTAAAAGATGTAGATGATATAGGAGTTATGTGTCTAGATAATAGTGACGTAATTAGACATCCACTTGTTCAAAAGATTGTTATGGCTTATGAAGCTTATGACAAAAAGATGGCCGAGAGAAAGAAAAAGAAAAAATAATCTAATCTAAATTTAATAATTATGATTTATATTGATAACAAGTATAAAAATCCAATAGAGATAGATTACAAAGAAATTGCCACTAAAGTGATTGAGGAGGCAGAGGACTTTGTCGAATGCCCTTATGATTGCGAGGTTAATCTTTTGATAACTGATAATGATGAGGTGCACGCTCTTAATAAAGAGACAAGAGATATTGATTCTCCTACAGACGTGTTATCTTTTCCAGCACTAGATTATGATTCGCCGGCTGACTTTTCAAAAGTAGAGAGTGATGATTTTAATTTTAATCCAGAATCAGGTGAGTTGGTGTTAGGAGACATTGTGATTTCCTACGACAAAGTAATCGAACAAGCTAAAGAGTATAATCACTCAGAGACTAGAGAATTTGCATTCTTAGTTGCTCATAGCATGTTACATCTATTTGGGTATGATCATATAAATGATGAGGAAAGAAAGTCTATGGAATCGGACCAAGAATCCATTTTAAATAATTTAAATTATAGGAGGGATTAATGACATGAAAGTCAAAATAATTACTGCGATACTATCAGTAGTATTGGCAGCAGGAGCTGGTACAGCTATATTCTTTTACATGAATCAAAATAAGCAGGAACCTAAAAAAGAAGCAGTTGAAACCACTACCACAGATCCATATGCTGGAATGGCTAGAAGTTTTCTGACTGGCGAATACATCAAAGAAAAGGATGCTAAGAGAAGACCTTATGCGGTTATGATCAATAACATTCAAGATGCTATTCCACAATCAGGTATTAGCAAAGCATCTATCATTTATGAATCACCTGTAGAGGGAAGTATAACAAGAATGATGGCTTTGTTTGAAAAACCAGAAAAAGTTAATAAGGCTACTCCTGATAATAATGGCAAGATTGGTTCAGTAAGAAGTTGTAGAATCTACTTTGCATATATGGCTAATGAATGGGATGCAATTTATTGTCACTTCGGTCAATCTAAATATGCCAAGAGATTCTTAAAGTCAGGAAAACTTGATGTTATCAATTCTTGGAAGGGACAAAATGCTTATTACAGAACAAGTGATAAACCAGCCCCACATAACTGTTATGCAGATGGTAAGAAGCTTACACAGCAGAGAAAGAAATTGAAATACAGAAAGAATCATAAAGAATCTTACGGTGGACATTTCAATTTTGCTGATATCGATAAGCCATATGAGATAACAGATCCTAATGCAAAAGATGCGTCCAAGAAAGTGGTTGTTGGATATAATTACAATAATGCTACATATAAATATAATGCAGATAAGAAAAGTATTATAGATACCAGTATGGTTCAAAGCATATTGATGTAGCTAACCATAACAAACAACTTTCATGTACTAACATTATTATCCAGTATGTAAATACAGTTCTTTATCCAGACGGAAAGAGTTTGAAGATGACTCAGAAGGGTGATGGAACAGGATGGTACATTACTAGAGGTAAGGCCATTAAGATTAAGTGGCATAAAGATAAACAAAAATCTGGTATGACTAAATACTATGATGAAAATGACAATGAAATCACTTTAAACAATGGTAAGACTTTTATCCAGATAGTTCAGAAGGAAGACAAAGGCAGAACGAAGTTTAAAGGTGAAAAGAATAAACAAACAGAAACTACAAAGAAACTATAAGCTAAGAGGTTTATAAATGTCGCAAAGCAAACGTTTTAACAAAAACAGTTTTGTGATACAAGGTAGCATATTAGCAATCGCAGGTATTCTTGTTAGAGTGATAGGATTAGTATATCGAATTCCTCTAACAAGAATTCTTGGCGATGAGGGTATCGGTTATTACTCGACCGCATTTGATATTTACAATGTTTTGTTGTTGCTATCATCGCAAAGTATGCCGCTAGCTGTATCAAAGATTGTTTCGGAAAAACTTGAAAAGAGAGAATACAAAAACGCCAATAGAGTATTTAAAGGTTCATTAATCTTTGCTCTAATACTTGGCGTTGTTGTTGGGTTATTCGCATTTTTTGGCGCGGACTGGTTAGCCACATCTGTTTATAAGAGTGCACCATCAGCTCTAGCACTTAAAGTGTTGGCTCCAACGCTTACAGTTGTTTGCGTGCTTGGTGTATTTAGAGGATATTTCCAAGGTATGGGAAATATGGTACCAACAGCTATATCTCAAATCTTTGAGCAAATAGTTAATGCGTTTGTCAGTGTATTTGCAGCCATAGAATTATCAGTTGTTGGTATTACTACATATAAAGCTGTTCATTTGGCTCCACCTAAATCAGACAAAGTAGCTTATGCTAAATATTTACAAGGGATAGCTACGTCAAAGGCTTCGTATGGAGCAGAAGGTGGAACAATGGGGACATTGTTTGGCGCCATCGCTGCGTTGATTGTTATAGCTATAATTCTTTGGCGAAAGAATAAACAATTTAAAGTTCAAATTCAATCTGATACCACACGCACATTAGATAAGTATCCTAGAATTACAAAGATTCTAACATTTACAATATTACCTGTGCTTCTTAGCACAACTATCTATAACATTAGTAACTTGTTAGATAACCCGATATTCCAAAATATTATGCACAAGATGTTTGATATGACCACACCTGAAAGAGCTGGGCATTGGGGAATATACAGTGGTAAGTTTAGGCTGCTCACAACCATGCCTATTGCTATAGCTGCAGCATTATCTACAGCTATGGTTCCATCATTAGTTAGATCTTATGTGGCTAAGAATAAAGAAGAACTAACTAATAAAGTAAATCAAGCTTTTAAGTTCTCGATGATAGTTGCATTTCCTTGCGGTGTTGGACTATCAGTTTTAGGACTTCCAATAAATCAATTGCTATTTGGAGTTGAAAATACTGACGAAGTAGAAATTGCTATAATGATGTTGTTCAGCGTATTCACAGTAGTAGCATTTTCATTATCGACTATCAGTAATGCAATATTGCAGGGTATAGATCATCTAAGTATCCCAATTAAGAACTCAGCCATTTCTCTTGGTATACATTTAGTAGTGCTACCAATTTTGCTGATTGTTTTTAGATTAACCATATTTGGCGTAGTTATTGGTGATATATTATTTGCGACGGTAGTTTGTATCTTAAATGCATTTTCGATCAAAAAGTATATGGACTACAAACATGACTTTGTCGCCATATTTATCAAACCATTTATTGCAGCATTGTTTATGGGTGTTGCCGCATTTGGAACATTTATATTATTAATATTGTTTACAAACAACAATATTGTTTCAACCATTGTTGCAATTGTAATCGCTGTTATAGTTTACGGTGTATTGCTCGTTAAAATTAAAGCAATTTCTGAAGAAGAGATTTTAGACTTGCCAAAGGGAACGTTATTGGTAAAAATCTTAAAGAAAGTTAAGTTAATATAAAATCAAAAAATATGTGCTACATCTAGCATGTATTTTTTGCTATATAAGGATAAACATTTAGGAGCATATTATGAATGTAATTGTTATTGGAGCAGGTGCTTCAGGACTAGTAGCATCAATCATCGCCAAAGAAAAAGGTGATGATGTGACTTTGCTTGAAAAAGAAAATAAGGTTGGAAGAAAACTGTTAATGACAGGAAATGGTCATTGTAATATGGCACACACAAATATTAATCCAAGCGACTATTATGATGATTCGTCTGAAACTTTAGATTTTATTTCGAATGTTTTAGATAGTTTTACTTTTGATGATTTCACAAATTTCTTTAAACGAATAGGCGTTATTACAAAAGATGAAGATGGCTATATTTATCCAGCCAGTATGCAAGCAACAACAGTAGTGAATGCTCTTAGAAATTATGCTGAATCTTTAGGCGTTAAAATCAAAACAAACAATGAAGTTAAAAAGATTGAGTTTAGAGATAATACATACTTTGTCGATTGCGGATATGTGTATGAATGTGAGAAGTTGATTGTAGCATCAGGCGGATTATCATACACCAATATCGATTCGCCTAAAAATGTTTTAGCTTCAATTCAAAATTTAGGATTAGAAGTAAGAGATCCGGAACCTGCGCTAACTGCATTAATTTCAGAATCTAACATTACAAAAGCAAGTGGTGTTAGAGTGAACGCAAAAATTAAACTATTTGATCAGAATGAAGAAATAATTTCAGAGTATGGTCAAATCCAAATTACTGACTATGGTATTTCAGGGATTCCTGTTTTTAATATTTCTAGATTTGCAAATTCTGGAAATGAAGTTCATTTAGATTTTGTAAATGACACCGGCAAAGAAGATCTAATAAATGATTTAAATGTGTTGCTATCGACAAATAATTTAAGCATCTACAATTTACTTTGTAGTTTATTAAATGATAAGTTAGCTGCTTTGATTGTGGAAGAACTAGGTGTTGAAAAAGAGTCGGATGTCTCTTCTGATTTGCTAGAAAAAGCAGTTGGTTTAATTAAAGACTATGTTGTTAAGGTTTCGGGCAAAAGAGATTTTGATTTTGCTCAAGTGACAAAAGGCGGAGTTTCAACTAAATGTATAGATCCTAAGACTATGAAAGTGAATGGACATGAGAACTTATATTTATGTGGAGAACTGATTGATGTCGATAGTAAATGTGGTGGATACAATCTATACTTCGCATGGGCTACAGGTTTTATAGCGGGAAATAATTAATGAGTTATATAAAAGTTAGTAATATAAAACTAAATATAGATTCTACAAATGAAGATGCAATTAAGATGGCTCTTAATAAAGTTGGATTAAAAGATGCAAATAATATTGAGATAGTAAAACTTTCAATTGATGCCAGAAAGAAACCTGACATTAAAAAGATTTATACTGTTGGTTTTGAGACAGATAAAGATGTTGCATCTAAAGATGGAGTAGTTGTATTAAACGAAAAACCATCATACAAGTATGAAATTACAGGTGAAGATTCTTTAAGCAAAAGGCCAGTCGTTATTGGATTTGGCCCGGCTGGAATGTTTTCATCATACTTACTTGCAATCAATGGTTATAAACCAATCATCATTGAGCGTGGAGGAAAAGTTGAAGACAGAGTAAAGTCAGTTGGAAAGTTCTGGGAAACAAATGATTTGAATTCTGAGTCTAACGTTCAGTTTGGTGAAGGCGGAGCTGGTACATTTTCCGACGGCAAATTAAATACAGGAAACAAAGACAGGGGAAATCGAATTAAATTTGTTTTAGATACTTTTGTTAAATTTGGCGCATATGAACAGATTAAATATGATTTTAAACCGCATATTGGAACTGATGTGTTAACTGGACTTGTTAAACATATGAGAGAAGATATAGAAGCGCATGGTGGTGAGTTTTTCTTTGATACAAAGGTTATAGATATTTCAAAAGATGATGTTATTAAAGTTAAAACAGAGGACAAAACATATGAAGCAGAAATAGTAGTTCTTGCTATTGGAAACGCCGCTAGAGATACCTTTGAAATGCTAACTGCGAATGGATTTAATGTTGAGGCAAAACCGTTTGCTGTTGGATTTAGAGTCGAACATAAGCAAAAAGATATAAACAAAAACCAATATGGTTTTGAAGATAATAGACTAGGCGCAGCACCATATAAACTTGTATATCATAATGATTCAGATAGAACTGTCTATTCGTTCTGCATGTGTCCAGGAGGTTATGTTGTTAATTCTTCGTCGGAGAATGATAAGCTTGTTGTTAATGGAATGAGTTATAGCGGTCGAGATGGTGAGAATGCAAACAGCGCGATTGTTTGTTCAGTTACGCCAGAAGATTTTGATAGTTCTGATCCATTAGCAGGATTAGATTTCCAAAGAAAGATTGAATCAAATGCATTCCAAGTAGGAGTAGGATGCATTCCGATTCAAAAACTGATTGATTTAAAACATGCTGTAAAGACGACTGAACTAGGAAGTATAACACCAAATACAAAAGGCGAATATACGTTATCAAATTTAGCTAATGTTTTGCCAACAAATATTGTGGAAGCAATTATTGAAGGTATAGATTATTTTGGGAATATAATTGATGGCTTTAATGATGACGATGTTGTTTTATCAGGTGTAGAAAGCAGAACATCTTCGCCGGTTAGAATAATTAGAGGGGATGATTTACAGTCCAATATAAGCGGAATTTACCCTGCCGGAGAGGGTGCAGGTTATGCTGGAGGTATTGTTTCGTCAGCAGTAGATGGAATAAAAGTTTTTGAACAAATAATTAAGAAATATAAGCCATTTTAAGGCGTTATCAGTAATGACAATGACCCTAAAATATAGTAAAATATACAATTGAGAAACAAGACGGGAGACTGTTATGAATATTCGATTTTTAGCACAATTTGAATACTTTAATGCGGTTCATTTAAAGGAAGATATCATACTTGAAAAAGAGTATGAGACAGGTCCTTTTGAGAACATTCCAAAGGTACGTTACTACCTTTATTTTTTGGAGGAAAATGTTCGTAAGGAAGTAGCTCCGCATTCTGATAAAGTCGATTTATTTGAGATTACAAACTGTGTTTACAATTCTGATTTTATATATTTCACAGAGTACGACAAAGATGTAGATGGTGGCTATGTATTTAATATTATTCGATACAATATCATCGATCATACTTTTGGAAAAATCATTACACTTCGTGATGATGTAAACTTATATCCAAATCACAAACAGATTAAGATTTTTGTACTTGACGAGCAAAACTTAATTATTCAAAGAGCTTTGCCGAAGGTATCTGAGGCAGATCCAGACAAGTATGGCTTCCATAAGTTTTCACAAATCGTATTTAACTTTGTAAAAAACAAACAGATTGTAATTCACAATCAAAATTTAGTAGATAATGGAATTGATTATATTATTCCGTTTAGCGAAAATGATTGTATTTTGAAGACTGGATATCCTGTGTTTGATCAGGGCGTTGTATCTGAGGATGATGCGGCCGTGGAATCAATAGCAACTTTAAATATTCAGCAGTTCTTAAGCGACTTACAGCTTGAGCAGCAAAATGTAGTTTATAACAATATAGATCAGTGTTTCTTTGACTCAACAATAGGTAAAGCGAAGATTCAAGGTGGATACTTAATTTATTCAAAATATAATCATGACGACGACGAAGAAAACACAATCTTTTATGATTTAGAAACAAAAGAAACATTTACATGTATAAATAAAACATCTCATAAGCATTCACTAATCAACTACGCTACAGTAATTGATAATGTTCCATATATGTTGATGAAAAAATCTTACGGAACAGAGTTTTTGAACCTTATGACAGATGAAGTGGAGAACACATATCCACCTGAATACAATATTGAATATATTAACAACACGACAGTTGTTGCTTCGTTCAAAGAGAAAAACATCTGGAACAAAGAAAGAACGGGTGTTGCGATTATAAAATATCCTGGAAAGAAAGTAGTTTTGCAAGAGGACGGAATTTATATTGGTGCTATAGCATCTAACGATGAAACTACTTATATCTTCCTAGAGTAAGGAGTAAAAATGGACAAAGAGACATTAAGAAAAGCTGTTATCAAAGAACGACTTGAATTAACCAACCAAGAGATTTTGACAAGGAGTAGAGTTATCTGTCAAAAGATTATTAATACTCCAGAGTATAAATCTGCAAAGGTTGTTTATATGTATTATGCAGTCAACAATGAAGTGTCACTTCGTATGATTTACGATGACTGCAAAAAGAATAATAAAATTATGGCCTTTCCAAAGGTTGTTGGAGATAAGATCAAGTTTTGCGTGGCAGAATCTGAGGATGACTTTGAAATTGGAAAGTTTAGCATTCCAGAGCCAAAGTCAAACGAAGAGGCTCCTGCGCCTGATATTATTTTGGTTCCTGGTGTAGCTTTCTCACAGGACTGTATGAGAATAGGATACGGTGGTGGATTTTACGACAAATTCTTATCAGAAGTTTCAGTTCACTCTGTCGGAATTTGTTATTCATTCCAAGTTCTAGAAAGTATTCCAACAACTTCTCACGATGAAAGGCTAGATGAAATAGTTTTTGACGATTAGAGGTTATATGGATTTTCAAACTGAAGAAGAAAAGCAATTATTCTACATAGATAAGTGTAGAGAAATAATTAAACAAAAAGAGAATAATCTTGGAAGAAAACTAACAGCGTGTGTCGTCACATTTGGATGCCAAATGAATTTTAAAGATTCAGAAAAATTAGTTGGTATCTTGACTGAAATGGGTTACGAGGAGATTGATGACGAACATGCTGATTTAGTTTTATATAACACATGTACTGTTAGAGAAAATGCTAATTTTAAAATCTATGGAAGACTAGGTTATCTATCTAAAATCAAAGAAAAGAATCCTGATATGATAGTTGGTCTTTGCGGATGTATGATGCAGGAGAAACATGTTGTTGATAAATTAAACAAGAGTTACAGATTTATAGATTTAATCTTTGGTACTCATAATTTATATAACTTTGCTGAACTAATGTATGAGAGATTGAGTGAAAACCATAAGGTTGAGGAAATACTTGAAGGCACAGATAAGATTGTTGAAGATCTGCCAACTATACGTAAATACTCTTTCAAGTCTGGTGTAAATATCATGTTTGGATGCAATAACTTTTGTAGTTACTGTATCGTGCCGTATGTAAGAGGTAGAGAACGTAGTAGGAAGCCTGAAGACATCGTCAAAGAAGTTGAAAAGCTTGTAAGCGAAGGTGTAGTAGAAGTAATGCTTCTTGGCCAAAATGTTAACTCTTACGGAAAGACATTAGATGAACCTATCTCATTTGCAGAACTCTTAAGAAGAGTTACTGAAGTAGATGGGTTAAAGCGAATTAGGTTTATGACTTCACATCCAAAAGATTTGTCGGATGAGTTAATCGAAACTATGCATTCATCAGAAAAGATTTGTAAGCAATTTCATTTGCCGATGCAGTCTGGAAGTAATCGAATCTTAAAAGAGATGAATAGGCATTACACTAGAGAAGACTATTTGGAAATAGTTAGAAAACTTAGAGAGTCAGTTCCTGATATTGGGTTATCTACAGATATTATTGTTGGTTTCCCTGGCGAGACTGAAGAGGATTTCCAAGACACATTAGAATTGATAAAAGAATGTAGATTTGATTCTGTATTTACTTTTATTTATTCAAAGCGTACAGGAACACCAGCGGCTGAGATGCCAAATCAAGTAGAAGAATCAGTTATTAAAGATAGATTTAATAGATTGTTAAAAGTAGTTAATCAGATTTCGAATGAAAAGATTAATGAAAAAATAGGGGAAACTGTAGAAGTTTTAATTGAAGAGAAGAATGAAAAGTTAGATAACTTTATTTCCGGTCGACTTAGCAACAATACAGTTGTTCATGTTCCAGGTGATGAATCACTTATTGGAACAATTCAAAATGTAAAACTAAATGAAGCCAAAGGCTTTTACTATATGGGAGAGATTGTAAATTGAGCTTACCAAAATTAATGCAGGATGTTTGGGACAATCAACTTGATTCCTTAACACCAATGATGAAATCATATCTAGAAATCAAACAAGAACACAGTGATTGCATTGTGTTCTTTAGACTGGGCGATTTTTATGAAATGTTTTTCGATGACGCTCTTACTGGTTCAAAGGAAATGGAGATTACTTTGACTGGAAAGAACTGTGGTTTGGATGAAAGAGCACCAATGTGTGGAGTTCCACATCATGCGGTTGATTCGTATATTAATAAACTTGTCTCTAAGGGTTACAAAGTTTGTATTGTTGAGCAGACTGAAGATCCTGCCCAAGCCAAAGGTTTGGTAAAAAGAGAAGTTGTAAGAATAGTAACACCAGGTACCAATTTAGATTCCGCATCTTTAGATGAGGGAAAGAACAATTATATTATGTCGATTGTTTATATTGGTGACATGTATGGTGTTTCTATTTGTGACGTAACAACTGGTGATTACTATGTGACTGAAGCTAATTCTGAGAGAGATGTATTGGATGAAATATATACATTTACTCCAACTGAGATTGTATGTAATCAAGCTTTCATAGCTCAAGGTATGAATCCTTTTAATGTGGATGAACTTAAAAACAGAATGGGAGTTTCAATTTTTGAATTAGAAGATTGGTACTTTGACGAGGACACTTGTAATAACACATTGAAAGATCATTTTAAAGTTTCATCTCTTAGTGGGCTTGGAATTACAGATTCTAAAGTATATATATTAGCAGCTGGTTCGCTTCTTAGATATTTGTTTGAGACACAGATGACAAGTCTTGAACATATAACAAATCTTAAACCATATACATCAAGTACATTTATGATGCTTGATACATCAACTAGAAGAAACTTAGAACTATGCGAGACAATGCGTGACAAACAAAAACGCGGTTCACTTCTTTGGGTTTTAGATAAAACAAAGACTGCAATGGGTGCTAGAACTTTGAGAAGTTATATTGAACAGCCTCTTATTTCTAAAGATGAGATTGTTGCAAGACAAGAAGTAATAGAAGAACTTAACAATTCTCTAATTACAAGAGATGAGTTAAGAGAATATCTATCACCTATTTATGACTTAGAAAGACTATTAAGCAAGATTTCATATAAGTCAGCAAACCCAAGAGACTTGATTGCGTTTAAGACATCATTAGAAATGATTCCACATATTAAAAATGTAATTAAAGATTTTGAGTCTTCGTTGTTTAGAGAGATTTTTAATACATTAGATCCACTAACCGATATAGCAGACTTGATTGATAAGTCTATAAATGACGATCCACCAATCAGCATTAGAGAAGGTGGAATTATTAAAGAAGGCTTTAACGAAGAAGTTGATAAACTTAGAAATGCTAAGACTGAAGGCAAACAGTGGTTAGCCGAGTTAGAGGCAAAAGAAAAAGAAGAGACTGGAATTACTAAGCTTAAAATTAAGTACAACAAAGTGTTTGGTTATTATTTAGAAGTATCAAACTCTTTTAAAGATAAAGTTCCAGAACATTACATTAGAAAACAAACTCTAGCAAATGCTGAGAGATACACTACAGATAAACTAAAAGAACTAGAAGATATTATTGTGGGTGCTGAAGATAAATTATTCTCGCTTGAATATTATATTTTCTCTGAGATTAGAGATGAGATTTACAATCAAATTTCTAGAATTCAATCCACAGCCAAAGCTATTGCAAAGATTGATGTATTTGCATCACTTGCATATGTTGCAGAGAGAAATGGATATGTTAGACCATCCATCAATGAATCTGGAAAAGTGGATATTATCGATGGCAGACATCCTGTAGTTGAGAAGATGATGCCTGAGAATATGTTTGTCACAAATAATACACACCTAGATGAAGACGATAATAGATTTGCCATTATTACTGGACCAAATATGGCTGGTAAATCTACATACATGAGACAAACTGCTTTGATTGTTCTTATGGCACAGATTGGTTCCTTTGTGCCAGCCGCCTCAGCAGACAT
This sequence comes from Eubacterium sp., assembly GCA_017514785.1. Taxonomy (GTDB): domain Bacteria; phylum Bacillota; class Clostridia; order Lachnospirales; family Lachnospiraceae; genus Eubacterium_G. The sequence continues at coordinate 25,833 of JAFWIO010000035.1, read as the reverse complement.
CTCAATATGCGATAAGATTTTTACTCGTGTAGGTGCATCAGATGATTTAGCTAGCGGTCAAAGTACATTTATGGTTGAGATGACTGAAGTAGCAAACATTTTGAGAAATGCCACAAAGGACAGTTTGATCATCCTCGATGAAATTGGAAGAGGAACAAGTACATTTGACGGACTAAGTATTGCTTGGTCTGTGGCTGAATATATTAGCGATAAAAATATATTGGGTGCAAAGACTTTGTTTGCGACACACTATCATGAATTGACTGAGCTAGAAGGAACATTAGACGGCGTTAAGAACCTTTGTATTTCTGTCAAAGAACAAGGCGACGATATTGTCTTCTTAAGAAAGATAATTAAGGGTGGCGCAGATAAAAGTTACGGTATCCAAGTTGCGAAGTTGGCTGGAGTGCCTGAACCAGTTTTAGATAGAGCAAAAGTATTAGTGCAGCAATTAGCAAATGCTGATATAGCACAGAACGCTAAAGACATTGCTCTTAATACACAAAAAGGTGAAGACATCTTCAAAGTGGCTGAGACTCAAACACAGATGACCTTCTCAGACATGCTAACTGAAGATGAAATCATTTCTGAGATTGAAAACTTAAATCTTGGAGAGATGACACCATTAGAAGGACTTAATTATTTGAATGAATTACAACAAAGATTAAAAAATAGATTGGATTAATATGAGCATTATAAAGTTAGATCAAAACACAATAAATCATATTGCTGCGGGTGAAGTTATTGATAGACCTTCATCTATCGTTAAAGAGCTCGTGGAAAACAGTATTGATGCTAACGCCACTAATATTTCAATTGAAATAAAAGATGGTGGTATTTCGCTTATAAGAATTACTGACAACGGTGATGGAATAGATGAGAGCGACATTAAGATTGCTTTTGAAAGACATTCTACTAGTAAGATTAAAGACACAATTGATCTTGCATCGATCCATTCACTTGGATTTAGAGGTGAGGCGCTATCAAGTATTGCAGCAGTATGTCAGGTTGAACTTATTACTAAAACCAAAGAATCAATGACTGGGTTCAGATACAGAATAGAGGGCGACGAAGAAATTGGTTTCGAAGAGATTGGTGCACCAGACGGTACAACATTTATTGTCAGAAATATTTTCTTCAATACTCCAGCTCGTAGAAAATTCTTAAAAACTGCAAGCACTGAATCAGGTTACATTTCAGAGATTATTGAAAAGATTGCATTGTCTCATCCAGAGATTAGTTTTACTTTTATCAATAATGGAAAGACTAGGATTTATACTCCAGGAAATGGAAACTTAAAGGATACTATTTATGCAATCTACGGCAAAGAAGTCACAGATAATCTAGTTGAAGTAAACTATAAAGATAAAAATATTGAAATGACTGGATTCTTAGGAAAAGCTATTATCTCAAAAGGAAATCGTTCCAATGAAAACTATTTTATAAACGGTAGATACATAAAGAGTGATATTATTTCTAAAGCTATAGAAGAAGGATATAAGTTTATTTTGATGCAACACAAGTATCCATTTACAGTAGTTAACTTTGCTATTGATAGTAAGTTCATTGATGTTAACGTGCATCCTTCGAAGATGGAACTTAGAATTAGTAATGCTTCAGAGATTTATCCGGCTATAGTTGAGACTGTTAAGGAAGCTTTAATAGAAAAGCCTAATATTGTTGAGGCTAAGCTAGATGATGAAAAGAAGGCTGAGAAGAAAATAGATAGAAAGCCTGAACCATTTGAGACTAAAAGGAACAAGGTGGAAGATAAACCAGAGGTAGTTCTAGAAAAAACAAACAATGTTTCTAAGCCTAAAAATGTTGACTATACAAATATTCCAAAACCAAAACAAGAAGAAGTTCATGAGCAAATGTCTTATGACTTTCTGTCTGAAGAAGCTAGACCAAAACATAAAATTATTGGACAAGTTTTTGAGACTTATTGGATAGTTGAATATGAAGATGAAATGTATATCATTGATCAACATGCAGCTCATGAGAAAGTGAACTTTGAAAGATTGATGAAGAGATTTGAAAACAATGATATTTCTTCTCAGACACTAACTCAGCCAATCATTTTAAATCTTTCTATGAAAGATGCAAATATAGTAGAGCAATATTTAGATAACTTTAATGAAATTGGTTTTGTAATTGAACCATTCCAGGGAACAGATTTTGCAGTCCGCGCAGTTCCAAGTGAACTATACACATTAGACAGTGAAGATGTTTTGATGAATATTATTGATAACTTCACATCAGAGATTGGAAGTATGGTTCCAAATATTGTCACTGAAAAGATTGCATCTATGTCTTGTAAGGCATCTATTAAAGGTAATACTAAAATATCCTTTGCCGAGGCCGATGCATTGATAGATGAATTGTTAAGTTGTGAAAATCCATACAATTGTCCACATGGAAGACCAACTATTATCAAGATGTCAAAAGAGGAATTAGAAAAGAAGTTTAAGAGAATTGTGTAATGAAAAATTTAGTTGTAATTACTGGCCCAACAGCCGTAGGAAAAACTGATATTTCAATAAAGCTTGCCAAAGAAATAAACGGCGAGATTATTAGCGCAGATTCTATTCAAGTTTATAAGGGTTTAGATATTGGTTCTGCCAAGATTACTGAAGATGAGATGGATGGCGTTAAACATTATTTGATTGATGTTTTAGAACCAACTGACGACTTTGATATTTACACTTTTAAACAGATGGCAGAAGAAGCGATAGAAAAAATCTACGCCAAAGGCAAAGTCCCCATTATAGTTGGTGGAACAGGTTTTTATATTCAATCAGTTTTACATGATGTTGATTTTGAAGAAACTGAAGTGGATATGGAATATAGAAAAGAGTTAGAAGAACTTGCAAAGAACAATGGCAACGAATATGTTCACAAAATGTTAGAGGAAGTTGATCCTGAATATGCCGCTGGCATTCATCCGAATAATTTGAAAAGAGTTATTAGGGCATTGGAGTTTTATCATGAAAACAATATTCCTTTATCGGTACATAATGCCGAGCAAAAAGAAAACGAATCACCATACAACTTTGCATACTATGTACTAAATGATGACAGAGAAGTTTTATATGATCGAATTAACAAAAGAGTTGATTTGATGTTTGAAAATGGATTGGTGGATGAAGTTAAAGCTTTAGGACTTGATAATACAAATCAAAGTATGCAGGGTATTGGGTACAAAGAAGTTCTAGAGTATTTAAATGGAAATTTATCTTTAGAGGAGACGAAGGAATTAATTAAGAAAAATACTCGTCATTTTGCAAAGAGACAGTTTACATGGTTTAGACATGAGAAAGTTGTGCAAATGATTGATTATAGAGATTTTAATAGAGATGTAGATAAAGTATTAGCATTTATGCTTAAAGATTTGGAAGAAAAAGGTATATGGAAGAATTAAAGAAACAATATGAAAGTCTAGGAATATCTAAAGAAGTATATGATAAGGCAGAAGATGTCTTATCACAATTGTCTGAAGATTTTCACAGAATAGACAAAATAGCAGAGTATAATCAGTTAAAAGTAATAAAGGCGTTTCAGAATCATAAAATTTCTGAAACTCATTTTGTTGCAACCACAGGATATGGTTATAACGACTTGGGAAGAGATACTTTGGAAGAAGTATATGCTGATGTATTTTGTACAGAAGATGCGTTGGTTCGTCCGCAAATTGTCAGCGGTACACATGCCATTACTTTAGCTCTATCTGCCAACCTTTATCCAGGGGATAAGATGCTTTATGTATCTGGGAAACCTTACGATACTATGGATGAGGTTATTGGTATTAGAGAGAATGTATCAAGTCTGGCTGAATACGGAGTTACTTACGGACAGGTTGATTTGACAGATGAAGGCGACTTTGACTTTGACGGAATCAAAGAAGCTATAACTGATGATGTTAAATTGATTGCGATTCAAAGATCAAGCGGATATGACACAAGACCTTCACTTAGTGTTGATACGATAGGTGAAGCTATTAAGTTCATTAAAGATATAAATAAAGACATCATCATAATGATTGATAACTGTTATGGCGAATTTGTAGAGACTAAAGAGCCATCTGAGTTTGGTGCAGATATGGTGGTTGGTTCACTTATAAAGAATCCTGGCGGAGGACTTGCTCCAATAGGTGGATATATTTGCGGAACTAAAGAATGTATCGAGAGATGTTCATATAAACTTACTTCGCCAGGTTTAGGCAAAGAAGTAGGCGCGAACTTAGGAGTTATTGGCTCTTTGTATCAAGGGCTATTTATGGCTCCAACAGTTACAGCATCAGCCCTAAAAGGAGCTATATTTGCATCATACCTATTTGATGGATATGGATTTAAACTTAACCCTGAAAAGGATGTAAAAAGAGCTGATATTATACAGTCAATTGAGTTTAATGAACCAACATGTCTAGTAGCTTTTTGTAAAGGAATTCAGCAAGCTGCGGCCGTTGATTCGCACCTTACACCTGAACCTTGGGGCATGCCAGGATACGATTCAGAGGTCATTATGGCGGCAGGAGCATTCATTCAAGGTTCAAGTATAGAATTAAGCGCAGATGGCCCAATGAAACCGCCATTTGCCGTATATTTCCAAGGTGGATTAACATTCCCGCATGCTAAATTTGGAATCACAAAAGCGTTCCAAAACCTAGTGGATTTGGGGTTAATATCACTCTAAAAATGTGGTAAAATACTAGGAGCCTTTGCTTGGAGAGAGTGGAGGTTCAAATGAATAGAATTAAAGATTTACCAGAAGTTGAAAGACCCTATGAGAAGTGCTTAAAATACGGCGCAAACCATTTGTCTGATGCTGAGCTTTTGTCAGCAATTTTGCGAACTGGCACCAATGGTATAAGCGCATATGATTTGGCAAATAATATCATAAGGTCGGATGCGTCAAAGAACATTTTGTCGATCATGCATCTTTCAAAAGAAGAGTTGCTAAAGATTAAAGGGGTTGGAAATGCTAAAGCGGTTCAAATCCTTTGCATCGGGGAACTGGCCCGAAGGATATCTTTAGAGAGGGCTTCTCTTGATTTGAAGATGAATGTTCCATCCAGTATTGCAAATTACTATATGGAACAGATGAGACATTTAGAGCAAGAACAGTTAGTCGCTATTTTTGTAGATTCTAAATGCAATATGATTAAAGACATTTTGATTTCTAAAGGAAGCATCAATCAATCATTTATGTGTAACAGAGAAATATTAGTGGAAGCACTAAAGTGCGATGCAGTTAGTTTAATTTTGTTACACAATCACCCGAGTGGTGATCCACAGCCCAGTACGGCTGATATTTCTTCGACGAAGAAGCTTAACAAAGCTTGTGAACTAATTGGAATATCGTTGCTTGATCATATAATTATTGGCGATAGATGTTATACAAGTTTTGTTGAATCTAATATAAACTTTTAATCGAAAGGATAAGTTATGGCACTAAGTGTATTTGGAATTGATTTTGGAACAAACAATATAAAGATTTATAACGGAATTTCAAAAACAATTACTAATGAAAAAAATATCATAGCTATTAAAGATAAAACAGAAGTTCTAGCTTTTGGCGATGAAGCCTTTGAGATGTACGAAAAGAATCCTGACAATATAGTGGTTGATTTCCCTATTAAGGCAGGAGTTATCGCTGATTTAAGCAACATGATGACATTGTTTGAAATGTTTTATAAAAAGTTGCTTGGTTCAAGAGGCGGTAAACTTGGTAGATTCTGCGTGGCGGTGCCTGCAGATATCACTGAAGTACAGCAGAAGGCTTTTTATGATGTTGTTTTTAAGTCAAACGTTAAAGCTAGAGAAATAAAGATTGTTGAGAAGCCTTTGGCGGACGCTGTTGGTCTTGGAATTGATATGACAAGTTCAAGAGGAAATATGATTGTTAATATCGGTGCAGAAACTACAGAGATTTCTGTTATTTCAAACGGCGGTATTGTTATTAGTAAAATGATTGAATTAGGTGGAAGCAAGATTGATGAGTTAATAGCAGAAGTTGTTAAGAAAAGATACAACATCTTTATCGGACTTAAGACTGCTGAAAAAATCAAGATTGCTTTAGCGGATGCTATGTATGAAGAATCCGAAGAAGACAACGAAGAAGATTTGATTTACGTTTACGGAAGAAATGCTATTACAGGACTTCCATCAGAAAGAGCAATCACTAAAGAAACAGTTTATCAAGCGATTGAATCTTTCTTTGAAGAGCTAATTGAATCTATTAAAAACTTGCTTGAGAGAACACCACCTGAACTTCAAGAAGATATTTTAGATATTGGAATGTATTTAACTGGTGGCTCAGCAGCTATTAAAAATCTAGATAAGTATATTGAAGAAAATACTGACCTAGTTGTGAATACTGTTAAGAACCCAGATCAAACTGTTATTAGAGGAATCTCTATGATAGTTTCTGATAACAAATTTAAAGATTTAATGTATGAACCAAGAGAAAGTTCATTCTAAGTTTAAAGGATATTAATTATGAAGAGACAATCAAATCGAAAAATTAATTCAAAAGTATTATTGTTTATTCTAACTATGCTTTGTGTGTCGTGCTTAATCGTTTCTGTTACAGTTAGCAGTTTCTTTGCGCCAGCCAAAACTGTAGTTAGTTATACAGTAGTGCCACTTCAAAACGGAGTTAATGCTATTGGTTCATGGTTTAACGGTAAAGCGGATTTACTTAAATCTATTAGAAAGTTGAAAAATGATAATGCTAAGTTAAAGAAAAAGAATGCTGAGTTAGTGGCTGAAAATAGTTTGCTTTCTCAAAATAAATACGAGTTAACTAGACTTAGAAATCTATATTCACTTGATAAAGATTATTCTGAGTATAAGAAAATTGGTGCACAAGTCATCGGCAAAGACACTGGAAACTGGTTTAATATTTTCACAATAAACCGTGGTAGTAACGATGGTATTAAAGAAGACATGAATGTTATCAGTGATGGTGGATTAGTTGGTATCGTCTTTGACGTAGGTAAAAACTATGCAAAGGTTAGATCAATTATAGATGATGAGAGTAGTGTGTCGGTTTCATTTGCTAGTACATCTGACACGGGAATTGTTAGTGGTGATTTAAAACTAATGGATGATGGCGTTATGAATATTACTGGAATAAATGCCAGCGCCAAAGTATCTGAAGGTGATATGGTTGCTACTTCTCAGATCAGTGATAAGTTTGTACCTGGTATCTTAGTTGGATATCTAAATGATGTAAAAAAAGACTCAAATAAATTAACTAAATCTGGAACTATTACACCAGTAGTAGACTTCCAGCACATAAATGAAGTTCTTGTTATTAAAACAACAAAAGAAGAACTTAAGGATTAACTATGAAGAAAAAGATACTCAAAGTGGTTGTTATAATTGCAATTATTTTAGCTGCATTTATTATTCAATCAGTTTGGTCAAAACAAAATAGCAATATTGTGCCAACACCAAATTTGTTGCTTATAGTAGCATGCATCTTTGGTTTTATGCGTGGCTCTAATTTTGGATGCGTGGTTGGACTTTGTTGCGGACTATTATACGATTTTGCTTATGGTGACATAGTTGGACTATATGCATTTTTGTATATGATTTGTGGTTTCTTCAGCGGTACGATGAAGAGACTATTTTATAGTGAAAATGTTTTGATGCCATTGTTTTTAGTTTTTACTAATGACTTTATTTATAACTTGGCAGTTTATATCTTTAGATTTTTATTAAGAAACAAACAAGATTTCCCTTATTATTTTGGGAAAATTATTTTCCCAGAAATGATAATTACAACATTTATTATGTTCTTAACATTCAAGTTATTCTATATCTTGAATGAAAAGTTATATATGACAGAAGAGGAGCGTAGTTTAAGCTTTGATAAGTGATTTTCTCTACAACATTTTAAAAATAATTAAGTCACGAATTTTTATTGTAATGCTACTTATCGTGGCTATTTTTGCTACGCTTATTATTAGAATTTTTGACTTACAGATTGTAAATGAAAACTATTATATGAGTACATATATCCAAAAGGCCGAGAAGACAGTTTATTCACCAGGTACTCGTGGAAATATTTACGACTGCAAAGGAAATCTTTTGGCATATGACACATTGGCTTATGTTGCGACATTTGAAGATACTATAGAATCTGATGATAATAAAAATAAAAAACTTAATAAGATTGCAGATAAAGCAATTAAGATTATTGAAAAATGTGGAGATAAAATTGTTATAGATTTTCCAATTGTCAAAGATAGAAATGGAAACTTAAAATACAACTTCACTTCAGAGTCACAAAAGAAATTGTTTGTAAGAAACCTCTTTGGCGAGGACCCTGTGAGAGATGGTGTTGATTATTCTTTAGCAACTCCGCCTCAAATGTTTTATTATTTGAAAAATGATTTGTTTAAAATACCGGACTATGAAGATTTCAATATGTTGCTTAAGGTTATGTCTATAAGATATAACGTTTATTTGAATTCGTACCAGAAGTATGTCTCAGTTGTTATTTCAAAAAATATTAGTAACGAAACTATGGTTGCTATAAATGAAAACAAAGCTGAAATACCTGGTGTCGGAGTGGAAGAGAGAAACATAAGACGCTACAAAGATAGTGTTTACTTTGCCCCTATCATTGGTTACACAGGAACTATTTCTACCGAAGAACTAGAAGAAAAAAATGAAAAGGGTGGAGATTATGTTGCATCCGATATTATTGGTAAAGCCGGTATAGAGTCTGCCGAAGAAAAAGATCTTCAAGGCAAGCGTGGCGAAAAGAAAATCTTTGTAGATAGTACTGGAAAGATTCTAAGTACAATTTCTAATAAAGATAGTACGGCCGGCAACGATGTTTATTTATCAATTGATAGCAAGCTTCAAAAAGCATCATATAAGTTGCTCGAGAAGAAGATTGCATCTATTTTGTTGTCAGAGATTGTAAATCACGATGTGCCTAAGAAGGACGAGGATAGTGACGATGATGAAATCAATCTAATTCCTGCTTCAAAAGTAATATCACAACTTGTCACAAACAACGTTGTTTCAATTCCAGAGATAAATGCGAAGTCGTCAAAGAACGAAAAAGAGTTCTACAAAGAATACGAACAGTCTTTGGAGAGGGTGCTTAAGAAACTTGAAAAACAATTAAGAAATAGCCATTCTCCAAACTACAATAAACTTAATGAAGAGTATCAAGACTACAATGATTATATTTATGACATGTTAAAGAACAATGGAGTTCTTTTGACATCTAGCATCGATACTGAAAATGAGGTTTATCAGAAATATATTGCAGGAAAGACTACTACTAATAAATTCTTACATGAAGCAATTAGACAAAACTGGATTAATGTTGAAGCGTTGAAAGTTAATCAAGAATACCTTTCAACTGGTGAAACTTACGATACTATAGTTGAGTACATAATTGATACGTTTGAATCAGACTCTACATTTGATAAAAAGGTTGTTCAGTATAGAGTAGCAGATAATACTATCAACCCATGTGAAGTATTGTTACTTCTATATGACCAAAACGTATTTGAAATGAATAAGCATCAGTATCATTCTTTACAGAGACATGATAGTTATGTTGCATATAGATTCATTAAAACACAAATTAAAAACTTGAAAATTACTCCAGCGCAAATAGCTCTAGATCCATGTTCAGGCTCAGTAGTTGTAACTGATCCAAACAATGGACAAGTTAAAGCGATGGTTACTTATCCAAGTTATGATAACAATATGCTTTCAGGTTCTGTAGATCCGGATTACTGGGCAAAATTGGTTGATGACCAATCTGACCCACTTTATAACAGATCGACTCAAGGTGTGACCGCACCTGGTTCCACGTTCAAGATGTGTACATCATTCACAGCATTAGAGAACGATAAAGTATCTACTACAGAAACTGTAAACGACAAAGGTAAGTTTAAGAAGATTAAACCATCACCTAAGTGTTGGGCATATCCTCACGTACACGGAAAGATTAATATTGTAGATGCTATTGCTGAGTCTTGTAACTATTTCTTCTATGAGATGGGTTATAGACTTGGTAAGGTTAATGGAAAGTACGATAGTACAGTAGGTTTAGATAAGATAGAAAAGTATGCTACAAAACTTGGACTAAATATGAAATCAGGTGTTGAGATAACTGAGTCAAAACCTCACTTCTCAACAGAATCATCTGTTCACTCGGCTATTGGACAGGGTAGTCATGCTTATGCACCAGTTCAATTATCAAGATATATATCCACATTAGCTAATGGTGGAACTAACTATAAACTTTCTTTGATTAATAAGATAGCATCATCTAATGGCAAGACTGTATCAAAGAATAAGGCTGTTAGCAAAAATAAAGTGGGTGGACAATTATCTACATGGAATGCTGTAACAAGTGGTATGCGAAAAGTAGTTACAGAAGGAACAGTTAAAAAGTATTTTAAAGGAACAAAGATTAAGATAGCTGGTAAGTCTGGTACAGCCCAGGAGAACAAGAGAAGAAATTCGCACGCGTTATTTGTCGCGTACGCTCCATATAATAAACCAAAATATACATGTACAGCAGTTATCCCATATGGTAACTCATCACATGATTCTGCTGAATTAGCAAAGTATGTACTTCAGTATATTTATGGAGAACTTGATAATAAAGATATTAATAAGAGAGTTAAATCTGAAAGCACTAGTGGTGGTGTTCAGGATTAATAATAGAGGACAAGATGTTTAGGAAGATTAAAGAATTAGTAACTTCATACAAACTTTCAAAACTAAACTTTAGATTGTTAGTTTATGTTGCTGCGCTTACTACATTGGGAATTTTCGCAATCGGAAGTGCTACCGAAGGTCAAGATTACCAACTCAGACAAATAGTGGGTGTTGTAATAGCTATAGTAGGTTTAGTTGTTCTTACTTTGTTTAGTTATAAGTTTATCTTTAAATTCTATTGGCCAATCTATTTTGTGGCCGTTGGATTATTACTTTTAGTTTTGATTTTAGGTCAAACAAAACTAGGTGCTACTAGATGGATTGACTTGGGATTTGTTCAATTCCAACCATCAGAAGTAGCTAAGTTATTCTTAATTATTTTTATAGTAATGTTTATTCAAAAGCACTACGAAACATTAGATACGCTAAAGACATTGGGCTTAACAAATCTATTTGCATTTATAATACTATTTTTGGTATTTAGAGAGCCGGATTTGTCTTCGACCATAGTTATTTTTGTTACGTTTTGTGCTATAATGTTCTTATCAAACATGAGTGGAAAAATCATTGCAGCTATTGCAATAATAGCAGTACCAGTTGTACTCGTATTTGGATTCTTCGCTGTAAATCCAAAAAGTGGAATCTTACAAGAGTACCAGTACAACCGTATTGTTGGATTTTTCCAAGAAGATAATAAAGAAGCTAAAGAAATCAGATATCAGCAGGAGAACTCACTACTTGCTATTGGATCTGGTGGTTTAAGAGGTAAAGGTATTGAGAATGAAAATGCTACCTCGGTAAAGAACGGTAAGTTTTTATCTGAAGCGCATACAGACTTTATCTTTACAATTATAGGTGAAGAACTTGGATTCTTTGGCGCGGCCGCTGTCATAATATTATTGTTGCTCGTTGTAATTGAGTGTATGATAGTTGGTTCGCGAGCCCCCGATATAAGTAGTAGATTATTCTGTTATGGATTTGGAGTTCTAATAGCGATTCAGTCGTTTATAAATATTTCTGTTGCAACTATGTTACTACCAAACACTGGTATTACATTACCATTTGTTAGTTACGGACCAACATCACTCTTAAGTTTATTCTGTGGTGTCGGTATTGTTCTAAACATAGGCTTGCAGAGACAAAAATAAATGCTATGTGCGTTGCACTTTAAGCAGCAAACTTAAATATAAATAAAATACAAGGAGGATAGCGCTATGGTGAAGATTATCTGTGGTGCCAAAGGCAAAGGAAAAACAAAGGAGATGTTAACTCTAGCAGCACAAGCTGTTAAAGATGTGGATGGTTCAGTAGTCTATATTGATAAGAGTGACCAACACATGTATGAGTTAAACAATCAGATTAGATTGATCGATATTTCAGAATATCCAGTTAAATCTAGTGATAGTTTCCTAGGATTTGTATCAGGATTGCTTGCGGGTAACCACGATATTGAAATGGTTTTCATCGACAGTTTACTAAAACTATCTGCACTTACAGCTTCAGAGATTGCTACTATCATTGACAAGCTAGATGCTTTAAGCACTGATGTAGAATTTGTTGTAAGTATTAGTGCAAACAAAGATGATTTACCAGATAGCGTACAGGACAAGATTGTATTTTCTTGTTAATTCATTGTAAAAGGCGAGAGTTTATACTTTCGCCTTTTAAGGATTAAAAATGAGTAAAAAGAATAAGAGAGAAGTATCATTTAAAAAGAACCGATTTCATTTGAATATTGGTGTTGTTTTTTTGGTTGTCCTTCTAATTTACTTTTTAATCTCAGGTATTATTGCTATTATGACACCTAAAACTAAATATTATGAGGTGTCGCCTGGTTCTAATGCTGAAAATAATTCAAAGATATATTCAGGACTTTCAATCAGAAAAGAAAAGATTGCTACAGCTGAGTCTACTGGATATATTGAATTCTTTGTGAGAGAAGGATTAAGAGTTTCGAAAAGCACAACTCTTTACAGCATAGATTCTTCTGGAAAACTTTCAGATTATCTTGCAAAATCAAATGCCAATTCAAAGTTATCAAACGAGAACGTATCATCATTAAACGACTTGATCAATGATTACAGCAGTGATTATGATGATATGTCTTTTAATGATGTCTACGAATTTAAGTCTTCTCTAAAAGGTTCAGTTATTGATTTAATTAATACAAAAACATTAAAGAAAATTGCCAAGAAGACTGGAACTACTTATTCTATAAACAAATCAAAATACTCAGGTATTGTTTCATATCAGTTAGATGGTTTTGAAAAGATCAAGCCAAAAGATTTACAAGAATCTGACTTTACCAAAGCTTCTAGAAAAATCACAACTAGAAAAACAGGTGATGAAATGGAAGTGGGAGAAGAAATATATAAAGTTATAACTGATGATGAATGGAGCATCGCCATAGAGTTAGAAGATGAAGATGTTCAAAAATATAAGGGTGTGAAAGGCGTAAGAATTAAATTCACAAACGACAATCTAGATTCAACAGCAAACTTTAAAATTATTAAAGGAAAAGACGGAAAGAATTATGGGATTATTTCTTTGTCGAAGTATTGCATAAGATTTGCTAACGATAGATTTGTTAATATTCAAATAATAAATGATGTAGAAGACGGACTTAAGATTCCTAAGTCTTCATTAGTTAAGAAGAGTGTATATGTTATTCCTAAAGAGTATGGAATAATCGGTGGAAATTCAGATGAAATAGCGTTTAATATTAAAAAATCAAATGGAAAAAATAAGATAGTATATCCGCCAATTGCATATTCTGATTCAAAGAATTATTATGTATCGACCACATCCTTTGACGCAGGCGATGTATTGCAAATGGCAAATTCTACAGATACATTTACTGTAGGAAAAACAAAAACATTTAATGGCGTTTACAATATAAATAATGGATACACAAAATTTGTGAGAGTTAAAATTCTAAATTCGACAGACGAATACTACATTATTAAATCAGGTGATGTATTTAGCGTTTCTATTTATGACCGTATAGTGCTTAACTCTGATTCTGTAAAAGAAAACCAAATTGTTTCACAATAATATAGGTGATTTATGATAGTAGAAAATATAAAAGAAATTCAAAATGAAATAAATGAAACATGTGCCAAGGTAGGACGTGATCCTAGTGAAGTTACATTGATTGCTGTAAGCAAAACAAAACCTTACACTGATATAGAAGAGGCTTTAGAAAGTGGATGTTTAGACTACGGCGAAAACAAAGTACAAGAATTAGATCAGAAATATGATTTACTGCCTAAAAATATTAACTGGCATATGATAGGTCATTTGCAAAGAAATAAAGTTAAATATTTGGTTGGTAAAGCTAAGATGATTCATTCCGTTGATTCATTAAGACTTGCAAATCAGATTGAAAAAGAATTTGCAAAAAAAGATTTAACTGCGAAGATTTTAATCGAAGTTAATATGGCGGGAGAAGAGAGTAAATTTGGAATTAAACCAGAGGAAACCGAAGAATTGATTCGTGAGATTTCAAAGTTAGAACATGTAAATATTTGCGGATTAATGACAATCGCTCCATATACTTTAGAGCCAGAAGATAACAGAATTTACTTCAAAAAACTTAAAGAATTATCAGTTGACATCGACTCTAAAAACATCGATAATGTTACTATGAGTGTGCTCTCAATGGGCATGTCTGGCGACTACAAAGTTGCTATAGAAGAAGGTTCCACAATGATAAGAGTTGGAACAAAAATATTTGGAGAAAGAAATTATAATATATAGGAGATGAAAACATGGGTGCATTTGATAAGATAAAAAATCTATTCACAATTAACTATGATGAATTTGATGATGACTATTATGGTGATGATTTTTATGATGATGTAGAAGAACCAAAAAAGACATCTAAATCAAAAAGAAAAAAATATGATGACTACGCTGATGAAGAAGATTTTACAAAAACATCTCGCTCGTCTAGATCATCTAAGAAAGTTGTTCCAATGCATCAAACTAGAACTGCATTTGAAGTAACTGTTGTTAAACCAACTACTCACGATAATTCTATTGAAGTTATTGATGAATTATTAAGTGGCAAGGCAGTTGTTCTTAATTTAGAAGGTATTAAAATTGATGTAGCACAGAGAATTGTTGATACTGTATCAGGTGGATGCTACGCAATCTCAGGAAATCTTCAAAGAGTTAGTAATTCAATTTACTTAATAACACCTGCACGAATTGAAATTTCTGGAGATATTATGGATATCGTAAATGGCATTGATATTAATGCTAAAGCAAACACTGGTTCAGCTTATTAAATTAACAACTACCTCCTGAATTTTCAGGAGGTTTATTTTTGGGAGATAAAGATATGGATAATGTTATTCAAATTAATAACGAAGGCGAACATGCCTATGATATTATTTTTAGCGACAGCTTTAAAGAACTCAAAAAAGAGATTCTTAAATTCAATATTGAAAAGAAGCGCATTTGTATTGTTACGGATTCTAATGTTTCAAAACTATACGCTAATGAAGTTATGAGTTTGGTTGACATGAATTGTAAACAATGTACAGTTGTACAATTTCATGCGGGCGAACTATCTAAGCGTCAGGAGACAGTTAATAAAATATATGATGTTTTGGTAAAAAAGAAATTCGATCGCAAAGATTTACTAATTGCTTTAGGTGGAGGTGTTGTTGGAGATATTACTGGATTTGTTGCTGCTACATATATGCGCGGCATAGATTATATTCAAGTTCCAACGACATTGCTTTCTCAAGTTGATTCAAGTATTGGCGGAAAAACTGGAATCGATTTTAAAGATCATAAAAATATTATTGGCGCTTTTAAGATGCCTAAATTAGTTTATATAAACTTAAGTACTTTAAAGACTTTGACTGAAAGAGAATTTAATGCGGGTATGGGTGAGGTAATAAAGTATGGATTAATTATGGCTGATGATTTTTATCATTATCTAAATAAAAATATTGCAAAAATCAAATCTCACGATTTACATACTTTATCTAATGTTGTTTATATGTGTTGTAGATTGAAAAAGATTATTGTAGAAGACGATCCATATGAGAAGAATGTGCGTAAGATTTTAAACTTTGGACATACATTCGGACATGCTATAGAAAAATGTAAAGGTTTCGAATACTTGCACGGCGAATGTGTATCATTAGGAATGGTTGCTGCAGCTTATATTTCTTATAAGATAGGACAAATAGATCTGTCTACATTTAATTCAATTAAAAATACATTAGCATCATTTGGATTACCTATTACAGTATCAGGAATAAGTTCAAATGAGATTTTAAGAGAAATATTAAATGATAAAAAGATGCATTCTGGCCAAATTACATTTATCGTATTGAAACGTATTGGTAAAGTAAACTTCTATAAAGTTAACTTCCATAATATGCCAGAAGACGAAAAAGAACTGCTTATTAATGCTATAGAAACTATTACGGTTCAAGATGATGCACAATAGTATAAAAAGGGTGTAATAATGAATAAAAATCACTTATTTTGGCTAAAAAATGCCTTATTATTGGCTTTTTTAGTTGCATTTGACCAGATAACTAAATACTTAGCAAAAGCCCATATAAAGGGGCAGAAGAGCTATACAATAATAAAGAATATTGTAAGCTTTAAGTACTTACCAGGTGGAAATACAGGTGCCGCATGGGGAATATTATCTGGAAGAATAATTTTGTTTATTATATTTACAATATTCGCACTAATAGTAATTGGAAAGTTTATATACAACATTTACAAAAAGTATAAGACAGACTATTCGTTAAATCCAACTGTTAAAACACTTAATATTTTAATGATAGTGTTAGTGGCTGGAGCAATTGGCAATCTAATTGATCGTATGGCTAATGGATATGTAATTGATTTTATTTCATTTGATTTCATTAATTTTCCAATATTCAATGTGGCAGATTGCTATATAACAGTTTCATGTATTTTATTATTCATTATGTGTATTTTTAAAGTAGATAACGATACATTTAACAGTGTGTTTACGTTTAAGAAGAACCCAGAGGATAAATAATATATTACAACTTTGTATCAGAAGGTATTATGGATAATATTTTTATAGTTGATGAATCAACTGACCATATTAGAATAGATAAGTATTTAAATGAGTTATTGCCTGATCAATCAAGAAGTTACATCCAAAAACTTCTAAAAGATGGTCATATATTGGTAAATAACTCTATTATTAAGCCTAATTATAAGGTTAAGGCCGATGATAGAATACAAATAGATATTCCAGAGCCTATAGAAGCTAATATTGAGGCTGAAAACATACCATTGGACATTATTTATGAAGATAATGACGTTCTAATCGTAAATAAGCCAAAAGAAATGGTTGTTCATCCGGCCCCAGGCAATTACTCAGGCACGTTAGTTAATGCGTTAATGTATCATTGTAAGAATTCATTGTCTAATATTAACGGCGTGTTAAGACCTGGTATTGTACATAGAATTGATAAAAACACGACTGGCTGCTTAATTGTATGTAAAAATGATCAAAGTCATAATTTTGTCGCAGATCAATTATCTGAGCATTCAATCAATAGAATCTACGTTGGAATAGTCTGTGGCGTGTTAAAAGACGACGAAGGTACGATTGATGCACCAATTGGTCGTAATAAACGCGATAGAAAGCTCATGAGCGTTAACGAGGATGGAAAACGTGCAATTACACACTATAAAGTGTTAAAACGCTTCAGAGATTATACATTAGTGCAATTTAAACTAGAAACAGGACGAACTCATCAAATAAGAGTTCATATGGCGCATATTAATCATCCGTTGCTTGGAGATGATCAATATGGTAGACAAAAATGCAAATTCAATCTAACTGGACAGTGTTTACATGCAAAGACAATAGGATTTATTCATCCTAGTACAAAAGAATATGTAGAGTTTGAAGTAGATGAACCAGAATACTTTAAACACTTGTTAGATATACTTGAAGAGTAATAGTAAATAACGTTTAAATAACAATTTAATAAAAAATAGCCATTTTTAGGAATTCCCAGTATTTATGGGGGTTCCAGCATTATTTTTTATATATATTTCTTCGTTAAACTTGTGTTTTGCGAATAGTTGTGTTAGAATAAATATAGATTTTAGACAATATATGTACCACTACTTTAGTGGCTATTTTTATATATTTTTGAGGTATTTATGGAACTACAACAGTTATATAGTTATACAAGACGTGCTATCTCCGACTACGATATGATTCAAGACGGAGATAAAATTGCAATTGGAATCTCTGGCGGCAAAGATTCCCTTTGTTTGTTGTACGCTCTTGCAGGTCTACGTAGGTTCTATCCAAAAAAGTACGAATTAGTTGCTATTACAGTTGATTTAACTAATGGTGAAATGGATTTTAGCAAAGTTAAGGACTTATGTGATGAATTAGATGTAGAATATCATGTTATTAAGACTGATATTAGGAATATAGTGTTTGAACAACGTGGTGAAACGAACCCCTGCTCTCTTTGCTCGAAGATGCGCAAAGGTTCATTAAACGATCTAGCAAAGCAGTTAGGTTGTAATAAAACTGCTTTTGCTCACCATAAAGACGACATTATTGAGACTATGCTCTTAAGTTTGATATATGAGGGACGTTTTCATTCATTTAAACCTGTAACTTATCTAGATCGAATGGATTTAACACTTATCAGACCGCTTATGTATGTACCTGAGATGGATGTTATTGGTTTTCAGAAGAAATTTGATCTACCAGTGTGCAAACCTCAATGTGATATAGATGGTCATACGAAACGTGAATATGTTAAAAACCTACTTAGACAGTTAAATAGTGAAAACCCAGGTGTTAAAGATAGATTCTTTACTGCTATTTTGAACGGTGGATTTGATGAATAGTCGTTTCATTATATTTATGGAGGATTTAAAATGGATGCTACAAATTATCACGATCAAGTAGATATTAATAATGAATTAAAACTTAGGGAACTTCGTATGAAACTTCCTAGATTTTGTGGCGAATTCTTTAGAGGAATCGAACCTACTACTTCTAGCCGTACACGTATAGCGTATGGATATGATTTGGTTGTCTTTTTTAACTATATGCATGAATATAATCCTTCGTTAAAGAATAAAGATGTGGTTGATTTTGATTTAGATATGCTAGACAGAATTACAGCCACTGATATTGAAGAATATTTAGAGTATTTGAAGCTTTATAAAGATGAAAATGG
The DNA here is from genome assembly GCA_017514785.1 of Eubacterium sp. Lineage (GTDB taxonomy): Bacteria > Bacillota > Clostridia > Lachnospirales > Lachnospiraceae > Eubacterium_G. The sequence goes on along the minus strand of JAFWIO010000035.1, from coordinate 6,902 downwards.
AAAGTTACATAGAAACTCTGAACGTGGAATCAAGCGTAAGTTAGCATGTTTACGTACGCTCTACCGCTACTTTTATAAAAAAGAAAAGATCAAAAATAATCCAGCAGCTATAGTTGAGTTACCTAAACTTCATCAAAAAGAGATTGTGCGTTTAGATGCCGATGAAGTAGCCGATTTATTGGACGAGGTGGATAAGGGTGATAAATTAACCAAATCACAACAAAGATTCCACGGAAAAACTAAAACTAGAGATGTTGCTATTCTTACACTTCTACTTGGAACTGGAATGCGTGTATCTGAGTGTGTCGGTATAGATATAAATGATATAGACTTTAAAAACTCTGGTGTTAAGATCAGACGAAAAGGTGGTTACGAAACTGTTGTTTACTTCGGCGAAGAAGTTGAAAAAGCTTTAAGAGATTATATTGAAGAAAGAAAACATATAGTTACACAAGCCGGACATGAAAATGCACTATTCTTATCTTTGCAGAAAAGACGTATTGGGGTTCGAGCTGTAGAAAATTTAGTTAAGAAGTACTCTTCTCTTGTTACAAATTTAAAGAAGATCACTCCTCACAAATTACGAAGCACTTATGGTACTGCACTTTACCGTGAAACAGGTGATATATACTTGGTAGCTGATGTGCTAGGCCACAAAGATGTAAATACTACAAAGAAACATTATGCAGCTATTGAGGATGAACGAAGACGTAAAGCTAGAAATGCTGTAAAACTTAGAAAAGATTAAAAACAAAAGATGCTAACCAGATAAACTGGAAAGCATCTTTTTTAAAAGAAAAAAGGTAGTAATTATAAGAAACAATATAACATTGAAACTTAACAAAAAGAGAAATATAAAAATGATTATTTTGCAATATCTGAATAATATGAAATGATTAAGTTCTCACCTTCTGTGATCTCATCATCTTTCAATCTATTATCATTCTTTAAATCGCTTATATAGTCTTTAATTGATACATCTGTACCTTTAGTATGTTCTTCTGCAATACTAGTCAATGTATCGTTCTCCTGGATTTTATAGCTTGTATAGTACTTATACTTAGGTGTATTAGCGCTATCACTAGCATCTACAAATTTAACTCCCAACATGATTACGATAACAATTGCAAATACTGCAGTCATTATTAAATAGAATTTTTTCTTTGTAATAGTTCTCATATCTGACCTCCACACTATTATAATTATATGGGAACATTTGTTCGTTTTCTTGTATTAAGTATAATATTCGAACAGATGTTTGTCAATACTTTTTTCGAATATTTGTTCGATTTTTTCTTGACATCCCTTTTTTAACTGTGTTAAGATTAACATAAGAACAGTACAATAAATGGTACAGTTGAATAAGGAGGTATATAAAATGCCTGGTAAAATATCTGCTAAACAGCAAGAAATATTAGATTATATTAAGGAAGAGATATTAAGAAAAGGTTATCCACCTACTGTCAGGGAGATATGCGAAAAGGTTGGACTAAGTTCTACTTCTTCTGTTCATTCTCATCTTAATACTTTAGAAGAAAATGGATATATCAAAAGAGATTCATCTAAGACTAGAGCTATTGAGATTGTGGATGATGACGAGTTTGCTATTTCTAGAAGAGAAATTTCAAACATTCCTATTGTAGGACGCGTGGCTGCAGGTGAACCACTACTTGCTGTAGAGAATATTGAAAATTACTTTGCTATTCCTACAGAGTTTCTTCCAAATAAAGATACATTTATTCTTAAAGTTCATGGCGACAGTATGATAAATGTCGGATTCTTTGAAGGAGACTATTTGATCGTAGAAAAAACTGATACTGCAAATAATGGTGATATTGTTGTTGCACTATTAGAAGATTCGGTTACAGTTAAAAGATTCTACAAGGAAACTGATCACATTAGACTCCAGCCTGAGAATGATGATTATGAACCAATCATTTGTACTGATTGTCAGATTGTTGGAAAGGTATATTCACTTTATCGACCAAATATTATTTAAGATAAATGTATACAATAAAAAAGAGCATCTATGCGATGCTCTTTTTATTTTGTATTAATCTATTGTACTGAATTTACATTCTGTGTATTTTCCTGAGGAGGCATTGTATATTCTAATTGCTGAGCTTTATTAATTAATACTAAGAATGATGCTCCTGGGAAAAAGATACTCAAAAAGCAAAGTAGTGTTCCTGATTTTCCTTTTGGAATTCTATTCAAACTGTCTACTATCACTCCTGATTTGTAGTAATAATAATAACTATAGAATGGAATAAACATAAATAACAACAGTTTTGTAATTGGATCTCTGTAGTAATCCTTGTTTAAGCTACTTAGATATCTTGTGATTTTAAAGATTCCAATATAGTTCCAAATGCCGCAAGTAACAATTACCAAGAAGAAATGTAATACTAGATTAGTATTCATAAAGTGATAATCTTTATTGTCCTTAAGAGATGCATTGTTCTTAGCGTATGCGTTTGCAGATACTGTATTAACTTCTTTAGTAAAATCAGCTGTTACTTTTGGTCTTGTTTCTAAATAAACAGCAACTAAAACCCAACTAACAGAGATAACCAGATTAGTAAGGCTTCTCATCATTGCATAATTGTAACCAAAAATTACTACGGTAAAGAAATGAACTAAACTAATAACAAAAAAGCCTACAAGTATTAATTGCGGAATTAAGAAAGATATTTTAGTGTTAGTCTCTTGTCTTTTCTTAATACAAATTAATAAGAATACTATCGCTACAATAAATGCAATAAAGCCTAAGATATCCAGTGTATATAACATCATATTCTTCATGAAAAATGCTTTACTCTCTGAAATAATAGATGATGATTTTAAGCCTTTGTTATAAAAACTGATGTAATCAATAAAATTAATAATTGTGACTATAAATCCTATTGCTACTGCTACACCATTTATAACTACAGCAACAAATAAAGAATTAAAGCTACTGTTCGTACTAACAAAAATTAGTAGAATAATCGTAGCAATAAATGCAAAAAAGTTAAGGGCTGTGATAGCCATCCCTGAACTATACCCATCCGACAAAGGCATAGTAATAGTCAAAAACATTAAGAATAAACTGACAGCTATAGCAGACACTGTTATCACCTTGATATTTTTGAATTGGATTTTTTCTAAAGTATTAGAAACTGAAGTCTTAAATTTATTCATTATTTATACTCCCTCCTATAATTTCTATATAAATAATATCATAATTATAAGCAAAAATAAAACCCACAATTATTTGTGGGTTTAGTTAGTCTATGCTAGACATCCATCAAGTCTTTTAATTATTTCATCTTTGTCCATATCTTTTCCAATGAAAACAAGTTTTACCATTCTATCACCTATTTCTTCGTCCCAGTCGCGAACTAAAGTTGGGTCTTCTGCCATCATCTGCTCTTGTGTTTCCTTTGGAGCGGTAGCGACCCATTGACCAGCTTGTTGGATTCCGACTTGTTTGCCGGCCTGTTCAAACATATATGCCATGTCGTTGTTTTCTATAACCCAAACAATTCCTTTAGTACGGATAACTCCTTCAGGATAGTTCTCGACAAAGTTCTCGAAACCTTCTTTTGTGAATGGATCACGTTTGTAATATACAAATGTTTCAATACCGAATTCTTCTTCGTGGCCGTGGTCGCCATCGTGGTGATGGTGATGATGACCGTGTCCATGATGATGTCCGTGCTCGTGATGGTGCTCTTCGTGGTCGTTGTGATGATGTTCATGCTCGTGGTGATGTTCATGTTCATCATGTTCGTGATGACGATCGTGTTCTTCATGGTCGTGGTGTTCATGATGCTCTGTCTCTTCTACTTCTGCGTCTAACTCCCCGACCCAGCCAGCTGAAAGACTTGCTTGTTCAAAATCAAATCTTCCTGTATTTAAAATTTCTGAACATGGAACCTTACAATAATTTGTCTCTATAATCTTTGCTTTGGGTTGAAGTTTCTTAATAATAGATTTAACTGTCTCTAGTTGCTCGCTAGAAACTGTATCAACTTTATTAAGAATGATTGTATTACAAAACTCAATCTGCTGAATGATAAGACTTTCAATGTCTTCATCTTCTACATCATCGTCTAACAACTTTTCGCCGCAGCCGAACTCATCAGCTAGTCTGGCCACATCGACCACACTTACAATATTATCAAGCTTAGCAATCTTAGCATTAGGGTCAAATGATCCATCCAAAACTGCAATTGACTGAGCGATTGGAATCGGTTCACAAATACCACTCGCCTCAATCATGATATAGTCAAATTTGCCAGTCTGAATTAAATCAAGAATCTGGTTAATCAAATCTTCATTTAATGTACAACAAATACAACCGTTTGTAAGCGGAACTAAGTTGTTATCAGCCATTGTCACTTCGCCACCCTTAGCGATAAGTGATGCATCAATATTTACTTCGCCTATATCATTAACGATAACAGCTACTTTGTAGCCCTCTTGATTTGCGAGCACTTCATTTAAAAGTGTAGTCTTGCCCGCACCCAAATATCCTGTTAATAATGTAATTGGTACCATTGGTCTTTCCATAATTTCACCTTCTTCTTATAGGTCAGTTCCGTTTATCTCGTTACCGTCTGACCAAATTCTTTCCAAGTCAAAGAACAATCTATCTTGTTCGTTGAATATATGAATAATAACATCTTGATAGTCCATCAAAATCCAATTAGCGTTGTTGTAACCCTCAATCTGCTTTGGAGTCATATTGACCTTAGCTAGTTCCTCTTCCACATTATCTGCTAAAGCCTTTACTTGGTTTTCATTTGTACCACCAGCAATAATAAAATAATCAGCTAAAATTGAAATGTTTGAAATATCAATTATCTTGATATTAACACCCTTTTTGTCTTCTAATGCATCAAATGCTATTTTTGCAATCTGTTTTGAATCCATATGTCTCGTTCTAAATCTCCTTATAATAATTATATGCTTCTAGTGTATGTTCTTCTATTTCTTCATTTGTTGATTTTAAGTATTCCATCATATTTTCGAGAATACATTTAACTAACAAATTCAAATCCTTTGTCGAAATGTCTCTTAAATAATCTAGCCTTGGAAGATCTTTTCTGCCAGGTTCAATATAGTCCGCGGCAAAGATAATCTTCTCCAAATCGCTCATTTCTGCCTTGCCCGTGGTATGCCACAAAACTGCGTCTAATACTTCTTGATCTGTTATATGATAACGCTCTTTTGCAACTATCACACCCACTTTAGCATGCAATAAAAACGGCTTTTTTTGCTCAATTTGTGTGACTTTTACGTCATTCTCAGCACATACGCTTAAAAGCTCTGTATCGTCGAAATATTTCGCACAATCGTGCAATATTCCAGCTAAGTATGCTTGATTTGGGTTAACATCAAAGGATTCTGCCATCTTTACAGCTGTATCTGCTACACCTAATGTGTGCTGATATCTATGTGAGTTTAAACGCTTTAGCAAATCACCTTTGATCTTTGCAACAGACCATGCTTCATTTACTTTTTCTTTGTATAAATTATGTTCCAAAATGTATTTATATACTTTATCTGGAACAGAATGTTCTAAGTTTTGTTCACCTATTCTAATTTCAGTAGATGACTCATACATTTCATCCATAGCGATGCTTGGAATCATAATTTCAAATTTATCTTCAAGTTCGGCTACTAATTTTTCAAAATCTAAATCAGAACCTTTTTCTCCACGCTTAACAACTAGAAGCTGTGCTTTATCAACAATCACTTCTGGTCTTCGCCAACTAGCAAAACTCTCTAGTGAATCACTTCCAATAATAAAATAAAATTTATCATCTGGGTAAAGTTCTTTTAACTCCGTCAAAGTATCCGCAGAATAAACTTTACCATCTTTTTTGATTTCATAATCACAAAGTTCTAAGCCATCAATATTTTCAATGGCTAACTTAATCATATTCACCCTGTCTTCTACAGATGTGATATTTTCTTTGTCTTTGTGAGGTGGATTTGGTGTTGGCATAATCCAAACTTTATCCAGTTTGAACTGCTCCAACGCATTCTTTGCAATCTCAATATGTGCATTGTGAATCGGATCAAAAGTTCCACCTAAAATTCCAATTTTCATAATTCACCTATTTATAATATTCGAAATAATGTCCGTAGATTTTTACTGTGTCGCCCTCTTTCATTCCGAGTGCTTCCATCTCTTCTACTATTCCATTCTTAACCATAAACTCTTGGAAGAATAAGAAACCTTTTTCTGTGTCGAAGTTTGTGTATCCAAGCATTCTCTCAATTCGAGGTCCTTCAACTGAATATGTTTCATCATCCAACTTCTCAACTGTGTATGGTAAATCTTCGTTATCGATAAAGTCATTAATATCAAACTCAGTTTCATAAACTGTTACTTCGTCTCCTACTTCATCTAACATAGCGCGAACGGCAAATAACAATTCTTTAACTCCTTCACCAGAAACTGCTGAAATAGGAAATACTTTAATGTCTGGTTCAAACTCTGCTTTTAGATCATCGATAGTCGTATCGTTTTCATCCCAGATAGCATCAATCTTGTTTGCTGCTATCACTTGAGGTTTTTCTAAAAGCTCTGGGTTAAACTTTTCTAATTCATTGTTAATCGCTTTAATATCTGCAATAGGATCTCGACCTTCCACAGATGCGGCATCAATAATATGAATAATAACTTTTGTTCTCTCAATATGTTTTAAAAACTGATGACCAAGACCAACACCGTCAGATGCACCCTCAATCAGCCCAGGGATATCAGCAATAACAAATCCTTTGCCGCCGTCTAAATCTACAACACCTAGATTAGGATTAATTGTTGTAAAGTGATAGTTTGCAATCTTTGGTCTAGCATTACTTACTCTAGATAAAAGTGTAGACTTTCCAACATTTGGAAAACC
>JAFWIO010000034.1 GCA_017514785.1 Eubacterium sp. | reverse complement strand
TGTTCATTTTTAAACTTATAATAGTCTGCCATATTTACCTCTATCCAATTGCTCTAATGCCAGAGAATACTCCTAGGCTAAGTAGCAACATTATTGTTCCTGCTAAAAGAACTCCACCCATAGCTGCTAGGCAACTCTTCTTAAAGTCTAAATCCAAAATGCTGGCCGCAAGAGTTCCTGTCCAAGCACCTGTTCCTGGAAGTGGAATTCCGACAAAAAGCAAAAGTGCAACATACACTCCGCCTCTAGTTTTCTGAGTAAGTTTCTCTCCACCGCGCTCTCCTTTTTCCAAGCACCAAGTGAAAAACTTTCCAATATATTTTTTATCCTTGCCCCAAAGAAGCACCTTTCTCGCAAAGAAAAAGATGATTGGAACTGGAAGCATATTTCCAATAATAATTATTACAATGTATAGCCAAACAGGTCTCAAATGAAAACCTTCAGCTACAGGAATAGCTCCTCTAAGCTCCACTAGTGGAACCATTGAAACTAGAAAAACTATTATCCATTTATACCATAATCCTTTAATCATATTGTCCTCTATTTTTGCACAATTTATAATTGGGCGCACTCGTCCAACGTAAAAAATCTCACCATAAAATTATAACAAATTTTATGGTGAGATTAAAGGTCGATTTAGTGATATTTAAGGGTTTTTTGCCCTTTTTTATCGCAAAAATCGCTTATTTGTTTTTTACTACTAGTTTGTCATCTTTCACATCAAAAACTAATGTCTCTCCAAGGCTAATATCGCCCTCTAATATAGTCTTTGCTGCCAAAGTTTCAACATTCTTCTGGATAAATCTCTTAAGCGGTCTAGCGCCGTAAACTGGGTCATATCCGCTCTCAATTACAAAGTCTTTAGCCTTATCAGTTAGTTCAACCTTAAGTTCTTTCTCCTTAAGTCTTACATTTAGCTCATCAATCACTAGATCAACTATTCCAGCGATATTATCCTTTGTAAGCGGCTTAAACATAATGATTTCATCTAGTCTGTTTAAGAACTCTGGTCTGAAGTGATTCTTCAAATCATCCATAACCATTTTTTCGTTCTCTTCCTTGATGTTACCATCATCATCTATGCCCTCAAGTAGATACGAAGAACCAATATTTGAAGTCATGATCAAAATTGTATTCTTAAAGTTTACAGTTCTACCCTGCGAGTCTGTGATTCGTCCATCATCAAGCACCTGAAGCAATACGTTGAACACATCTGGATGCGCTTTCTCGATCTCGTCAAACAATACAACCGAATAAGGTTTACGTCTAACTGCCTCAGTTAACTGACCACCTTCGTCGTAACCTACGTATCCCGGAGGCGCTCCGATAAGTCTAGACACACTGAATTTTTCCATGTACTCGCTCATGTCGATTCGAACGATATTGCTCTCATCGTCAAACAAGTTCTGCGCCAAAGACTTAGCAAGCTCTGTTTTACCGACACCTGTAGGTCCTAAGAACATAAACGAACCGATTGGCTTGTTTGGATCTTCCACTCCAGCTTTTGAACGAAGGATTGCTTCTGAAATCTTTGTAACAGCCTCATCCTGTCCAATAACTCTTTTGTGAAGTGCATCATCAAGATGTAAGATTTTATCTCTCTCAGTCTCAGTAAGTTTTGCAACAGGGATTCCAGTCCATCTACTGATGATTCTAGCAATCTCTTCCTCTGTTACACTCTCACGGACTAGTTCTAGGTCTTTGCCTTTAACCTTTTCTTCCTCTTCTTCTAACTGTTTTTGAAGCTCAGGAAGTTTTCCGTATTGAAGTTCAGCGGCTTTGTCCAGGTCGTAGTCGTTTTGAGCTTTCTCAATATCCTTCTTAACTGCTTCTACCTGTTCTCTTAACTCGCCAACCTTATTAATGCTGTCTTTTTCGTTCTCCCACTGAGCAACTTTAGTGTCGTACTCACTCTTAAGTTCAGCCAACTCTTCTTGTAACTCCTCAAGTCTTTCCTTGCTTAAGTTATCCTCTTCCTTCTTAAGAGCGGCCTCTTCTATCTCTAACTGCATAACTTTACGTCTTAGTTCATCTAACTCTGTTGGCATAGAATCCATCTCAGTTTTGATAAGCGCACATGCCTCATCCACCAAGTCGATTGCCTTATCAGGAAGGAATCTGTCCGTAATATATCTGTCCGACAAAGTAGCCGCACTAACCAAAGCACCGTCCTGAATTTTAACGCCGTGGAACACTTCGTATCTTTCCTTAATTCCACGAAGGATTGAGATAGTATCTTCCACTGTTGGCTCTCCTACCATTACAGGTTGGAAACGTCTCTCTAGCGCTTTGTCTTTTTCAATGTACTCTCTGTACTCATCTAGTGTAGTTGCACCGATACAGTGAAGTTCGCCTCTTGCAAGCATAGGCTTTAGCATATTGCCTGCATCCATAGCGCCTTCAGTTTTACCTGCGCCCACTATTGTATGAAGCTCATCGATAAATAAAATGATTTCTCCATCACTTTCTTTAACGTCAGATAATACAGCTTTAAGTCTTTCTTCAAACTCTCCACGATACTTTGCTCCAGCTACTAATGAGCCTAAGTCCAATGCAAAGATTTTCTTATTCTTAAGTCCGTCTGGCACATCGCCTTTAACGATACGCTGAGCCAAACCTTCGATAGCTGCTGTTTTACCAACACCAGGTTCACCGATAAGAACCGGATTGTTCTTTGTCTTTCTCGAAAGAATTCTGATTATATTTCTAATCTCATTGTCTCTTCCAATAATCGGATCTAACTTCTGGTCTCTTGCTCTTTCAACCAAGTCCTGTCCATATTTAGACAAAGCCTCGTAGGTTCCTTCAGGATTATCAGATGTAACTCTCTGACTTCCTCTTACAGTCTCAAGAACACTTAAGAATCTCTCGCGTGTAATACCAAATTCTTTGAAGATGTCTTTCACTGCCTTGTTAGGTTTTTTTAGCATTGAGAGGAATAGGTGCTCTACTGACACATACTCGTCTCCCATTTTCTTTGCCTCATCCTCAGCACTAACTAAAACGTCATTTAGAGCCTGGCTCATATGACGCTCGCCGCCTTGTACCTTTGGAAGCGCTTCAATAGCCTGAACAACACAGTTATCAAAGTAATTAATATCAATGTCCATTCTCTCAATTAGCTTAGCAATCAGACTATCAGAAATAGTCACTAAGCTGTGCAAGAAATGCTCTTGATCAATTGCTTGATTACCATACTCCATTGCTATTTTGTCGCACTCCTGTATGCTTTCAATTGATTTTTGTGTGAACTTATTTACATTCATGACATTCACCTCCATCACTTATTTTCTAATCGTAAAATAAGTACTTCAGGTCCGCCTGAAATACTCATTTCTACTCTTATATTCTCTTATAAAATTGTGGAATTTTTTAGGATGTTATTTTAAATAAATGTTAATAATGTGTTAACAAAAAGACTACCGTTTCCGGTAGCCTTTTTTATATTTTTAGGATACTTTCTTTACAGATATATTACCGCCTTCAAAGAGTAAATAAGCGTAATCATATGCATTATAATGTAGATAGTATGTCTTACCTGCCTCAAGATTTACTTTCAAGCTAAAGTTTAAATTGTTCTCTCCTTTGTCATCATTAAATGCATAAAAATCTTCTCCTAACAATTCTGCATAAGGGTCATCCGACGTGAAATTATAACTATAGAATTCATACTCTCCATCTTCAGTAGGTGTAAATCTAAATGCATTTCCCACATTGCTCAAGCCTTCAACTTTCCTAATTTCATTTAGTTTTATTTCCCATGCACTTTCATCTTTTTCTTTTTGAATATAGGCAACAGTATTCATATCACCGTTAACATCTATTTCCATAGCAGCTGAATACAAACACATTTTTCCATCTTTGTACGCAATACCACAAGTTTTTAATTTATGGTGTCCTTTTGGTAAATAAATCGTCTCAACATCTTCACTGCGATAAGAATCTAAATCAAATCTATATTCTTTGAACTGCTCAAATGTTTGATATGAGCCATCATCTACAAACCAATACTCAGGATTACCCATAACAAAATAGTTATTGTAACTGATCTTCACTCTAAATAAATCTTTGATGAGCAAATTAAGTTTAGTGTCCGACGATATTTGTTTTTGTTTTAGATAATAAACATCATTATAAAATGCCTCAATTATATGAGTTCCTGGACTTACAAACATTTCGTAATTACCATTTTTGTCGGACCAACAAATATTTTCAAACGAATCATCATTATTTATTGAATATGTAAATGCATTAGCATTGCTAATTGGTCTACCATTACCGTCAGTTACTTTTCCACTTAACTTATTCAAACTGTTCACTGTTAGTGTGCAATTTACTACAGTTTTTGTTTTCTTATTATTGTAATCAAATATCTCCACATTAGCGGTGTATACTCCAGGTTTGTCCACGTTTTCATAATATAGAGATGGGTAGCAATCATAATAATGCTCATCGCTGTAGTACTCCACATCGTTATCAACTTTGAAGCAATCATCCGATCCTTCTAAAAGTTTATACCCATACGAATAACTTCCTCCTGAAACATATATATCAAACTCGCCCTCGGCCTTCATAGTTTCATTTTCGCCATTGTAAACATAATCAATCTGATCATCACAGTAGGCATAAAGTGTATTTTCCTCTCCCACAAGAAAGACAATCTTATATGTATTAATAATTCCATTTTCGTCTTCTATTTTTGCAACTGTTTCATACAATCCTTTGTTTGAGAAAGTACCCTCTATTTCAATCCTTCGTTTTGTAGGAATGAAATTGTAAGCAATTCCTTCTGGAAGGCCTTCAAAGCTCAATAATTTAGCATTTTTCTCGCCTGCTGTATATACATATTCTAAAAACTCCTCGTCTTTTTCTTCCACAAATATTTCGTTGAAAGTAGTAGGTTTAGTATCGTCGGTAGTCTGACATTCTGCCTCTATTTTTTCACCATTAACACTTACAGTAAATTTCACTTTAACACCTGGAACTATCAATTCATCATCTACTGCAGCAATATATGATTTATTATCATCAGTATCTATCCCAATGAATTCTTTAACATTTTCATACTTCTCGTTACCATTTTTAGTAATTAACTTTTGAACCAAAATATCATTTTTGCTGATACTTACTTTTTCAGAGAATCTAAGGAAAAAAGTCGTAGAGTCTGCAGACTCAGCATTTAATACTAATTTAGCTTTAGGCTTAACAGTAGGTGCTTGCTCCTTATTCTTTACAACCACTGTCATTACATATTTTTTCTTTTTATTAAATTTTGATCTGACAACGATCTTTGCTTTACCCTGTTTTTTAGCAGTTAATACAATCTTTTTGCCCTTCTTTTTAACGGACACTACTTTTTTAGAAGATGATTTTACTTTGAATCCCATCTTTCTCTTTGGAGCTTTCACTTTAACTTTGAAAACCTTTTTTGCGCCTACTTGCATTGTGAAAGATTTTTTAGCACCCTTCACTTTGATGCTCTTTACTGTACTTTTTGCGTCAGCATTTTCGACGCACACAAAATTCACTGATGTCAAAATCAGTGCAACCACCATTAGAATTGATAGTATTTTTTTCATATCCGTTCTCCTTATAATGTTTCTTCCACGTCTCTTTTAATTATAGCATTTAATTATAATAAAATAAAAAGAGATACCCATAAAAGCATCTCTTTTACATTATCCAAGAATATCTTCAAGCGCCATAATTAACGCGTTCATCTGTTCCTTAGTTCCTATTGTAATTCTCAAATAATTGTCTATCCTATCTTTCTCAAAATATCTTACATAGATATCTCTATCTCTTAGTTTCTCAAATATTTCTTTAGCTGGCATTGATTCGTGTGTCGCAAACAAGAAGTTTGTCTGGGAGTTTGTGCAATTAAATCCCATCTTCTTTAGTTTCATCTTTGTCTCTTCTCTAGTTCTCTTTATCTCATCAACTAGACCTTTAAAGTACTCATCATCTTTAATCGCTGCCTTAGCACCTCTGATTGCTGCCACATTTAGTGTGTATGAGTTATATGAGAATTTAACATCTTTTAAAGCCTTAATTAATGTCTCGCTACCGAATGCATATCCCACTCTCATACCAGCCAATGCTCTTGATTTTGAAAATGTTCTAACTACTAATAGATTCTCGTACTTATCAATCAATTCTAAAACAGTCTCTCCGCCAAAATCTATATATGCTTCGTCCACTATCACCACTGAATCAGGGTTAGCAGAAATAATCTCTTCTACCTGTGCTTTTGGAAGAGCAATTCCTGTAGGAGCATTTGGATTGGCAAAAACTATTCCGCCGTTCTCCTTTTTATAATCTTCGGGATTAATCTCAAACTCCTCCGTCAAAGGAATCTTCTCATATTTAATATCATATAGTTCTGCCCATACATCATAGAATGAATAAGTAATGTCTGGGAATAGTATTGGCTTATCAGAATTAAAGAATGTTAAGAAAGACATTCCCAAAATATCATCCGAGCCCACGCCCACAAACACTTTGCTTTCATCTACATCATAATAAGATGCAATCTCTCTAACCAAATCCGAAGCATCAGGATCTGGATATTTTCTAAGTGCATCTGGCATCATACTAGCGATTGACATTTGAACCATAGTAGATGGTGCAAATGGTGATTCGTTTGTATTTAGTTTTATAATGTCACTTCCACTTGGCTGTTCACCTGGAACATATGGTGTGACTCTTCTAATGTTTTCCTCAAACTTTTTCATAGTTTTTCCTTTTACTTATCTTCTTCCAAATGGCAACTAGTATAACTGCTGCTACTAGTCCGCCAAACATATCAACAAACACATCTCCTATTTTCGCGCTTCTACCTTTAACAAATAGTTGATGCATCTCATCAGTCAGCGCATACAGCATGCACCAAAGCGTCGCATAAAAGTAAATGTATCTTTTCTTTAATTTTCTTATTCCTTCGAATGTCAAAAGAAATCCAGTAACTAGTAATCCAAGCAATCCGTACTCGCCAAAGTGCCCAATCTTTCTTACAACAAAACTTACTTTGTTAAAGAATTCTTTTTGTTCGCTCGCCGGCAACGAATCATAACTTGGTTTAATTATATGAACAACTTTAATTGTAATCTTATCGCTGAGCGTCTGTGACTCTACTCCATCGTCAGCAGAAAAGTCAAATATCAAAATCATCCAGCCAATAATTAAAACAATTAATACTATTCTTAAAATCCAAATTTTATGCTTCATAACCTTTGCTCTTGATTACTTCTACCACTTCTTTAACCACTTTTTGAGAAAGCTCATCT
>JAFWIO010000033.1 GCA_017514785.1 Eubacterium sp. | reverse complement strand
TACCAACTGAGCTAACCGGGCATTCAAATGCGCTTTTGCGCACTTAAATATTATATATGGCATACATTACAAATGCAAGTACTTTTTATGCTTCTTTATTGGGCTACCATTCTTATAAATTTATCTATTCCTGGAGTGTAATCTATCGCATCTAGCTGCTTTCTAACCATAACTACATTGTCTGTAACTATTCCGTCTATTCCGCAATCTACTAGATTTTGAATTTTATCAGCTCTGTTTACTGTCCAAGAGAAACATTTCTTCTTTGCCTTATTCATATTGTAAATAATGGCTGGTGTTACGTTTTCTTCTTCTATACTGCAGTAGTCAACCCAATCAATATCGCCTATATCTCCCCATGCCACAACCATACAGTTAGCAGTATTAATCTTTGGATCTACTTTCTTTACTCGCTTTAGGGAATCTTCATTTTGCGAAATAATAACTACTCTCTTTTCCATATGATTATCTTTAATAATCTTGACAACCTTCTTTTCAAAGTCTTTGTTTATAGGCGTTCCGTCCGGATAATTTCCATCAACTGGTTTTGTTTCGATTTGAACGGTTTTCCCTTCTTTCTTCAAATATTTGAGAGCTTCATCCAGGTTAGAAAATCTAACATATGAATACTTTTTATCAAACCAAGAACCAACATCTAGCTTTCTCAAATAATCATACTTAGATTCATGCACGTAAATCTCTTTGCCAGACACTCTTTCAATATAGTCATCGTGACTTACAATAATTTTGCCGTCCAATGTCTTATGAACATCCATTTCAACCCAGTCGGCCTTTTTCTTTACCGCGGTCTTAAATGCTAGCATCGTATTTTCAGGCACACTATAAGACTCTCCTCTGTGCGCACAAACAACCGGTCTCTTTGACTCCTTCATGTAGCAAGTTATATATTCTTTCGCCACAAAAGTTGATAAAACAACTCCTATCAAGAAGCATGCGACAAAGACCACCTTTCCTCTAACTTTAAATGGCTTAATATCTCTTTCAGGAATTGGATCTTCTATATTGTTCTTCTGTCTCCATTTAAAGAACATGGCTGTTATTAATCCAATATTTAAAATTGGAACAAAAATGCTGTAAACTAGTGACATCATATTTTTATATGAGTCCAAATATCTAATGCCAAACGCGGCAAATCCATTTCCATCCATTAGTAGCGATATCAATGTTACAACCAATGCAAACAATGCAGAAACCACAACGTCTAGCGCAACAAATATGATTCCGCCTAATATAATCATTCCCATTGTTTTGAATATTCTCTTTTTATTTAGCGCTATAGACTCTTTGCAGGACTGTCTAAACGTCTTGTCCTCCAAAGAAAATGCTACTATAGAAAATATCCATCTTACAGCCAACAAGAATAGTAAAAGTAGCGCAAGCGGATAGAGATACTTCAATGTTCCGTTTGCGTATGCAAAGTCTTCGACGAACTCTGGGACACAAATTTTTGTAGCAGCACATCCTATTTTAATAACTCCTGTAAGCGGAAGTATAATAACTGCATACAAAAGAATTAACCAATTTCTTGGTTTAAAGATTTTTGCAAAAACTTTAACTCCTGCTACTGCCATCTGCGAAAACTTTACTTTGTTTTTCTTTTTAGATTCATTTATAGCATATGCCACAGCTCCCACTTGGAACATAAGAATTCCTGCCGTTACAATTAGTGAGAAAATTAGTCCAGGCCACATGGCTGGCATTTTAAGTATGTCTATTGCATTGCCATTACCCATGTATATGCCACCATGAATTAGTTTAAAGAACAATAGCATTAGTTTGTCCAAAAGAATTGGAATATAAAACATAATTATGAAATAAAAAATTGAAAAAAGCAGAATAGGTTTTATATTAAATCCAATCCATCCAAATGTATTTTTTAGAGTCTCTTTTACTGTTTTCATAAAGCACCTCTTTAAATTTTCTTTTTATATTATAACATCAATGCACAAAAAAAGACGATATATTATATATCATCTTTTTTGAGTAGCGGGGGCTAGATTTGAACTAACGACCTTCGGGTTATGAGCCCGACGAGCTACCAGACTGCTCCACCCCGCGGCATATTTTTAAAAAATTAATGGGCGGAGAAGGATTCGAACCTTCGAAGGCAGTGCCAACAGATTTACAGTCTGCTCCCTTTGGCCACTCGGGAATCCGCCCATTAGAGCCGACGAGCGGACTTGAACCGCTAACCTGCTGATTACAAATCAGCTGCTCTGCCAATTGAGCCACGTCGGCATATTTACAATTATAAATGTTCAATAGTGGGACCTACAGGGCTCGAACCTGTGACCCTCTGCTTGTAAGGCAGATGCTCTCCCAGCTGAGCTAAGATCCCTAAATTTTCAATATAGTTAAAAAAGTCTGAGAAAGTAAACTCCCTCAGCTATTCACAATGCGTCTACATTGAAAAACGACCCGGATGGGATTCGAACCCACGACCTCCGCCGTGACAGGGCGGCGCTCTAACCAGCTGAGCCACCGGGCCAACAATAAGAGTATACTACATTGATACTTCTTTTTGCAAGAATAATATTAATGACTTATACACTCAAAACCACACACTGAAAAGTAAATTTAAGACTTTCCTAGGATAACTCCTCTTCCTTTATGGATAAGCCCTCGACCTATTAGTATCGGTCAGCTGCATACATTACTGCACTTCCACCTCCGACCTATCAACCTCGTAGTCTTCAAGGGGTCTTACTTCTTACGAATGGGATATCTCATCTTGAGGGGGGCTTCACGCTTAGATGCTTTCAGCGTTTATCCCGTCCCGACTTGGCTACCCTGCGATGCGCTTGGTAACGCAACAGGTTCACCAGCGGTCGGTCCATCCCGGTCC
>JAFWIO010000002.1 GCA_017514785.1 Eubacterium sp. | reverse complement strand
TTTTATTTAAACGAAGAGTTTAATTCTCTTCCAGAAAGAATCAAACAGGAACTTCAGATTATGTGCGTGATGTTTACAGAGGACGTTGGTGGAGTTTTGTTGTTGGAGTTTGACGAGGATGGAAAGTTAACTTTAGTCACTCAAGCCGATGAGGGAGATTTGTTATACGATGATATCGGAAGCGAACTAAAGATTAGAGAAATCCAAAACACTAAGAAAGAACTTTTGGAATCTATTGAACTTTATTACAATGCTCTAAAAGAGTTGAAAGAGAAACAAGAGCAGAAGAAAGAGGAATAAAATGTTATTAGTTATAGACGTAGGAAATACAAATATCACCCTTGGACTTTTAGAAGGTAAAGATGTAGTCGCTACATTTAGACTTACCAGCCAAGCATCATGTACTTCTGATGAGTACGGCTCACAGATTGCTGAGATGATAGAAAAGAAAGGTCACGACATTAAAGATATAGAAGATGTAGTGATTTCTTCGGTTGTGCCTAAAGTTATGTATTCGCTAAACAGCGGCATCATCAAATACTTTGGCATCGAGCCAATGATAGTTGGCATTGGAACGAAGACTGGAATTAAGATTAATAGAACTGACCCTAGAGAGGTTGGTTCTGATCGTATAGTAGATGCTGTGGCTGCATATGAGATTTATGGTGGCCCATGTATCGTTATGGACTTTGGTACAGCTACTACTATAGACTTGATTGGACCAGATGGAACGTTTGACGCGGGTGTTACTGCGCCAGGTATTAGAATTAGTGCGCAGGCTCTTTGGAATGAGACTGCTAGACTTCCTGAGGTTGAGATTAAAAAGCCACAGACCATTTTGGCTACGGATACTATTATGAGTATGCAGGCTGGAATTGTTTACGGACAGATTGGTCAGGCTGAGTATATTTTGAAGAAGATGAAAGAAGAGTGCGACTATGAGAATGTGAAGGTAGTGGCATCTGGTGGACTTGGAAAGATTATTTACGAGAACACTGACTTTATCGATGTGTATGACCAAGAACTTACACTTCAAGGTATGAGAATTATTTACGAGAAGAATAAGAACAAATAAAATGGCAAATGAGATTTTCAAAAACAAAATAGCATTGGCACCAATGGCAGGGACGACGGACCTGCCATTTAGATTGTTGTGCAAAGAACAAGGTGCGGACCTTTTTGTATCCGAGATGGTGAGTGCAAAAGCAATCTATTACGATAATAAAAACACTGAACCTTTGTTAGAAATTGCTGAATCAGACCACGAGATTGTTAAAAAGTATTTCGATACGCCAGTGGACGATCATCCAATAGGCATTCAGCTCTTTGGCGCGGACCCAGATATCATGGCTGATATGGCTAACAAAGTGTGTGAGGGGAAGTGCGACTTTATAGATATAAATATGGGGTGTCCTGTTCCTAAGGTTGTGAATAACCACGAGGGCTCATATTTGATGACGGATTTAAAACTGGCTGAGGAGATTATTTCTAAAGTTGTAAGTAAGATAGATAAACCAGTTAGTGTTAAGTTTAGAAAAGGTTTTAAACTAGATGACAATCAGGCGGTAGATTTGGCGAAGGTAGCTGAGGCTGCTGGTGCATCTGCACTTTGCATTCACGGAAGAACTAGAGAGCAGTACTTTAGCGGAGAGGCTGACTGGGATGTTATTCGCGATGTGAAGAATGCTGTGAAGATTCCAGTTATTGGAAATGGCGATGTTAAAACTGCCGAGGATGCAAAGAGAATGTTTGAAGAAACTGGTTGTGATTCTATTATGATAGGCCAGGCAGCACAGGGTAACCCTTGGATTTTCGCTCAGGTCAAAGAATACTTGGAAACGGGTAAGATTCTAGAGAAGCCTACTAGAAAAGAAATAAGAGACATGATTATTAGGCATGCAAACATGCTTTGTGACTATAAAGGAGAGTACACAGGTATCAGAGAGATGAGAAAACACATCGCCTGGTACACGCATGGACTACCACATTCTGCGCAGTTAAGGCAGGAATGTAACCTTGTGGAAAGCATAGATGAACTAGAAAAATTGACGCAGAAAATACTATAAAAAATGCCCCTTTGACGAAGTCTTCGAAAGGGCATTTTTTAGTTGACGATGAGGGGTAAGTAGAGTATTATATTCAGTGGTGCCTGGAGGAGGAAAAACCGGGCAGACTTAAGAAAAATCGATTATTTTACATACATGGAGGTTCAAAATGGGTGAAGATAAGAAATTAGTATTTACTAAATCCCAAGTAAAAGAATTAGAGAACGAGTTGAAAGATTTGAAACTTGTTAAGAGAGATGAAGTGGCTGAAAAGATTAAAGTGGCTAGAGCTCAGGGCGATCTTTCAGAGAACGCAGAGTATGATGCTGCTAAAGATGAGCAGGCTAAGATCGAAGCTAGAATTAGAGAGATTGAAAACATGCTCAAAAATAAAGAAGTCATTAGAGATAAAGATTTGGATGCTAGCGTGATTGGTATCGGTAGAGCATTTAAGATTCGTGATATGGAACTTAAAGAGACTATGGAATACGAAATGGTTAACTCTACAAACGCTAACACATTGATGGGTAAAATTTCTGACGAGTCACCTGTTGGTAGAGGTCTAGTTGGACACAAAAAGGGTGAGACAGTTAAGATTGAACTAGGCGATAGAGAAGTTAAGTTTAAAATCTTAGACGTACAGAAAGCGTAATAAAAATTAGAAACCAAAATGCTTCTATAATATAGAAGCATTTTACAATAATCACACAAATGGATGGAGATTATAATGGGAAACGAAAATAATCAAAATAACAATCAGAATAATCAGAACAATAACCAACCTGTAAACGAGAAGCAGCTTCTAAAGGTTAGAAGAGAAAAGTTAGCTGACCTTCAGGAAAGAGGAAAGAATCCTTTTGAGGTTACTAAGTATGATGTAACTAACCACAGCCAGGAAATCAAGGACAATTATGATGAGTTCGAAGGCAAAGAAGTTACTGTAGCAGGTAGATTGATGCTTAAGCGTGTAATGGGTAAAGCATCTTTTTGTAATGTTCAGGACCGCGATGGAAATATTCAGTCTTACGTTGCTAGAGATAGCATAGGTGAGGATGACTATAAAGATTTTAAGAAGTTCGATATTGGTGATATCGTAGGAATCAAGGGTGAAGTTTTCAAAACAAAAACTGGCGAGATTTCAATTCACGCAACAGAGGTTAAACTTCTAACTAAGAGTCTACAGATTCTTCCAGAGAAGCACCACGGACTTACAAATACAGATTTGAGATACCGTCAAAGATATCTTGATCTTATTATGAATGCAGAAGCAAAAGAGACATTCATTAACCGTTCAAAGATTATCAGTGAAGTTAGAAGATTTTTGGACGACAAAGGTTTTATGGAAGTTGAAACTCCAATGCTAGTTCACAATGCAGGTGGAGCAGCAGCTAGACCTTTTGAGACTCATTATAATTCATTGGATGAGGATGTTAAACTTAGAATTTCTCTTGAACTATATTTGAAGAGACTTATTGTGGGTGGACTTGAGAAAGTTTATGAGATTGGTAGAGTTTTCAGAAATGAAGGACTTGATACACGTCACAATCCTGAGTTTACTTTGATGGAGTTATACCAAGCGTATACTGACTACAATGGAATGATGGATTTGACAGAAGAAATGTTTAGATATATTGCTGAGAAAGTTTGCGGAAGCACAAAGATTTCTTACAAGGGCCAAGAGATGGATCTTGGAAAGCCATTTGAGAGAATCACAATGGTGGATGCAGTTAAGAAATATGCAAATGTAGACTGGAATGAAGTAGAGACTCTAGAGCAGGCGCAGGCACTTGCTAAAGAACACCATGTGGAATTCGAGCCACATCACAAGAAAGGTGATATCTTAAGCTTATTCTTTGAAGAGTTCGTGGAAGAACATTTGATTCAGCCAACATTTGTTATGGATCATCCAATTGAAATTTCACCACTTACAAAGAAGAAACCTGACAATCCAGAGTATGTAGAAAGATTTGAGTTCTTTATGAATGGTTGGGAGATGGCAAATGCTTACTCAGAGCTTAATGACCCAATCGATCAGAGAGAAAGATTTAAGGCTCAGGAAGAGTTGTTAGCAGCAGGAGATGAAGAGGCAAACACTACCGACGAAGATTTCTTGCATGCGCTAGAAATTGGTATGCCACCTACAGGCGGTATCGGATATGGAATCGACAGAATGGTAATGTTGTTTACAGATTCTGAAGCCATCAGGGACGTGTTATTGTTCCCAACTTTGAAAAGTTTAGATTAATTACAAGAGACTAGCAAAAACTAGTCTCTTTTTTATTATTAAATAATCGTATTATCAATAATGGCTTTTGTGATATAATAGACATATCGTAGGGAACGGAACTATAATTCAATATTTAAAAGGAGGAACTATGAAAGCGTTTAAAAAAGCATTAGCGGTTTTAATGGTTTTTGCTATGGTGATTACAACCATGACAGCATTTGACGTTACATCAGCAAGCGCTA
>JAFWIO010000032.1 GCA_017514785.1 Eubacterium sp. | reverse complement strand
CTTTGGCGAGGACGGATATAAAGGGCTAACTGATGATGTGGAAAACTTCACTATGTATTTAAGACGTGAATTTCCAAAGTTACCTTTGATTTTACTCGGACACAGCATGGGTTCGCTAATCGCTTTGTCGTTTATAAAGAAGCGTTCTAGAAATATAGATGCTCTTGTTCTATCAGGTCTTCCAGCTATGAAGCCTGGAGTGGGCGCTGGCAAGTTCTTAGCCAAAGTTATTAAATTCTTTAAGGGAGAAAAATACAGAAGTCCACTTATTACAAAGTTGGTTTTCGGACCATTTGAGAGAGCCTTTAAGAAAGAGGGAATCTTAAACGCATGGCTTTGCTCAGATAGAGACGTGGTGGATGAGTATAATGCAGATCCAAAGTGTGGATTCTATTTCACAATAAATGGATATCTTACTTTATTTAATCTAATGAGTTCAGTTTACAGCAAGCAAGGTTGGAGATTTAAAGAGCTAGAGCTTCCTATTATGTTTGCCTCGGGCGCTGAAGATCCATGTAGAGTAAATGATACGGCATTTAAAAAGTCTGTTAACTTTATAAGACATAGAAGATTTAGAAATGTCGTTTACAGACTTTATGAGGATATGAGACACGAGATATTCCAAGAACCTAGAAACAAAGAGGTCTTCGACGATATAGTCAAATACTTGAAAGTCAAAGGGCCACTAAGAGATCAAGACACGTTAGATGATATAGAATAATAAAAGAGGATTCATACGAATCCTCTTTTTTAGTAGTTTCCTAATATCTTTGCATTTAGCGCTTCTGATGTTATTCCGCTAAGTGCGTTCATAACATCCTTATCAGTTATTTTACCCTCAAACTCTACATAGAACCTGTACTCCCACTTTCTATCTGGGATAGGACGCGATTGGATGCTTGTCATATTCAAATTGTTATAAATGATATGAGATAGCATCTGGTAAAGTGTTCCACTCTCGTGAGGCATCTCAAAACTTATACAGATAAGTCCGGCATCTTTTCTAGCCACTTTCTCATTGCTGATAATAATAAACTTTGTAGTGTTCTTTGCCGTAAAGTTAATATTCTTCTCTAGAATCTCTAAGCCGTAAATCTCTGCAGCATTCTCGCTACAAATACATCCCCTCGACTTATCTGTCTGCTCCGAAATATATCTAGCACTGATGGCTGTGTTTGCAAGATTAATCTTACTAAAGCCATGCTCTTCTATAAACTCATTGCTCTGCATAAAGGCTTGAGGATGTGAGTAAATCTCTTTTATATCATCGATAGTTGAACCTTTGATACCACACAAGCAATGCTTAATCTTGATGTCAAAAGTATCCATAATGTAAGTGTCGTATTCCACTAACAAATCGTAAACGTCTGCCACTATACCAGCTGATGAATTTTCAAAAGGAAGAACCGCATAATTAGCCTCTCCATTTTTGACTGTCTCAACAGCCTCTCTAAATGTAGTAACGTGCACATACTCTGCGCCATCGCCAAAGTACTCGCTAGCCGCTTGTTGAGAATAAGCACCTGGAATTCCTTGATATGCTACTTTAACGTTTGTCTTTGGAATCTCATCAACTATCTCAAAGCCAAAGTCATCTAGCTTTCCAACTTCACCCATCTTAATGTATTGATACTTTCTAGACATTGCCATAATCTGCTCAAACAACTCAGCAATACCTAAAGCCTCAAACTTTTCAGGGGCTTTGCTCTTTAGTTTCTCCAACTTTGATAGTTCTCTTTCTCTGTCTAGAACTGGCTTTCCAGTCTTTATCTTATAGTCAGCCACATCTTTTGAAATATCGATTCGCTCTAAAAAGAGTTTAACTATCTCATCATCAATCTCATCTATTCGATTTCTGTACTTTAATAAATCATCCATAATCTTTACCAACTATTATTTATTTGCAGGGCATCCACCGCAACCTGCACACTTATTTACTGTATCGTCGTCGCACTCGTCTCTTAGCTGACCAACCGACTTCCCAAATAAAGGATGAACAGCATTGGGCGCTATCTGATTCAAAGGTTCTAGCACAAACGCACGCTTGTGCATCTCGATATGCGGAACCTTAAGATCAGGTTCATCTATCACTTCCTCGCCAAAGAACACGATATCGATATCAAGTGTTCTTGGTCCCCAGTGAACTTCTCTTGTGCGATCGTTTTCATTTTCTATCTCGTGAATTCTATCTAGAAGTTCTCTAGCAGAATATAAAGTTTCAATCTCTACACAGCCGTTTAGGAAGTTATCTTGTTCTACTGGTCCGTAAGGCTTAGTCTCAACAAAGTTTGAAACTGCGTTTACTCTGCAGTTATCATCATTGTAAAATTCTTCTACTGCGTCGTTTAGATACGCTTCTTTATCACCCATATTTGAGCCAATACTTAGGTATGCTTTCTTCCACTCAGAAGTCACCTTAACTGAAATGTTTTCAAAACTTAGTGATACAGGAGCTTCTGGCTTATTAACTTCTAAATCTATCTTTCTAATCTTTGGAAAGTTCTTAAGAACTGCTCTTGAAGTTTGAATAGCTGCTGCTTCTATCAAATCAAAACGATTCTCTGTAAAGAACTTATTTATAAACTTGCATACTTTAGAATAGTTAACTGTATCTTCCAAATCATCACTAAGACCTGGAGTTACTATGTCACTATAAATAGTGGCGTTTATAAAGAAGGTTTGTCCATTTTCCTTTTCTTCTTCATTCACGCCATGGTATGCAAATATTTCAAGTTTTTTAATGTTAATGCAATCCATATTTATCCTTTGTCGCAGACACCTTAGTATCTCTGCGAATTCATAAACTTCCAAGCAGTCATCATAGCCTGGTAGTTTTCCTTTACATCATGAACTCTAAATAGTCTTGCACCACGGTCTAAGCCTATTACTGTAGTTGCTACAGAACCACCTAGCACATCAGTGTCTTCCACGCCCAGAGTTTCTCTAATAACTGATTTTCTAGAACATCCAAGCATAACTGGATATCCCATCTTTCTAATTTCTTCTATATGATTAACAATATATAAGTTTTGTTTGTAAGTCTTTGCAAATCCTACGCCTGGATCTACTATTATTTGATTATCTCTAACGCCTGCTGCGTGTCCCAAATCGATAGACTCGCGAAGGTCATTTAGTACATCTTGCATAAAGTCATCGTACTTTGCTTTAAATCTATTATGACCAACTATCACAGGAACTCCAGTCTCTGCCACAACCTTTGCCATAGACTTAACAAACGGCGTCTGCAAAGAAGTATCATTAAATCTCATATGTTTAAGAGCCATATGACCTCTAAATCCCCAAATGTCGTTGATCATATCGCAACCAGCATCCACAGCTGCCTGTGCCACTGCTGCCTTGTAAGTATCGATAGATAAAGGAACTTCGAAGCGCTTTCTAATAGCCTCGATAATAGGAATAACTCTATCTAGTTCCTCTGCAATAGTGATAGGTGTGTAGCCTGGTCTAGTAGACTCTCCACCAATATCAATAATCTTTGCGCCGTCGTTAGTCATTTGCTCAACGTGCGCTAGAGCTTTATCTATCTTATTATAAAATTTGCCACCATCAGAAAATGAATCTGGTGTGACATTTAAAATACCCATTATTACGGGTTCTCTATCAATATTAATACTGTAATCCTGAGCCATTATTTTTCCTCGCTTCTCATAAGCATAACAACTTCTTCTTTTAACTTAGCGTCCGATTCAAAGACACCCTTTGTAGACATACTAATAGTCTTGCTTCCAGGTTTCTTGATTCCTCTAGCAGACATACACATGTGTTCTGCTTCCACTAACACTAAAACACCTTCAGCATCCAAACCATCGTAAATAGCCTGTGCTATTTGCTCAGTCATCTGCTCTTGAATCTGAAGTCTTCTAGCATAAACTTCCACAGTTCTAGCAAGCTTGCTAATTCCCACTACTTTTCCCTTTGGAATATAAGCAATGTGCGCCTTTCCATAAAATGGCATAATGTGGTGCTCACATGTGGAATAAAAAGTAATGTCTTTTTCTATTACAACGTTGTTATTATCACAACTAAATGTGCAAGATAGATGCTCGCTAGCATCCTGATTCATTCCTGCAAATAATTCTTCATACATTCTGGCTACTCTAGCTGGAGTATCCTTCAATCCCTCTCTTTCGGTATCCTCGCCAATACCTTCAAGCATTAATTTTACTGCTTCTTCGATTTTTCCTCTATCAAACATGTCAATCTCTCCTTTCGGCTTTAACTGTTTAATATTTTATTTGCCGCTTCTTTGATGTCTTTCAAAATCGAAAGAGAACCAAAAGCGATAATCATATCCGACTCGTTAGCTTTGCAATCTTCTACAGCGCGTTCTACTGCTTCTTCGATGCTCTTAGTTGCAACAACGTTCTCATTATACTCACTAAAAACATCACTAAGCTTATTCGCGCTAAGACCCCTGTTATTATTCGGAGTAATCGTGTAAATTTTCTCTGCTTTTTTCCCAATTATATTCGCCTCCTCGGCAAAGTCTTTGTCGGCCAATACACCCATTATAAAGGTAATTGTTTTATTTGTAAAATGTAAATCAATATAGTCTCTCAACTTCAAAACAGCGCCTGGATTGTGCGCTCCATCGATAATAAACAAAGGCTCTTCACATATAGTCTCCATGCGACCAGGCCAATAAGTTTCAGCTATTCCCTCGTCTATAAATTTCTTTAATTTAAATCCCTGTTTTTGCAATTCCTCTGCTGCTCTGATGGCAGTCTCTTGGTTTATCTCTTCAATACTGCCCATAGTTCCAGCATAAACAACCGGACAATTATTCTTTATAATTCCCTCTTTGTTTTCCTTTATTTCTTCTATAGTCTCGCCCAACTCTTTTGTGTGATCAAGACTTATGTTTGTAATCACCGCCAAAAGTTTATCTTCAAACACATTGGTAGCATCATCTCTTCCACCCATTCCACACTCAATAAGACATACATCCAACTCGGCCTCTGCAAAGAACATAAAAGCCATGGCAGTTTCTATCTCAAATCTAGTAGGATGACTCAAGTCATCTGATACCATTTCTTCACTTACCTTTTTTAGTGTCGTGATGTACTTTGCCACATCCTCCTCAGAGATTGGAGTTTTATCTACAGTAATATTCTCCCTCTCGTCAAAGACCACCGGTGAATTATACTTACCAACAGAATATCCAGCACATAGTAAAATGCTCTCTAAGTAAGCCATAGTAGATCCTTTGCCATTAGTTCCTGCAAAGTGTACGACTTTAAGTTTGTCCTGTGGATTATCAAGTCTCTTAAGTAGTTCCTTGATAGTGTTTAGTCCCAAGATGCTTCCATATTTATTTGTGCTTTCCAAATATTCTCTTGCTTCTTTGTAATTCATTTTACCCTTTAAAAAAGGAGCTCTGTTCGAGCTCCTTTTTGATATCTTTTTTAGTAAAGTGTTCTTTTATCGTTTGTGTTTGATTTCTTGTTCGAACTGCTGCTTGAACTTTTCTTTGTTTCTGAGTTGATTGTTCTTCTTCTAGTCTCAATAGTTCTCTGGTCATCATTAGAACTGTCTGAGTTGCTATCATCTGAACTATCTGAGCTATCGCTTGATAACTTTTCACTTGATAGATACTCGCCTTTGATGTATCCTTCGTCGCCCTCGTATTTAACCTTTACCCAGTCATCTTCGTTTGAGATAACAGTAACTTCAGCACCCTTTGATAGTTCGTTTACAATATCACTATCTGTAGATGCCTCTGAACGTAGACGTACGCCTTCTTCAGTAACATATGCCTTTGAACCTTCTGAGAACTCGCCTTCTTCAGTAGTTTCTTCTTCCGTGGTCTCCTCTACTGTAGTCGCTTCTACTGTAGTAGGTGCTACTGTAGTAGCTTCCTCTTTAGAACCACCACAACTACATGAAGTAGCTGCAATCGCAATAACTACCACCAAAATAACAACAGCGGCAATAATTGCAATCATAATATTACGCTTTCTTCTAGCTTCCTCGCGTCTCATATGAGCAACGCGCTTTCTTGTTTCAATGAATTTCATTGTTTCATCATCATATCTGTTTGCCATCTTTCTTCTCCTTCTTCCTCTTTATTAGCTCAAGTAGCCTCCGTCTTCCACATCTGAAGACTCTACTTCTATTTCTTCGTCAAATTCTCCGTCTTCAACTATCTGGTCGAAAACTTCTGAAACCATGTCAAACTCTTCTTTAGTTTCTATATTATCAAGACCTGGTTCACCGTCTTCATCTTCAAAGTATCTGTAGATATAAACTTCACCTTCATCTTCTTCCACCTGATCTTCAGGGATAAGAACGATGTAGTCCTGTCCATCCACTTCAAAGATAGTGATGACCTGTGTCTCTACTTCTGTTCCATCTTCTAATTCTAAAGTGACGAATAGATCGTCCCCTTCTTCTAAACGTTCTAAACTCATAATTCCTCCCATTATTTTCCTATTTTTATAGAAAAATATACAGAAATACTTTACCAAATTTGAAATAAAAATACAATACAAATTATCAATTTATTATCTCATTCAAAAACATAGATGGTTCGACGGGAAACCCTAAGTTTTCGCCTATTAGAAAGATATGGAGATACTTTTCTGCCCTCGTCATTGCGACATAAAACACACGTCTTTCCTCCTCAAAATCCTGCTCTCTAATGGCTCTTGATGTGGGGATAATTCCTTGGTTTACATTAAGAATAAAAACAACCTTGAATTCCAATCCCTTTGAGCCATGCATCGTAATAATATTTACGCCCTCTGTATTAATTGTTCGCTCAAGCTTTTCATCTTCTCTTCCTAACCACTCTGTTATTGTTTTGTAGCGCTCGCTCTCCATCTGGATTTTATCTAGTTCGAATTTTAATTTCTTAAATGACTTACCTTGGGCGTTTGCGTAACTCATCAAATATTTCTCATATCCTATAACATTCAAAATGTAATTCACTGCACCATATGGATTTAAGTTTTTTATCATTGTCATATGATAATTAAGGTCATCTAGATTCCTTACAACCTCTCTATCATGGGAATAGACCTCTTTTAGTTTTTCTATGCTTGCACCGGATTCCAAAACCGCTTCTCTACTAATCAATCTAGACGGCTTGTTTATAATGTTTATGAAACTCTCTACATCATTGCATATTCCCTCATTCCATGAATTAGCACATTTTAAATAACACTTAATATCCTTATAAACCATAGTGTTTGTAAGAGTATCTGTCTTAGTCTTTGTATAAGTATTTACATTCATACTCTCAAATATTGTTCTAATATTTTGAATAAAAATGTTGTTTCTAACTAACACAGCAATCTCGCTAGGCTTAATGCCATTTTCAATATACTTCTTTATCATCTGGGCGGTGGCTTCCACTTCGTTTTTTTGAGTTTTGAAAATGCGTATATCCGGAGGGGTTCCATCTTCTCCCACTGCCTGTATGTCTTTCGCAAATCTCGTATGGTTATGCACTATCAAATCAGATGCCATATCCACTATGGCCTTTGTCGATCTATAATTGTTCGTCAAAAGTATTTCCTTGTGGTCTTTAAAGTCCTCTTCAAATTCAAACATAAGCTCAGGGTGCGAGCCTCTAAACCCATAAATCGCTTGGTCATCATCGCCCACTATAAAAATATTGTTTTGAGGAGCTGCAATCATCTTTACAATTTCATATTGAAGTTTATTTATATCTTGGAACTCGTCTACTAACACAAACTCAAATACTTCTTGCCATTTCTTAAGTATGTGTGGCTTATCTTTAAAGAGTTCGTAGCAAAGTCTTAACATATCTTCAAAGTCCACCTTGTTTGAGAGTTCTTTCTCGCGCTCGTATTCATCTAACACCTTAAGGAAAAGTTCTTTGTCGCAGGTGATTGGACTAAAGTCTCTTACGTTTTCCATATTTCCTTTGGCTTTACCAATATCATCCATAATGCTTCTTGTGAAATCATTTTTAGATGCAACATCAATCTTTAACCTAATGATTATTTCTTTTATGATGTTTATCTTTTCCATATCTGATAGCAAGCTGTCCGCCTGATAGTTTTTCTCTGTTCGAAGTATTCTGAAGAAAATGCTGTGGAAAGTACCAAAAGAAACCGGAAGACTTCTTCCAGCCATTAAACTCTTAAACCTAAGCCTCATATTTTCAGCTGCTGCTTTTGTGAAAGTAACAACTAAAATCTTTGTCGGATCAACGTGGTTTTTCTGTATTAAACTTTTAACTCTGTGGGTAATAACTGTGGTTTTCCCGGAACCGGGACCTGCCAGCACTATGGCTGGACCTTTGAAATGGGCGATTGCCATTTCCTGAGATTTACTAAACATAGCACAACCTTTCTGCTGTGCTTCTCTCCGAAGTCAAGTATAATACTTTTTAATTCATAAGAAAAGCGGCGATTAACTTCGCCGCTTTCTTTTAGTGGAGCTCTACCAGGACCCACCACCGCCGCCGCCTCCGCCGCCGCCGGAGAATCCGCTTGAGGCTGCAGACGCTGCTGCTTTCATCATCGCTTCAGTTCTCAAATGTTGGATTGGATCTCGTAATCCTGATAACAACATTGAGTTGAAGTAGAATGCATTCCAATACATCGCATTGTATCCGTAATACCATGTTGGTGGTTTAACCTTCAAATTCTTGAACTGTTTTGCCCAATGATCCGAAAGACCGAATACCATTGCATATGGCAATACATTAAAGAAATACGATGGATCTTCATCTATTAACATCTGAAGTTTTTCAATTTCTGCTGTCTTTATGAACTGCTTTAATCCCAATAGTTTTCCGTAGTATTGTAGTTTGAAATCTGTTGGAACAACTAGTCTTCCAATAAAGATTCCATCAACTAAAAGTACCGCAAATACTCCTAAATAAACTGGGAACTTGAAGAATGTGTCTCCATCAAAAGTTGCAGCAAACATTGTTCCAATCGACACTCCAGCCAAAACCAAAAGTGCAATACAGTATGTTATCCATTTGCCTTTTGTTCTAACTTTATCTTGGCCATATGAAACAAGTCTGAATAATCCAAGTGCTAGAATTGCAATAGCACTAATAGCGCCGAAAATTAAGTTCTCTTTTAATGAAATCATACTACTTGTAGCGAGTGCGCCAAAGTACGCTGCACATGCTAAGAACAATAATGCTCCTGCTTTAAACTTGCCAGTTGATAACTGCTTTTCGCCTCTAAACTCAGCACCAAGATTTTGCTTTGCTGAAGAAAAACTATCTGAGAAGCTTCTTGGCAAGTCATCTAAGTTTCTAGGGTTTGTCGCAAACAACGCATCAAACAAAGTTCTCTGATAAAGTGGTGCGTCTGCTGGCAACTCTTTAACCTTATGGAGTAATAATGACGCATGCTTTCCTTCTCTTCCTTTTTTGTCTGGAACTTCTTCAATAGTTAAATAACCTTTCTCGCCCCACCAAGGAATAAGAGAAATTAAGTCAATATCGTCAGCCATCTCGTCTATAATCACACCGACCTCTGCACTACTCATGCCCTCTGGTGGATAGAACTCAACAGTCTGTACTGGTTTCTTTTGCTTCTTAAACAATTCATATATAAGAACCAACAACGCCAAAATTGCTGCTGCAATCAGTAAAATCATTGGGATAGTCTTACTTACTTTTTTTGCTCCAACAAAGTAACCCTCATGTACAGGACAGTATAAAGTAATAGCCTGTCTAGGAGCTATGTCAAATGCTTCTCCGGTCACTTCATTTACTTTGCCGGACTGAGCGCTCTCTTTAAAATACTTTTTAACATCTAAATCATTACCCTGTTTTCCGTATGATCCACTGTAAATTTTAAAGTTTTCTTTTTCTTTGTCGGTGATTGCTTTATCGAACTTCATATCAAATGAAAAGTGGTCTATGTATGCACCCCAGTCAGCACCAAGCACTGAATAGAATATCAAGTCACCAGTATCCACCCTGTCATCTGGCATCACATATGTGTATGAAATCTTGTATGTTTGATCACCATCTACATACTCGCTCCTGTCACCGATTTTAATATCGTAATAATTGTCATCAATATCAGTAGAATAATTCCAATCAGCTACATCAACGTCTTTTACTTCGTTTTGATATTTTAAGACTTCCTTCTTTCCATTTCCAACATCTCTTTTTGCTTCCATAAAGAGAGGCATAGTTCTGTAAATACCATGTCTGGATTCAGTAAACTGTACTTTAATAGTTTCAGTCACGCTGACAGTATTATTCTTATGATATGTACCCTCGAATTTGTAGTCACTTATCTTATATCCACCCTCATCTGCGCCTACAATCACAAATGAGAATAGGCACAATACAAAGACTGTGCCTATTAAGAATAAACTCTTAACTTTTCTCATTAAAATTCCACCTTTACATTTTCGCGTTCTGCTTCTTCTTTAACCTCAAACATAGGTTTTCTCTCGAAGTGGAACATATTTGCTACGATGTTTGAAGGAACCTGCTCGCAAGCATTATTAAATGCTTTAACTGCTCCATTGTAATACTTTCTAGCATTAGCAATGTCAGCTTCTATAGATTTAAGCTGTCCCTGTAAATCTAGGAAGTTTTGGTTAGCTTTAAGATCTGGATAGTTCTCACTAAGTGCGAAGATTTGACGAAGTGCTCCAGTAATCTGGTTTTCGTCTTGCATTCTCTCTTCCACTGTCTGAGTAGCGCCAGAATTTCTAGCAGCGATAACTTTTTCCAAAGTCTCAGACTCATGCTTAGCATATCCTTTAACTGTAGAAACAAGATTAGGAATAAGGTCAAATCTCTTCTTTAGATATACATCCATAGTAGAGAATGCCTCTTCACAAGTGTTTCTCTTTCTAATTAATCCATTGTAAGTTGATACAAGCCATAGGATTATTAAAAAAACGATAACCGCTATAACAATTCCTACTATTGCA
This sequence comes from Eubacterium sp., assembly GCA_017514785.1. Lineage (GTDB taxonomy): Bacteria > Bacillota > Clostridia > Lachnospirales > Lachnospiraceae > Eubacterium_G. The sequence goes on along the minus strand of JAFWIO010000032.1, from coordinate 29,211 downwards.
CCAGTTCCAAGTCCAATTAACATATCTTTTACCTCCGTTCATTTCACTAGGTTTATTATACAAGAATAAAGGACAAAATAAAAGAGCCAACAAATGTCAGCTCTTTATAATTTTATGCATTTTTTAATTTTTCAATTCCGATTTTAATTCGCTTGATTGTCTCTTCTTTTCCTATTACATTCATAATCTCGAATGCTCCGGCTGGTGTCATCTGCTTTCCAGAAACTGCAGTACGAAGTGGCCATAGCGCCTGTCCGTTCTTGCACTCTTTCTTTGCAATATACTCAAACACCAAATCGTGTAGACCGTCCACTGAGTAATCGTCAGTTCCTTCTAATATAGGAAGTAACTCTTCTAGCACCTCGAGTGAATTTTCACTGTTTGTCTTCATCTTCTTGTGAGTGTACATCTCAATGTCATAGTCTGGCATTTCTTCGAAAAAGTCTATCATCTCTGGAATCTCTGGGAAAAGCTCGATACGAGTTTTTACCATATCCATGATCATATTCAAATCTAAGTCTTTAGTGATTACTTCTTTCACATATGGAAGCGCCATCTCATAGAACTTCTCGTTGTCCATTGCTTTGATGTACTCACCGTTCATCCATTTAAGTTTGTTTATATCGAACACTGATGGGCTCTTGTTAATCTTTAAGTAATCAAAGTTTTCAATTAGCTCATCTAGGCTGAAAATCTCTTTGTTATCCTCTGGGCTCCAACCAAGTAGCGCGATATAATTTACTATAGCCTCTGGTAGGAAACCTTGCTCTACCAACTCTTCGTATGAAGAATGTCCGCTACGCTTTGAAAGTTTCTTATGCTCCTCATCTGTGATTAATGGAAGATGCACATACTTTGGAACTTCCCAGCCAAATGCCTCGTATAATCTCTGGTACTTTGGCGAGGATGAAATATATTCGTTTCCTCTTACCACGTGTGTGATTTCCTGAAGGTGATCATCCACCACGTTTGCAAAGTTGTATGTTGGATATCCGTCAGACTTAATCAAAATCATATCATCCAACTCTTTGTTCTCAACAGTGATTTCACCATACAAGTCATCGACAAATGTAGTTGTTCCTTCCGTTGGCATATTTATTCTAATTACATATGGTTTTCCAGCATCTAAGTTTGCCTGCACTTCCTCTGGAGTTAAAGACAAACAATGCTTGTCATATACTGTAATCTCTTTTCCATCATCGCTTACTGTAGTCTTTAGAGACTCTAGACGTTCTTTGTCGCAGAAGCAATAATAAGCATCACCTGATTCCACAAGCTTTTTAGCATACTCTAGGTAAAGGCCTGATGCCTGGCGCTCGCTCTGGATATATGGACCAAAGCCACCATCTTTGTCCGGGCCTTCATCGTGCTTTAAGCCAGTCTGATCTAGCGTGTTGTAAATAATATCAACAGCACCTTCCACGTATCTCTCGCGGTCAGTATCTTCTATTCTAAGTACAAAATCTCCGCCAGCGTGCTTTGCAATCAAAAACTCGTAAAGCGCTGTACGTAAATTTCCCACATGCATTTTTCCTGTTGGACTTGGTGCAAATCTTGTTCTTACTTTCATCTTAGTCTCCTTCTAAAAATAAAGGCCACCATTCGGTAGCCTTTTTTGTTATTTCAAATTATTTAAATACTCTTCTGCTTTATGGATGGAATCCCAAAGCTTATCCTCCGATGAGTTATCAAAAACAAAAAGGTTCTTAATACCTTCTGGCAATGAGAAGTCTTGTCCTGCTATGTATTCATCCCAATGTTCTAACTTCCAAGTATCTCTGTCAGAGTTTCTCTTAATCATACGAGCCTTGCAGACTTCAACGTCACACTTAACCCATACTACTACCAACTCAGCACCCTTCTTTCTAAGAAGCTCGCGACGAAGGTTTTTCATATATCCCTTTGTTCTAACCTCTCTAGTAAATGGTGCGTTTATAAATACTGTATCGTTGTACTCTAAAGCATCCATAGCAATTTCCATGATACAGTCATACTCGTAATCTCTAATTTCTCTCTCGAAGAAATCAGAACTTCTATTATATTCTTCATGTCCTACCTTGAAAATCTGCTTCGACAAAACAATAAGTGAATCCTTATCAAGGTATACGCAGTTCTTCATAGCCTTTGCCAACTTCTTTGTTACAAATGTCTTTCCACAAGCTGGTGGCGAAGTAACTAATACTAGTTTTTTCATATCTAAAACCTCTCTATAAAAATAGCGATTTTCATCTATAATAACATTTATTCATAAGTATAGTCAATGAATATCTGATAAAAAAATAACAATGTTTTTCGCTAACAAAATGCCCATTTATGCTATAATTTTCACTAGTGAGGTAAACAATGGAAAAACTAGTAAAACAACCAGAAGTAAAAGAAAAAAATATTAATAAAGAGAAAATATTGAAGATTCTGAAGTATCTTATTCCAGCTATTACTCCTTTCTTGTGTTTTGTTATTATGGAGTATATTTGGCGATACAAATCTAACGGAGTCCTCACTTCAAACCCATTTGTCACTATTCCTGCGGTGTTGCTTATTTTCAACCTACTACTGTTCTACGGCTTTTGGGGATTATTATTTGCAGTGATTGGAAGATCAAACATAGCTTCCTATATCACTATTGCTCTGTCATTTATTATCGGACTAGCAAACTATTATATTATGGACTTTAGAAACGCCCCTATCACTGCGGCCGACTTTAGGGCACTTCGTACAGTCTTTGCCGTGGGCGGATCATATTCCTATATGCCAGTAAAACAGATTTTTGTGATAGCACTGCTTGCAATATGCCTTGGCGTACTAAATGGATTCTTCAAATTCAAATTGCCAAGCATGAAAAAAACATATTCAAAAATCTTGGTACGAGTTATTCCTGCTGTTTTGTGCATTTGCTTGATGGTGGGAGTTACTAATTTCATTTCAAGAACGGATATCAGAAAAATAATACCTGAATTTAACGCAACTCTATTTACAGGGGCTATTATGGCTAGAGACGATGGGCTTTTGCTCTGCTTTGTTTCTACTATTCAATACACAAATGTTGATAAGCCAGATGATTACTCTGTGGAGACTGCGCAAAAAATACTTAACGACAACAAAGATGACTCCATTTGGAAAACATCAAGCATTTCTAAAACGGCGTCTGATACAAAGACATTTAATACCTCGACAAAGAACGCAAATATTGTCGTTATAATGAATGAGTGCTTTTCAGACATAGGCGTCCTGGGAGATTTGAAGACTAATGTTGATTATATGCCATTTACAAGGAAGTTGATGGCCGGCGCAAAGGACACAGTGAGCGGTTACTTCTACTCATCTGTGATAGCGGGCTCTACTGCCAACACAGAATTTGAATTTTTAACTGGAGATACTATGGCTTTCTTGCCACCGAACAGTATTCCATATCAGCAATTTATTAATGACGATATAGAGAGTATGGCTTCTGACTTAAACGCTCAGGGCTACTCCACTATCGGTACACACCCTTATGTTGGTTATGGTTGGAACAGACGTACCACTTATCCACATTTGGGATTCCGTCAAACGAAGTTTGCTGTGGACATGACAGGCTTAAGACAGATTAGAATTTACACTGACGATCAAAGTTACTATGATTATTTAGAGAATAATGTATTCTACAAATCGCAACCATTCTTCTCATTTAATGTAACTATGCAAAATCACGGTGGCTATACAGGAAGTTTTGATAACTTCCATCCAGATGTACAAATGAGCGGTGTGGCAAGCGATGCTACTTCCACTTATTTGACTTTGATAAAGAAATCAGATGAGGCACTTGAAAGGTTAATCAATTATTTCAAGAAACATAAAGAGCCTACTATTGTAGTTATGTTTGGAGATCACCAGCCAAATGACTATGTGGTTGAACCTATCTACAATAAGATAGGAAAGACTACAGCAGAATTAACTGGCGCGGAGCACTTCGAGCGCTACAAAGTCCCTGTCCTTATGTGGGCAAACTACGATATACCAGAAGACAATAAGCTTGTAACTAGTGCAAACTATATGGGAGGAATGGTAACTAAGTTGGCCGGCTGTAAAACAAGCCCATACCAAAACTTCCTAGAAAAGTTAAGAGCAAAAGTTCCAGTCATCTGCTCCCAGGGATTTATAGGCAAGGATAATAAATACCACGATTTAGATGAGTTAGATGAATATATAAATGAAATCAATGACTATAGAATATTGAACTACTACAATTTGTTTAAATAAAATAATAAAAACTAAAATTTTGCAAACAAAAAAACATAGGAGCGAACGATTTTAAGTGAGTCCTATGTTTTTTTGTTTGTGGAAAATATAGTTATTTTTTTATTTTAATACGAATTGTATTAGTCCAGTCTCCGTAGTATTTCTTGCCGTTGTATATGATATAGCTTCGCATCTTGAAATAGTACGTCTTTTTCTTTTTGAGCTTCTTTGTTCTGTACTTCTTTACTTTCTGACCGAGGGTTATTTTCTTCTGGCCTTTAAAAGATTTTTTCTTGCTATATCTTAGTTGGTATCCGGTAATCTTTTTAAGCTTTTTCCACTTTAGTTCTACTTTTTTACCCTTAATATTTTTTGCTTTTGTAACGACTACATCTTTTAGATAAGATCTAGCTGATGGATTAGGGTTGTTTATAGCCTTTATAGTCTTTGTGCATGTGCCAGTATATCTTGCACCCTTTCCGTAAAACTTTATAGTGACATTTCCGTCCACATCAGTGACATGTGTCACATAGTAGTCTGTGTTATAAACCAAGTCTTCACTACCATTATTAGCTGATACCATCAATACCTTCTTATCATTGAAGCTAGCTTTTGTAGTGATGTTAGCTATAGGCATCTTAGTGATAGTAAATGTTGCTGAATATGTACCTGTATAATCACCTAATCCTGTATAAGTGATAGTGGCTGTGCCCGGCAATTGATTATTCTTATACTCTACCATGTAATCTTTAATAGAGCTCAATCTATAATCACCATTGTAAAAACCTATATTGTTTATTCTCTCTCTTGGTTCATAGTACATAGTCTTTACAAAATTTGTCATATCTTTTCTAACCACATTGCTACCAATATCGATTGGTTCATCGGCAAAGGCAACTGTGCTAAACACAAATGTAAAGACCAATGCTAAAGATAAAATTTTAATTGATTTCATTTTTTTCTCCAATAAATTTATAACTACCCTTCACAATCAATTTATCGAACATGATAAACATAGCTGGGAGTACGCATATAACGCAAACCATACTTACGATAGCTCCTCGTGCCATCAACATACAAAGAGATGCGATCATATCAATACTTGAGTATACGCCTACACCAAATGTTGCACCAAAGAATGTAAGCGCACTTACGATAACCGACTTCATAGAAAATGCTAATGCATCCTTTGCCGCTAACTTCTTATCTTTGCCGGCGTTACGCTCTTCCTTATACCTGTTCGTCATCAGAATAGCGTAGTCCACCGTGGCTCCAAGTTGGATAGTTCCTATTACAATGGACGCTATAAACGGTAATGTAGTATTTGTAAAGTAAGCTATACCCATATTGATAAATATGGCTGACTCAATCAGTGCTACCAAGAAAACTGGTATGGTTACTGATCTAAATACACATAATATAATCAAAAGTACAAGGAAAATTGATACAAAGCTTACAACTTTGAAATCCTTGTCTGTAATCTTAATCAAATCTCTAGTACATGGGGCTTCGCCCACTAGCATTCCTGCCTTATCATACTTTTTGATAACCTTCTCTGCGTCGTCACACAATTTATTTGCCTCATCAGATCCCGTCTTGTACTGCGACAAGAAAATAATCATCTGGTGATCTTCGCTCTTTAATTCTCCCGACAATTTCTTTGGAATAAAGGCATCAGGAATCGAGCTGTCAACCACACTATCAAGACCAAGTGCTGTCTTAACTCCTTTTACTTTGTTTAGGTCGTCTATCATCATCTTGACCTGTCTCTCATCTGCTTTATTGTCTAGAAGAACAATATTGGCTGATCCCATCTTGAAGTCTTCGTTCAAGATTTTCTGAGTCTTAACACTCTCTAAATCCTCCGGCAAAGAAAGTGACAAATCGTAGTAAACTTTATTGTTGTTATATCCATAGATGCCCGGAATCAAAAGAAGTATAAAGATTATTACAAATATGTAGAAATACTTTGTTATAAACTTAGGCAACTTCTTAAAGTCAGGCATGATCTGTTTATGTTTGGTTTTCTCAATTGCTTTGTCGAAGACTAAGATGAGGGATGGCAAAATAGTTACACATGCGATAACGCCTATAATTACACCCTTCGCCATTACAACACCTAAGTCTAAGCCTAGTGTGAAACTCATAAAGCAAAGTGCGATAAATCCAGCCACTGTGGTAACTGAACTTCCCACAATAGATGTGAGCGTTTCTTTAATGGCTCGTCCCATCGCGCCATGCCTATCTTCTGGCATCTTAGCAAGGTTTTCCTCGTAACTGTGCCATAGGAAAATGGAATAATCCATAGTAACCGCAAGTTGCAAAACCGCCGCCAGCGCTTTTGTGACATAAGATATTTGTCCGAAGAAAATGTTCGAACCTAGGTTATATATAATAGCTGTTCCAATACTTGCTAAGAAAATAAACGGAATCAACCATGAATCCATAAGTAACGACAATATAATTATAGAAATAATAACTGCAATTCCTACATATATAGGTGTCTCATGTTCTGATAGCTCTTTTGTATCTTCCACTATCGCCGTAATACCAGTTACTTTACACTGGTTCTTTGTAATTTTTCTGATGGTGGTGACCGCTTTCATCGTTCTTTCCGCCGAACTTGTGTCATTGAAAATAACCATCATCACCGTGGAATCACCATGATTGAATGCATTATAAACTCTTTTTGGTAGCATAGATTTTGGAATTCTTAAATCCGCTAAGCTGTCATACCAAAGAACTTTCTTAACAGCATCTACTTTTTCAATCTTTTTCTTTAACTGGGAAGTCTTTTTCTCACTAAGTCCGTCTGTCATAATGAGTCCGAACGCTCCCGCGTCAAAGTCATTCATTAAAATATCTTGACCCTTCATCGTGTCTATGTTTTTAGGCAAGTAAAACAAAAGGTCATAATTTACGCCTGTATTAAAATATCCAATAGCCGCCGGTATCAACAACGCCAAAGAAATGATAAGAATGACGACTCTAAATTTTACGACGCCGTGTCCAAATTTGTCCATCATAAGTCTACTCCCATTCTCCTATTTCTGGTGTTTTGTAAATGAACTTAACCTGTCCATCCATATCATCTGAAATACCGCTAAAACTCTTATATGATTGTCCAGCATCAAGTAGGTTTTGAACCTTGTCCAAAGCTTTATCAGCTTTTGAGCCGAACAATGTAGTTATTCTCTTAATTCCTTCTTCATTAAGCTTAACTGCACCACTACTTAATGTCTTAGTACCGTCTGCTAATGTATCAATTCCATTACAGAATGGAACTAATCCTTTTGTAAGTTTGTTTGATCCAGCATATGCTTTTGCCATTGCTTTTTTCAACTGACTAGCTGCAGTTACTAACTGTGGGCTTGCTGCTCCCAGTTGTACTGTCATCACTTTAACTCCGTTGTAAAGTGTTTTTATTCCTGAATTTAATGTGTTGGCACCAGTTTGTAATGCTGCTGTTCCGTTTGCTAAATCGCTAGTGCCACTCTTTAATGCGTTAGTGCCATCAGATAAATCTGTTGCACCTTGGTTGATTGTGCTTATTCCCGTGTAAGCTTGTTGAATTCCACTATTAAGTGCTGCCGAACCATCTTCCAAATCTTGCATTCCATTCTTCAATGCTGTTATTTCATCTGCATGTGAAGCGATTTGCTGTGATAATGTCTGCTTAACACCATTTAATGTTTGAATTGCATAATACGCCTGAGCTAATGAATAGTAAGTAGTTACATTCAAACCTTGTGCAGCTACTGCTGTCTCAAGTGGAGTGCCCGCTTTAACTGCTGCGTTTATTCCTTCTATTAAGGCATTAAGTTGCGCCTCTGTAGTAATTTGTCCTCCAGATGCTGTCTTAACTTGTGCCATTATTGTACTTATTTGTTCATCTATAGTAGTTGGAGTTCCTTGAACCATATCAATAAGTGATTTAACTCCGTCATTTGCACTCTTGGCACCATTCTTTAGAGAATTTGCTCCGTCGTTCAATCCGCCTTCTTTGTCGAAGCCGTTTTTAACTTGACCAATTCCTCCAGAAACTTGGTTGGTACCATCATTTACATCTGAAGCACCCTTCTTAACTTTCTGAGCTCCAGCATTTACATCTTTAGCACCTTTTGCCAATTTATCAGCTCCATCTGCTAATTTCTTTGTACCGGACTTCGCACTTGAAAGACCTTTTTTAAGACCTTTGTGGAACTTTTTATTTCCTTTATAGTTATCTGCTGTACCTTTTTTAAGTTTTTTAAGGCCAGAAGTTAATTCTCCCGAACCACTTTTCACTTTAGTAGATGCATCTCCAAGTTTTTTAGCACCACTTGATAGTTGGTTTGCACCATCTACCAATGCATCGGCTCCACTTTGAAGTTTATTCATCTGAGATTTAATGCCATCCATATCTACGGCATCTTTTATGTTGAAGTCACCTAGATTTGATGTTGCAACAATAAGTCCCATGCTCATAGTGAAATCTTTGACGTTGGCGGAAATTGTGAATCCATCTGACATATCAACTTTATTAAGATATTTTTGAGCTTCCTTAAATGTTTCGTGTAGATAATCTCCAAGTCCAGGAACTGCGTAGCCCAAAACTACCTTTGACTCGTCATACTCAGCAACTTTACCATTATCTATAGTCACATCTTCAAATGTATAATCATCTAATATAAAACCGCCCAATACTACGAAAGGTACAAAATCATGTCCTTTAGTTCTAGCATTATTCTTAAATTTATACTGAATCTGTAATTCTCCGCTCTTTCCTTTTAGCTCTTTGGCGGATACAGACTTACCATCTAGATAGTATGAAATAGAAACACTGATAGGAGGCTCTTTTTGAGTAGTTCCCTGGTATGTAATGTCCTTACCCTTATTCTCCCATACTAGTTTTCCATCTTTATTAGTATATTTTTCGCTTCCTTTTAGATTCTTAATCTTATTTAGATCAGAAACATCCTTAACAGGATCTTTTCCAACTACGGTTAGAATATCACTGACAGTAGTATTTTTAGCAGAGCCATCATCACCCAACTCAATATAAACAGTCTCGCTCTTTTTTGCTTTATTACTGTCTTTTTTCTTTGCACTAACCTTTCCAGCAAGGAAATTTCCCATTTCATTAGGAGAAACCTGAGGTTCCTTTAGTACTGCTTTTGTATTTGTAGTTGCTAGCGCATATACGCATACCATAGACGCTAAAACTACCATGCATATCATCTGTTTAATTCTAGTTTTCATAGCAAATACCATCCTTTCACTCTTCTTTAAGTATAGTACAAATCGGCAAAAAATCAAATCGAATGTATGTTCAGTGAGCATCACATTTATTACAAAATTGGGTTGACAAATTACAAAAAAGATGGTTTAATTAATACTCGTGAAAACAAATTGTAACATTTATGTAATATTTGGAGGCGATTTTTTGAAAGCGAAAATATTAAAAACAATTGTTCTTACAACATTAATAATATCAATGCTTAGCGCATCATTGTTTGTTGGCCCTACTGCTAACAAGACAGTGGAAGCCAAAGCAAAAGCTTCAACACTAAGACTTATGGCAGCAATCATCAACAGTGAAGCAGGTAACCAAAGTTACGCAGGTAAAAAGGCAGTTGGAATTGTTATTATGAACAGAGTTAAATCTAAACAGTTCCCAAACAGCGTTAAAGGCGTGGTTTACCAGAGAGGTCAGTTCTCTCCAGTAAGAAATGGTTCACTTAAAAGATCATTTAGACTTTATGATAGTGGCAAGATAAGCAAGAGTGTTAAAAAAGCTGCTGCTTCTGCACTAAGTGGAGATAAGACAGTTAAGTATCACGGTAAGAAAATCAACATGAAGAAATATAAGTTTTTCTCAGGCTATGTGGCTGGAGCAAAACTTTCAATCGATGGACATCAATTTAAATAATTAAATATAGTAAAAAAAGAACAAGGATTTTAGTCCTTGTTCTTTTTTTATGTTTATTTTTAGATTACCACGATGATCCTTCGTCGGTCTCTTCTTCTGTCTTTATAGCCTCTCCCTCAGGATTAGCAGTTTCCTTAACTGGCTGTTTCTTCTTTTTCTTATTACTATTCTTAGCCTTTTTCTCAGCTTCTTTTATTTTCTTCGAATGCTTCTTTAAATAGTCTTTTTCTTTTTCCTTCTTAGACTTCTTCAAATTCTGCTTATGGAAATCCTTATCTACCAAGTCTTTTGAGTCATAAATTGGTCGATAAACCGCGATACAGTCGTGATCCCTAGCAGATACTGTTCTAGTCCTAAAGTCTACACCATCGCCAGACATTTCCATAATAGTCTTATTGTCTTTAAACATTGCAACGTGCGTAACATGTTTGTAGTGTTCTTCAAAAGTATCTATATCCTCATCTGAATAGAAAATAATATCTCCTAGCTTTGCACTTCCGAGTTTTACCTTTAGCGCGTTCTGCTCGCACCATCTAAGCTCTGTCTCAGTGTTGGCTCCTTCTCCACCCATGTTCATTCCAATGTCTTTGTAGCAGGCATAAACAAACGATGAGCAATCAGCAAAACCTTTTTGATGTCTTTTAGCTTGAGAATAAGTGTATTTTTTGTATTTTTTAGAAAACGCCAAAAGTCTCTTTTGTTTTGTAATGGTTTTAAAAGTTTTCTTATCTTTACTATTTATATGCTTAAATGCTAATAGCTTTCCGCAGTTTTTGAAGTTTACTTTGTCGCCGTCGGATAACTTTTTATCAACTTGGCCTGAATACAAACCTTTATTTCCATAATCCAATCCATAATTAGGTCTTAAATACTCCGCCAAATCCTTTTTCTCTACATAGCACTCTTTGCTAGTAATCTTGTACTTATAAGTCTTGCCATAGTCAAAATCGCTCTTTTCGTTTATTATCTGCTTAAATTTGAAGACATCTCCTTTGACTTCGGCTTTCTTTTCAGTCTTTATCTTTTTATATTTTCCGTTATCTTGCTTCTCATAAAAAGATAGTACGATATTCTGCTTATTCTCAAATCCCTTTAATCTAATCTTTATAGAATTTGTTTTAATATCGTATACTTCTGACTTTTTTGAATCCTTTTTGTGAATCTTGGTCTGCGTCTTCTTCGAAGACTTCTTTGCCTCAACCATATATGAAGGTGCAAAGAAAAGACTTAGTGCTACCACTAAGGCTAATAAAATCTTAACTTTTTTCATAACTTTTTTCCGACTCAAAGCCATAACAATAGTATTATACTCCGTGCAATAATTTATGTAAACTACTCATTTTTTAGTTATCAAAATAATAACAGCCAAATGTGTTCATTATATGAACATTTGCCTGTTATTAATCATCTAAAATATTACCGTATCTAATAGCTCTTACTGTGTGTTCCTTTTGTAGACCGAGGTTTTTATATGGATTGTCTTCTAGTGCTGCGGTTCCGACAAACTCTAGTACCACCGCTCCATCGTTATGACCCCATTTATCAGCTGGATGTTGGTCATAATAGGTTTTTTTCTGACTCTTGCTGTCATAAATGATACATTTCAAAACTGTGCCATCTGACATCAAGAAATCGATCTTATCACCAACCTCGCCAAAGGTCTGGGTGCACGCAATCAAATATCTTCCGTATAGTTTTTGGAATCCCTGGTCATCTTGTCTTTTATGTGGAGACTCCTGCTCCCACAACTGGTCAACTTTGTATTGGTTTGAACCAACTGCGCAGTCGTAGTAATTTAGATCCCACTCTCTAGTGGCATACCAACCACAACCTTCAGGAATATCTATTACTACTCTTCCATTGAAATATAAGTAAGAAAAAAGCACAGGAATAATAAGCAAGATAATCAACACTGCATAACCTTGCACTGTAGAAAGTGTATTAACTTTTCTTCTAGTTTTCTTTGCCATTGTTTCGTCTTTCTTCTATATAAAGATGTATTTCATAAACTTTCACTATTATACTAGACAAACCGTCTTTTTCAAAGTAAAAGAAGCCCTATTTCTAGGACTTCTTTCGGAGAAAAATTTTGAAAAAAACTAATCGAACATTAAACTATTATAGTTTATTGTGTTTTTGCATTTTCGTCTTTGTCGTCATCGTCTTCTGAGTCTTTCTTGTCATCATTGCTGCCCTTCTTATCTGTGTCTTTCTTCTGACTATTCTGACCGTCGTTTGGAGCCTGCGCATTAGGGGCTTCTCCTTGTGGAGGTTGTCCCTGAGGTGGCTGACCTTGTGGTGGCTGACCCTGCTGGTTATCATTTCCCTGAGGTGCCTGACCCTGTGGTCCACCCTGCTGTCCATGGAACTGCTCGATTTGCTTGTCATTTCCCTTTGGACCTCTAGGAGCACATCTCCTTGTAGCTAAACATATATTACAAGCTACTGATCCGGCCAAGACAATCGCCAAAACCAAAATTGCTATGTTCTTTCCACTCTTAAAAAATTCCTTCATACTTATGTACCTCCTTTGAAGTTATGTCTATATGATAATTTTAATCTGTGAACAACTTGTGTTTAAAAAAGGAACAAAATGTGAAGGTTTTTTATATATTTAGACAAAGAAAAAACGGTGGGATGCAAACGATTGTTAGTGAGCACCCACCGTTTTTTCTTTGTATTAAAAATTATTTAAGCTTCAACCTTTGGTAGTTTTGCTAAACTTGCTTCAAGTTCTTCATCAGATGGAATGTAATCTTCCATTTCACCATCGTGGTATTTCTCGTAAGCAACCATGTCAAAGTAACCAGTTCCTGTAAGACCAAATACGATAGTCTTCTCTTCGCCAGTTTCTTTGCACTTAAGTGCTTCGTCTATAGCAACCTTGATAGCGTGTGAACTTTCTGGAGCAGGAAGGATTCCTTCTACTCTAGCAAACTCTTCAGCAGCCTTAAATACGTCAGTCTGTGCAGCTGTTCTAGCTTCCATTAGACCATCATCGTATAGCTGTGAAAGAATTGAGCTCATACCGTGGTATCTTAGTCCACCTGCGTGGTTTGGTGCTGGAATAAAGTCAGAACCAAGTGTGTACATCTTAGCTAATGGACAAATAGCACCCGTGTCGCAGAAGTCGTATGCATATCGACCTCTTGTGAATGATGGACATGACTGTGGCTCAACTGCGATTATCTGGTAATCATTTTCGCCACGTAGTTTCTCACCCATAAATGGAGCGATAAGTCCACCTAGGTTTGATCCACCACCTGCACAACCGATAATGATATCAGCTTTCTCGCCAATCTTATCAAGTGCAGCTTTTGTCTCAAGACCGATAACTGACTGGTGAAGAAGTACTTGGTTTAATACTGAACCTAGTACATATCTGTAACCTTCGTGTGTTACTGCATCTTCTACAGCCTCTGAGATAGCACATCCCAAACTTCCTGTTGTTCCTGGATGTTCAGCGTTAATCTTCTTACCAACCTCTGTATTCATAGATGGTGAAGGTGTAACTGAAGCACCATAAGTTCTCATAACTTCACGACGGAAAGGTTTCTGCTCATATGAAACCTTAACCATGTATACTTTACAGTCCAAGTCAAAGTATGAACAAGCCATTGATAAAGCTGTTCCCCATTGGCCAGCTCCTGTTTCTGTAGTAACACCTTTCAAGCCCTGCTTCTTAGCGTAATAAGCTTGCGCTATAGATGAGTTAAGCTTGTGGCTTCCACTTGTGTTGTTTCCTTCGAACTTGTAGTAGATTTTTGCTGGTGTTCCTAGTTTCTTTTCTAGGAAGTAAGCTCTAACTAATGGTGATGGACGATACATCTTGTAAAACTCTTTAATCTCCTCTGGGATATCAAAGTACTTTGTATCGTTATCTAGTTCCTGTTCTACTAAGTCTTTACAGAAAACTCCTTCTAGTTCCTCAGCCTTCATAGGCTCTCCAGTACCTGGGTTTAGTAATGGTGCTGGTTTGTTCTTCATGTCTGCTCTAAGGTTATACCATTTTTGTGGCATCTCCGATTCGTCTAAGTATGTTTTGTAAGGTATTTTTGTGTTTGGCATAATAATTGCCTCCTTTCATAAAATATAATTATACGATTCGTTGAAACGTTGATTTTTTTATTTCGTAAAAGTTATTTCGAAGAAAGAGAAGTTTATCTCTTATTGGGAAATAAAAAAATCCTGTCCCAACAAATGCTGGGACAGGATGAAAATTCTTAATCCTGCGGTGCCACCCGGCTTGACATCTTCTGATGCCCTCTCACGCATACTATCATATGCTGACCCTTTTAACGAAGTGCCTACTTCGTATCGCATACTGTAATTTCAGCGATCCCTCAGAAGCCCATTCGGTTTTAAATACTATTATCGCAATCCCACCGCCTACGACTCTCTTGAAACGTAACTTTAAAACTTACTTACTCTTCTTCAACGGTTTGAGAGTATATTACACTATGAAAAATATCTTGTCAACAATTTTTTAAAAAAGTTTTTTTAAATAATTTTTCTCCACAAAAATGCGCACTACCCTTTTATATATAATACCTTTACAAATAAAGGCTTTTATTTGGTATAATATATAAGTTAAAAGTTTTAATTGGGGAATCAATTTGAAGAAACTATATTATTCTATTTTCGACACTAAAGTCGTTAATAAAACAAGACAATTTGAAATAGATATGGCAAAAGTGGTGTTGATGTTTTTCTTACCATTTGTTCATTTGACTGGCGAGTGTATAAACGACCTCTCCAAAGGATTACCATACTTTTTTGACAGTATTATAGGTGGACCATTTGGCGCGCCAGTTTTTATGTTCACAATAGGATTCGGATTGGTTTATGCTAGAAAGAATAGTCCTAGGGATCTTTCTATTCATGCTATCAGAGTAGGTATTGCTGGTATTATTCTAAACATTTTTAGATACTTAATACCATCACTTATAGGTTATGCTATTACACATAACCGCGAATACTATTTAGATACACTTCTTAATAAGATGTTTGAAAGTGATATTTTACAGTTTGCATTTCTCGCGATAATCGCTATCGCTTTAATGATTAAATTTAAATTCAGACATTACGTTATGCTTCTTGTGGGCATAGGTTGTTCTATAGTTGGTAACTTGCCATTTATCAAAGGCTTAGATACAGGTAATGATTTACTAAATATGGTTTTGGGATACTTTATTGGAACTGCTAATAAAGATGAAACTATTTATTCCACATTCCCACTACTCAACTGGCTAATCATTCCTATAATAGGGTATGTATTTACCCGTTACTGGATTAAAGTCAAAAACAAAGATTTATTCTATTTGGTAGTATCACCTATTTCAGCTATAATAGGTCTCATCTATATATTCTATGGTGTAGCTAATGGACGGGGAATGTTTGCCGAAGGCGAATACTGCTACTATCACCTAAGACTAGATGATGCGATTGCAAGTATGTTTGTTTTATTTGCAATGCTTGGGCTTTACCACGTACTAGGAAAAGTTTTTTCAAAAGGAATCAAGAACTTTGTCATGGGCGCTAGTAAAGTTTTGACATCATACTACTGTATTCATTACTTCTTTGTATGTATGAGTGTTTATGTGTTTATATTCCCGTTCGGACCACCACACGGCAAGGATATAATGGAGGAAGGAAAAGACTTTATATCAATGCCTTGGGTTCTAGCTCTAAGTGCGATTATAGTTGTTGCGACTGGAATCGTTACTCACTTCTACAGAAAAGTCAGAGAAGCTGATATATTCTTGAGTAGAATTAGATTTAGATAAATATTCCTGGGAGGAAATATGAAAAAGAAAAAATATGGAAGGTCAATAGGTAGAAAAACAGTCTACGGTCTTATAATTTTGGGTATCGTTATGATTATCTCTGTTTCAGGCTGTGTGGCTTTTATTTACCAGAGACAAACTTTGGATAATTTCCAAGACATCACATCTGGTTATGCAAAATCAGCTGCAGAATATATTGACGGTGATTATGTTAAAAAATATGCCCACTCAGAAAATAAGAAGGCATTTTACAATGACCCTTATTACAAAGAAGTCCAAAAATACTTGGACTCAATCCAGAACAACACAGGTCTAGCATACTACTATGTTTTCATTCCTTATGAAAATGATATGGAATATGTTTGGGATTCAGATACTATTCACAGTGCTGATGATTTGAATCACAGAGAAGAATATATGGAGGGCGGAAAAGAGTTTGTTGAAAAGACTTTTAGAAAAAATCCTAAGCCAGGCATTCTAGTTGGTTACGAAGAAGGCATTGGCCAAATTTCATGCTCATTCTACCCTATCTTTGACAGCGACCATAACCTTGTGGCGTTGGCAGGCGCTGACACTACCATGGAGCAAGTTAAAGTAAGACTTCTTCACTTTATCTTGGCCGTTATGATTCCTGTACTAACTGTTATAATCATAGCAATACTAGCTTGGTACAGATACATGAAGAAAAAACTAATCATTCCACTTCACACATTGAATTCTGTGTCAAAGACTATGGCACAAAACTTAAAAGAAGATGTAGATGTGGAACTTGATATAAACACACACGATGAGATTGAGGAACTGGCAGATTCATTCGAATTTATGAATACTGAAATCAGAGATTACATCCACCAAGTAGAAAACCTCACTTCAGAAAAAGAGCGTATTGGGGCAGAGCTTGATATCGCTAGAAATATTCAAGACGGAATGCTACCTCAAACATTCCCACCTTTCCCAGAGCGCTCAGAGTTTGACTTATATGCTTCGATGAAGGCTGCAAAGGAAGTGGGCGGAGACTTTTATGATTACTTCTTACTAGACGACGACCATCTTGCACTTGTAATAGCAGACGTGTCCGGCAAAGGTGTCCCAGCCGCACTAACAATGATGGCCACAAAGATTTTGATTAACAACACTGCTTTGATGCACCCTACTTCTCCTGGCAAGATTTTGGAAGAAGTAAACAAACAAGTTTTGGATAATAATGGTGCTGATATGTTTGTTACAGTTTGGCTTGGAATTTTGGAAATCTCTACTGGCACTCTCACTTGTGCAAACGCTGGTCACGAGTACCCAGTAATTTATAGAGAGGGAAAATCATTCGAGTTGTTCAAAGATAAGCACGGTCTAGTGCTCGGTGCTATGCCTGAGTCAAAGTACTCAGAATACACTGTTAAACTAGATAAGGGTGATGTAATATATGTTTACACAGACGGTGTGCCAGAGGCTACAGACAATAACGATAAACAAATGGGAATGAATTATATGGTAGATGCATTAAACAATATGCCATCCACTAATCCAGAAACAATAATAAATGAAATGTATAATGCTATAGACGATTTCATTCAAGGCGCTGAGCAATTTGATGATACTACAATGCTTTGTTTGAGAATTAAGAAATAAAATATAAAAATAAAAAAACACAAGGGATAGAACGATTGTTAGTGAAATCCCTTGTGTTTTTTTATTTGTGAATTTATAAATTAATTCTCGTCCTGTAAAGCTTTGTATCCAGTATCGCCTGTTCGTATACGCATGATGTCTTGAATCTGTGATACGAAGATCTTACCATCTCCAACTTTTCCAGAGTATAGTGCTTTTCTAGCTGCTGCTACTACTAAGTTAGGATCAATCTTAGAAACCACAATCTCAACCTTAACCTTAGGTTTCAAGTTCATGCTCATGCTAACACCACGATATCGTCCCGTCTTACCTTGCTCTACACCACAGCCCATTGCCTGGATAACTGTCATACCAGTTACGCCAATCTCTGCCATTGTGTCTCGAAGAACTGTGAATTTTTCTTCGGCGCAGACGATAACAATCTTTGTCAAAGTACTTCCACTCGTTGTACTGCTCAAGTTCAAGTGCGCAGGTTCAATATCTGAAATATCAATAGGTCCTGTACTCTCTCCCATGTATGCAGGAGCGATAGGTAGGAAGTCTGCGTAAGCTGAAGCAAGTCCGTGCTCCGAAATATCCATACCTGCTAGTTCGTCTTCCTCTGAAGCTCTAAGGCCGATTGTGTGCTTGATTAGCTTAAATACTAAGAACATCATAATTGCTGCATAAACATCAATTGCCACAATACCGAGTGCCTGAATTCCTAAAAGTTTGAATCCACCACCGTAGAACAAACCGGCATATACTGAGCCATCGGCAAAGGCATTGACAGTTTCACCTCTACCTGTTGCAAACAAACCAACTGCGATAGTTCCCCAAATACCGTTTACCATATGAACTGCCACGGCACCAACCGGATCATCGATATGGAATTTGTTATCTATTACGCTAACTGCGACATTTACTAAAATACCTGCCACAGCACCTATAATAAATGCACCGAGTGCATCCACAGAGGCACATCCTGCAGTGATTGCCACCAATCCTGCTAAAGCGGCGTTTAATGACATACCAACGTCTGGTTTCTTATTTTTAATCCATGTATAAATCATACACACAACTGTGGCCGAAGCTGGAGCTATAGTTGTGTTTAAGAAAATAACTGCGAGCGAATCGTTATTTGTAGCGGCCGCACCGTTAAATCCGTACCATCCAAACCAAAGGATGAATACACCAAGTGCGCCCAGTGTAAGCGAGTGACCAGGGATAGCATTTACTTTAACTTTTCCGGTCTTTCTTCTTACAGTGTATTTACCGATACGAGGTCCAACAATAATGGCACCTATCAAAGCTGCTACACCACCTACTGAGTGGATAACTGCTGATCCTGCGAAATCGACAAAGTGTAATTGCTGTAGCCAACCTTTGCCGGCCAAGTTCCAAACCCATCCTGCACTGATTGGATAAACAACTAAACTGATTAATGCTGAATATATACAGTAAGCGCTGAACTTAGTACGCTCTGCCATAGCACCTGAAACTATAGTGGCTGCTGTAGCACAAAATACTAGCTGGAACACAAACTGTGAATAGTTGAAATGGTTAAAGTTCGAAAAGATATCTAGGTTTGGAAGACCTATAAGTCCCATAATGTAGTCTTCTGACATCATCAAACCATATCCTAAGAACACAAACATAAATGTACCAATACAAAAGTCCATCAAGTTTTTCATTATGATATTGCCGGCACTCTTCGCTCTGGTAAATCCACTCTCCACCATCGCGAAACCACATTGCATAAAGAATACCAATGCTGCACCTATCAAGAACCAAATAGCAAAACTATTTGACGTAGCCTGTTCCAATATCTTTGTAGCCCCCATTGCGACTAAATACATATACATCACTCCATTCTATTTTTAATTATTTTTATTATTTAACACCAAATAGCATTTCACCATATGATGGATATGGCCAATACTCTTTAGCTACTATCATTTCAGCCTGGTCACATGCTTCTCTTAGACTTTCCATAGTTGGAAGTACTTTGTCGCGGATAGCATAACCCTGCTCAACAATGTCTTCGATAGCCTGCTCTTCCTCTAACACTTTTTCTAAAGTATCTACTCCAGCAAATATTATGTCGTTGAGGCTAGATAACTTATTCATAATATTTTTTTCATACGATATGGACATTTTTGAATCAACCTTCTGTTTAAGACTAGCAGTCTCGGCCACTTTGCTGAGATACATCTCAATAGATGGTAGAATGTCTTTTCTAACCATATCAACCAAAGTGTTGCCTTCGATTGTTATAGTCTTACAGTAGTTGTCTAACATAATCTCCATACGGGAATTTAATTCTGCTGGAGTAAATACCTTTTGTTCTGTAAGCATTTTTACGTTTTTCTCATCTAGCAAGTGAGGCATACAATCGGCTGTAGTTTTATAGTTCACTAAGCCTCTCTCCTCTGTTGCCTCTTTAATCCATGCTTCGTCATATCCGTTACCATTAAAGATAATGCGTTTGTGATCTTTAATAGTTTTCTTAATCATCTCGTGAAGGGCCTCTTCAAAGTTCTCTACGCCCTCTAATCTATCTGCATATATCTTCAAACTCTCTGCTACTGCTGCGTTAAGCATAATGTTTACGCATGAAATACTGTTTGAAGAACCAAGTGCTCTAAACTCGAATTTATTACCAGTGAATGCAAATGGTGATGTTCTGTTTCTGTCAGTGTTATCTCTATTGAACCTTGGAAGAACATCTACACCCAACTTCATTTTCTTTGTCTCAGTTCCTTCGTAAGGCTCATCGTTCATAATAGCCTTAAGGATTGCTGTTAGCTCATCACCTAAGAACATTGAAACAACTGCTGGAGGTGCTTCATTTGCTCCTAGTCTGTGGTCATTTCCTGCTGTGGCCACTGATATACGAAGAAGATCTTGATAATCATCAACCGCTTTAATAACTGCACAAAGGAATAGTAAGAACTGAGCGTTTTCACTTGGTGTATCACCAGGGTTAAGTAGGTTTTCACCAGTATCTGTTCCCACTGACCAGTTGTTGTGTTTACCACTACCGTTGACGCCGGCAAATGGTTTTTCATGTAGCAGACAAACAAGTCCATGCTTTGATGCAACCTTTTGCATAATTTCCATCATCAACTGGTTGTGGTCTGCCGCAATATTTGTTGTGTCATATATAGGTGCTAACTCATGCTGTGCTGGAGCAACTTCGTTATGCTCAGTCTTAGCATAAATACCAAGTTTCCAAAGTTCGTCGTTTAAGTCTTCCATATAAGCTGCAACTCTTGGTTTGATTACACCAAAGTAGTGGTCATCCAAATCCTGTCCTCTTGGTGGTCTAGAACCAACCAATGTTCTACCTGTATACTTAAGGTCAGGACGTTTGTCGTATTCTTTTCTATCTATAAGGAAGTACTCTTGCTCTGGACCAACTGAGGTACTTACATACTTAACTTCTTCATTACCAAATAGTTTTAGTATACGTAGCGCTTGCTTGTTCAACGCTTCCATTGATCTAAGTAAAGGTGTTTTCTTATCTAATGCCTCACCGCCGTATGAACAAAACGCTGTTGGAATACAAAGTGTTGTTCCTTTTATAAAAGCATATGATGTTGGGTCCCATGCAGTGTATCCTCTTGCTTCAAATGTTGCTCTAAGTCCTCCTGATGGAAATGATGAAGCATCCGGCTCACCTTGGATCAATTCCTTGCCTGAGAATTCCATCAAAACTCCACCGTCTGGTGCAGGTGCGATAAAGCTATCATGCTTTTCCGCTGTAACACCTGTCAAAGGTTGGAACCAATGTGTATAATGAGTAGCTCCGTTTTCTACAGCCCAATCTTTCATTGCAACTGCAACAGCATCTGCTACATTACTATCTAATTTTGCTCCCTCGCTAATCGTCTTCTTCAAAGAATTGTAAATCTTGCTAGACAATCTCGCTTTCATTTCTCTGTCATCAAAAACTAGTTTTCCAAAGTTCTCTTTTACCTGTTTCATAAAAATCTCCTTTTCTGCCAAATCCCCGATTAATACTAGCCTCGGGGCTTAGCCTCAACTATTTTGACAAAGAAAAAAGGCGCCTCCAAGCTTTCGCTTGAAGACGCCATTGCCTTCATCAATTAGGTGCATTATAAACCCACCCTAAACACTTGTCAAGCACTTTTCTTAACTTTTTTAAGTTTTCGCTACGATAACTTGATTTTTTTAATTATAATTACTTGACATTTAATTTTATTAAGTGTATAGTATTACCTGATGAGCAAAGGCGTTCATTATATACACGAGAGATTCGTGTGTGTAATGAGCGCCTTTTCTTTTTTACTAATTTACATTACGAAGGGAGTTTAATAATGAGGTTAGAAGGAGATATCCGTATTCCATCGGGTTGTGCTATCGCGGCCATTATTTCTAAAGAGGGAAAAGGAATACGTGGAGATGTGATTACTAATGCAATGAAACCAATGCACGATCGTTCAAACGGTCTGGGCGGTGGTTTTGCTGCATACGGAATATATCCAGAGTATAAAGACTTTTATGCTTTACATTTCTTTTTTAATAATCGAGATACTAGAAAGACTACTGAGTCTTTCTTAAAAGAGCGCTTTGAAATAGTAAGAGCTGAACAGATTCCTACTAGACAGGTAAAAAGTATTACAGATGTTCCTATGATATGGAGATACTTTGTTGCACCACTCAAGTCTATGATGAATCATTTGCAGCTAGATGAAAAGACATATGTTGCTAGAACTGTTATGGAGATTAACAACAGTATAAAGAATGCATATGTATTCTCAAGCGGCAAAAACATGGGTGCCTTCAAAGCGGTCGGCTTCCCAGAGGACGTTGGTAAGTTCTATCGCCTAGAGGAATACGAAGGATATTCTTGGACGGCACACGGCAGATATCCAACAAACACACCTGGTTGGTGGGGAGGCGCTCATCCATTTACACTCCTCGACTACTCTATCGTACATAACGGCGAAATATCCTCATATGATTCAAATAGAAGATTTATCGAAATGTTTGGTTACAACTGTAATCTTCAGACAGATACAGAAGTTATTACTTACATATTTGATTACTTAGTTAGACGCCAGGGATTATCTTATGCAGAGGCGGCAAATGTTGTGGCTGCTCCATTCTGGCAGACTATTGATTCAAAGCCAAAGAAAGAGCGAGAAAAACTAACTTATCTTAGAACTGCTTTTTCAAATCTTTTAGTTACTGGTCCATTTTCAATTGTTCTTGGTTTTGACCGAGGCTTGATGGCACTTAATGATAGATTGAAACTTAGATCTATGGTTGTGGGCGAAAAGGACGACAAAGTGATAATCGGCAGCGAGGAAGTTGCAATCAGAATGATGGAACCTGATGCCGAAAATATTTACGCTCCGGCCGGCGGTGAACCAGTAATCGTAAAACTAAACGACGACGTACAAATATAGAAAGGAACTATTATGAGTATTAATTATATATACCCTGAATTTGAAGTAGTCAGGGACGAAAGCAAATGTATACATTGTAAAGTGTGTGTGCGCCAGTGCGCAAATGAAGTTCACTCATACGATGAGGATTTAGACGTGGTAAAAGCTGATGAGTCAAAATGTGTGAACTGTCAGCGCTGCGTTTCACTTTGTCCAGTTCGCGCTCTAAAAATCGTAAAGAGCGACTGCAAACTTCGCGAGAATGCGAACTGGCAAAATGACACAATAAACGAAATATATAAACAGGCTGACACAGGCGGAGTTCTACTCTCCTCTATGGGTAATCCAAAACCAATGCCTGTTTACTGGGATAAGATTTTGATAAACGCATCTCAAGTAACAAACCCTCCTATTGATCCACTACGTGAACCTATGGAGACAAAGGTTTTCTTAGGAAAGAAACCATCATTTGTGGAGAAAGATAAGAACGGAAACTTGAAATGCGAGTTAGATCCTCAGTTAGAACTATCAATGCCAGTAATGTTCTCAGCAATGAGTTATGGCTCAATCAGTTACAATGCTCACGCATCTTTGGCGAGGGCGTCAAAGGAATTAGGCATTTTCTATAACACTGGTGAGGGCGGACTGCACGAAGACTTCTACGCATACGGCGATAACACTATCGTTCAAGTAGCTTCAGGACGTTTCGGTGTGCACGAGGAATACCTTGAGACTGGTAAGGCTATTGAGATTAAGATGGGCCAGGGCGCTAAGCCTGGTATCGGCGGACATCTTCCTGGAAAGAAGATTGTGGACGATGTGTCGAGAACTCGTATGATCCCAGAAGGCTCAGATGCCATCAGTCCTGCTCCACATCATGACATTTATTCTATAGAAGATTTAAGACAATTGGTTTTCTCTTTGAAGGAGGCTACTAATTATAAGAAGCCTATTATCGTAAAGGTAGCTGCTGTTCATAATATTGCAGCGATTGCCAGCGGTATTGCTAGATCCGGCGCAGACATTATTGCGATTGATGGATTTAGAGGTGGTACTGGTGCTGCTCCAACTCGTATCAGGGACAATGTCGGTATTCCAATTGAACTTGCTCTTGCTTCAGTCGATTCAAGACTGCGCGAAGAAGGCATTAGAAACAATGTGTCCTTAGTAGTTGGAGGAAGCATTAGAAGTGCTGCAGATGTGGTTAAGGCTATTGCCTTGGGTGCTGATGCTTGTTATGTGGCAACTTCTGCTCTACTTGCAATGGGATGTCACCTTTGCAGAACTTGCCAGAGCGGTAAATGTAACTGGGGTATTGCAACTCAAGACCCAGAACTTGTGAAGAGATTAAATCCTGATATTGGAACAAAGAGACTCGTTAATTTGATGACTGCTTGGAAGCACGAGATTAAAGAGATTATTGGTGCTATGGGTATTAACTCGATTGAAGCGCTTAAAGGTAACAGATTGATGCTTCGAGGCGTTGGCTTAAATGAGAAAGAACTTGAGATATTAGGAATTAAACATGCAGGAGAATAAAGATGAAGAAAGTATATGTTAATGAAAAATGGTGTTTAGGATGTCATCTATGTGAATACAATTGTGCATTCGCAAACTCTGGGTGTGAAGATATGGTAAAGGCACTTAAAGATAAACCAATATATCCTCGCATCAAAGTGGATGATAAAGATCAAATACATTTTGCCGTGTCTTGTCGCCACTGCGAAGACCCAATCTGTGTGAAGAGTTGTATTGCGGGCGCTATTTCTAAAAAGGACGGCGTGGTTGTTATAGACAAAGACAAATGCGTAGGTTGTCATACTTGCGTTTTGGTTTGTCCTTATGGTTCTTTGACGGTGGGTGAAGATGGCACGATGACTAAGTGCGAACTTTGCGTTAAGAATTCATGCGGCGAGCCAGCCTGCGTCAAAGGATGTCCAAACAAGGCTATAGTTTTTGAGGAGAGATAGATTATGAGTAAATATGTAATTATTGGAAACGGCATTTCTTCTATTGGATGTATTGAGGGAATCAGAAGTGTGGATAAGACAGGTTCTATCACTGTTATTGCAAAAGAGAAACATATGACTTACGCAAGACCTCTTATCTCCTACTATCTAGAAGGAAAAACTACTCTAAATAAGATGAAATATAGAACCAATTCATTCTACAAAAAGAACAATGTGGAAGTTTTGCTAGACAGTGAAGTTACAAAGATTGATAAGAAAGCTAAAAAGGTTAGTTTTAAGTCTGGTTCAAAGCGCGGTTCAAGAAGTTTTGAGAAACTTTGTATTTGTACTGGCTCTACTCCTTTCGTTCCACCTTTTAAAGGGTTGGACACTGTAGAAAACAAGCATTGCTTTATGACTTTGGATGATACGTTGGGACTTGAAAAGTCTATTGATAAGAATTCTAGAGTTTTGATTATTGGTGCAGGTTTGATTGGACTTAAATGCGCTGAAGGATTAGCCGAAAGGGTTAAATCAATTACAGTTTGTGATTTGGCTGACAGAGTTTTATCAAGTATTCTAGATAGCGTTCCAGCCAAGATGATGCAAAATGTATTAGAGGATGCTGGCATTGAGTTTATGCTTTCAAATTCAGTTGCAGAGTTTGACGGAAATGTCGCTACTATGAATGATGGCTCAACTGTAGAATTTGACGTTTTAGTTTTAGCAGTTGGTGTTAAAGCTAATACTTCTTTGGCGGGGGATATTGGTTGCAAGGTTAACCGAGGAATCTTAGTAGATAAGCACTGTATGACAAGTGTTAAAAATATTTATTCAGCTGGAGATTGTGCTGAAGGCTATGATTTAAGCTTGGGGGATCACAGAGTATTGGCGATTCTGCCTAACGCGTACTTCCAAGGAGAATGTGCAGGCAAGAATATGGCCGGCGAAATTTTAGAATTCACTAAAGGCATACCAATGAACTCAATCGGATTCTTTGGTCTTCACTCAATATCCGCTGGATCTTATCCTACCAAAGAACAAGGAGCTACCGTCTTTGACGAGACCACTTCTACTTCTATCAAGAGGTTCTTTGTAAAGGATAACAAACTAGTTGGATACATGCTAGTGGGAGATACTGACAGAGCAGGAATTTTCACTTCTCTAATTAGAGAGGAAACTCCACTAGACAGTATAGATTTTGAAACTTTAATGACTACTACTTCTCTAGGTGTCTTTGACGAAGACATGCGTGCAGAAAAATTAGGAAGTAGAGTTTAGGAGGCATTATGAATATTGTAGCAAATGATATAGATTACAAATTACTAAATGAAAAAATTAGGGATAAGGGTAAAACAATCACTGTCAAAAATTGTTTAGGACAGAGGTTTATTGCTGCTGGCATGAATGACAAAAATATTACTATAGAGGGTATTCCAGGAAACGCATTGGGTGCCTATCTTAATGGTGCAAATATTACAGTTCAAGGAAATGCGCAAGATGCCACTGGCGATACTATGAACGAGGGTAAGATTGTTATCCACGGCAATATTGGCGATGCCGCTGGTTATGCTATGCGTGGCGGAAGCATTTTTGTAAAAGGCGATGCTGGATATCGTGCTGGCATTCATATGAAAGCTTACAAGGAAAAAGTCCCTTCTCTTATCATTGGCGGTAAGGCTGGAAGTTTCTTGGGCGAATATCAGGCAGGTGGAACTATAATCGTACTTGGTCTTGATAGCGAGGACGATCGTATTGTAGGTAACTATGCTTGTACTGGAATGCATGGCGGAAAGATGTTTATCCGCAGCAAATGCAAGGGAGTGCACTTTCCACACCAAGTTACGGCCAGAAAAGCCACTTTAAAAGATAAAGCAGAAATCGAAGAATATATAGATGAATTTTGCAAACTTTTTGATTATAATAAAAAGGACGTTATGGATTCAGACTTTACAGTTGTAATTCCTGACAGCAAAAATCCGTATCAACAAATGTATGTAGCCAATTAAACATATAATAATACGCACTAGAATAACTACCTGCATTATGTTGGTAGTTATTTTTATTTACATATGAATTAATTTTTGGAGGTTATTATGATTTACACCAAAGAAGAAGTTATGGAATACGTAAGCGAAGAGGATGTGGCGTTTATCCGCCTCGCGTTTTGCGATATTACCGGCAAACAAAAAAATATTTCTATTATGGCAGGAGAATTGGACCGAGCCTTCGACAAAGGCATTGCTTTCGACCCATCTTCCATAGAAGGTTTTGGAAATATCACTAATTCGGATTTAGTACTTCATCCAGACCCTTCCACTCTTATGTTGCTTCCTTGGAGGCCTGAGCGTGGAAAGGTTGTTAGAATGTATTGCTCCATCACTTACGCTGATGGTTCTCCTTTTGAATGCGATTCTAGAACACTACTTGCTAATGCAGTGAAAGAAGCCGCCGACAAAGGGCTAGAGTTTTCTTTCGGTTCTGAGCAAGAATTCTACTTATTCAAATTGGACGAAGATGGAAATCCTACAAAAGATCCATATGATTTTGCCGGAGATATGGATATTGCGCCAGAGGATAAAGGAGAAAACATCCGTCGTGAGATTTGTTTGACTTTGGATCAGATGGGCATTAAGCCTGAGAGTTCTCACCACGAGGAGGGTCCTGGCCAAAACGAGATTGATTTCAAATATGCGGATGCTCTTTCTACTGCAGATAACGTAATGACTTTCCAGACTATAGTCAAGTCAGTTTCTGGACGAAATGGTTTACACGCAGACTTCTCTGCTAAGCCACTTGCTAACCATCCAGGAAATGGCTTCCATATTAATGTTTCAATAGATAAAAACTATACAAACGAGGCCTTCGAAGGAATGTGCGCAGGCATCTTAGAAAAGACTAAAGAAATGACAGCATTCCTAAATCCAACTGAGAATTCTTACGAAAGATTTGGCGATGATAAAGCGCCTTCATATATCACTTGGTCAAAGGAAAACCGTTCACAATTAGTTAGGGTAACTGCTACTGCTAGAGATAATGCAAGAGTCGAGCTTCGCTCACCAGATTCTATGGCTAATCCATATATCGCATTTGCTCTAATTATTAAGGCTGCTTTGTACGGTATTGAAAATGGTTTGAAGCTACCTGATCCAGTTGATGTTTCAGATTTGGATAAAGACTCAACTCTTTCTAAGAACACAGATAAACTTCCTAAGTCACTTAAGGAAGCTAAATCTATTACTTTAGATAGTGATTTTGTTAAGAGTAGTTTAAATAACGGGATACTTGAGTATTTGAAATAATTTGTCGAGGGTTATATGAGTTTAAAGGAAAAAACTTACAGCGTTCTAGTTGTAAGTGCTTCTCAAAACTTAATAACGAGCATGCATGATTTACTTTCTAGTTCGAAATTTGAAACTGTGAAATATACAGCCTCTGTTTCTAGCGCTAAGAGAGCAAATCTAGAGAAGGCATACGATATTGTAATCATTGACACTCCTCTTCCAGATGAAACTGGAGATGATTTGGCAATCGATTTATCGACCAATGAAGCATCTATTGTTATGATGCTTGTTCACTATGATTTGTACGACGAAATACACGAAAATTACTCAAAATATGGCATATTTGTAGCATCCAAGCCTACTTCTGACGAAATACTAGCCCACTCATTAAACTGGCTAGAAAGCGCTAGAGAGCGCACAAGAAGCTACGAGAAAAAGACATTATCTATCGAAGATAAGATGCAAGAAATTAGGCTAGTTAATCAAGCAAAGCTAATGCTGATTACTGAAAAGGGAATGGCTGAAGATGAGGCACATAAGTATATTTCTAAACAGGCGATGGACAGATGTGTTACAAAAGGTGTAATTGCAAATGAGATATTGAATAAATAAAAAACTCTACCTATTGGTAGAGTTTTTATTATCATTGGTAATCCACTGACAAAATCTTATATCCAATTTCATCAATAGCTTTTTTCAACTTCTCAATATCTGGTTTTTCCTCTGTAACAAATTTACTCATATTCTTTTTATGAGAACTCTTTATCTTTTTGGCATCAGGAATAGTCCTTCTAATAACATCATTCATATGTGCCTCACACATATTGCACATCATTCCATCTATTTCTATAATTGTTTTTACCATTTTTATTTCTCCTCTATGTTTATATTTCTAAACTGGAATTTGTTCATTTAACTTCCGATTTACTCTTCCTCAGGATATTTCAATCCCCATTCATTTCTAAGCCTTGTCATAATATCCATTACATCAATCGAATACTGTAGTTTCATAACAGAATCATCTCCGCTATTAATTGCTGT
>JAFWIO010000031.1 GCA_017514785.1 Eubacterium sp. | reverse complement strand
TTTTTTATTATAAGTTTATAGTATTTTTAATTAAATCCAAAAATCTTTTGAACTACTTTGTACAAGAACTCTGAAGTCTTTCTTCCATACTTTCCAGGTAAGTTCATTGATCTACCCAAAACAGATTTTCTAACCTTCTTATATAGTTCTGGATTCTTAAGTTGTAAATGCTCCCATAGTTCTTCTTTGTCTTTGAGGCGTAGTTTCGAGCCCTCTCTAATAGACATGATTGTAGATACGCACATCATCATATCGAAGTAATGAACTAAAACTTTGTCTAATCTGTCATTAGTGATATGCATAGCACAGTAATCATCTAACATAATCTTTGTTACACGGTACTGCTGATCGAGTCTCTTAATCATTACTGACTCATTAACTGACTGATCATCTCTACCAATGTAATATTTATAGAATACAACATCTAAGTAATAAATCTTATTAACATATGGCAATGGTGTAAATACATAAATATTATCTACATAGAATGTATGCTTTGGAAGTTCAAGACCAGATGCTCTTAGCACCGCTGTTCTATACATAACAGAGTGCATCAAAAGATACTGTGTCTGTCCAAATTTTACATCATCCCAAGTAATAACTTTTTCTACAGGCATAGCTGATTTATATTTCATAATCTTCTTACGCTTAACGCCCTGCTTGTCATACATAAAGTTTGTAATGACCATATCTATGTCCATATCAGTTTCAACTGCTTTCTCTAAGAAATTGAGAACTTTGGCCATAGCTTTTTTACCTAGTACATCATCACTATCTAAAACCTTAAAGTAAATTCCTGTAGCGTTTTTAATACCGGCATTAACAGCATCGCCATGTCCGCCGTTTTCTTTATGAATAACCTTAACTATGCTAGGAAATTTCTTCTCGTATTTTTTGGCAATTTCCAATGTAGAATCTGTTGATCCATCATCAATAATCAACACTTCTACTTTTTCACCACCATTAAGAGCACTTCTAATGCTCTTTTCCATATAATCTTCTGAATTGTAACATGGTATTGCTACCGTTAGTAATTTCATACTAGTTCTCCATCTATTTCTTCTTTGGGTTTACCCATTTGTAAATGCATAGCGCAAATAAGCCACTGATTACCAAACTAATTACAAAAACAAATAATGCTCCAGCCCATTCGCTTGATGTGCTTAGGCTAGAGGTATTGCTTCTTGCTGAAGTATTATAATCTTTATAAACAAAAGTTACAAGTACCGAAATAGCATTTGCAGCGATGTGGAATAGGATTGGTGCACAAATATTTTTATATCTTTCATAGACAAATATTGCGCCATAACTAAACAAAAATGCGTATATTCCTTGCGAAATATTCATATGGAATAATCCAAACATAAGGCCTGTTACTAACGCAGATACACCCGCGCCAAACATCCTCTTAAGTCTGATATACATTAATCCTCTGAAGATTAACTCTTCCACGATAGGTCCCACAATTACCGCTGTAGCAATCTGCATTCCGATATCAGCACCATATATAGCCTTTGCGGTTTCGTCAAAGGAATGTGCCACACTTGGAATAAGTGCTTCTACTATAGTAACAACCATATTGCATGCGTACATAAAACTGACTGCAAATGGAATAATTAACAAATACTTTGCAAAGAATACAGACTTGTAGGTATGTGCTCCAAGCATTCGTTGTTTCTTTACATCAAGATACTTTATAAGAATTAGTAATGGCGCTGACATTATTCCACCAAAGAATGTCATCATCAAACTAAAATCACTTTCTATATTTCCAAAATTTACATTTCCATTTTCAATTGTTACATGACCCTGAGAAATAGCAATAAACATCAAAATAATACCTGCTATCACAGTAATGCCTAAATACATTAGTGCAGGATAAAAAGCACCCCATAAATGTCCGAATGTAACTTTTTCTCTTCTTTGCATTCTACTCTCCTGTCAAATAGTCAATCAATGATTCGTAATCGTCAAATACTCTAAGAGCACCTCTATCTATCATTTCATCTTTAGTTCCAGTACCCCAAGATACTCCCACGCAATCAATTCCAACTTCATTAGCACCCTCTACATCAAATTTCGTATCTCCTATAAGAACAGAATCTTCTTTCTTAAAATCTGAAGTTTCAAACAGTTTATTTAAAACTGATGCCTTACTTTGTATAGGACCATGCAGATCAGCGCCACAAATAATGTCAAAGTAGTCAAATATTTCTAAATATTTAGCTACATCCTCGGCCATGCCCTCAGGTTTAGATGTGGCCATTCCAATTTTTAAATCTTTTTGCTTAACAGCCTCTAATATCTCTTTAATGCCTGGATATATTTTTGTCTCGTATATACCTGTTGGAACGTAGCGCTCTCTATAGTAATCTAGAGTCTCGTAAGCCTTTTCCTCGGACATGCCATAAGATTTCATATACTCCTCAACCATAGGAGGCCCAACAAAATGATTTAAATTATCTAAATTTTCTTCTATTATTCCGACTTTTTCTAGTGCATATTGAACACTTTTGGTGATGCCTTCTTTGGAGTCGCTAAGTGTTCCATCTAGGTCGAAAATTATGTATTTATACTTGCTCAAAAGCCTTTATTCTCCTTTAATTCTTGCAATTCAGTATACCATAATTAGTTCTTGTTTTACAGTTGACTTTGTTTTATAATATTAAAAGATTTGTATACGAGAGGTAATTACTAATGAGTCAAGAAAAAGTTGATAAATATAAAGAGCAAAAGAAAAACCGTCAAAATCCTAAGAAAGTTAGCAAAATCAAAAAGGTTGTTCCTTATGTAATAACTACAATAGTTGTACTTGCTATTTTAGGTTTCTTGGGAATATCAGTTGCTAAGCAGACAGGTTGTTATACTCCACCTACAGAAGCTAGAGAATGGAGCGAACAAGAAATTCAGAGTTTCAGACAGGTACTTATCCAAGCTACTGACAGAAACGTTCAGTACACTACTGTGGCTCCTGAAACAAAAGCTGCTAGTAAAAAAGCAAACAACAGTAAGAAAGTTGAAGTCACAAAGAAAGCTTCAGCCAAAACTACTAAAAAAGCTGATAAATAAAAATAATAAAAGGATTCCAATCGGAATCCTTTTTTAATGCAAAAATAAATGGATTCGCCAAAGCGAATCCATTTTTAATTACATTTTATCTGGTGCACTAAATCCTAGTAAATCAATTCCAGTCTCTAGCACTTTCTTTGTTAGTTCAAGCAAAGCAATATAGCCTTTCTTCTTTTCTTCATCCTCTTCTGCCAATATCTTTGTGTTGTGATAAAAACTGTTAAACACATTTGATAACTCATAAATATACTGACAGATTCTATGAGGTGCAAGTTCTTCAGCAGCTGACTCTATCACTTCATTGACTTTAGAAATCTCTAGCATTAGTTTGTTTTGTGTTTCATTATCGCTAGCCTTAATCTCTAGTCCATCTACACTTCCACCTTCTGCTTTGTATTTCTCAAGAATTGATTTAATACGAACTATTGTGTATAGAATGTATGGTCCTGTGTTTCCTTCAAATGAAGCGAACTTCTCGAGGTCAAATATATAATCTTTGTTTGCCTGGTTTGATAGATCACCATACTTAAGTGCAGCCAACCCAACTATCTCAGAAACTTTCTTAGCCTCCGCATCGTCCAAAGACTTATTTTCTTTCATCTTGTTGTAAACTGCTTCGTTTATATCATCAATCAAATACTCTAGACGATAAACACCGCCGTCACGAGTCTTGAAAGGTTTGCCGTCTTTGCCGTTCACTGTACCAAATCCGATAAAGTTCATATCGCGGTCCTCTGTTACAAATCCAGCCTTCTTTGCCACTCTAAACACCTGTGTGAAGTGAAGTTCCTGACGCTTATCTGTAATGTAAATATACTCATCAGGCTCATATAACTTTTCACGCTCGATAATCGTTCCCAAATCTGATGTGGCATAAAGTGCTGCACCGTCAGACTTTCTTACGATACATGGAGGATACTCTTTCTTATCCCCGTCTTCTTTTATATCAACTACCAAAGCACCCTCACTCTCAAAGGCGAGTCCTTTGTCCACTAATTCCTGAATCAAATCATCAATATATGGATTTGCATCACTCTCACCTTTCCAAAGGTCAAAATGTGTATCTAGTCTGTCATAGTTTTTCTTAAGATCTGCTAGCGACACATCCATTATATGATTCCAAATAGCACGATATGGCTTGTAACCATCCTGAAGTTTTCTAGTAGCCTCTCCAGCTGCCTCTTTAAACTCTTCATCCTCTGCTGCCTTTGCACTGGCTGCAGGATAAATATCTTCTAACTCTGAAATATCAAATGGTGCTTCTTTTGGGTATTCACCGTCAAAGTCCTCGTCAAAGTATGGAAGGTCAGGTTTTCTGCTCTTTAATTCCATAATGATTAGACCCATCTGAAGACCCCAGTCTCCTAGATGAACATCGCCTATCACGTTATTTCCCATATA
>JAFWIO010000030.1 GCA_017514785.1 Eubacterium sp. | reverse complement strand
TTTCCCTTGTAAGTAATTAAAATATATTCCATATAATCCATCTAAAGATTCTGGTGAATCTTTGATTTCCTGTTTCACATAATCTTTCACAAACAATCTGTTTAGTAGATCCTTTTCGCGTCGTGCACAAATCAAATAGAATTGTTCATCGCCAGCCGGGTAATCGTCAAAGGCCTTTTTACTCTCATCTAACTTCAACTCGCGAAGCATTCTGTTCGTCACAATTACGCGATAGAGTTCTTCATCCTTTGCAGTTGTGAAAACATCTGTCAGCGTGATGATTTTGTCGAGGAGTTCTTCGCCGGTCTCTTCAAAGATTTGGCTTTCCACATCAGCCTCGCGATCTACCAATGTGTCGCCCAGCGTACCCTCGCTCTCATCATCAGTCGGTGCATCTAGAGAAAATGCGTATAGCATATTCTGCGCATACTTTTTAGCCGCGTCCCAAGTCTCATCTCTGTGACTTGAATCCAATTTCATCTCTTCGATGACTTCATTAATGAATTCCATGTTTCCACTGTATTTTTCATTAACGATTCTCTTGATGCTCTTTCCAAGTTTAATAATTGTACTGGAAATCTTTACCGTATTGTTTTCCACAAAATTTGATTTTCTCTTATTGTTATACAAAAAAACAAAATACTGAAATGGTGTGGCTACATTGCCCTCATCATTTTTTCTGCTTGAATCGTATGTGTTTACTGCACTTACGATGGCTTCGAAGCAGGCTTCTCCGTCAAACTCATCTTCCTCGGAAGTATACTCGCCTTTATATAGAATTAAAGTAGCTGTTTCTGTTAAATCATTTAGGATGCTAGGGTCTTTGCCCATCTCATCTTCTCTATCTTTAGGGTTGCTTAGGAAAATAGCGTTGCTATTAAATAAATCTATGTATGCTTTTTTTGTTTCGCTATCAAGTCTTTTAAACCCTAAAACTTCCATGAATAATCCTTCTACTTCTCTAACAATTTTTCTAACATCTTCTCCGGATCTGACAACTTCAAATCTGAAATTTCCTTAATCGCGTGATTTAAGAAAACAAGATTTGTAATGTCATAGAATAATCTTCTCTGCTCTTGATCATCAAGTCTTTGAACTTCGCCGTAATACACGCCCTGTACTTTTACATTATCTTTCAAGTACTCTAGCGAATCCAAAAGATACATGCTCATCATAGACATTATCTTTGTGCTGTAAGTCACGCATGCGTAAACATCTGAATGATCATCTATCTCCTTCAAAGCGCTTAGGAAAATATTAATTCCTGTCACATCTTTCTGGTTTTCCTCAACCGCAATGTCCACCACCTGGTCACGACTAACGCCCACGCTCTCAAGTTCGTCAAAGAACATTTCCATATTTGTTCTGGAGTTTGGATTGTCAAACCTTAAAGCTATAACCTTAGTCTCCACTCCATCTTCCTGCTTTGCTTTTATAACAGGAATGATTGGAAATGCAGTTTCAACATTTGTATCAATTCCATAGTCCTCTACTGACTCATATATTCCTTTTTTCAATCTGTCTCCCATCATAGGGATATTTGTAATAAAAATATTTTTCATTTTAACTCCTTTACTTCTAAAACATGCCTTTGTGCTTAAGATAATTAATTTATCAGTTTAATTTTTATACACAAAAAGGCCCTCGTGAAAGGACTTATTCTTTTAGTATTATTTCCGCACAAATTATACTCTTATATTGTACTACCTAAGTCCTTTTTATGCTACTTTATTTTATTAACTTTTTTATGCTTCCATAACTAAACACGCCCCCATTCCTTCTAATCCGCTGTGATCTTCCATATTCTTTGGCTTCACATAGATTATTTTTGCATATCTCGAATATATACCTTCGTCCACGACAAAGTCCGCCACAGACTTTTCTTTATGGTCGGCGAACGTTTCTAACAAATCCTCAACCACCAAGTCATAGTCCTCCACTGCTGCTACATGCTGTTCATCCGCCACCTGATCCTTCAAAGTATCCATTCGATAAACTGTATGGCCAAGATTCTCCGCCAAAAGAATTCTGGAAACATCGCACACACTCTGAATAATCTTATCGTTTACTTCTGGCTCATCACTCTTTGCATAATCAAAGAGAATCATTATTGAATTATCATTTGGAGTGTCTAGTTCCTTCACTAAAAGCTGATTGTCAGTCTTAGTCGAAAGCTTCCAGTGAATGTTTTTAATGCTGTCTTCATGTCGATACTCACGGATCTGTAAAATTTCTGATATGTCGTTTCCAACCACATGCTTATATGTAAACTCTTCGCCCTCTGATAACATATCGTCAATCTCTGACAAGAAAGTTTTTCCTTCATTTGGATACACATACACGAAGCCTCTTGTGTTTACTTTCTTTTTTAAATATGTAAAGTCAAACCAGTCATAAATTCTGCACTCCTCCACCTGCAAATCTATTCTGCCACAGTAGTCGCTATCAATAGGTATTCTGATAGGTTCCACATCTCCCACGCTTCTCGCTTTAATAGCTATATCAAATGACTTTGTCTCTTTTGTGCCGAATACTACATTCTCACATCTGATAATGCTCTCTACATGATTAGCTGGAAGGATTCCTCTATTCCTTGTTGTAACTGTAATGTAGTTTTGGTCCTTTGCATTGTCGTAAGAAATTTCATATGTAATATCCACCATTGCTCTCACAACAAAGTTTATTAGTATAACCATAACCAACGCTATCACCATAGCTACAGCCGCCCACAAAGACATTTTCTGATTGGTATTTATGTAAACCACTGTTAAAAGTAGCACCACCATCAAATATCCAATTCTTTTTGCGGTTCTTTTAAGTCTATTATTTTTCATTCTTTTCACCTTAATCCTTCCCATACTACCATTTTCACTTTTCTAAATACATTTGCCTCTTTCCATTTTTTGTCTGATATTTCTACCATTCTAGTAAGCACTCGCTCACTTTCTTCTTCTGTAATTATGTGTTTGCTAAACTTAATCTTTTCAAGTAACTCGATTTCATCTTCATCTAGTACATCCTCTATGTCATCTCCAGTCACTTTGCAGATTTGGCTAATATACTTAGTGGCCTCTCCCACTCTCAAATCCAAATCATCAGATTTAAGATTATTTTTTCTTCTGCTTACAATGAGACTTCGTCTAACAATTAGGAAAACTACAAATGCCAATACCAAAATCGCAACTACTATTCCTGCTATCTGTAAAATCTCTTTGATTTCTTTCTTTATATCTTTCTGTCTCTTTGCCTTGGCAGCTCCTCCTGATCCACCGCCACCCATTGGTGGTTCGATGCTAGACATTGAGTTTCCTCCACCCTCGTTATCTTCTTTGTAGAAGCCTGGTGTTACTTCAACTGGAATAAAACCTAGTCCGTTCATATATACTTCAACCCATGCGTGCGCATTTTTGTTTGTTAGTTTTATATCCGTAGACTTCTTTGCATTGGCTGTGTAGTAACCTTCTGCATATCTAGCTGGGATACCGTAGTATCTAAACATCAAAGTGGCTACACTTGCGAACTGAGGTGAGAACCCTCTTCTATCCTTCAAAAGTATTTGCTCAAGATAGTTTTTGCTAGAGTCATACTCTTTAACTTTTCTTGAATACTTGATTTGACCTTTCAAGTAATCTCTTACCACTGAGATTGCATCGCTTACATTTCTGTTACACTCAGGAATGTTCGTGGTCAAAATCTTTTTCTCCTCATTTGGGATGTCCAGATAAGCTGCCTTTGCAAACTCTCGGTAGTTTGTTTCGCTCTTTACAAACTTTTCTTGATTTCCACTGTTAAAGTTTCCTTCATTTATCCACTTCGTGTCTATGTAATCTAAGTATTTATCATCTCTTATTGATGTTGCACCAAATGAGTATTTATCGCTCTTATCAAAAACTGATGCTACAAAGTTCACATCCTTTTTAGGTGCTATCAAACCTTTTCTATTTCTTAAACTTTCTGTCACATACTGATATTTCTGTGAAGCATCCTTATTTTCAATTACTATATTGTTTTCAATTACATCATCCAGTTCCATTTCTTTGGCATCCACTGTGTTGTATACAAAGCTTGCTTCCTGCTCTAGCGGATAAACGCCCTGTGTTTCAATCCAATCTAAGATTCCGCCAAACTTTCCACCGTAAACATTTTCGTCGTTGCTCTCCCAACCTTTTGATGTGTACTTGCTTCCCACGTAACCTTTTAGATGTAGTGCTATAGGATCGTCCAATTTCACTTTTAGTTTTGTCTCATCATCTGTAACTGGATGCTCGTGAAATCTTTTGAATGCTCCCTCTGGATAATCGCTTTTTCCAAAGTAAACATTTCCTAATCTATAAGAAACTTCATCCTTAAAATCATCTACACTCTCGATTTTGAATTCATGGATAAATAAGATGACTCCTACGGATAGCGCTGCAAAGAATGCTGCGAAAATCCAAACTGCAACCATCTTTTTCTTTGTCGGAGACACTCGTACGTTTGATACATAGATTGTTGCTAGGATTAGAGCTATTGCCATTCCGATATACCAAGTCACTGCTTCGCCCTTGAACCACATATTTGCCATTGTTGAGATAATAAGTATTACTGCGATTGTATAAGCTCTTTTGAATTTGACTAAGATGCTTATAATGATTCCTGCTAGTGCACAGTAGAAACAGTACGCTAAGTTAATGTCGTAACTTGATTGTTCATAGACAAACAAATCGTGATTCTCTGCCATATTTTTGTTTATTGTCTCAACTATGCTGTTATATATTCCTGAATTTCCGTTCATGAAACTGTCGATTGTCACTACAACAAAAATCACTGCTGCTAATACCGCAATCACTAGCGCAATGATTTTAAATCTATTGTTGTCTCTCGATAGGATCCACTGAGTAAGCGCTGGTGCGGCAGCACTTGTTACAGCGATTCCCATCGAAGAGACTGATAAGTGAAAGCCGGTGGCAAAACCTAGCATAACAACTAT
The DNA here is from genome assembly GCA_017514785.1 of Eubacterium sp. Lineage (GTDB taxonomy): Bacteria > Bacillota > Clostridia > Lachnospirales > Lachnospiraceae > Eubacterium_G. Next base: position 5,593 of record JAFWIO010000030.1, on the reverse strand, counting down.
CGCAATCGCTACGCTTAAGAATATTAGAGTGGGAGTACCCTTTCTCTTAAGGCTCTCAAGCGATGTAGTATCGATGTGAATACCTTTTATATTCTTTTTTAAAAGTTTTGCTGCTTTCATCGTTTCTTTCCTTCCTTATTACACTTATATATAGTGTTCGTTTTTCAAATTATGTAGATTTTATTGATTTTTTATTGTGTAAATTATTTTCGGTTTTTTAACTGTTCTGCCTGGTTTTCCATCGTCGTAATTTCCCTGTCCATCTTTGCCATTAGGCGAGTTGCCCACATTTCCGTTGCCATCGCCGTTGCTGTCTGCTCCTCTGTTTCCGGAACCTTGGGCACCCTCTCCTGCATGGCCATCACCTGTTCCTGCATCACCTCTCTTTCCTTTGAGAATTCTATTACTACCCTGATTGTTACCAGCATTCTTGTTCGCTTTTGCCTGCTGTTGATTTTCGTTACTGTGATTTCTACTTAGATCAAATTCATCCTGCTTCATATTCTGCTTCACAGTCTCCTGCTGATTTTTTTGAACTTCCTTTTTATTCTCCTTACTTTGGTTATCCTTCTTCTGGTTTTCGCTTTTTCCATCACCATCCTTTCTCTTTCCGTTCTTCTTATTTTCAGACTTTTCCTGCTTAGCAAGCTTGATAGATTTCGCGTTGTATTTAACTTCTTTTTTTGCGCAGGCGCTTAAGCCAACTGCTATAAAAAGCATTCCCGCTAATATTCCAATTCTAAATATCTTGTTCTTCATCGTTCTTCTCCTTTCGGTTTGAGTTCATTTATGCTGAATACTCATTTCTAAACCCTGAAAGTTCTGGAGCTGGTACGTTGTATAACATTTCTTGAATAATCTGAGTCATTCCATTTTCTTCTCTTCTAAATGAAGGGGTGAGAATTAGTCTGTGAGGAATAGCACTTACCAACGTCTCCTGTATATCATTTACTGTCACGTATTCTCTGCCCTCGACAAAGGCATGTGCTTTAGCCATACTTAGAAGCGCCTTTGATCCTCTAGGACTTACGCCTACAGCTACTTTGTCTTCGATGTGACGAGTGTAATCGCTAAGTCTTACGATGTACTGAGCAATTTTTTCATCCACATATACTCTCTTCACTTGCTCTTTCATCTGGATGATTTCATTTCCTGATAGAACTGCGTTCACTGTCTGTCCATATCCTGTTCCATTCATTTCTCTTAACATCTCAACCTCACTTTGCATGTCTGGATAATCCATGCTGATCTTAATCATGAATCTATCTAGCTGAGCATCTGGAAGTTGTTGTGTTCCCACGCTAGTGTTTGGATTCTGAGTGGCGATTACGACAAATGGTTCTGGAAGTTCTATAGTTTGTCCATCTACTGTCACTCTCTTTTCTTCCATAGACTCTAGCAATGCCGCCTGAGTTTTTCCTGATGTTCTGTTAATCTCGTCCGCCAAAAGAATGTTTGTAAAAACTGGACCCTGCTGGAAACGATTGATGTATCCGTTCTCCGTCTTTTCCATCATCGTGAATCCTGTGATGTCCGATGGCATAGTATCAGGAGTAAACTGAATTCTCTTCTGATCAATCTGCATAGCCTTCGACAAAGTCTTCGCCAAAACCGTTTTACCTAATCCAGGATTATCCTCTAGTAAGATATTTCCGCCTGCTAACATTGCTGTTACTACAGTTTTGATTTTGTCATCCTTTCCTTTTATTACTTTTTTAACTTCTTTAATTAAACTTTCTATTTTATTGTTCATAACTTATTCCTTTCTCTTCTCCTTTCAGTTGGATTGCTAGGTGCTCCGTTTAGTGCCGAAGCACCTAGCGAAAGGAGGTATTATGTTTACACTTATATATAGAAACTTAAATTTAAAAAATGTAGATTTTTCAAAAATTTATTTCACAACTATGGTGGCTGTTGCCTTTTCTGATTCCAAAGAGTTCCTGTCTTCGTCGGTTAGTAGTCCTGAAGCTGTCACCTCTACCACATCTCCTTCGTAAAGATCTGGAATAGTGATTTTGATTGGCTCATCTCCCACCACTGTATGACTTCGGTCATAAACCAGTTCTCCATTAACTGTGTAAGAAACCATATATTCTTCAGCTTCCTCGCCTTCAGATAATTCATCCGCTGATATTTCTAGTTCAATCTTTTTCTTAATCTTCTCCCACTGAGCATATAAGGTTACTGCTCCATCCTGTTTTGAAGTCCAGTTGTCGATTATGTCGTTTGCATGGTATAGATTAGTTGCGTCATCTGCAGATTTGCTCCAGCCAAGGAATCTATACTTATCTCTAGTAGGAACTGCGGATGTAACCAATGATTCATCATCGTATGTACATGGTGTACTTGCAATATTTCCTTCCCCACCATTCAAGTCGTAATTAACTTGATATTTATTGGGCACATAATGAAGCTTAGCTTTTATTGTGGCACCTTGCTTATCCGTCAAAGATTTTGCACGGGCACCTGCCTTAAAAACTGTAGCTTTCAATCCAGGTCCCTCTAGCAAATACCCATCTATGTGATACCCCTTTTTGACGAAGTCAGGATGAGATGGATACGAATTAAATGACATAGAATCAAACATTCCAATCGTATATGTATGAGATGCTTTGTCAAAGTATTTAGTTCTGTTATCTATTTCAAGCATTGCGAATCCATTTGTCTCCACATAATATACTTTCTCCATCAAATTTAGTTTCTTAATTTTTATTAATGGATAAGCATTACTTTTAACTTTAATTGCCCCCGGGAATTGTATGGTTCTTATATTGCTCGAATTAAAAATTCGATTTGCATACTCAAGTGTTGCTCCTAAATAATCGTATTTTTTATCTATAGTTATGTACTTAGTAATGTCGAAAGTACTGCCGTTATATCCGACATTTATATCTACATATTTTTTACTATCAATAAAGAGTCTTGTTTTAGCAGATTTAACAATCACATCTGTTCCAAAGACTTTACTTGTATTTGCCCACTTATAAACATCATAGTTGGGAACCTTTAAAACACATTGATCAGGTTCATAATCAGAGTCATAGCATTCATATCCAATAGCGTTATCTTCAAAGGCGTTTTTTACAATATTAAGTTTGCTGGTTCTTTCCAATGTCACTTCTGTGATAAGGTTTTCTGAAAATGCCCATTCACCTATCTTGGTTACTGATGCAGGAATAGTTACTTTCCTAAGGTTGCAGCAAGAAAATGCTTCTTCATCTATGGTTTTTAAATTTCCGTTTTTAGCAAATTGTACTTCTTTTAATTTACTTCCATAACAAAAAGCATCTTCTTCAATAACCTGAACATTAGATGGAATAACTACCTTTTTAAAATAGTTGTCTTCCACATATTCTTCCCAGTCACTTTCTTTAACCTTTTTCTCCTGTTCGTTGTAGAATTGATAATCAAGTATTCTTGTGACCTTGTAAGATTTTTTATCAATTTTTACTGTGTTTGGAAATGTGAGAGTAGTTCCATCCTTCTTTACCTTTTTGTAAATCATATTTAGTCCCACAGACTTTGTGCTCTTGTAATATTTGTATTTCCATTTACCGTTGTCGGTAGTTCCACTATTTTTCTTTGGCGCAGCCTGCACGTCAACACTTGATAGCGTAAATCCACTAAGCGCAGATACCGCTACCAATGATACTACCATTACCATTGTTATTACCTTTTTAATCATTTTCATATCGTTCATCTTTCGACCTCCTATGTAAATAGTTTTTCATCTTTTCGGGATTGCCTCCCTTCCGCATCCCCCTCCCCCGAGAGGGATGCTTTGTTTTGTTACATTTATATATAGGAGTGATAATTTGAAAAATGTAGGTTTTGGCACAAAAAAAGAATGAAGATTAATTCTTCATTCTTTTTTACTTACTATCTATCCCAATTGCTGTGACCTGATCTAAAGTTAGTTTTCCATTCTTGACATCAATTACTTGTTGTAGTAGAGTGATGGTAGAAGGAGAGTCCTCTACACCATGTGTAGGCTTTATGCCGATAGTGGTTCCGTAGGATTCTCTTTCTTTATTTAAGACAAGTTCTATCAATTGAACTCTGTTTGTCGTTTGAGAAATATCTACTGCTACTCCCATCATATAATGACCTAGATATTTTCCCTTAAGGATAGCAACTGGAGCCACCATAAACAATCTATTTTTATTTATGTGTTTATAATTATTTTTATAAAATAAGGCTTTTCCATTTTCTAAAACTTCTCTAATGGCACCTACTCCCCACGCCTTTAATTCATTAAATTTATGGTTGCTTAAAGATTTTGCTGCTTTATTAGATAAATACACAGTACCATACTCAGTCAATACTTCCTTTCCAAAATCATTAAAACACTCTTTTAGTTGATTCGTTGTATTACCATAATAATTATCCAGTATCTTTTCTTTTAAAAATGCAACCGGCTTCATCTCGGCCACTATTTTAAAGTTTTTTCTAATTTCCTCCTCAGTTAGTTTTGACTCATAATCTTTTGTATCTTTTTGAAGCATTTACTTATCCTCCTGTTAGCAAATGCTTCTCTCCAAGTAATATTAAACCCTTATATTAGTTTCTCCCTAAATATTTTATGTTATCTAATGTATATCGTCAAGTATTGTTTATGTGATATTCTTGACACTTATTACTTGTTGTAGTAAAGTCAAAATAGAAGGAGAACTTTTTCCATGTGTAGGCAATTCGTTGTCGATAGTGGCATCCATAAAGTTCTCCTTTAATATTGTCTAAAATCAATTTCAATTAATTACACAAAAAACGAGCACACATTGGTGTGCTCGTTATCTATATTATATGTAAAATCTTAATCCAAAGCTTCCTTTGCAGGTACCTCTCTCTTCTCTTCGTAAGCCTCGAATAGTTTGTCTGTCTGTTTCTGGCTAGGAGCCTTTGTGAATGCACTTACGATTGGAACTATGATTAGTCCGCCTACCATCGCAACCACACCTGAGTTGATTGATGATTTGAAGATGTAGCCAAGAACTGGACCCCATGCTGTAACATCAATCTTAGCAAGGCTGACAACCATCTGCAAAACTGCAATTCCGCAACCCCAGAAGAAACATACGATAGATGCAATCTTTGTAGTCTTCTTCCAGTACAAACCGTATAGGAATGGTGCTAGGAATGCGCCGGCCAATGCTCCCCATGAAACACCCATCATCTGTGCGATAAATGTAACTGTTGGGTTGGCGTCTTTGACGATGGCAATCATTGCTGATACCAAAATGAAGAACACGATAAATATTCGCATAATCAAAACTTTTCTGGTCTCTGACATTTTTTTCTTCATTGTTGGCTGAATCAAATCCAAAGTAAATGTGGAACTTGATGTTAGTACCAATGATGAAAGTGTAGACATTGATGCTGAAAGCACGAGTACGATTACAACCGCAATCAATACTGGCGACAAAGTCTTTAACATGTTTGGAATAATTGTGTCAAACAATGGCTGCTTTGTCACTGGGTTGATGGCGATGTCGTATAGTCTACCGAATCCACCCAAGAAGTAGCATCCGCCTGCCACTACCAATGCAAAGAATGTTGAAATAATAGTTCCCTTATGTATATCTTTCTCGCTCTT
>JAFWIO010000029.1 GCA_017514785.1 Eubacterium sp. | reverse complement strand
TTTAACAAGGCACTTCTAGAGACAATTGATAGTTATAATCTGGATTTGATAGTGCTAGCAGGATTCTTAGTAGTACTTCCTGCAGAACTTGTTAAAAAGTATGAGAACAAAATCATAAATATTCATCCATCGCTCATCCCTTCATTTTGCGGAGATGGCTTCTATGGTTTGAAAGTACATGAGAAAGCTTTGGAGCGCGGTGTAAAGATAACAGGTGCTACTGTGCACTTTGTCGATGAAGGAACTGACACAGGCCCTATCATCAAGCAAAAGGCAGTGGCAGTGAGAGAAGACGATACACCTGAAACATTACAGAGACGTGTTATGGAAGAAGCCGAGTGGCAGATTCTTCCTGAAGTAATAAATGAATTAGCAAATAAATAAAGCGAGGAGAAAACAGTGAAAGTATTAGTAGTAGGAAGTGGCGGAAGAGAACATGCAATTTGTGTATCAGTTGCTAAAAGCCCAAAGGTAGATAAGATTTACTGTGCACCAGGTAACGCTGGCATAGGACAAATAGCAGAGTGTGTAGATATCGGAGCAATGGAATTCGATAAACTAGTAGACTTTGCAAAGGAAAAAGAAATTGATTTGACAGTTATCGGAATGGACGACCCACTAGTGGGCGGCGTTGTAGATAAGTTTGAAGAGGCTGGACTTAGAGTGTTTGGCCCAAGAAAGAACGCAGCTATCCTAGAAGGTTCAAAGGAATTCTCAAAGGATTTGATGAAGAAGTACAATATCCCAACAGCTGGATACGAAAACTTCGACTCACCTGAGGAAGCAATGAAATATCTAGAGACAGCAAAGATGCCAATAGTTTTAAAGGCAGACGGATTAGCCCTCGGCAAAGGAGTTTTAATTTGCCAGACTAGAGAAGAGGCTATGGAAGGCGTTAAGACTTTGATGCTTGATAAGAAATTTGGCGAAGCCGGAAACACTATAGTAATAGAAGAGTTTATGACTGGTAAGGAAGTTTCAGTTCTTTCATTCGTAGATGGAAAGACTATCAAGATTATGACTTCAGCGCAGGATCACAAGCGCGCCAAAGACGGTGACCAGGGACTTAACACTGGTGGTATGGGAACATTCTCACCTAGTCCTTTCTACACAGATGATGTGGACGAGTTCTGTAAAAAATATATTTACCAAGCATCTGTGGATGCGATGGCAGCTGAGAGTAGACCATTTACAGGAATTATCTTCTTTGGCTTGATGCTAACAGAAGATGGACCAAAGGTTCTAGAGTACAATGCTAGATTTGGCGATCCTGAAGCACAGGTAGTGTTACCTAGAATGAAAAATGATATAATAGATGTGTTTGAGGCATGCATAGACGGAAAACTTGATGAGATCGATCTAGAGTTTGAAGATAATGCAGCAGTGTGCGTGGTACTAGCAAGTGACGGATACCCAGTTTCATACGAAAAGGGATTCGAAATTAAAGGACTTGAGCAGTTTGATGGAAAAGACGGATACTATGTATTCCACGCGGGCACAAAATTAGATGATGGCAAAATCGTGACAAACGGCGGAAGAGTTTTAGGCGTTACAGCAAAAGGCGACACACTAAAAGAAGCTAGAGCAAACGCTTATGAAGCTACAAAGCTAATCGATTTTGATAATAAATACATGAGAACAGATATCGGAAAAGAATTATAATATTTTTGATAAAGGAGACCAATAAAATGAAAAGTCTAAAGAGATTACTGATTGCTATTATCGCACTAACATTTGTATTTGCTTCAGCCAAGGTTACAGTAAAGGCTGCTTCAGACACAGATCTAAAAACTATGCAAGTGTATAGTGTTGATACAGCTGGAGCAAAGAAACAGTTAAAGTTTGATTTCAAGCCAACTACTTACAAGTATGATTTCATCGTTAAATCAAACTGTGTAAGAATAGAAATCTTAGTTACAACAAACAACCCTACATCTACAGCTGTTGTAGATAAGGAAGCAGTAAATACAAGAATGGATACTGGCAAGAATAAGACTACAGTAACAGTTACTGCAACCAACGGTGCAAAGCAGGTTTACACATTAAAGACTAAGAAGTGCACACCAGCAGAAGATTCACAGTACAAAGAGGGCGGCAAAGCTGCAAAGAAGTCTTCTCCTGACAAGAAGAAAGTAAGCAAGAAATCAGCAAAAGTCGAAATGGATGGAAAGGAATATAAAATTACTTCTTTCTCAAAGAAAGATATTCCTAGAGGATTTGTAAAGACTACAGCTAGTTATAAGGGTAAAAAGTACGATGCTATTAAAGGTAAGGAAAAAGATTTAACAGCATTCTACCTAGTAGGTCCAGATGGTGAAGGATTCTGCATCTACGACAAAGACGCAGGTAAGTTCTACATTATGAATAACGTTAAAGTTAAGAGTAGAATGTACACTATCGTAGAGCCACAAAACCCAGATGACATTTTGAAAAACTATAATACTAAAACTATCAAGATAGATGGTCAAAAAGTTAAGGCATGGATTTTGGACGACGAAAAAGGAATGTTCTTTGTCTATGCAATGAACTGGGACGGAGATACATCTCTATATACATATGACGATCAAGAGAAATGTATGCAGAGATACTTAATCGATAACGATGTAAACAGTCAGATCAAAGCTGCTAACCAGGCATATGACAATATGAAGGATAGAAGAAATGAGATGGCTAAGAAGTACAACATCTTCCGTTACATCATTATTGGAATGGGAATTATTATTGTTATTCTTATCTTTGCTTTGATTCACAGCAAACTTAATAAAAAAGAAAAGAAGATTAAGGACGAAGAGTTTGTGACAGCCGGTATGGGCGAAGGCAAAGAAGATAAGAAAGCCAAGAAAGCAAAAAAGGAAGAACCTGATAAGGACGACATAGACGCAGCCCCTGCAGCTATTGCAGATGAAAACGATATAGATGCAGACCCTAGCGCTATTTCAGATGAAGATGATATAGATGCTGTTCAGACAGAAGATGATATATTAGATTTGGATGCAGATGATGACGATATAGATGCAGTTCCAGATGAGAATATTGAAGTGGACGCAGACGAAATAGAAATTGAACCTGCAGAGGACTTCATAGAAACTAAAGTGGAGGATACTCCAGTGGTAGATACACCGGTAGTGGAAACACCAGTGGTAGAGGCTCCAGTAGTGGAAACACCAGTTGAGGAAACTCATCAGAAGAAGAGAGACTTCGGCAAAATGCACGATGGCTATGGTGATGAACCAACATTTGGCACAGACAAAGAATCAACTGAAGGATTCTACGGCGGCGAAGTAAATGCTGAGGATGAAGTGCTAGTTGATATAACAGATGATGGTGGAGATGACTTAGCAGAGCCTATTGAGAATATGGCTGACAAGAAAAGAGAAATTGTTGATACATCAGAAATAGATGTCGACAGTTTGAATGAACCGGAAGATTTGAAGAGCACTCTTAAATCTATGTTACAGTCAGACGACGAAGAAGACTTAGATGACGATGACGACTTCGAATTTATCGATTTAGACTAATCATTTTAAAATTAATAAACATTAAAACGGATTGCACATTTTAAATGTGCAATTCGTATCATTTAAAGGGGTAAATATATGGCCAAAGAGAAAAACTTATTTTATTGTAGCGAGTGCGGCAACGAGCAGACCACTTGGTTTGGTGTTTGTCCTGCATGTCATGCAGGTGGAACTTGTGTGGAAGCACCTAGTTCTAAGAAGAAAGCACACGCTAGCAAAAACTTATTAGTAAATGACCCGGTTGCTATAAATCAGGTAACTGCAAAGGATGAAGAAAGAATAACCACTGGTTTTAGTGAGCTTGACCGCGTGTTGGGCGGTGGAATAGTGCCAGGTGGTTTAGTGTTAGTGGGCGGAGATCCAGGTATTGGAAAGTCCACACTTCTTTTGCAGGTGTGCCAGAATATGGCAAACAGCGGATTAAATGTTTTATACATATCAGGCGAGGAGTCTTTGAAGCAGATTAGACTTCGCGCAAATAGGATGGGAGATTTCAGTGATAGTTTAAAACTTTTGTCTGAAACCAATCTTGAAACTATTGAGGCAACAGTGCTTGACCAAAAGCCGGATGCAGTGGTAGTTGATTCTATCCAGACTATGTATCGTGAAGATATAGGCACGGCGCCGGGAAGCGTGGGACAGGTAAGAGAGTCTACTAATTCTTTGATGCAGCTAGCCAAGGGAGAGAACATTCCTATTTTTATAGTAGGACATGTGACTAAAGAAGGAACAGTAGCAGGTCCTAGAATGCTAGAGCATATGGTAGATACAGTTCTTTACTTCGAGGGAGACAAACAGGCAGTTTATAGAATTATTCGCGGAGTGAAAAACCGTTTTGGATCTACTAATGAGATAGGCGTTTTTGAGATGAGAAACAATGGACTTAATCAAGTTCTTAATCCGTCAGAATATATGCTAGAAGGAAGAGCAAAGGATGCATCAGGTACAGTGGTTGCGTGCCTTATGGAAGGAACGCGTCCTATGCTAGTTGAAATTCAGGCGCTACTTTCTCGCACAAACTTTGGACAGCCAAGAAGAACAGCAGTGGGTACTGATTACAATAGAGTAAACTTGCTTATGGCAGTTATTGAAAAGCGAATTGGTCTTCAAATGGCAGACTACGATGCGTATGTAAATATAGCAGGTGGAATGAAGGTTACGGAACCAGCACTAGACCTTGCTCTAGTAATGGCATTTATCAGTAGTTTTAAGAATAGAGTTATAAGTCCAGACACCATAGTCTTTGGCGAGGTCGGATTGGCTGGAGAGGTTAGAGCAATCTCACAAGCAGAACAACGTGTGGCTGAGGCCAAAAAGCTAGGCTTTAAGAAAGTGATAATGCCAGCGGTTTCTTTGAAGAATATAAGAGAAAATGACATAGAATTGATTGGCGTTAATGATATAAAAGAAGCAAGCGAGCAAATATAGTATTATTTAATTTTAAAAGAAAAAGCAGATGTACGAACGATTCAAGTGAGTACACTGCTTTTTCTTTTTATAAAAAAAGAAGCTATCTTTTCGATAACTTCTTTTATAGCAGGGGCGGTAGGAATCGAACCCACCTCTGGAGTTTTGGAGACTCTTATTCTACCGATGAACTACGCCCCTAAGCGTTAAAACGCACTAGATATTTATATCACAATAATAGAAAAAATTCAACAAATAAAAAAATAAAAGCAAAAGATTGCTCGCAACCTTTTGCTTTTATTATATATGTTTTTTATGATAACTACCTGCTAGAAACCTTCTTTTGAATGAAACTACACAACTGATACAAGTACCTGAATATTGGCTCTGTACAAATAGCGAAGATTACAAACAACATAATCGTTCTATAATCTGTAACCATATGCATTGAGAATAGGTTTCTAAATATTATCATAGTAGCTATACATCCGATTATTAAAGTGATAATCAAAGTTGCATGCCATTTTGTCATAGGCGACGCAATCTTGTAAAGAATCATAAATCCAACAATCGCCATAATGATAGTGCAGGCAGATGATAGGTTAGTAGTGCCCACTTTAAATTCGTAGCAGAAGAATACAAAACCACCCATAACGATAAATGTAGTAAGTCCCGCCGGTAAAGCCTTAAGGAATACATTCGTCAAGAAATGGCCACGTATTCGATTTTTGTTTGGCTCCATCGCCAAAATGAACGATGGAATACCGATAGTGAATGCGCCCACCAAAGAAATCTGTGATGGTTCAAGTGGATATTGCCATACAAAGATCATTGCCATTAATGCCATAAGTAGTGAGAATATATTCTTAACCAAGAATAGAGAAGCAGAGCGCTGGATATTATTTACAACGCGTCGTCCCTCTAGCACTACAGAAGGCATTCTTGAAAAGTCTGAATCCAAAAGTACAATCTGAGCTACGTTGCTGGCAGCATCTGAACCGCTGGCCATGGCCACACTACAGTCCGCATCTTTAAGAGCGAGCACGTCGTTTACACCGTCACCAGTCATAGCAACAGTTCGTCCTTGTTCCTGAAGAGCCTGAACAAACAATCTCTTTTGCTCAGGAGTGACACGTCCAAATACTGTGTATTCTTGGATAGCACTGTAGATGTCATCATAATCCTTCAAAGTAGAAGCATCGATATATCTATCAGCATGCTCAATTCCTGCTTTTATAGAAATCTCGGAAACAGTTCTAGGGTTGTCTCCAGATATAACTTTTAATTCCACACCACATCTAGCAAAGTATGCAAATGTGTTTTCAGCACCGGCTCTAATAGCGTTAGATAGGAACACAAAGCAAAGTGGATTAACAGCCTGCTTCAAAGCCTGTCCATCCAACTCGCCATCGTACTTACCAAATACGACCACGCGGTATCCTTTGTCGGTGTATTCTTCTATATCCTCTGCATAGTCTTCATATTTGTCTTTCAAAATGAATTCAGGCGCGCCCAGCACGTAGCTGTCTTCGCCAAACTTTGCAGCACTATATTTGTATGCAGACGAGAATGAGAACACCTCATCCGCAGGTTTTACATCTTCACCGTTGAAGAACTTCTTCATGGCATCCATTGTGGCGTTATCGTTAGCCATAGCTGTAGAAAAGTCGCTTAAAAGCCAGAAGCATTGGTCTTTGTCTTTGGCTTCCATAAGCTTAAAACCGCTCACTTCCATATCAGGAACAGTGATAGTACCAGTTTTATCTACGCACAAAACATCGACTCTGGCTAGAGTTTCAATACACTTCATATCGTGAAGCAATACCTTTTGTTTTGCAAGGCGCATCGTACTAACAACCAAAGCAATACTAGCTAGCAAATACAATCCCTCTGGAATCATACCAAGCACAGCAGCAACCATTCCCTCGATACTCTTCTGGAAAGTAGCGCCGTTAAAGACGTACTGCTGAACAACCATAATAATGCCGATAGGAATAAGCACAATGCCAATTCCCTTAACCAATTTATCTAGAGAACGAATCATCTCTGACTGTTCCTTTTTCTCTGTCTTTGTAGCCTCAAGTGTAAGCTGAGAAATGTAAGATTCCTTGCCCACCTTATCAAGTCTAGCTTTACATGTACCAGACACGATAAATGAACCAGACATAAGCTGATCGCCCTCAGCCTTTGCTACTTCGTCGGCCTCACCAGTTAAGAGGGACTCGTTCACTGAAACATTTCCTTCTATAACAATGGCGTCCGCCGGTATCTGATTGCCCGCTTCAAAGACCACAACATCATCCTGCACCAAATCTACAGAATCCACCATAACCTCGCGGCCATTTCGAATAGCCTTCGTGTGCGGAGCATTTAGCATATTAAGTTTGTCCAAAACCTTCTTAGAACGAAGCTCCTGGACAATACCAATCAAAGTATTTCCTATAATAATAGGAAGAAACGTCAAATTCTTAAATGAACCCACCAAAATAAGAAGACCAGCTAGCACA
>JAFWIO010000028.1 GCA_017514785.1 Eubacterium sp. | reverse complement strand
ATCGGAGCCAAGATGGGCAATAAGGATAAGACTTGTATCAATATTGCTGGCGACGGATGTTTCAGAATGAACATGAATGAAATCGCTACAGCAACAAGATACAACATCCCAATCATTCAGGTAGTTATCAACAACCACGTTCTTGGTATGGTTCGTCAGTGGCAGACATTGTTCTACGGCGAAAGATACTCAGCAACAGTGCTTGATGACGAGGTTGATTTCGTAAAGGTATCTGAAGGACTAGGGGCAAAAGGTTACAAAGTAACAACTATTGATGAGTTTAGAGACGCCATCAAAGATGCAATAGAACTTAACATTCCATGCGTTATCGAATGTGACATTCACAAAGACGACAAAGTATTCCCGATGGTTCCAGCAGGAAAACCTATTATGGATGTATTTGACGCAGATGATTTAGATGCTTAAGAAATAAAAATATTGGAGGAATTATAAAATGAGCAGAGTATACAATTTTTCAGCAGGTCCGGCAGTGTTACCGGAAGAGGTATTAGAAGAAGCAGCAAACGAAATGCTAGATTACCAGGGAACTGGTATGAGCGTTATGGAGATGAGTCATAGATCTCCTGCATTCCAGCAGATTATTGATGATGCGGAAGCAGACTTAAGAGAACTTATGAACATCCCAGATAATTACAAAGTATTATTCTTACAGGGTGGTGCATCTACACAGTTTTCAGCTATCCCTATGAACTTAAAGAAGAATGGAAAGGCTGCATATATCGTAACTGGCCAGTGGGCAAAGAAAGCAGCACAGGAAGCAGAAAAGTATTTAGATGTAGTTAGAGTAGCATCATCAGAAGATAAGACATTTTCTTATATTCCAGATTGTAGTGATTTGGATATTCCAGAAGATGCTGATTACGTATACATCTGTGAAAACAATACAATTTACGGAACAAAGTATAAAACACTTCCAAACACAAAGGGTCATATCTTAGTATCTGACGTTTCATCATGTTTCTTGTCAGAGCCAGTTGATGTTTCAAAGTATGGCATCATCTACGGTGGTGTTCAGAAGAACATCGGACCAGCAGGTATGGCTATTGTAATCATTAGAGAAGATTTGATTCCAGAAGAACTAGATAAAAGCGTTCCAACTATGCTTGCTTATAAGACACAGGCAAATGCTGGTTCACTTTATAATACACCTCCATGTTATACAATTTACATGTGTGGCAAAGTCTTCAAGTGGCTTAAGAAAATGGGCGGCTTAGACGCAATGAAAGAAAGAAACGAAAAGAAAGCTAAGATTCTTTACGATTTCTTAGATCAGAGTGAAATGTTCAAAGGTACAGTAGTGCCAGAAGACAGATCTCTTATGAATGTTCCTTTTGTAACAGGTGACGAAGAACTAGATGCTAAGTTTGTTAAAGAAGCAAAGGCAGCTGGTTTCGAAAACTTGAAAGGTCACAGAACAGTTGGTGGTATGAGAGCTAGTATCTACAACGCTATGCCTATCGAAGGTGTAGAAGCACTAGTTGAATTTATGAAGAAGTTTGAGGAGGAGAATAAATAATGATTAAATATAATTGCTTAAATCCTATTTCACCTCTTGGATTAGGAAACTTTACAGACAATTACGAAGCTACTGAAAACTTCGACGAAGCTGATGTGGCATTAGTTAGAAGTGCAGCTATGCACGATTTAGATTTACCAGAAAGTTTAGTAGCAGTAGCTAGAGCTGGTGCTGGTGTAAACAACATCCCTCTAGATAAATGTGCCGACAAAGGTATTGTAGTTTTCAACACACCTGGTGCTAACGCAAACGGTGTTAAAGAATTAGTTCTTTGCGGAATGCTACTTGCTTCAAGAGATGTTATCGGTGGTAACACTTGGGTAAAAGATAACAAGGATGATGAGAATATCAACAAGTCAATGGAGAAGGCTAAGAAGCAGTTTGCCGGTGGCGAAATCCTAGGTAAAACTCTTGGTATCATTGGACTTGGTGCTATCGGAAGATTAGTTGCTAACTCAGCAGTTGCACTTGGTATGGATGTTGTGGGTGTTGACCCATTCCTTACTGATGAAGGAAAGGCAATGCTTGATGATAAAGTAAAGATTGTTGATACAAACGACGATGTTTACGCAGTATCAGATTTCATTTCAATTCATGTGCCTCTACTAGATGACACTAAAGAAATGATTAACAAAGACACTATCGCTAAGATGAAAGACGGAGTAGTAATTCTTAACTACGCAAGAGATCTTCTAGTATCAGATGCTGATATGAAGGAGGCTCTAGCATCAGGAAAGGTTAAGAAGTATGTTACTGACTTCCCTAACTATGCAAGCGCAAACACAGAGGGTGTAATTGCATTCCCTCACCTTGGAGCTTCAACAGCAGAATCTGAAGACAACTGTGCTATTATGGCAGTTAAGCAGATTATGGACTTTGTTGAAAACGGTAACATTGTTAACTCAGTTAACTTCCCTAAGGTAAATAAGGGTGAGGCTACAAAGGCAAGAGTGGCTGTTGCATTCAAAGGTATCGAATGCGCAGACATCAAAACTGCTCTTGGTAGTGATGATGCAGAGTGCGCTAAGAGAGGCGACTACGGCTATATCATAGTTGATAGCGATTCATTTGATGATGCACAGATTGAGGCTGCTAAGGCTATCGATGGTGTATTGAAGGTCAGAGTTGTAAAATAAATATAATGATTTAATGATAAAGGACTGTCATATGACAGTCCTTTTATTGTATAATACTATTAGTTTTTGGAGCGGAAATATGAAGAAGGTTTTAAGTACAGTTTTAATAATATGTATGGTTTTATCTTTGTCGGGATGTTCTCTTGATGGCATTGATAATACAACTGAACAAACTACAGTATATAATGCTGTGGATTTTAGTGAGACCTTTGACGCAGAAACTTTTGAAGAGGAAACTGTGCAACCAACTACAGTTGCTCCTACAAATGCAAAAATAGTTACTAATCGTAAGGTAAAAGTAAAATATAAATCTAAGAAACTAAAACTAAAAGACATTCCAAAGTACAAAGTAGTAAAAGCACCATTCGTTAGAGTGAATGGAAACAAACCAACTTTTACAAAAAAAGAGATTAAGAGAAAGTCATATCAGAAGTTTAGTAAGTTAGATAGTCTTGGAAGATGTGGTGTTGCGATCGCATCTATCGGAAGAGATATAATGCCTAAACGTAAGAGAACATCTATCAGTTCTGTTTATCCATCTGGATGGCATACATATAGATATGCGAATGTTGCAGGTAGATATTTGTATAACAGATGTCATTTGATTGGTCATCAGTTGACTGGTCAGAATGCTAATGCAAAGAACTTAATTACTGGAACTAGATATATGAATGTAGATGGAATGCTTCCTTTTGAGGATGAAGTAGCAAACTGTGTTAAATATTTAAACAAGCATGTAATGTACAGAGTTCGCCCAATCTATAAAGGAAAGAACCTAGTGGCTAGCGGAGTTCAGATGGAAGCTTACTCTGTGGAAGACAAAGGTAGATCATGTAGCTTTAATGTTTATTGCTACAATGTTCAGCCTGGTGTAAAGATTAACTATAAGACTGGAACTAGTAAGGGTAAAGGAAAGATTTCCGAAAGTTCTAGTAAGAAAACATATAAGAAGAAGTACTACAATAAGAATGTAAAGAAATCAAAGAAAGGTACTTACATAATTAGTAAGAACACTCGCAAGTTCCATTATCCAAGTTGCGGATATGTAAAGAGGATTAAGAGTTATAATCAGATTAAGTTCCACGGAAGCAGAAAGACATTGATCAAACAAGGTTACAGTCCATGTAAAGGCTGTAATCCATAAAGGTTTAATAACATATTTAAGCAAAAGAAAAACAGTAAGGGTACGAACGATTTTAAGTGAGACCCTTACTGTTTTTCTTTTGGAATAAAAATATTATTTAATAAACTCTTTATAGATTGCAATAACTCTTTTCATTGACTCTGGACTTGGTGCGCCAAGAGTTAGTCGTTTGTTAACACAAGTTTCCAAACTAATAGCATCAAATATATCATCTTCAAATACATCGCTTATTGCTTTGTACTCATATAATGTCATATCATCAAGTGATTTATTATTCTTTTCGCAGAACAATACCAACTCACCAACAATACCGTGTGCATCTCTAAATGGAACACCTTTATTGACTAAGTAGTCAGCAGCATCAGTAGCATTAGTAAATCCCATCTTTGTGCTGTTTTCCATATTGTCCTTGTTGAATGTCATTGTATCAATCATTCCAGTGAATAGAACAACACATCCTTTGACGGTATCGATAGCATCAAATGCTAATTCTTTGTCTTCTTGCATATCTTTGTTGTATGCAAGTGGAAGTGACTTCATAGTAGTAAGTAGTGACATTAAAGCGCCGTATACTCGTCCAGTCTTACCGCGAATCAACTCAGCAATATCTGGGTTTTTCTTTTGTGGCATAATACTTGAACCTGTACTATATGAATCGTCAATATTTACAAAGCGATATTCGTTTGAATTCCAGATGCAGATTTCTTCGCAGAAGCGAGAGAGGTGCATCATAATAATTGAAAGATCGCTTAAGAATTCAATTAAGTAATCACGATCAGATACTGAGTCCATACTGTTAAGTGTTGGCTCTTTAAAACCAAGCTCCTTAGCAACAAACTCGCGGTCCAAAGGATAAGTAGTGCCCGCCAAAGCACCAGAACCTAAAGGACACTGATCTATACGCATCAATGCACAGTTAAGACGTGAGTAGTCACGCTTAAACATTTCAAAGTATGCTCCAAAGTGGTGTGCCAAAGTGATAGGCTGTGCTTTTTGAAGATGTGTAAAGCCCGGCATAATAGTTTCAGTATTTTCTTCCATAACTTTAAGAATAGAAGCGAGAAGAGTTTTAATTAAAGTCTTTAGCTCAAGCATTTCTTCCTTTGTATACATCTTCATATCTAAAGCAACCTGATCATTACGGCTACGTCCTGTATGAAGCTTCTTTCCAGCATCACCAATACGCTCTGTCAAAGTAGCCTCGACAAAGCTGTGTATATCTTCAGAATTATCAAACTCTAAAGCGCCAGAATTAAGATCGTTTAGAATTCCTTCCAATCCCTTAACAATCTGTTTTGCCTCATCGTCTGAAATAATTCCCTGTTTTCCAAGCATTTTTGCATGGGCAATACTTCCAGTGATATCTTGTTTATAAAGTTTTCTGTCAAAAGAAAGTGACTCGTTAAAGTTAAAAACTAAATCATCTGTTTCTTTTGTGAAGCGTCCACCCCATAATTTCATATTTCAATACCTCTTTTCAAAATATTGATAAAAGTATAACACCTAACTAGTAGTATTTCAAATACTCATTTGCTATACTAGATAAGGTTTAAGGAGGCATTATGAATCTATATTTTGCTCCGTTAGAGAGCATCACAGGATTTACATACAGAAACCTTCACTACAGGTACTTTGGCGGTGTCGACAAATACTACGCACCGTTTATTTCGCCTACCCATAATCCAGAGATGAAGGGCAAGGAGATAAGAGATATTTTGCCGGAGAATCAGATTGAAGGATTAAGGCTTATCCATCAAATTCTATGTAATAAACACGAGTTCTTTATTAAGGGTGCAAAGCAACTTATGGAACTTGGCTATAAAGATGAAATAAATATTAACTTAGGTTGTCCATCAGGAACTGTTGTTTCTAAAAACAAAGGCTCAGGTTTCTTAAGAGACTTAGAAGGAATGGATGAATTTTTCTACAATATTTTTGAGTGGAATGATGGGCTTGTTGATCCGCTATATATTTCTGTTAAGACACGCATCGGCGTCAAAGACCCTGAAGAATTTGAAAAGATAATGGAAGTATATAATAAGTATGATTTTTCAGAACTAATTATACATCCTAGGACTAGAACTCAGATGTATAAAGAAACTCCTAATATGGAAACTTTTGATTATGCGTGTAAGCATTCTCGCAATTCGCTTTGTTATAACGGAGATATCAAGTCGGTTTATGACTATGAACAGATAGTAGAAAAGTACGATGATGGTGTTTATACAGGAAATATAATGTTGCCATCAAGTGTTTCGTCGGTGATGATTGGTAGAGGATTAATAGCTAATCCAAATCTTGCAAACGAAATAAAAGGGGCTGCACACATAAATATAGATGATATAAAAATGTATCATGAAGTGCTTTTTGACGAGTTTAAAAAGATTATGAAATCTGATAAACACTTACTCAATAAGATGAAAGAATTCTGGTTTTATATAGCCGAAAATTTTGAAGATACACATAAGGTAAGGAAACTTATTAGAAAGACTCAAAACCTTTATAAATACGACTTAGCAGTCAATGAAATACTTGATAATTACGCTTTAAAGTAGTAAAATTTACAAGGTTATAAAAAAATCAGGAGGACATTAACCTATGAATAACAAATGGACAAGAGCAGCTATACCTGCATTGTTACTACATTGTAGTATCGGTACAGTATATTGCTGGTCAGTATTTAGTCAAGAAATTTCAGATAGAATTGGTTTCTCAAAACCAGCTGTAGAGTGGGCATTTAGTTTTGCCATTTTCTTCCTTGGAATGTCAGCAGCATTCTTAGGCGGAATCGTAGAGAAGAACATTCACTTGTCATCTCTAATCGCAACTATCTGTTTCACAGTTGGTATGCTAGGAACTGGATTCTTTATTTGGTACGGTGGAACTGATGCAGGACACGGAAATCCATTAACTCTAATCGGTATCTATGTATGCTACGGTATGATTATGGGTATTGGTCTTGGTACAGGTTACTTATCACCAGTTAAAACTTTGATGCTTTGGTTCGAAGACAAAAAGGGTCTTGCCACAGGTCTTGCAGTAGCAGGATTTGGTGCAGCTAAAGCTATCGCTAGTCCAATCATGCAGTCATTACTACATGCCTTCGGCGAAGACAAAAAAGGATACCTTATCGGTGTTTATATGATGTTCTTTATCTTGGGCGGAGTTTACTTCGTTATGATGTTTGTAGGACACAGACTACTTAAGAAACCGGATGGTTGGGTAGAGCCTACAAAGAAAGAAAAAGGACAAGGTGTTTGGGCTACTATTAAGAGTAAACCTATCACAAACTATATTGGTATATGGTTAATGTTCTATATTAATATTACTTGTGGTCTTGCAATTATTTCTCAGGAAAAAATGATTGTTAAGATTATCGGCCTAGGTGCTGTTGTTGGTATTATTTCATCAATCTCAGCTATCTTTAACGCAGGTGGACGTTTAGGATTCTCTGCTTGGGCTGATTATATGAAAGATAGAAATACAATTTATAAGATAATCTTTTCATTATCTATATTGTTTACAGGATTAGTAATCCTAACACATGGTATCAAGAATGGTGCAGGAAATGTATTGCTAATTGCAATCGTTCTAGGATTAATCTTTGTTGTTAATGCTGGATACGGTGGTGGATTCAGTAACGTTCCAACACTTCTTCATGATCATTACGGAATGGGTAACATTAGTGCTATTCACGGTATTACACTTTCAGCATGGGCTTTCGCTGGTCTATCTGGAAACCAACTTGCTTCATGGATAGTTACACACACAGGTACAAAGCAAGCTGAAGGTAATGCAGTAGGATATCAATATGTGCTATATGCTACAATAGTTCTATATGCAATCGCGTTGTTACTATCAATTTTCTTTGTTAGAAAATCTGGTAAAGCAGCACAGGCAGTAGAGTCTAAATAATCAATGATTAAAAAGAGCATTCTTATTTGAATGCTCTTTATATGCTTCTGTAGCTCAGTTGGTAGAGCACTTCACTCGTAATGAAGGGGTCACGCGTTCAAGTCGCGCCAGAAGCTCTATCAAATATAAAAGGTGATAAATATGGGAAAATTAACAGACGATGAAGGAAGAGTAAAAGTATTTGGTTTTAGATCAGGCAAATCATGGAAAATGATTATTGCCGTATTGTATTATGTATTGGTATCGTTTGTTTTTGTTACAAGCGTAATCAATGAATTCAGATACTATAAATTTGAGCCGATTGACGTAGTATTAGTGATTATCAAATATGTATTTATATTTGTATTCTTGTTTAGTCCACTAATCTTTTTGTCGGACTTCAAGTACACATATAACATTCCATTGTTTAGAAACAAAGAAAGATCTAAATCAGCTATTGGATTGATAATTGTTCTTGGAATTTGCTATTTGATGATGCAGTTAAATATTTATGTAGGTTCAAATTTATATAAAAGTTCTGTGAAAGAATACTCTTTGAAGAATACTGTGCAGACTATTGCACCTTACGATAAAAAGTACGAATCTGATAGATTAAAAGTGTTATTGGGTGGAAATGATTTTGCTAAGGCATATAAGTTAGAAGTTGCCCTAGACAAAGGATTCAAAACAGTTGTACTTAAAGGTGATTACAACAAAACACTTATCAAACTAAAATCACCAATCTTTAAAAATCAAGAAAAACTATTTGTGAGAGCAAAGAGTTATGGTACAGTAAATAAAAAGATTGTGGAAGGTGACTGG
Source organism: Eubacterium sp. (assembly GCA_017514785.1). Classification (GTDB taxonomy): domain Bacteria; phylum Bacillota; class Clostridia; order Lachnospirales; family Lachnospiraceae; genus Eubacterium_G. The sequence continues at coordinate 53,401 of JAFWIO010000028.1, read as the reverse complement.
TCAGATGTAAAACAGGTTAAGATTATTAAATCTAAAAAGAATACTGAGACTACATCGCCAAAGATCACTACACCAAAAACCACACAAAAGACTAAAAACAAAAAAGCTAAGTAGGAGGAAGAAGAAATGAAAAACAAATATGCATTGATAGGAATTATTGCTTTTGTTGTAGTTATTGCAGTTATCGTAATAATTGCATGCTCATGTAACTGCGGTAAGGGAAATAAAGATTCGGATGCTAAGCAGGCACCAACAGCTGAAGTTATAAGCAAAGGCAAAGGCGCTGTTTACGTAGAAGATAATTTTGAAACTATTTCACCAACTAAAAAGACTACAGACAAAGAAGGAAATACAGTTATCTCATATACAAATGCCCAAGGTCAAAAGGTTACAAGAACTTATAAAAAAGATGGCACTATTAGAGTTGTAATTAAAGACAAAAAAGGCAAAGTTATTAAGGATAAAACAATGAAAAACAAAGAGACTACTAAGAAACCAAGCAAGAAAGAAGATAAGAAAAAAGATGAAGAGAAGAAAGAAGGCGAACACGCTGGAGTTGTAAACAACGAAGACGGTTGGTCTGACTTCTATTAAAATAGGTTAGAAGAAGGTATATATGTTTAAATTAGATAAGAAGCTTAAAGTAGGTATAGTAGGTGCTACAGGAATGGTTGGACAAAGATTTATTACTTTGCTAGAAAACCATCCTTGGTTTGAATTAGTTTGTTTGGCTGCCAGTCCTCGTTCTGCAGGAAAGCCATACGAAGAAGCTGTTGCAGGCAGATGGAAAATGGATACACCTATGCCAGATTCTGTAAAGAATATGACAGTGTATGATGCAAGCGAAGTTCAGACGGTGGCAGATCAAGTAGATTTCATTTTCAGTGCAGTAGACATGGACAAAGACGCCATCCGCGCATTGGAGGATGAGTATGCTAAGGCTGAGTGCCCAGTTGTTTCAAACAACAGTGCTCATAGATGGACTGAAGATGTTCCTATGGTTGTTCCAGAAATCAACCCAGAACATTATGAAGTAATCAAATATCAGAAAGAAAGACTTGGAACAAAGAGAGGTTTTGTTGCAGTAAAGCCTAACTGTTCAATTCAAAGTTATACACCAGTTCTTACAGCATGGAAAAAGTTTGAGCCAAAGGAAGTAGTTGTTACTACATACCAGGCTATTTCAGGTGCAGGTAAGACATTCAATGAGTGGCCAGAGATGGTTGGAAATATTATTCCATTTATCGGCGGCGAAGAAGAAAAGTCTGAGCAGGAGCCACTTAAACTTTGGGGTAAAGTGGAAGATGGAGTTATCAAGAAGAGTGACTGCATGACAATCACTTCACAGTGTATTAGAGTTCCAGTTCTAGATGGACATACAGCTGCAGTGTTTGTAAACTTTGCTACAAATCCTTCTAAGGAAGAACTTATCCAGGCACTTAAAGACTTTAGTGGTAAGCCACAAGAGTTAGAACTACCTAGTGCTCCAAAACAGTTCATCCAATATTTGGAAGAAGATGACAGACCACAGGTATCACTTGATGTAAATTACGAAAATGGAATGGGAATTTCAGTAGGAAGACTTCGTGAGGATATTATGTTTGACTATAAGTTTGTTGGACTATCTCACAACACATTAAGAGGTGCTGCAGGCGGCGGAGTAATCTCTGCAGAAATGCTAGTGGCAGAAGGATATATAACTGCAAAATAATGAGTGATTATAAAAGAGAAAGTGAAACTAGAGAAGAAAAAAGACTAAGAATGAAACGCGAAAGACGTAGAGTCATGACAAATCGCATCATTGTCTTAGTAGTAATTCTAATTATAGTTTTACTTTCTCTTTTTATGTGCAATTTAAAAAAAGGTAATAAGGAAGAACAGACTACAAAAGTTGAAACCACAAAGAATCCTCAAACCACTCAAGTAGAAACGACCGTTATCCCAAAAGGTTTGACTGAAGATGAAGAAGGACAAAGCGATCCATTATTCCTACAAAAAGATCCGAGATGGGCAAATGTTAAATATGGAGACAGCACTATAGGTGGGGCTGGATGTGGCCCAGTATGTTTATCAATGGTTGCGTTTTCTTTGACGAGGGATGATACTATAACTCCTATAAAAGTTGCAAAGTACGCCGAGCAGAATGGACACTATGTTAAAAATGCTGGAACTGCTTGGTCGTTATTTACCGCAGGCGGTGAACACTTTGGTTTGAAGGTTAATGGACTGTCTATTTCTGAATCTGAAATGAAAAATGCCCTCGACAAAGGAGCCAAGCTAATCTTAAGTGTTAAGCCTGGAGTGTTCTCAAGAGGACACCATATAATTGAGATTTATGGCTATGATAAGGACGGCTTTAAAGTGAATGAACCACTCAGTACAAAGCGAAGTGCAAAGAAATATAAGTTTGATCAGTTTAAAGGCATAATTAAGGCAATTTGGGCCTATAATAACTAAATTTAAGGGTAGAAAACAGCGTCATTTTGTGAGATAATATCAATGATGTGAGCAACAATTTATTGTTCTTATAAATAAAAAATATAAAGGAGTATTTCATGATTTATTCAAAAGAAGTTGAAATGATGTGCCCAGTAGCTAAGGGTGCAAAGCATGAACCAGCACCTATTCCTGAAGAAGGTAAATGGGTTCACGCTAAAGAAGTAACAGACATTTCAGGTTTTACACATGGTGTGGGTTGGTGTGCACCTCAGCAGGGCGCATGTAAACTAACACTTAATGTAAAAGAAGGTGTTATTGAAGAAGCATTAATTGAGACTATCGGATGTTCTGGTATGACTCACTCAGCTGCTATGGCTGCAGAGATTCTTCAAGGAAAAACAATTCTAGAGGCATTAAATACAGACCTTGTATGTGATGCTATCAACACAGCTATGAGAGAGTTGTTCTTACAAATCGTTTACGGACGTACACAGAGTGCATTCTCAGATGACGGTCTTGTAGTAGGAGCAGGTCTTGAAGACTTAGGAAAAGGACTTCGTTCTCAGGTTGGTACAATGTACGCTACTAAAGAAAAAGGACCTCGTTATCTAGAGATGGCTGAAGGTTATGTAACAGGTATCGCTTTAGACGAAGATGATGAAATTATTGGTTACCAGTTTGTTAATCTAGGAAAGATGACAGACTTCATTAAAGCAGGCGATGATGCAAACACAGCATGGGATAAAGCTAAGGGTCAGTATGGCCGTGTAGATGATGCTGCTAAAATCATCGACCCAAGAAAGGAATAGGAGGTGACGATAATGGCATTGTTTGAATCATATGAGAGAAGAATAGATCAGATTAATTCTGTTTTAAATAGTTATGGTATTGCTTCTATAGAAGAAGCTGAAAAGATTACTAAGGATGCTGGACTTAACGTTTACGATCAAGTTAAAGGTATCCAGCCTATCTGTTTTGAAAATGCATGCTGGGCTTACACAGTAGGTGCGGCTATCGCTATCAAAAAAGATTGTAGAAGAGCGGCTGATGCTGCTGCAGCTATCGGCGAAGGTCTTCAGGCATTTTGTATTCCAGGTTCAGTTGCTGACCACCGCAAGGTAGGTTTAGGACATGGTAACCTTGGAAAGATGTTACTAGAAGAAGAGACTGAGTGTTTCGCATTCCTAGCAGGTCACGAATCATTTGCCGCAGCTGAAGGTGCTATCGGTATCGCAGAAAAGGCAAATAAGGTTAGACAAAAACCTTTAAGAGTTATTCTTAACGGCCTAGGAAAAGACGCAGCTCAGATTATTTCTAGAATAAATGGTTTCACATATGTTGAGACTAAGTATGATTACTCTACAGCTAAACTTAACGTAGAATATGAGAAGGCTTACTCAGATGGTCTTCGTGCTACAGTTAAGTGCTATGGTGCTGATGATGTTCAGGAAGGTGTTGCTATTATGCATCACGAAAATGTTGGTGTATCTATTACAGGTAACTCAACTAACCCAACTAGATTCCAGCATCCTGTAGCAGGTACATATAAGAAAGAATGCGTAGAGCAAGGTAAGAAATACTTCTCTGTAGCTTCAGGTGGTGGTACAGGACGTACACTTCACCCAGATAACATGGCTGCAGGTCCTGCTTCATACGGTATGACTGATACACTTGGAAGAATGCACTCTGATGCTCAGTTTGCAGGTTCTTCATCTGTACCAGCTCACGTTGAAATGATGGGACTTATCGGCGCTGGAAACAACCCAATGGTTGGTATGACAGTAGCTGTTGCCGTTTCTATTCAGCAGGCTGCTGACGAAGGCAAATTTTAATTAAACTTATTTTAGGCAAGGGATTAGTTTCCCTTGCCTTTGATTTTCATTTGTATTATTTACAAAAATAATAATAGTTGGAGAGAAAGATGAGCGAGAAGAAAGAGAGTAAATTCAAAAAATGGATTACATTGCTAAAGGAGAATCCAGTTAGTCCAAAACTTAAAAAGATTGCATGGTTTTCAAACTTTTTAGCAGTGGCAGCATTTGTTTTGCTAAATATTGTTTTATGGTATTTTGTTTCATACAAAAACTATTTGCTATTAGATTATGTACCGGTTGGAATAATAATAGTACCTGAAATACTTCTTTTAATAGCTGTTATATTCCCATTCTTAATCAAATGGGGAAGAAAGAGAACATATATTTCTATTACTATTTCATTGGTGGTAGCGGTTGCACTTATTGTGACAAGTATTTGGGGCCTTGCATTTAGCAAGAGCATCAAAGACTTTATCAGTTCATTTGACGATGCCGTAACAACAATATCTAACAATAGTAAAGTTTCTACAGATGATTACAATATTTTTGTAGATAAAACTGACAAAGCACACAGCTTATCAGATACAGCTGATTATACATTTGGTATTGTAAATAATTATGATGTTGATGATATGCATTCAGTCGTTTTAATGGTTGAAGATGCATTGAAGAAGCCAGTTAAAATTAAGAAGTTTAACGATGTGGCTGAGTTAGCAGAAGGTTTAATCGAAAAGAAATGCCAGGCTATTATTGTGGATGATTCTTTGATGAGCATGATTGTGGAAGCTGGCGATACTACAGATGATGATAAAAATAATGGACCATATGCTGACTTTAGTAAGTCTTTAAAGATTATTAAAGGATTTACAGTTAAAAACGAGTTAGCACCTATGGATGACCCAGGAAATGTAAGCAAGAGATGCTTTAATGTATTCCTAAGCGGTATTGATACAGGCGGAGATGTTACAAACAAGAGTCAAAGTGACGTTAACGTTATACTTTCAATAAATCCTAATACAAATACAATAGTAGGAGTATCTACACCTAGTGATTATTATGTTCCTTTGTCGATCTCAGGCACAGAGAAAGATAAACTATGTTACGGTGGTAACTATGGTATAGATGTTTCGATGAAGACTTTGTCGTTGTTCTATGGAATTGATATTGATTACTATGTACGTATGAATTTTACTGGTTTTAAGGATATTATCGACGAATTAGGTGGAATAGATGTAGAATCTGATTACGCCTTTGAAACACACGGATATAAGTTCAAAAAGGGTATGAATAAGAATTTGAACGGTGATCAGGCACTTTGGTTCGCTAGAGAGCGTAAATCACTCAAAAAGGGCGATGTTTCGAGAAGTAACAACCAGATGAAGGTTATTGAGGCTGTTATAGAAAAGACATCAACCAGCTCAATTCTTAACGATTACAAAGATATTTTGAAGAATATCAGCGAGAGTTTCCAAACAAATATGTCTATTGGAACTATGAAATCTATTGTTAAGATGCAAGTTTCCAAGGGAGATAAGTGGAAAATCCACTTATATAGCGTTTCTGGTAAGAAAGGAGTAGAAACTACCTTCTCTATTCCAAGTATGAAACAGCACGTATTAATCCCTAATACAAAGACTGTAAAGGATGCTAAGAAGTACTTTAAGCAGAATAAGTTTGGAAAAAACATAAAGTAATAGTTTTTTGACAAAAAGAAATAGAATGTAACAAATTTGTAATATTTTATTGACAAATTGTAACAAATGACGTATAATACACTCCGAAGCGTCGAACAGACGCGGAAGGAGTGTATTTATTATTATGAATACTAAAAAGATTGTGATAAGCATTATTGCGGTTGTTGCTGTATTATCTACAGCATTAACGCTAGGTACAATCGATTTTGATAGTAAGAAAAGTGCTAATACAGTAAAAGCAGAGATTTCAACTATTAAATCAATCGAATCAATGCAAATCCAAAAATCTGAAAACAAAATAAGCTTACTGGGCGAGACACCTATGGATAAGGCTTTTGCAAAAGCTAATGAACAAAAGAAAGCTAAAGCTAAAGCATTGGCAGCTAAAAAAGCTAAAAAGTTAGCTAAGATTAAGAAAGCAAAAGCTAAAAAAGCTAAAATCAGATCTCAGTACAAGAAACTTGGAACATTTAATGCTTCAGCATATTGTGGATGTGCATCATGTTGTGGATCAGCTGGTGGACATACAGCATCAGGTACAACACCTAGAGCTGGCAGAACAATTGCTACAGACCCTTCAGTTATTCCACTAGGATCAAAAGTATTGATTGATGGTAAGGAATATGTGGCTGAGGATACTGGCGGGGCTATCGGTGGTAAGAGAATTGATATATTCTTCTCATCACATAGCGAAGCGCTACAGTTTGGTAGACGAAGCGTAGAAGTATCAATTAAAAAGTAAATATTTGGTTTATACAAAAAGAAAAACACAAGGGTGTTCACTTAAAATCGTTCACACCCTTGTGTTTTTCTTTTTTTACAAATATAAATAATGTATTTTAATTGATGCTTCTACGTTTGAAATGAGAGTGTTATTATTGTATAATCTTAACAATTGTGAAAAGAATATTGGAGGAATTATGGATAACGAGAATAAAACACCAGAATCCAAAAATTTTATAGAGCAGATTATTGATAAAGATTTAGAAGAAGGTAGATTTGACCATGTTCAAACTAGATTTCCACCAGAACCAAATGGATATCTTCACATTGGTCACGCAAAATCTATTCTTTTGAATTATGGAATAGCCGAAGAGTATAATGGCAAGTTTAATCTTCGTTTTGACGATACAAACCCAGCTAAAGAAGATGAGGAGTTTGTAGAGTCCATTAAGAATGATGTTAGATGGCTTGGAGTTGATTGGGAAGATAGATTATTCTTCTCATCAAATTACTTTGACCAGATGTATGATGCTGCAGTTAAGCTTATCAAAAAAGGCAAGGCATATGTTTGTGATTTGACTGCAGATGAGATTAGAGAATCACGCGGCTGGGCCGAAGAGCCAGGTAAAGAGAGTCCATACAGAGACAGAAGCGTGGAAGAAAACCTTGATTTGTTCGAGAGAATGAAGAACGGCGAATTTGCCGACGGTGAAAAGGTCTTACGTGCGAAAATAGATATGGCGTCTCCTAATATGAATATGAGAGATCCAGTTATCTACCGTGTGGCACATCTTACTCATCACAATACTGGTGATAAGTGGTGTATATACCCAATGTATGACTTTGCACATCCTATTGAGGATGCTATAGAAGGAATCAGTCATTCTATCTGTACATTAGAGTTTGAAGACCATAGACCTTTGTACGATTGGGTAGTAAATGAATTAGAATATGACCAACCACCTCGTCAGGTAGAGTTTGCAAAACTTTATCTTACAAATGTGGTTACTGGTAAGAGATACATCAAGCAACTTGTGGAAGAAGGAATAGTGGACGGATGGGATGATCCAAGACTTGTTTCTATAGCAGCTCTTCGTCGAAGAGGCTATACACCTGAATCTATTAAGATGTTTGTTGACCTTTGTGGCGTATCAAAGAGCAACAGTTCAGTGGATTATGCAATGCTTGAGTATTGTATCCGTGAGGACTTAAATCTCAAGAAACCACGTTACATGGCTGTGCTAGATCCTGTGAAGGTGATTATTGATAATTATCCAGAGGATGAAGAGGAATGGTTGGATGCTCCAAACAATGTTAAGAATGAAGAACTTGGTTCTCGTAAGATTCCATTCTGTAAGGAACTATACATTGAAAGAGCTGACTTTATGGAGGACCCTCCAAAGAAATATTTCAGACTATTCCCTGGAAATGAAGTTAGATTAATGAACGCATACTTTGTTAAGTGTGTAGATTATAAAAAAGATGAGACCGGTAAAGTAACTGAGATTCATGTTACATATGATCCAGAAACCAAGTCAGGCTCGGGCTTTACTGGAAGAAAAGTAAAGGGAACTATTCACTGGGTATCAGCAAGACATTCTGTAAAAGCAGAAGCTAGACTATATGAAAATATAGTGGATGAAGAAAAGGGTGTTTACAACGAAGACGGTTCACTCAACTTAAATCCAAACTCACTAGAAGTTCTAGATAACTGTTACATTGAACCAGCATTAGCTGAAGTAGAACCAGAAGACAAATTCCAATTTATGAGAAATGGATTCTTCTGTGCTGATATGCATGATCACACAAAAGACCACCCAGTCTTTAACAGAATTGTTTCTCTTAAGAGTTCGTTTAAATTACCTAAAAATTAATTTATAAATCAAAAAGAGAACCTCCAAAAGGAAATTTCTGTTATTTCCGTTGGAGGTTCTCTTTTTGTTGGAACGAACTAAAAATGATTTTTATAAATCAGAAAGCTCGTCTTCCATGAAGTCAATTCCTTCATCCTTCTTTACCTTAGGAATATCAACTTCCTCAGTAGTAGCAGGTTCAGGATTTGATGCTGGTTTATCGAAATCATCAAAGTCCTCAGTAGAAGGATTAACCTTATCTTTGATGGCATCTTTAGCATCATTTACAGTATCTTTAACCTTCTCCTTAGCCTCTTTGACGTTTTCTTCGCCAATCACATCAATTGCCTTCTTTTTAGCATCATTTGCTACACTTGAAACTCTCAAAGCCGTCTCTTTAACTTTTGCTTTAGTAGCTTCATAGTTTTCTTTAATCATATCAGCATTTTCTTCGCCAATCTTTTCTGTAACTTGCTCAACAGTTTCATCATATTTATCAATGATTTTATCCGCTACTTGATCAGCAGTCTGTTTTGCTTTCTTTGTATTGAAAGTAAGCTTAATTTTATCATCTGTAGTTTCGTAGTCGAAGTATTTCTCGCCACTCAAATCTTCAAATACTTCATCATCTTTTCTTGTTTCCTTACGGTTTTTAACATAAAGTACGCTACCTACAGTTGCGCCTACCACAGCGGCAGTACCTACTAACTTATTGAAAAATCCCATAATATATCCTCCCGAATTAGTTGTTAAGATAATTATAATACTTATCTAAAATAAATAAAAGTCTATAATTGTAAAAGTTTTGTGAATTTGATAATATGTTCTCTATGAAAATTAGGAAGAAGAAGGAAAACATAATAGTTGAAGAGGTGAAAGATTTTCTTTTGTCGCAGACGCTAGAGTGCGGTCAGTGCTTCAGGTTTGAAAAGTTAGGCGATGAGGAGTATGTGATTGTGGCAAATAATAGATTGCTTCACATCAAGCAAGAGAAGGATACCCTTGTTTTTTACAATACATCAAAAGAAGATGTGGTTGAGTTTTGGATTCACTATTTCGACCTAGACAAAGACTACAGGAAAATTAAAAACTTTCTTCGAAGAAAAGATGAAAAACTTCGTCCAGTTATAAAAGATAAGTGGGGAATTAGAATCCTAAATCAAGATTTTCATGAGACACTTATTTCATTTATTATTTCTCAGAACAAACAGATTCCACATATTAAACAGTTGGTGGAAAACCTAAGTAATACATATGGAAAATACTTAGGAACTATTGAAGGTAAAAAGTATTACGCTTTTCCTACTATAAACAAGTTGGGTTCTTTGACGGAGAAGCAGTGGCGAGATCTCAAAGTTGGTTTTAGAGCACCATATCTGTTGGATGCATCCACCATGCTTTCAAAGAGAAGGCTAAAGGTTAATTCATTCTTCGAATATGGAAATCGTATTGATGAAAAATACGCAAGAAATATTTTGACAAGCATTAAAGGCGTCGGAGACAAAGTAGCCAACTGCGTAATGTTGTTCTCGCTCGGTTATTCATCTAGTTTTCCAATCGACGTTTGGATTAAGAGAATAATGGAAACTATGTACTTTGACGGAAAAGAGGTTGAGAAAGAAGAGATAGCTGAATTTGCTAAGAATATGTATGGCGAATACGGCGGATATGCTCAGCAATACCTTTTCTGTTACGGTAGAGATAATAATCTTGGCAAATAAAAAATCAAAAGGGAACCCACTAACAAACGTTCGTATCCTTATTGATTTTTTGAAAATAACAATTAAAAGTGTTATTATATTGAATAGTTTTGACATATCAATGGAGGTAAAAAAATGAAAATCAAACCATTATCAGATAGAGTTGTATTAAAGCCTTTGGAGGCTGAAGAGACTACTAAATCAGGAATCATTTTAACTACTGATTCAAAGGAAAAACCACAGCAGGCAATCGTGGTAGCTGTAGGTCCTGGCGGATTTAGAGACGGCGAAGAAGTAGATATGGATGTGGAAGTGGGCGATAAAGTCGTTTACTCACGTTACGCAGGTACAGATGTGAAAATAGAAGATGAAGAATATATAATCGTGAAGCAGGATGACATTCTTGCTATTTTAGCGGACTAAGGAGGAACAAATGGCTAAGGATATTAAGTACGGTGCTGATGCCAGAGAGGCACTAGAGTCTGGTGTTAATCAGCTTGCAGATACAGTCAAGGTGACATTGGGACCAAAAGGAAGAAATGTTGTATTAGATAAGTCTTTTGGCGCGCCACTTATCACAAACGATGGTGTAACTATCGCAAAGGAAGTGGAGCTAGAAGACGGTTTTGAAAATATGGGTGCGCAACTTGTTAAGGAGGTTGCGACAAAGACAAATGATGTGGCAGGTGATGGAACAACTACAGCCACATTGCTTGCACAGTCAATGGTAAACGCTGGTATGAAGCAGCTAGAGTCAGGCGTTAACCCAATCATCCTTCGTAAAGGAATGCACAAAGCTACTGAAAAAGCAGTTGAGTGTATTGCCGAAATGAGCAGTGAAGTAACTGGCAAAGAACAAATTGCTAGAGTTGCTGCTATTTCTGCTGGAGATGATGAAGTGGGCGATATGGTTGCAGACGCTATGGAAAAAGTTTCAAACGACGGCGTTATTACTATAGAAGAATCTAAGACTATGAAGACTGAATTAGACTTGGTTGAAGGTATGCAATTCGACCGTGGCTATATCTCAGCTTATATGTCTACTGATATGGAAAAAATGGAAGCAAACCTTGACGATCCATTTGTTCTTATTACAGATAAAAAGATTTCAAATATTCAAGAGATTCTACCTTTGCTAGAGCAGATAGTTCAGGCTGGCTCAAAGTTATTGATTATTGCTGAAGATATTGAGGGTGAAGCTCTAACTACATTAATTGTAAATAAACTTCGCGGAACATTTAACGTGGTTGCTGTTAAGGCTCCAGGTTATGGTGACAGAAGAAAAGAGATGCTTGCTGATATTGCAATCCTTACAGGTGGTACAGTTATTTCTGAAGACCTTGGATTGTCTTTGGCGGACACTAAGATTGAACAACTTGGTCGCGCAAAATCAGTTAAGGTTACTAAGGACAACACAACTATCGTGGAAGGTCTTGGAGATTCAACACAGATTGAGCAGAGAGTAAATCAGATTAAGGCTCAGATAGAAGAGACTACATCTGAATTCGATAAAGAAAAACTACAAGAGCGTCTTGCTAAGTTGGCAGGCGGCGTGGCAGTTATCCGTGTGGGTGCAGCTACAGAACCAGAAATGCAAGAGAAGAAACTACGTATGGAAGATGCTCTTAACGCTACAAGAGCTGCCGTAGAAGAAGGAATTATTGCAGGTGGTGGATCTGCATATATTCATGCTTCTAAAGAAGTGGCTAAGTTAGTGGATGAATTAGATGGCGATGAAAAAGCCGGTGCTCAGATAATATATGACGCATTACAATCACCACTTTATACTATTGCAGAAAACGCTGGTAACGACGGCAAAGAAGTAGTTGCTAAGATTCAAGACTCAGACCCAGGACAAGGCTTCGATGCATTGCATGGCGATTATGTAGAAATGGTAGAGGCTGGAATTCTAGATCCTGCAAAGGTTACAAGAAGTGCACTTCAAAATGCTACTTCAGTAGCTAGTACATTGCTAACAACAGAATCAGTTGTTTCAACTATTAAGGAGGATAATCCAGTTCCACCTATGCCACAATCTCCTATGGGAATGTAAAAGCAGATAGTTTGAAACGGCTTCGAGATAATATTTAATTACAATCATTATTCGAAAAATAATAAGGGCACAAGCTCAAAAAAAGGAGTTTTCTTTATGAAAACTCCTTTTTGATTTTGGCCCATATTTTCAACATAATGCACCTATATAATTATTGTGTATAAAATATCTATTTGATATAATCAAAAATAGGTTACGTGCGGAAGTTGAAGAAATTTAATAAAGGAGATTTTTTATGTTTAGAAAAGTGAGAAATCAGGTTCTTTCTAGTATCGTTGTTGTTGCAATGGTACTTAGTTTGGTGCCTGCCATTCAAGTACAAGAGACTAGGGCGAGTGATGTACTAAATGTTAAAGTTTCAGTTAACTCTACCGATCTTGCAGCAATTAATTGTGATGAGATAGAAGGTGCGACTTATGAGCTTTATAAAGCAGATAGTAGATTTGCTAATTATGAACTAAGTGCTAGTTATAATAACCATGTTATTTTAAGTCCTAAGTATTCAGAAAGTTACTATTATGTTCGTGCATTGGTGGATGGCAAAGAGGTTGCTAAGTCTAAAATCTTTTCAGATGAAATAGATTTATTCGGCGAAAACACATATATCTTTGAAGATACTGACCCAATGGATAAAATCCAAAATGTAATTGATACAGCTTATAAAAATTCTGAAGCTGGTCAGTTCAGATCTGAAAGATATGCATTTATGTTTATGCCAAGTGGAACAGAGTATAACGTTACAACAAAAGTTGGTTTCTATACTCAGGTAGCAGGACTTGGTTTGAAACCTACACAGGTTAAAATCAATCAGGTTCAGTGTTTAGCTGAATGGATGAAGGGAAGAAAATGGGATGGAAATATCAACTACAATGCGCTATGTAACTTCTGGCGTTCTGTTGAGAACTTCACATCAGATTATAAAGTAAGTACATGGGCTGTTTCACAGGCTACAGCTATGAGAAAAGTAAACCTAACTGGCGGAATCAATCTTCATGAAGAAGGTGGATATGCCAGCGGTGGATTCATGGCGGATTCTAAAATCGGAACATTTGTATCTTGTGGATCACAGCAACAGTGGCTATCTAGAAATATTGTTACAAACGCAAACAATGACCCTAGATATGAAAAATGGAATTACCAAGCTGCAGTTTGGAACAGTGTTTTAGTTGGTTCAAAGACACAGCACACAGCTAGTGACTGGCCAAAGGGAACAAGTACTGTAGTTACAGATACTCCAAAGATTGCTGAAAAACCTTATCTTGCATATGAAGATGATGATTATAAGATAATCGTTCCTGCTGTAAAAGAAAACACTCAAGGTGTTTCTTGGGAAGATTATGAATTGGGAAGAGATTATAGAACAATAGCATCTAGAAATTATTATGTAGCTAAACCTACAGATACAGCTGATGAAATTAATACAGCTATTGCTGATAAGAAAGCTTTGATTTTCTCTCCGGGAATCTACAACTTAGATAAACCAATTCAAATTAATCAAGATAACTTTGTAGTATTAGGTCTAGGTTATGCAACACTTAAACCAACAGAAGGAAATGAGTGTATGCACGTAGACAACGTCAAAGGTGTTCGTTTAGCTGGATTGTTATTTGACGCAGGCCGCAAGAAATCACCTGACTTGTTAACAGTTGGTAATGATAAGAACTCTAATGATTTCTCTGATAATCCTACAGTAATCAGTGACTGCTTCTTTAGAGTAGGTGGCGCAGATGATGCAAACTGTCAGGTTGAGAACTGTGTAGAGATTAATCAGAATGATGTTATTACAGATAACTTCTGGGTATGGAGAGCTGACCATGGACATGGTGTTGGCTGGTATAAGAATACAGCTGATAACGGTGTTACATTTAACGGTGACAACATCACTGCTTATGGTTTGATGGTTGAGCACTTCCAGAAATATCAGACTATTTGGAATGGTACAAATGGTAGAACTTATATGTACCAGAGTGAGTTGCCATATGATATTCCAAGTCAAAAGGCATGGAATGCACCTGGCTCATACGGATACACAGATTACTATGTAAATCCAAATGTTGATGCTCACGAAGGATACGGAATTGGTATTTACTCATGTTATCAGGCTGCTCAGTGCTGGCTAAAATCAGCAATCGAGTGTCCAAAGAAACCTGGAGTTAAGTTTGAAAATGTATGTACATACAGTCTAGTTGGTAACGGTGGAATTGATAAGGTTATCAATGATGCTGGTTATGCTGTAATCGGTTCAAGTGACATGGCTAAAATTATGTCTTATCAGAACGGTGTAGCTAAGGCCGACAAAGAAGGTGATGCAGCTAAGAAGATGATCTGGAGTTGCGATTACGATTCTTGGATTGATAATCAGACTTATACAGGTAAAGAAGTTAAACCTATTGGACCACTTAAATACAACGGAGTTTTACTAAGACCTGGCGTAGATTACACAATGACTTACAAAGACAATATTAAGATTGGTAAGGGTGCTGTTTACATTAAAGGTCTTGGAAACTTTAAAGAGAGCGACTATATAACATTTAAGATTGTTCCTGGAAAAGCTAAGATTACTAAAGCTAAAGGATCAAAGAAAAAGATTAAAGTTAAATGGAAGAAAGTTAAAGGCGCTGGCGGATACGAAGTACAGTGGTCTAAGAAGAAGAGCTTCAGTGGCAAGAAAGTTAAGAAAGTTAAGAAGCTAAAATATACAATCAAACGCAAAGACAAAAAGCGTAAGAAATATTACGTAAGAGTACGCGCTTACAAGAAAGTTGGCAAAAAATACTATTACGGTAAATATTCTAAGAAAAAGAAAGTTAAATAAAACATAAACAATAAAAAACAACAGGGTACTCACTAAAAATCGTTCGATACCCTGTTGTTTTTTATTGCTTTTTAAAGACATTTTTTTCTAGTATATGATAAAATAGTAGAGATGGAATTAAAGACGATAAAAGGTGTTGGAGAGAAAACTGAAAAGGCATTTAACAGAGCTGGTGTGTACAAAGCAGAGGATTTAATTGACTATTATCCTCGATATTATGATACATACGAAGCTCCAGTTTTAGTCCGTGATTTAGACACAGACAGAACTCAAGCAGTCTTTGGAACAGTCGCTCGTGATACAGTGGTTAGACGAGTGAAAAATCTAACACTAACTGAGGCTTTTATTAGAGACGCCAACGGCGATGCTATTAAATGTGTTTGGTTCAATGCGCCATATCTAAAGAATCAACTTCAGATAGGCGCTAGTTTTGTGTTTAGAGGCTTCGTCAAAGAACTTAGACAAGCGCTAGTAATTGATCAGCCAAAGATGTTTAAGCAAGATGAATACAATAACAAGATGGGCTCAATGCAGCCTGTTTATCCACTTGTACGAGGTCTAACAAACAATGTGGTAACAAAGGCTGTCAGAGATACACTAGATCAGATTTCTAAGCCTGAGTTTTTGCCTCAGTCTATTAGGGATAAATATGATTTGCTCGATGTAAAAGAAGCAGTTAAGCAAATTCATTTTCCTAAGAACACTCAAGAGTTCCAGACAGCAAGAAAGAGATTTGTCTTTGAAGAATTCTTTAGATTTATAAACAATTTACAGAGCCTTAAGGCTGAAAATGAGAAGCAAAAAAACACCCATGTGATAGATGATTTCAGTGTGGCTGAAACTCTAGTTAACAACTTGCCTTATGACTTGACAGGCGCGCAGGTTAATGTCTGGAATGAAATTAAGAAAGATATGTCATCTGATGGAGTGATGAATAGACTTGTCCAAGGTGATGTTGGTTCAGGTAAAACCATTGTTGCGATACTTGGTTTGTTAAGTGTAGCAGTGAATGGTTACCAAGGTGCAATAATGGCGCCTACGGAAGTTTTGGCGAAGCAGCATTACGAGGGAATGCTAGAGTTATTTGACGAAAACGACATTGATCTAAATGTTGTTATGCTTACAGGTTCCATGACTGCAAAGGAAAAGCGCGAAGTTTATGAAGTGATTGAATCTGGTAAAGCGAATATAATTGTTGGAACACACGCCCTTATTCAAGAGGCAGTTAATTATAAAGATTTGGCATTGGTAGTTACTGACGAGCAACATAGGTTTGGCGTTCGCCAAAGAGAGGCTATTTCACACAAAGGTGAAAATCCTCATGTGCTTGTTATGAGTGCAACGCCTATTCCAAGAACGCTTGCTATTATTATGTATGGCGATTTGGACATTTCTATTATTAACGAGATGCCAGCAGGCAGACTATCAATTGGAAATGCATTAGTTGATACATCATACAGACCAAATGCGTATGACTTTATAGAAAAGCAAGTGCAGACAGGAAGACAGGCATACATTATTTGTCCGACTGTCGAGTACAGCGAGGCTGTAGAAGGCGAAAATGTAATTGAGTATGCTGAGAAATTAGAGAGCATCTTCCCACCAAGCATTAAAGTTGCTTATCTTCACGGTAGGATGAAGAATGATGAGAAGAATAAGATAATGGATGCGTTTGCTAAAAACGAGATTCAGGTTCTTGTTTCAACTACTGTAGTAGAAGTTGGAGTGAATGTCCCTAACGCCACAGTAATGATGGTAGAAAATGCTGAGCGCTTTGGTTTGGCGCAGCTTCATCAGCTACGCGGTCGTGTTGGAAGAGGCAGCGAACAGTCTTACTGTATCTTTGTTGATGGCAGCAAAGACAAGTCTAAAAAGGAAAGACTACAGGTTTTGTGTAACTCAAACGATGGTTTCAAGATTGCGAATGAAGATTTGAAACTTCGCGGCCCCGGCGATTTCTTCGGCGTAAGACAAAGTGGCGATTATGAGTTCAGAATGGGTGACATTTTAAATGACGCAGATGTCTTGAAACAAGCGGCAGATAGTTATAAAATGCTTATGGAAGGTGAGCTTCCAATTACTGAAAATGAAAAGAAAGTTCTAGAGGACGACGTCGTCAAAGAACTTAGTATATAGGAGAGAAGGAGACATTATGAACATAGCAGTTCTTTGTGGAGGACTAAGTACAGAAAGAGAAATATCAATAAAGTCAGGTTACAATGTGTGCAAAGCTCTTAGGGGCAAAGGACACAATGCTGTTTTAGTGGACCCATATTACAACAGTAATGATGCAAGCGTCTTTGAAAAAGCTGAAACAGATTACGATATTGATGTGGAAAGATATAAGTTAGATTCTTTGACTGGTGATATTTATTCGTACGAGATTAAAGGTCGTCCATATTTTAAATCAAATGTTTTGTTTATTTTAGAGCAAGCCGATATTGTGTTTAACGGTCTTCATGGTAGATACGGTGAAGACGGAATGGTTCAGGCTGTTCTTGATTTGCATGCTATCAAATATACAGGTTCAGGTCATGTTGCTAGTGCGCTCGGCATGGACAAAGGCCTTACAAAACAGATCTTTAAGGGTAAAGGTGTGCCAACGCCTGAAAGCGTTTGGCTACAAGAAGGCGACGATTACGATCTAGAAAAAATCGGAATGGATTTCCCACTTGTTGTTAAGGCTACAAACGGCGGCTCAAGTGTGGGTGTTTATATCGTAAACAATGAAGAAGAATATAAAGATGCCATCTACGAATGTTACAAAATAGATGACTCTGTTTTAATAGAAGAATTTATAAGCGGTAGAGAGTTTTCTGTCGGTGTAGTGGGAGACGAGGTCTTCCCAGTAGTTGAGATTATTCCAAAAGATGGTTGGTATGATTACACAAATAAATACGAGCCAGGAGCTACTGAAGAAGTTTGCCCGGCTGAACTAACTACAGAGCTGACTTTAAAAATGCAAACAATTGCCAAAGAAGCTTGCGATGTTTTGGGCTGTGAGGTTTATGCTAGAGCAGATATCATTATGACAGAAAATGGCGATATGTATTGTTTGGAAGTTAACACTTTGCCTGGAATGACAGAGACTAGCTTAGTTCCAAGAGAGGCTGAAAGTTTAGGAATTAGCTTCGCAGATCTTTGCGAAAGAATTATAGAATTATCATTTAAGAAATACGAGGATAAAGAATGAGAAACTTATCTTTAAGAAATATTGCTAGAGCTACAGGCGGCGAATACTTTGGACCAGAAGAAATGCTGGACATGGTTGTGGCCGGTGTCGACAAAGACAGTAGAGAAATCAAACAAGACTATCTATACATTCCTTTTGTGGGAGCGAGAGTAGATGGTCATGATTTTATTGCGGACGTTTTTGAAAAGGGTGCGCTTTGTACTTTGTCGGAAAAGGAACTAGACATTGAACAGCCTTACATTTTGGTTGAGAACAGTGGACAGGCACTTAAAGATATTGCGGAGTTTTACCGCGAGCAGTTAGATTGCCAGATCATTGGAATTACTGGTAGTGTTGGAAAGACTAGTACAAAAGAGATTATTGCATCAGTTTTATCAGAGAAGTTTAAGGTGCTTAAAACCGAGGGTAATTTTAATAATGAAATTGGAATGCCACTCACTTTATTAAAGATTCGTGAGGAGCATGAGATTGCAGTTATCGAGATGGGAATCAGTTTCTTTGACGAGATGAGAAGACTATCAAAAGTTTCTAAGCCTGACGTTTGTGTTATTACAAATATTGGGACTTGTCACTTGGAAAACTTAAATGACAGAGATGGCGTTTTGAAGGCTAAGACTGAAATGTTTGAAAATGCTAAGCCAAACTGCCTAACAGTACTAAATGGTGATGATGATAAACTTGCAACTATAGAAGAGGTGAACGGTAGAGCGCCTGTTTTCTATGGTCTAGAATCTAACCGTGACATTACAGCTACTAATATAGAGCCAGATGGAATGAAGGGTACAAACTGCACAATCAAATATAATGATTTTGAATTTGATACTTATATTCCAATTCCTGGTCTTCACATGATTCACAATGCACTTGCCGCCACATGTATTGGTGTGCATTACGGAATGAGTTTAGACGAGATAGATCAAGGAATCAGAAACCTAAAAGCTATTGGCGGAAGAAATAACATTTTTGAAAACAATGGAATTACTATCATAGATGATTGCTATAATGCGAACCCTATGAGTATGAAAGCATCTATTGATGTTTTGAATAACTCAGATGGGCGCAAAGTTGCAATACTAGGTGATATGTTTGAACTAGGAAAAGATGAAGCAGCACTTCACAGAGAAGTGGGCGAATTTATAAATACAAAAGATATTGATCTAGTTATTTGTATCGGAAAACTTTCAAAGAATATTGCTGATGCAGTTACAAATGCTGAAGTTAAATACTTTGAGACTAAAGAAGAATTTGACCCAGACCAAATTTTAACTGAAGGTGATACAGTTTTAGTTAAAGCTTCAAACGGAATGAAGTTTAAAGAGATAGTTGAAAAACTGTCGAAATAAGGAGAACGGGTATGGTTAAAAGATTAATAGCTTGCTTACTTACATTAACACTTGTTTTTACAAGTGTTAATTTGTATAAAGTTCAAGCGTCAAAGAAAATGAAATTGAACAAAACTAAAGTTTTAGTGCGAATTGGATCTCCAGTAAAACTAAAAGTTAAAAATGCGAAGAAGAAAAAAATAAAATGGAAAACTTCAAATAAAAAAATTGCGACTGTATCTAAGAAGGGTGTAGTCAAAGGCAAAGATGATGGTAATTGTACAATCACGGCGAAGGTTGGTAAAAAGAAACTTAAATGTAAGATAGCGGTCGCTTGTAAAGTTGCAAAGAAAACAACTGCTAAGACAATGTCTATCGTTGCTAAAAAAGTAAAAGCTAAAGGTACATACAACTCATCAGAAGGTTTTTATAGATATAAAGAAAAGTTTGATTTATATGGTCAAGCTTATATTATCAGCTTGAAATATTTCCCAAAGACTAATCATCTTGAAGTGGAGACAATGCTTAATGATGAAACACTTAAAATAACCTTCCGCGTAGGCGATAAAAGAAAATGCGTATTTGAATATAATGAGTCTTCATATGGATATCATGCAAAAGGAATATGGGACACTAACAGAGTAAAAGATGATTATGAGTCTACATCTTTTACGGACACCAATGTTCCTTCTGAGTATCATGACTATGCGAAAAGAATGCTTTATCCATATTTGAACAATAGTATATATTGTTTTGATAGAATGATGAAGTCTCTTAAGACAAAGACATATTCTGAAGCATTTGGTTTTAATTGGCCATTGAGTAATTATTTTGAATATTAAAAATGTGTGAGGTGAGGAAATGAAAAAGAAAATTAGAATTGCATGTTTGATGGCAGTGTTTGCTGTTGGAGCGCTTGCTTTGTGCGCCTGTGGTAGTGTAAAACAAAAAGCAGAGGCGCCACTTAAAGTTACAGCAGATGCTATCAATAAACTAGACAGAAAAAGTTTTGATACTGAAGCAGAGTATAGTAAGAAAAGTGATACCGTATTTATTACTCTTGGCTCTTATGATGATTTGGAAAAAGTGTTCAATGTAATAAATAAAAGTGTGAAAGGAAAGGATTTAGGAACAGTCTTTTTCTCTTATGGTTTTAGTATGAGAGACGAGAAGAAGGCTTTTGCGCTTGACAGTATTGGAAAGTTGCCATGTAGTTCCATAAAGGTGTTAGGTCTAGATAAATATTTTTATGAGTTCAACAATCATAGTTGGACAAATATCTTACCTAAAGTAGAAACTCTTTATATTCAAAATTGCGAAGTGTTTAAAAAATACGATGCAGCTTCTAAGCAAAAACTTGCAAGCATTAAAAAACTTTGGATAAAAGAAGACTTGTACAAAGGCATTGAAGTGTTTTCTGGAGTAGAGGAAATTGGTATATTTGCAGTTCTTGAAAAGTATGATGATAGAATTAGTTCTGATACGCCAATAGATTCTGATATTACGACTCCAGCTCCTACAGAAGCGCCTACCAAGAAAAATGGTGAAACTAAAAAAGTAGAACCATATAGAGATACGTTTATTTTTAACGAGAGATTATATGGTATAGAATCGTTGTTACCATTAAGGAAACTAAAGAATTGGTCGCGTTTAATAATTGCTCCTACATTTGAAAAATATGTAATTGATGATTTAGGTGTAGACTACTTATTTGCAGTTAGCAACATAAATAATCAGTTAATGGTTAATGAACCTAAGCAAAAACTATCTGACAATAAATATATGAAGATTGATGACTTGGTTAATGCCAACTCTAATGTCTTTTCAAATTCCAAAGAGTTTACTATTAATGACTTTATTACTCTAGATATTAAATCAAATTATAAAAAAGGTAATAAGTTTAAAACTAAAAATAAAAAACCAAAGCTTAACGACAAAACAGTGGTTTACTATGTAAATCAATATAATGGCCAATATGCTACTAAGAAAAAATATAATGCAAATGGTAGAATTCTGACATCCAGTGATTTGGGAAATTCAATTGAGAAACCAGAAAGAGCTGGAGATTACAGATACTTTGTTTATGTTTATCCTATATATAAGAAGGTTGGAAGATATGATAAGGGTACGAAAGCTTATTCAGAAACATATTATATGCAAGTGTTTGACATGAAAAAGAAAGTTAAATATAAACCTATAAAGATTGCGACGGCACAACCAGAAAAGAAAATCAGTTTAGGTAGTGAAATTCCGGACAAACACTCAGGATCTGTTAAAGAGAAAAAGATATACAAGGCAATTAAAAAATTAGGTTAAGCTAGTTCTCGGACTATTTAAATAAATGTTTTGGAGGTTTTTATGAAAAAATTAGTATCTTTAGTAATGGTATGTGCACTTGTTTGTGCAACGATGTTTTTAGTAGGATGCGGTAACGATACAGACAAAGCAACTACTGCATCGCCAACAGTAGCTCCTACTACAGTAGCACCAACAGAGGCACCAACACCTGCGCCTACAAAGGCAGCTAAAAAAGGAAAAGCAACATTGTTTGTTGAAAGTGATGATGGCATTGTGGCTGTTGAGGGATTTGCTAGCAAAAAAGAAATGTCATTTGACGAGCAGGAAGATTACGTTGAAGCTAAGGCAGAGGCTAATGTTTACAAGGTTAAAGTGGATGCCGTAAACGTAGTTATTCCAGACACTGTTAAAGGAATGAATATCCAGGCTATAAGTGATGATGCATTTGAGAACTGCACAAATATCAAATCAATAACAATTCCAGAGACTGTTAGAATGATCGAGAATGGAGCTTTTAAAGGCTGTTCTCCAGATTTAGTTCTAAAGGTTAAAAAAGATAGTGCAGGATTAGAGTTTGCTAAATCTGCAGGTATCAAATACAAAGTTATTAAATAAGAACAATTAAAAAACACATAGGGCGAAATGTCCTATGTGTTTTTTATTGTCATTAATTATTTAACCTTAATTGTAAAATCGCCACCAGATATAGATGTCCATCTTTCAAATTTAATATAGTATGTTCCCTTTTTCATTTTTTTCTTAACTGAACTAGTAAAAGCAGCGGAATATAGTTTTGCTGTTGAGTGAGCATTGATTCTAGTGGTAGCAAGTTTCTTTTTGCCTCTATAGAATTTCACTTCAAGATTGCCCTGGATTTCTTTTCCTTTAAGAATGAATTTAGCTTTTCTTGCTTTTTTAAATTTAATCTTAAACCAAGAACCTTTTTTCTGTCCATGTGCAACCATGCCAGCTTTTTCCTTTTTAAGTTTTAATTTAGTTGCTTTTTTCTTACTAGTATTGTTGTTGCCAATTTTCTTTGTAGAAAGTTTTATTGTATACTTTCTTGCAGATTCTGTGTGATACCACATATAAAACTTGTATGTGGTTCCTTTTCTAACAACCCATACAAATTTGCGAGCATCAAGTCCTCCTGTTCCGTAAATCTTGTCTGAAATGTCATGCCCTTTAGAATCCGTCAAACTAATAGGGCCTGGATCTTCTGAAAATGTTAAAGTTAGTCGTCCGCTTTTTGTGGCCTTGTAAACATATGTCATATAGTATCCCTTAGCATTGATGTTGTTTGTGCCATCTTTGATAACAACCGTTCCATTGGTTTCGTTATTAGCTAAAACAGTCGAGCCTAAAATAGTAACGGTTAAAATCATAGTGGCGATAAATAATCCCAATAATCTTTTCATAATATAACCTCCGTTCTTAGACTACTTTAATTATATTATATTTATAAGCCTTTTAAAAACCCTTTTAAATAATCTCTTAAATTGTCATCGTTTAAATCTGAAACTCTAATAAATTCATATTTTGAATTATATTCTGGTCTAAACACATATTTAAAGTCTCCGTAAGCTGAAACAAAACAGTCATTAACATTTTCATAGCAGTTAGATGCCTTAGCTTGCTCTCGGAAATTCTTATCAACAAACTGAGAAACAGATTTATGGATTGCTTTGTCTTCTTCAGGAAGATAGTAGTACTCTTTGTAATTATCAAAGAATAGTTTTAATGTATCCTCTAATACCTTAATCTTTAACTGACATCTTTTGTCTCTAATTAAAAGTGAATATGAATTATCTGACTGTGAAATATCAACAGAAGAAATAGGTTTATCAGAAACAATGTTTACTACCAATTCCTTTTTATCATTTCCGTCCATATCTTTATATTCTGAAACACTCCAATCAGAAATCTCAAAGTTTCCTTTGAAGAAGTCACAAAGATTTAAAAGTTCAGTAATCTTACCCATATACAAAACATCTTCTCGGTTGTGAAGAAGTAGAGGGTAGATTAGTTTTTGATCTTTAGTCCTGACATATTCCTTATAAACTTCAACCAACTCTCCGCCTGAGAATGGATCGGTACGCTTAATGCCGATTGCTTCTTCCAAAGTTTTCTGTTTCAAATTTGGAAGGTTCAAAATATTTTTAAGTGATGAAATATCTTTATAGATGTCGACACTTTTAAGTCTATCTAAATCTAAATTGATGTTATATTTTTCGGCACGTTCTTTGACGAAGGGGATATCAAAACTATTCCCGTTAAAGTGAATCAAGCAATCATAGTCCTTGATAAACTTTTGGAAAGCCATAATGACATTCGCCTCATCGTTATAGTTGTCAGCAAACCACTGAGCATACATCCATTTTCCCTCGTCAAAGTACATTGCTCCAATCAAATAAATAGAGCAATACTTCCTAGAAAGCCCAGTAGTTTCTATGTCGAAATATAAGATTTTATCTTTGTCGGCAAACTTTTCTATCGGATAATCGACGGTGATTTTTGCCTCATCTTTTATCACTAACATAAGAAAAATTATAGCATAATTTCCGCCCAAATTTATAGTAATAAGTGCTATAATATTAAAAGATTGTGCGAAAAGGAGATTGAAATAAATGGCAGAGACAAGACCATATGTAGATTGGGATTTGATGAATGATTTTATGATAGACGTTTTTGAGAAATACGGTGTTCCAAGAGAGGATGCCTCTATTTGTGCTGACGTTTTACTAGAGAGTGATAGACGTGGTATTGAGAGCCACGGTTGTAACCGCTTTAAACCGATTTATTTAGATAGAATTAAAAATGGAACATTGCTTCCAAAGACAGAAATAGAAATAGTTAAAGAGACACCTACCACAGTAGTTATGGATGCTCATGATGGAATGGGAATGGTGGCTAGTCATAAGATGATGGAGATGCTTATCGAAAAAGCAAAGACATACGGGATGGCTGGCGGAACTATTTTCAATTCAACTCACTATGGTATAGCAGGTTACTGGACAACTATGGCAGAGAAGGAAGGCTTGATTGGAATTTCTGGCACAAATGCTAGACCATCAGTGGCACCTACCTTTGGCGTGGAACCTATGATGGGAACAAACCCTATGACCTTTACTATGCCAACTGACGAGGAGTTTCCATTTAACTTTGACTGTGCTACATGTATCGTTCAAAACGGTAAGATTGAGTTTTACGAGAGAAGTGGAAAAGACACACCAGCAGGTTGTGTTGTAAATAAAGATGGCGAGACTATGACAGACTCTGGCAAAATCCTTAAAGACATGCGCGCAGGTAATGCAGCGTTGTTGCCACTTGGTGGTTTGGGAGAAGAGACCGCCGGCTACAAAGGATATGGATTCACAACTATAGTTGAAATCCTTTCGAGTGCTTTGGCGGGCGGACCATTTATGAAGGATCTGAATGGTGTGGATGAAGATGGAAATCCTAAGATGTATAAGCTTGGACATTTCTTCTTTGTTATCAATCCAGAATTCTTTATGGGACTTGATACATTTAAGAAAACATCAGGTGACATTTTAAGAGGTTTAAGAGCATCTGAAAAAGCTCCGGGACAGGATAGAATTTATACAGCTGGCGAGAAAGAGCACGATGCTTGGATGGAAAGAAAAGACAAAGGCGTGCCAGTGGGCGAATCTATCCAGAAAGAATTAATTGAGTTAAGAGATACTTTGGGACTTGATAAATATCACTTCCCATTTGAGGATTAATAATGTTTAATAAGACACTTAGTTTGAAAAACAAAATAGGTTTTATAAAGACTTTCTCTGGCGGAGTTCATCCGGAGGAAGGTAAAGACTTGTCTAAAGATCTTCCTGTCAGAAAAGTTTTTCCAAAGGACCAAGTAGTGATACCTTGTTCGATGCATATAGGTGCGCCTGCTAAACCTATAGTGGAAGTGGGCGAGCATGTTCTTAACGGACAGCTTATTGCAGAGGCTAGCAGCTTTATTTCAGCAAACGTTCACTCAAGTGTTTCTGGAACAGTCAAAGCAATTGAGGACAGAGAACTAGTGGGCGACGGCAAAGGTCTTTGCATCGTTATAGAAAACGACAAAAAGCAAGACAGATTTGAGTATAAAGTCCAACCTTCTCCATGGAGCAAAGAGTATATAAGAGAAGCTGTAAAAGATTGCGGCGTTGTTGGTATGGGAGGGGCTTGTTTCCCTACACACGTTAAGATTACGCCTAAAGATGATGAGGCTATTGATCACGTAATTATAAATGCGTGTGAGTGCGAACCATATATTACAGCAGACTACAGAAGAATGATTGAAAACCCTGAAGAGTTGATAGAGGGTCTAAAAATTATGCTTACATTATTCCCTAATGCGAAGGGATATATTGCAATAGAAGATAACAAGCAAGATTGTATTGACTTGTTTAAAAAACTAACTGCTTCAGAAGATTTAATAGAAGTAGTTCCGATGAAGACAAAGTACCCACAAGGTTCTGAGCGCCACGTGATTTACGCTATCAATAAGCGCAAGATGAACTCGTCTATGCTACCAGCTGATGTTGGATGTATCGTAGACAATGTGGATACTGTTTACAACATATATCAGGCAGTCAAATTCCATAAACCACTTACAAGTAGAATCATGACAGTTTCAGGTGATGCTTTCTATCAACCATGTAACTTGGAAGTATCTCTTGGTATGTCTTACCAAGAAGTGGTGGATGAGATGAACGGTATGTGCGAAGATGCAAAGAAAGTGATAGCCGGTGGACCTATGATGGGACAGGCTATGTATAACCTCGATGTTCCAATCACAAAAGGTTCATCATCACTTTTAGCGTTTATGGAAGACGACTACGACAAAGCACCAAAGACTAACTGTATGAACTGTGGAATGTGCGTAAGAGTTTGCCCACAGAAATTAGTTTGTGCAAATTTGGCAAAACTAGCTGAAGCAGACAATATGGAAGATTTTGTTAAGTGCTATGGTATGGAATGTATCGAGTGTGGCACATGTAATTATATTTGCCCTGCTAAACGTAATTTGACGCAGTCTATTAAGACTATGAAACAAAAAGTTATAGCTAAACGAAAGGGGGAGAAGAAATAATGTTTAATGTTTCATCGAACCCTCATGTGAAGGATAGAATAACTACACAAAAAGTAATGTTGTATGTAATCGTTGCGTTACTCCCTACAACATTATTTGGCGTGTTTAATTACACAAGTATGTTTGGATTACAGTATGGAATTAGGTCTATACTTTTAATCGTTACATGCGTGACAGTTTGTGTTCTTTCTGAATATTTATTTAACAAGGCTACAAAGAGACCAAACACTGTGGGAGATTTGAGTGCGATAGTTACAGGTATGATCTTAGCCCTTAATCTTCCAGTAACATTCCCACTATGGATGGCAATGGTTGGATCTGCATTTGCGATAGTTGTTGTCAAAATGATTTTTGGCGGACTTGGTCAAAACTTTATGAACCCAGCTCTAGGTGCTAGATGTTTCTTGGTGCTTTCATTTGCTGGACCTATGAACAAGTTCTTCCCAGATGGCGTATCAGGAGTGGATGCAGTAACATCAGCCACACCTCTTACACAGATTAAACAAACTGGCGAAACAGCAACGAGTCTGTTTGATATGTTTATTGGAAGACATGCAGGAACTATTGGTGAGACTAGTATTTGTGCACTTTTAATTGGTGCCATTTTCTTACTAGTTACTAAGATAATTGATCTTAGAATCCCACTTACATATATCGTTACATTTGCAATCTTTATGATGCTATTTAACAAATCTACTGATATGACATATCTTGCAAAAGAGATTTGTGGTGGTGGATTAGTATTTGGCGCGTTCTTTATGGCGACTGACTATTCGACATCGCCTATCACAAAGAATGGAAAGATTGTATACGGTATTTGTCTTGGACTTTTAACTGCAATACTTAGAACGTTTGGTTCTACAGCAGAGGGTGTATCTTTTGCGATAATCATTTGCAACTTGCTAGTTCCTATGATTGAAAAGATCACATTCCCTAAAGCCTTCGGCATAGTAAAGAAATCGTCAAAGGAGGGCAAATAAATGAGTAGAATTATTAAAGATGTTTTGATTTTGTTTGCTATTACTTTGGTGGCTGGACTTGCTTTGGGTGCAGTTTATAACTTTACATCAAGTGCTAGAAGTGAGCAGGAAGAAAAGATATTAAATGAGGCTTACAGTACAGTAATGCCTGGCGTTGAATCTACTAAAGAAGTGAAAGTAGATTTGAAGAAAATGAACAAACATATTGCCGAGGAAGTTAAGGAAAACGAAAAAGAATTAAACTACAAATCATACAATCCATTTAAAGCAAAGATTGATAGTGTGATTTTAGCGAAAGATAAAGATGGAGAAGAACTAGGCTATATCATGTCTGTTGTGGATGAAGAAGCATATAATTCTTCATTGAATATGGCAGTTGGTATTGATATGAATGGAAGCGTTAAAGGAATTGCTTTCCTAGATATTAATGAAACTCCAGGCCTTGGAATGAAGGCACAGGAAGAATCATTCCTAAAACAGTATTATGGTAAGGATGTTGAATTCTTTACTTATACAAAGGATAGTCCTGAGGATGATAGCCAAGTAGATGCTATTAGCTCAGCTACCATTACAACGAACGCTGTTACACATGGAGTAGATGCATGTTTGATTTTGGCGGATCACTTAGGAGGTGACAGTCATGAATAAATATGTAGAGAGACTTTACAACGGAATATTAAAAGAGAATCCAACTTTTGTCTTGATTCTTGGAATGTGTCCAACACTGGCTGTTACTACATCTATGGTAAACGGTTTTGGAATGGGCGTTAGTACTTTGTTTGTACTAGTAATGTCAAACATTGTAATTTCTATGCTTAGAAAAATCATCCCCGACAAAGTAAGAGTGCCAGCGTTCATAGTTGTAGTTGCAAGTTTTGTTACAATTTTACAATTCTTGTTACTAGCTTATTTGCCTACACTTAACAAGGCGCTTGGAATTTATATTCCACTTATCGTTGTTAACTGTATTATTCTTGGACGTGCAGAGAGTTACGCGTCAAAGAATAGTGTGGGACTATCATTTTTTGACGGAGTAGGAATGGGTATTGGATTTACACTAGCCTTAACTATTCTTGGTGCTTTCAGAGAGATTTTGGGAGCAGGAACAATTCTTGGATATAACATTCCTCATTGGGATGGAATTACTATATTTGTAATGGCACCTGGAGCATTCTTTGTTCTTGCTGTTATTATTGCAGTTCAAAACTACATCAGAGCAAAGCATGGCAAGAAACCTCGCAAACTAAAATGCGAGATGGGATGTGCTGGTTGTAGCGGATGTGGCAATGATTATGACAACTGCGAAAAAGAAGAAAAGGAGGAGATTTAAATGGGTAATTTATTATTGATTGCTTTGGCGGCAGCGCTTGTTAACAATGTTGTATTAAGCCAGTTTTTAGGTCTTTGTCCTTTCATTGGTGTTTCAAAGAAAACAAACACTGCGGCAGGAATGGGAGCAGCTGTTATATTTGTAATTATGATTGCATCAGCTGTTACATATGGAATATATTACGGGATACTTTTACCATTTGACGTTGAGTATTTAGTAACTATTGTTTTCATTTTAGTAATTGCTGCATTAGTTCAGTTGGTTGAAATGATTTTGAAGAAATTTATCAAGCCTTTGTATCAAGCGCTTGGTGTTTACTTGCCACTTATCACTACAAACTGTGCAGTGCTAGGTGTTGCGATTTCAAATATCGATAAAAAATATGGTTTTGCAGAGAGTATGTTCAGTGCACTTGGAACTTCAATAGGTTTCTTGATCGCCATCGTTATTCTAGCAGGAATAAGAGAGCGCTCAGAGAATAACAATGTTCCGAATGCATTTAAAGGAACACCTATGGTTCTAGTGGCATCAGGTTTGATGGCTATTGCATTCTCCGGCTTTACAGGATTGATTTAGGAGGTTTATATGATTGGTTTAAGTACGATTCAAGGTATCCTCCTAGCAGTTGCAATAGTGGGAGGCGTAGGATTAATAATTGGCATTTTGCTAGGTATTGCCGGCAAAGTATTCTCTGTGGAAGTGAACGAAAAAGAATTGGCAGTGCGAGAAGCACTTCCTGGAAATAACTGTGGTGGATGTGGTTACCCAGGTTGTGATGGCTTGGCTAAAGCTATAGCAGAGGGTGATGCAGATGTGGCTGCTTGTCCAGTAGGTGGTGCGCCATGTGCAAAAGCCATTGCAGAGATTATGGGCGTGGAAGCAGACGTCGTTAAGAAAGTGGCAGTTGTCCACTGTAACGGTGACTGTGAAAAGTCTAAAGAAAAATATAATTACTACGGAAACGATTCTTGTGTAGATGCAGTGAATATTCCAGGCGCAGGCCCTAAAGCTTGTGACTATGGATGTCTAGGCTTGGGTAGTTGTGTTAAGGTTTGTGAGTTTGATGCTATTCATATTGAAAATGGAATGGCCGTAGTAGACAGAGATAAATGTAAAGCATGTGGTATGTGTGCTAAAGTTTGTCCAAAGGGATTGATAACTATTGAAAATTTTGACTCAGCATATTTTGTTAAGTGCAAGTCAAAAGAAAAAGGAAAACCTGTTATGGATGCCTGCGAAGTTGGATGTATTGGTTGTTCACTTTGTGAAAAGACTTGTAACTTCGATGCTATAGAAATGGTTGATAACTTAGCAGTTATAGATCAAGAAAAGTGTAAGAAGTGCGGACTATGCGCACAGAAGTGCCCAAGGAAAACGATTGAAAAAGTTAACTAAAAAAGATGTGTGAATAAATCACACATCTTTTTTTATTACTTGATTATTATTTCTCGACCTTCTTGTTTAAGTCCATCTGTTAAATGAAGTTTGTTGTCTTTGTCTATAAACACAGCTTCTATATTATTAGTCTTATTAGCTAGCGCCATTCCTTCATTTAGCCCCATCACCATAAATCCTGTGCTAAGAGCGTCAGCTACAGTAGCATCCTTAGAGATAACTGTAACGGAATTCAAATCGTTATCTACAGGTTTACCAGTTTTAGGATCCATTATATGAGAATATATTTTACCATTTTTCTCTTTATATCTCTGATAAATACCTGCTGTAATAACAGATGTATCTTTGGCTTTAACTGTGCCAATCAATTCACCGTTACCAAATGGTTTATTTATTCCAACTTTAAAAGGCTGATTATTCTTTGAACCTATAGCATAAATGTTTCCACCTAGATCTATTATGGCAGATTTTACATTCATATTTTTAAATACTTTGACAAGTTTATCTGTTACATATCCTTTGGCGATAGCCCCTAAATCTATTGAGCCACCTTTAGTTAAGTGAGCGGTATGTTCTTTTAAGTGCAACTGTTTATAATCTACTTTATTAAGTAGTTGTTTGATTTTGATGTTGTTTGGTACTTTAAAATGGTTTGTGTTTACGCCCCACAATTCAACAATAGGAGAAATAGTAATATCAAAATATCCATTAGTCATTTCACTGTATTCAATAGATTTTTTTAATATTTCGTAATTATCACCTTTAGCAATATTATGTTTTTTGCTGTTGAATATAGAAACAAAACTGCTTGGAGTATATTTATCAAAACCATAATCATACTTAGTGCAAGTAGATCTTACTTTTCGCATAATATCATTGTATTCTTTCAGAGTTTTGTGGTCATAAATAGTGATAGAACACATAGTATCAAAGGCCCTAAATGAGTCCGAATATGGCTTTTTTAGCGTCTTTTCTCCACCACATGAACAGCAAAGTACCATTATTGAAACTATTAGTAATAGGCTAATTATTCTTTTCATTTTAATCTCCTAAAAACCTTATTTTTATATATAATAACACACTAAAATTGGTTTGTATTCACATATTTAATATAGTATAATTAGCAAGGGTAAACATTCGTTCTAATTACATAGAAACGAGTGAAAATCGGTTAAATATGGATAATAAAAGTGTTCTTAAAAGCAAAAAGAAAGAAATAATTGCTGTTTTGATTTTAGTCATAATAGCAGTTGTTTCATTTGTTTGTATTAGGTTCTTTGTCGAAGACGAAGGAAAGTATGTTAAGGTCTATGTGAATGAAAAATTAACAAAGACTTTTGATTTAACAAAAGATCGTGAATACTTTATCGAAACTAAATTTGGATATAATCTTTTGATAATAAAGAATGAAAGAGCTCGCATTTTGGATGCAGATTGTCCAAATAAAATATGCGTGAATAAAGGCTACATATCAAAGAATGGTGAATCAATCATTTGTCTACCTCATCACGTTGTTGTAACAGTAGAATCAAGCGAAGACAAAAATGTGGACGCTGTAGCGGATTGAGGTGTGGTATGGTAAGAAAGATTTCAGTAGTTGCATTGTTTAGTGCATTTGCTATATTGGCTAGCTATATAGAAACATTCATTCCATCTCT
This sequence comes from Eubacterium sp., assembly GCA_017514785.1. GTDB lineage: Bacteria > Bacillota > Clostridia > Lachnospirales > Lachnospiraceae > Eubacterium_G. The sequence goes on along the minus strand of JAFWIO010000028.1, from coordinate 21,033 downwards.
AGGGATTCCAGGGGTGAAGTTGGGACTAGCTAATATTGCAGTTGTATTGGCATTATTTTTATTAGATGCAGAGAGTGCGATCATTCTCAATGTAGTTCGAATAGTCATTGTTGGATTATTGTTTGGAAGTTTATTTAGCATTTCCTTTGCATTGGCCGGTGCATTTGTAAGTCTTACAGTAATGATCATTCTAAAGAAAGTATTTAAGTTTTCAATTATTACTGTTTCAATATTCGGCGGATTTTTCCATAATGTAGGGCAGCTTATAGTTGCATTCATTTTAGTTGATAATTACAGTGTGTTTACTTATTTGCCGGTGTTGTTGATAGCCGGAATAATAACTGGATTAATTATTGGAATTTTAGCTAAACTATTATACGAACGCACCAGTTGGGTTTGTAATAAAATATTAAACAATTAGGAGAAAATATGATTTCATACGTATCAGGAATAGTTGAATATGTTGATACAGAAAAAGTGGTTGTGGACAATCACGGGATTGGAATTTCTGTCTTTATGACTAATGATGATCTGAGTGTCATAGGCGAAGGCGAAGAGGTTAAACTCCACACTTACTTTAATGTGAAAGAAGATGCTATGCAGCTTTATGGATTCTTGAATAGAGAGAATCTTGAAATGTTTAAACTTCTTTTGACTGTTAACAAGGTTGGACCTAAGATTGCTTTGGGAATTCTTTCTACATGCCCTGGTGATATGCTTAAGATGTCTATTGTTAGTGGCGATTCAAAGACTATTGCTAGTTCGCCTGGTGTAGGAGCAAAAACTGCTGAGCGTATTGTTCTTGAATTAAAAGATAAGATTGAAATAGATGGTGTAGAGGACTTTGTACCAGAAAATGGTTCTGCAGATAGTTCACTATCTAACGACGTGGTAGATGCACTTGTGGAATTAGGATATTCGAAATCAGAAGCTATATCTGCTGTCAAACGTATAGACGAGACAGAAGATATGAGCGTGGAAGATATGTTAAAGAAAGCTTTGATGCTAATTGGATAAAGGGATTTGATTATGTCAGATAAGAGAATTATTAAAACTGAAGTTACTACCGAAGACAAAGCGGTAGAAAAAGGTTTAAGACCACAGAATCTAGATGATTATGTAGGTCAGGAAGCCATTAAAGAGAAAATTAAAGTCTATATAGAGGCTGCAAAGAATCGAAATGAGCCTTTAGATCACGTGTTATTTTATGGGCCACCAGGCCTTGGAAAGACTACTTTAGCACTCATAATTGCATTACAAATGGGGGTTAACATTAAAGTAACAAGTGGACCGGCTATTGAGAAGCCAGGAGAGATGGCTGCCATCTTAAATGGGCTTCAAGAGAACGATATTTTGTTTGTCGATGAAATTCACAGACTTAACAGACAGGTGGAAGAAGTCTTATATCCAGCTATGGAAGACTATTCAATCGATATTATGATTGGAAAGGGCCAGGGTGCTAGATCCATTAGACTAGATCTTCCAAAGTTCACGTTAATAGGAGCGACTACTAGAGCGGGACTTTTAACAGCTCCTTTAAGAGATAGATTTGGAGTTATAGATAAACTTGAATTTTACTCTGTAGATGAACTTAAAGAAATCATTATTAAATCGGCAGATAGACTTGATGTACAGATAGACGATGAAGGTGCATTAGAACTTGCTAGAAGATCTCGTGGCACACCTAGACTTGCAAATAGGCTACTAAAAAGAGTTAGGGACTTTGCCCAGGTCAAATACGACGGAGTTATAACTAAAGAAGTGGCTAACGATGCACTTGATAAGCTAGATGTAGATAAATCTGGACTCGACAAAGGAGATAGAACAATACTTGAAACTATCATTATGAAATTTGGCGGAGGTCCAGTGGGAATCGACTCTATAGCAGCCGCAATAGGCGAAGATTCCGGCACACTTGAAGATGTGTATGAACCATACTTAATTCAGAATGGATTTATCCAAAGAACTAAGAGTGGAAGGGTTGCAACAGACCTTGCGTACAAGCATCTTGGTATTGAAAAAGAACAGTAAAATTGCTATATTTATATGTAGCGAATTTAAAAAGAAAAGGAGATTTCAAAATGAAAAAAATTATTTCAATTGTACTTAGTTTGACACTAGTATTCGGATTGTCAGGCGTTGTTATGGCTCAGAATCCAGGTACTGATGTTTCAGCAGGTAGAGCATGGACTTCATACTCAATTCACGGAAATAATGCTGAAGACAAAGGTGAGTGGGAGAACGAACTTAAGAAAGCTCATCAGGTATGGAACATTAAAGCTGATAAGGCCGCTGTTCAGGCTGCTAAAGGTAAACTTGATGCATACTACACATATGGTGAATGTGCAAAGTATAAATCATCATCAGCTTCAGGTTATGTTCTTGACGTAACAAGTACTGGTTGGAGTGCTAACTATAACCCATTTACAGGTGAAGTTATGGCATCTAACCCTTGGGGTGTTACAACTACTAAGGTAGTTCCTGTTGACAGAGGTCGTTACTACACAATCTCATTCAAGGTTAAGAGTACTCTAAAGAACGAAATTACAAAGTGTGATGACACTACTGTAATTAAGGGTCTTAAGAACTGGGAAGGTAAGGATTGTCACTACACAGAAGGTACTGGCAAATATAACTATACTAAACACTTCCACATTAAAGCTTATGATAACACAGATCCTGATGGAGCAGCTCTAGCAGTTCAGGCTATTTCTGCTACATATGCTGGAAAGAACGTTATGACTAAGACTAAAGATTTCAACAACCTAATTGGTGTGGACAGCAGAAATACTGATTATGTTAATGTTACTATGAAAGTTTTAGTTCCAAGTGACAAAGCAGATTACCAGAAGAAAGCTTCATCACCTACAATGGGTATCAAGATGGCATATGGTCCATTCTTGAAAGAGTTCAAAGATGAGAACAACATGAGCGGTGAAGTTGAAGTTAAAGACTTTAAAGTTTTAGCTGGAACAAAAGCTGCTGCAGCTGGAAAAGCTAGAGTTAAGAGCGTTAAAGCTGCTAAGAAGAAATTAACAGTTAAGTATAAAGCTACAGGCGCTAAGAAGTACCAGGTTCAGGTAGCACTTAAGAAGAACTTTAAGAAGGGTCTTAAGAAGAAAACTACTACAAAGACAAAATGGACTTTCAAGGGCCTAAAGAAGAAGAAAAAATACTACATCAGAGTTAGAGGCGCTAAGAGTTATGGCGGAACTTTGATTTGGGGTAAATGGTCTAAAGTTAAGAAGAAAAAGACTAAATAATATGCTATAATAGACTAGCTATTTTGCTAAAAGGAGTAATTAATTATGTCGTCAAAAAATTATATTGATGTGGTCATCGATGGTAAGATTTACAATATCGGTGGTTTCGAAAGCGAAGCATACTTACAAAAAGTCGCTTCATACATCAATAATATGATTTTAGAATTTAAGAAAAATGAAGATTTCAGAATGCAGAAGCCAGATATGCAACGCATTCTTCTTGAAATCAACATTGCTAATGATTACTTCAAGGCAAAGAAACAAGCAGATCTATTAGAAGATGATTTAAGTATCAAGGAAAAGGAAGTGTATGATTTAAAGCATGAGTTAATCCTGTCGGATGCTAAAGCACAGACAGCTACTGATGAATTGGAAAATGCACTGGAAAAGATTAAAGAGCTTGAGAAAGAAATCATCAGATTACAATCAAGATAAAAATTATAAACGATCAGGCTTAACGGCCTGGTCGTTTTTAACGTTTTAACGTTACTTTAATAAATCTATAATAAGATGATTATATGAAAAGAGATGTAGAACTCTTAGCACCTGCAGGCTCATATGATATTGCAATTGCTGCTATAAATGCAGGAGCAGATGCAGTTTACTTGGGCGGTGAAAACTTTGGTGCAAGAGCTAATGCAGAAAATCTAAATACAGAAGAGATAGTTGATGTTTTAAACTATGCGCATCTTAATGGACGCAAAGTTTATCTTACAATAAACACTCTTCTAAAAAACAAAGAGATTAAAAATGATCTCTATGATTTTTTGCGCCCTCTATATGAGAATGGTCTTGATAGTGTGATTGTTCAAGATGTTGGAGTGTTATTGTTCGTTAAAAAGCATTTCCCTAATTTAAAAATTCACGCTAGTACACAAATGACAATCAGTGGAAAAGAGACTGTTAAGTGGCTAAAGGATTTAGGAGCAGAAAGAGTAGTTCTTCCTAGAGAATTATCTATTGATGAGATTAAAGATTTGAAGGGTACAGATATAGAGATAGAATCTTTTGTTCACGGTGCGCTTTGTTATTGTTACTCTGGACAATGTTTACTTAGCAGTTTTATTGGTGGACGAAGCGGAAATAGAGGAAGATGTGCACAGCCTTGTAGATTACCTTATGATGTTATTTACGATGGCATGCTTATAAATGAATCAGATGAAAAATATATTTTAAGTCCAAAAGATATATGCGCTTTATACTTGCTTCCAGATATTATTGATGCTGGAGTGACATCGCTAAAGATAGAAGGACGTATGAAAAAGAAAGAGTATGTCTGTGGTGTTGTAAGTATTTATAGAAAGTACCTAGATATGTTTTTAAATGGTGAAAAGTTTGAAGTGGAAGAATCTGATATCAAACTTTTAATGGACCTATTTAACAGACACGGATTTAATGAAAGCTATTTCTATACTAAGAATGGTCGTGAAATGATTTCTCTTAAAGAGCCAGCATTTAGAGAAGAAAATAGAGAGTTCACTGAATACTTGCGCGACAAATATTCTAATAAAACTCTAATGAAACCATTGTATATTGATGTTAAATGTAAGGTGGGAGAACCTTTTGAAATCTCTGGGGAAGTAGATGGTGAACAAATAACAGTTAGCGGTTCAGATGTTGAAGAAGCTCAGAATATGCCGCTTGAACTTGATACATTAAATAAACATGTAAACAAAACTGGTAATACAGATTTTGTATTTGAAGATATTGAATATGATATGGATGATAATACTTTCTTGCCAGTATCAGAGATTAATGATGTAAGAAGAAAGTATCTAGATTTAGCTTATGAAAAATCACTTGCCAAGTTTAAAAGAGAGTGTGAAGAAATAGATGAGGCAGAGGCTGTTAAAGAAGAAACAAATAATGAGCAAAGATTGATTACAGTTTCAGTTTCATCATTTGATCAGTTGAAAGAAACTTTGTCTAGAGATTTTGTAGATAGAGTTTATATAGATTTAAATTTATTCCCATTTGACGATGTTGAAAATGGAATAGAGCTAGTTAAAGAAAAGAATATAAAAGTATATTTGGCACTTCCATATGTAGCGCGTAAAAACGATATAAAACTAATTAAAGATAATTATTTAAAGATTATTAAGCAGACAGATGGAGTGTTGATTAGAAATATTGAACAGCATTTCTTCCTCAAAGATTTAGTAGATATAGACTATGTTTTTGATTATAATGTGTATGTATGGAATGACGAAACAAAACGTTACTATGATTCCTTTGACATCACATCTACAGTTCCTGTGGAACTTAATGAGGCTGAATTAATAGAACGTGGTGTAACAAATGAAGAGTTTATTGCTTATGGTTTTATACCAATGATGATCAGTGCAAACTGTGCATTTAAGACTCTTAATAGATGTGAAAAGAAAAATGATAGATATGCACTAAGCGATAAGATAAATAATGAGTTTGTGGTTAGATGTAATTGTACACATTGCTACAATGTTATGTATAACTGCAATGCCACATCATTATTTAAATATAAAGATGATATTGAAAAACTAAATCCAAGATCAATTCGAATCTCTCTAACAAATGAGAGTGCAAAGCTTAGCTCACAAGTTTTAGATTTAACGGAAAGAGCCTTTGTAGCAGGAGAATTGGTGGAGGATTTGCCTAATACTACAAGAGGACATTTTAAACGCGGAGTTCTTTAATGGAGACCTATTTAATTACAGTAAGTAAATATTTATTTATCGCTCTTATGTTGTTTTACACATGGGAGTGTTTTAGTGCGCTAAGAAGTAAGAACCCAATAAAACAAGCAGGTATTTACCAGAGACAGAATGGTGTTATTTTCCTTGTGTACATAATCGGCATGGCTATGGTCTTCATGTTTGAAAAAGATGTGCCTCAGATTAATGTAATTATATTAGCAGGAGCACAACTTTGTTTCTTGATTATTGTGCTTGGAGTGTTCCCGGTTATTTATACAAACATAAACAAAGCAATCTTGAGTAATATGTGTATGTTACTGACGATTGGTTTTATCATTCTAGCAAGATTAGACTATCAGGGAAGTATCACACAGTTTATTATTGTGGCTGTTGTTTCGTTGTTATCTTTGATAGTTCCTTATATGATGCAAAAAGAAGATTTCTTAAAGAAACTCACTTGGATATATTGCTTAGTAGGCGCAGCACTTTTGCTAGTAGTTTTAGCAATGGGTGTTATAAGTCGTGGTGCTAAACTTTCTATGGAGATTGGCGGATTCACATTCCAACCATCCGAGTTTGTAAAAATTCTATTTGTATTCTTTATGGCGGGCTTCTTAGCCAAATCAACAGAGTTTAAACACGTTGTAATTTCAGCAATATTGGCCGCAGTCTTTGTCGGTCTATTAGTTTTGTCTACAGACTTAGGAAGCGCGTTGATATTCTTTATGACATATTTGTTTATGTTGTATGTTGCAACAAAGCGAGCAGGATATTTATTGCTGGGATTTGGCGGAATGTCGGTGGCTTCGGTCATAGCATACTTTTTATTCTCGCACGTCCAAACTCGTGTTGCTGCATGGCAGGATCCTTGGAGCATTATCGACGGCAAAGGATATCAAATCACACAGTCGTTGTTTGCGCTAGCAAACGGTGGCTTTACAGGGACTGGACTTTATCAAGGACAACCAACAGATATACCAGTCGTTAAAAAAGACTTTGTATTCTCCGCCATCGGCGAAGAATTTGGCGGCATCTTTGCTATGTTATTAATTTTAGTTTGTCTAAGTTGCTTTATTGCATTTTTGATCAGTGCAATGAAACAACTATCATTGTTTAATAGATTGATTTGTGTTGGACTTGGAATCCAATATGCAGTTCAAGTTATTTTAACAGTTGGTGGAGCAATCAAGATGATTCCATCTACTGGTGTAACATTACCATTGATCAGTTACGGTGGCAGTTCAATACTAAGTACATTGTTTGTCTTTGCAATTATTCAAGGACTTGCGATAGTTGGAACGAATAATGAAGAACTTCATATGGGTAAAAAGTATGAAGATGATTCTAATACACAAAAAGCAAAAAAGAGGAGAAAGAAAATTGAGCAAACGCAAGAACTCCCGAAGCTCTAAGAGCGAAAAAAGAAAACTGAATAAACAGACTTGGGTAGTAACAGTGTTCTTCTCAATCATTTTCTTCTTTATGATTGGATACTACGTTTACTTTATCGTGGCCGACAGTCAAGAGGTTGCTAGTAACAGTTACAATAAGAGAGTAGATGATAGACAGGAAAAGATTCAAAGAGGAACTATCTACGCAAGCCACGGTGAAAAGTTAGCATACTCTGATCCTGGTTCTACGGGTAATAAGAATAGACACTATCCATATGGTAAGACATTTGCACATGTGGTTGGTATCTCAACACATGGAAAATCAGGACTTGAAAAATCATGTAACTTTGATTTGTTATCTACCAGAGATACACCTTTCCAAGAGATTATTAATGACTTTAAGGGAACAAAGGAAAAAGGTGCGGATGTTTACACAACATTGAAAGTAGGTTTGCAAAAGAATTGCTACAATGCACTTGGTGATAGAAAAGGCGCTGTGTTTGCGATGAATCCAAAGACAGGTGCGGTTTTAGCATGTGTATCTAGACCTTCATATAATCCAGAGACTATAGATAGCATCTGGAAGAAACTTGCAAAAGATTCGAAGGACTCAAGACTTGTTAACAGAGGAACACAAGGCAAATATACACCTGGTTCTATATTTAAAACGTTTACAGCTCTAGAGTTTATGAAAGAAGACAGCGACTTTAAAGATTTTAAATACAACTGTCATGGATATACTAAAGTGGGTAATGCTAAGATTCACTGTTTTGATGGAAAAGCTCATTACCAAGTGAACTTAAGAGATGCTTACGCTTATTCATGTAACTCAGCATTTGCAACTATTGGTAGAGAGTTAAAGATGAATAAGTTCAGAAGTACTTGTGAGACTGCGTTGTTTAACAAGGACTTGCCACTCGATATTGAATCTACACAGAGTAAATTTAATCTAGATTCAGATTCTAATGAGTGGGATATAGCATCTACATCTATTGGACAGGGAACTACTACAGTATCTCCAGCACATATGTGTATGGTTGCATCAGCTATTTACAACAAAGGTGTTTTGATGAAACCTTACTTAGTTGATTCGGTTGTTAACAGTTACGATGTTATAGTTAAAACAACTGACCCCGATGAATACAAAGAAATCATTCCTGAAGAGAATGCGAAGAAACTTAAGAGCTATATGAGAAGCGTTTGCAAATATGGTACTGCAAACATGATGGCTTATTCATCATATAAAGCCTACGGCAAAACAGGTACAGCTGAGCTAAACAGTGATGACGACATCAACTCATGGTTTATGGGCTTCGCCAAAAAAGGTAAAAAGAAAATTGCTATAGCAGTTTGTTTAGAAGATATAAAACAAGGATCTGGCTCAGCAACAAGTGTGGCAAAAGAGATCTTTGACGAGTACTTAGGTTAAGCGCATTGAAATCAAATTTATAATAGTATATACTTAAAACGAATAATGGTAAGGTTATACTAACCTTGGTACAGGAGGGTTGCTATGCAGAAGGCAGTCAGCTGTGGCGGGGTAGTTATATTTCGTGGAAAGATATTACTGTTATATAAGAATATTAAGAATAGGTACGAAGGGTGGGTTTTACCCAAAGGTACTGTGGAAGAAGGCGAGAGTCACGAACAGACAGCCTTAAGAGAAGTTCACGAAGAAGCCGGTGTCAAAGCAAAAGTGCTAGACTACATTGGGAAGAGCGAATATACATTTACGGTTCCTAGTGACACAGTTGAAAAAGAAGTGCATTGGTATTTGATGACGGCAAATAACTATTATAGCAAGCCACAGAAAGAAGAGTTTTTCTTTCATTCTGGATACTATAGGTATATTGAAGCATATCATTTACTTAAATTTCCAAATGAAAGAGCTATGTTGGAAAAAGCCTATAAAATGTATAAAGAAAGAGGCAAAAAATCCAACTAGTTAAAAGAGACAGGCTTATGGCCTGTCTCTTTTAAAAAGGAGCAGTATGAATTATCAAAAGAAACTAGACGAATTAATTGAAAAACTACAAAAAGACAATGCAAAACCAACATTGCTTTTGCACGCTTGTTGTGCGCCATGTAGTAGCTATTGCTTGGAGTATTTGTCGAAGACTTTTGATATTACAGTTTTATTTTATAATCCAAACATCGAGAGCGAGATGGAGTTTAACAAGCGAGTTGATGAGTTGATTCGCTTTATTGATGAATGTAGATCAATAGAGGGTGTAAATCTTGAAATTCTAGATTATGACAATTCGGAGTTTTACAACGCGGTGGAAGGATTAGAAGATGAAAAAGAAGGCGGAGTTAGATGCTTTAAATGCTATGAACTTAGACTTCGAAAGACTGCAGAGTATGCGAAAGAACACAACTTTGAGTACATTACAACTACACTTACTATTAGTCCGCATAAGAATTCTGAAAAAATAAATGAGATTGGTCTAAAGGTGGCTGATGAATACGGACTAAAATATTTACTATCAGATTTTAAAAAGAATGACGGTTTTAAAAGGTCAATTGAACTCTCAAAAGAGTATGATTTATACAGACAAAGTTTTTGCGGATGTGAGTTTTCAAAAAGGGATTAGTTCGTTGCACGAACTCTTCTAATATGATATATTTTTTATGATATTTTTAAGGAGAAAAAACTAACATGATTTGCCCTAATTGCGGAAAAGAATGTACTGAAGACGAATATTTTTGTCGTAAATGTGGTACAAAAGTAGGTAATTTTCAGTTCGTTTCAAACAACGATGAAAAAGTGCAAGATGACTACTCAGAAACGAGTGGTTTTAATAATATTGTCGGTGGAATTCCTGAAAAGGAAGTGCCGGAAGATTTGTTGGGAAATACTATAGACACCAGTAGTATAGTTGAAAACGAGCAAGTAACAGCTAGTTTTAATGATCCTAGCAAAGAAAAACCTATTGAACTTGGTTCAGTAGATGATGATTTCGGAATGATAGATGATGACGATAGAGACGCCGGCAAAGAATACGAATCAGCAAGTGTAGAAGGTGTTAAACCTGAAAAGAAAAAGAAAACTAAACTAATTGTCTTATTAGTTTTGGCAGCTGTTTTAGTTGCTATTCTTGGAACTATTGGCGTTATTTATGCTACTAAGACATCTAAGTTTAATAAGTTCTATAATGCAGGAACAGTTCTCTTTAATCAGAAGAATTATCCAGATGCAAGAACTCAGTTTATACAAGCTGCTAGTAATGCATTTACATCAGGACAAAAGATTAAATCTTATAAGAAGGTTTATGATACTGATGAGATGTTAGGCGGATACGACAAAGAAGAAATCGCTTATATGGAAGCACTAGTAGATTTGGATGATGAAAACATAGACTTTTACAAAGACCTAATTATTCTATATCAGAATAATGGACTTGATTCTAAAATAGGTGATTTGATAGCATCAGCGCCAGATGATGTACAGGCTAAACTTAAAAACTTTGACGGAACTATCCCGGTTGTAAATTATCCAGAAGGAAAGTATGCGAAACCTTTGGAGATTGAACTTACAGCTACAGACGATGTAAAAATCTATTACACATTGGATGGTTCGAAGGTAGAAGATAGTCAAACTCGTAAAGAATACAAGAAGCCGTTTATGCTAAGTGATGAGGGACAATATACTCTTAGAGCTGCTTCTAAGTCCAAGAATGGCAAATTTAGCAAGGAATTCCAAGGTAAGTATGAAATTGACTTTGGCAGCGTGAAAGAGCCAAGTGTAAACTTAGATAGCGGCAAGTATACTGAGCAAAAGAAGATTGAAGTTACTTGTGATCCAGGATGTACAATTTATTATACAAAAGATGGCACAACGCCTACTGAAAAGTCTAAACAGTATAAGAAAGCAATAAAAATGCCAAAAGGCTCTAGCCTATATTATTTTGTGGCAATTAACAAAGACGGAGTTCCAAGTGGTGTTGTAACTAGAGCTTATGATTATTCTCCAGACTTTAGTTTCAGTTATGATGAGGCGCTCAATGCATTATCATCAAATTTGGTGTCCAACAACATATTTGAAACTAAAGATGGATCATTTAAAAACAAAGATATTGGATATTTAAATTATAAATCAGTAGAAGAAATGGATGGAGCTTTTTATTATGTAATTCAGGTTGAAATATGTGATAAGAAAGGCAATACTAAATCTACATCATACTATGGAGTTTCAACAGACTCTGGTCATGTGGAAAAAGTTAAGAGGTCCGGAGGAAAATATACGATAGAATAAATTAAAAATGACGGGTTATTACCCGTCATTTTTGCATTATAAAAGCTCCTATTACTAGGAGCTTTTTGTGCAGGTGGAGGGACTTGAACCCTCATGCCCCGAAGGGCGCTGGATTTTGAATCCAGTGCGTCTGCCAATTCCGCCACACCTGCCAGCGAGATAAATTCTATCATTTTACCAAGTTATTGTCAAATATGTTTTATATGCCGATTTTTATTAAAAATACGGCTTTTTTATTGTTATATCGCATAGAATTTAAGGGCGTTTTGGGGTATAATATAACGGAGTATGTAAGTACGAACTAGAGGTAAAAATCGATGAAATTTAGTGTTACTGGAATGGGATGCGCAGCATGTCAAACTAGAGTAGAAAATGCAGTAAAACAAGTAAATGGCGTTACATCAGTTGATGTAAGTCTTCTAACTAATTCAATGGAAGTTGAAGGCGATTTTTCTAATGCTGATATTATTCAGGCAGTCAAAGATGCTGGTTATAAAGCTGACTATTTAGAAGAAGGAAAAAGCATCATAACTGAGGACAAACGTGAACTATCTAATGAGACTAAATCTATTCTTAAAAGGTTTATTATTTCTCTAGTCATTTTTATTCCCTTAATGGTCATTTCGATGGGGAATATGTTCTTTGACTTTACTCACGATTATAAGTTGCTAGTTATTGTAGAGATGGTTCTAGCATTAGCAGTGATGATTGTTAACTACAAACACTTCGTTAACGGAATTAAATCAGCAATTCATTTAAGTGGAACCATGGATACATTAGTTGCGCTTGGTTCTGGAATATCGTTTATCTATTCTGTTGTAACTATGATCAGAATAATCAATCATCCAGAACACGGTCAACATTTGATACACAGTGTTTACTTTGAATCGGCCGCTATGATCTTAGTTCTAATTACTCTTGGAAAGTTTATCGAGTCTTATGCAAAAGGAAGAACTACAGATACTATAAAAGAGTTGATTCATCTTGCTCCAAAGACAGCCATCATCGAAGTGAATGGTGAGCAAAAAGAAGTTGCCGTTAATGAGATAAAAGAAGGCGATATCTTTGTGGTTGAACCTGGTCATAACATTCCTGTAGATGGAATCATAATTCATGGCTTAAGTAAAGTGGATGAATCTATGCTAACTGGTGAGAGTGCATTAGTTAACAAACAGATTGATTCAAAGGTCTTTGCCGGCACAAAGAATCATGAGAGATTAATTAAGTGTAGAGCGACAGAAGTTGGAACTGACACTACACTTTCAAAGATAATAGATATGGTAAGCAAAGCGTCTACGTCAAAGGCACCGATTGCTCGAATTGCCGACAAAGTAGCAGGCGTATTTGTGCCAATTATTTTAGGAATTGCAATCATTACATTTATTGTTTGGATGATTGTTGGAAAAGGAACTGAAGATGCAATTAATTTTGCGCTATCAGTTGTTGTTATTTCATGTCCTTGCGCATTAGGACTTGCAACACCTGTTGCAGTTATGGTCGGAAATGGTGTGGCTGCTAGTGTTGGAGCGTTGTTCAAAAATGCAACTGCGCTTGAGAATGCAGGCAAAACTAAAAACATAATGCTTGACAAGACCGGAACTATCACAGTTGGTAATACAATGAATGACGAGATAAGAGAAGATAGTGCCGAAGCAATAAAAGAATTTAAGGATATGTACATAAATGTCACTATGCTTTCTGGCGACAAAGAAGAAACTGCTAAGTTCTTTGCCGAGGAAGCAGGTGTGGATGATTATGTATCTGAAATGAAAGCAGATCAAAAAGAATCTGAAGTATCAAAGAGACTTACTAGTGGAGTGACAATGATGGTGGGCGATGGCATCAATGATGCACCAGCTCTCACTACGGCAGACGTTGGTGTTGCTATAGGTTCAGGTACAGATGTGGCAATAGAGTCAGCGGATGTTGTTATAGTTAATGACTCATTAAAGACGGTTTCAAAAGCAATAAAAATTAGCAAATCAGTTATTAGAAATATAAAACAGAATTTATTCTGGGCATTTATTTACAATATCATTTGTATTCCAGTGGCGGCTGGAGTTTTCTACCAAGCACTTGGATGGAAACTAACTCCAATGATAGGTGCGCTTTGCATGAGCCTATCAAGTGTGTTTGTAGTTTTGAATGCTCTTAGATTAAATCAACTAAAGAAAAGGTATAAGTAAATGAAAAAGTTAGTATTGATTGACGGACATAGTATTTTGAACAGGGCTTTTTATGGAGTGCCTGTTTTTACAAACTCTAAAGGTGTTCACACAAACGCGGTTTATGGGTTCTTAAATATTATGTTTAAAATTATTGAGCTTCAAAGTCCGGATTACTTTGCCGTGGCCTTTGACGTTCACGCGCCAACATTCAGACACAAAATGTTTGACGACTACAAAGGAACTAGAAAACCTATGCTTCCGGAATTAAAAGAGCAGGTTCCTTTGATTAAAGAACTTTTGGGTAAAATGGATATTAAGACTATTGAGCTAGAAGGTTACGAAGCAGATGATGTTTTGGGAACTATGTCTGTTAAGGGCGAGAAAGAAGGCATGGAAGTTTCTATCATTTCAGGTGATAGAGATTTGCTTCAGCTTGCAACTGACAAAGTTCAAATTTGTATTCCAAAGACTTCAAAGGGTCAAACTACAGTCGAGTATTACAATGCCGACGCCGTCAAAGAAAAATACAAAGTTACACCAACTGAGTTTATTGATGTGAAGGCTTTAATGGGTGACTCATCAGATAACATTCCTGGAGTTCCAGGTATTGGTGAGAAGGGTGCTACAAATATTATCTCTGAGTTTGGATCTATTGAAAATGCGAAAGAGCACGCAGAAGAGATTTCTAATACTAGAAATAAAAATGCGTTCATTGAAAACTATGAACTTGCTGTTTTGAGTAAAGAGCTTGCAACTATTGATACTGATTGTCCGGTAGAGACAAAGGTGGATGAATGCGAGTTTGGTGATATCTATACAAAAGATGCTCTTGATATGGTTAAAGAACTTGAAATGAAGAGCATGATTTCTCGCTTTGAGAATGTTGATAGTGATGCTAATGACTTCGAGGAAGACTTTGAAGTAATAAATGACACTGAACAGATTGATAAGTTATTTGAAAGTGCTAAGAAGGCTGACAAGATTGGTCTGTTTATTTATGAGACTGAAAAGTTAGAAGGAGTTGGACTTTGTTTTGGAGATAAGGCTTATTACATAAAGAATGGAAATCAATCTGGTGATGAAAGTCTTGATGACATTTATTCAAGATTTACTGGCGAAGCAAATGAATCAAATGATGATTATTTAAATACAAATATTAAAGAACTTGTTAAAACAAAAAAACTTATTATAAATGACGTAAAGAAATATAATACTTATTTAGAAGCAACTGTGGAAGATGATGTATTTGACGTAGGTCTTGCCGCATATCTTCTAAATCCTTTGGCAAACTCTTATGAGTACGATGATATAGCGAAGGATTACTTGGGAATGTTGCTTCCATCAGAGGAAGAGATTTTTCCTAAGACAAAGAAGGATGAAACTCCAAGTCGTGAGATTGAAGATAATGTAAAACGATTTGTTTGTTTGAATGCATATGTTTTATACAATGCAAAAGAAAAGTTAGAAAAGGCTCTTAAAGATACAGAAATGTTTGATGTGTACAAAGACATAGAAGTGCCACTTTCTTTTGCGCTTTATGATATGCAACAAGTTGGAATCAAGGTAGATGCAAATGCTTTGAAAGACTACAGCGCTATGCTTTTAAAAGAAATCGAAAAGATTGAAAAAGAAATTTATGACGAAGCTGGCCATGAGTTTAACATTAACTCTCCAAAACAGCTTGGTGAGATATTGTTTGAGGAGATGGAGATTCCTGGTGGAAAGAAAACTAAGACTGGTTATTCCACAGCAGCTGGAGTTTTAGAAAAGTTAGAGCCAGAGTATCCATTTGTCAGAAAAATTTTAACTTACAGAACATTGACTAAACTTAACAGCACATACGCTGAAGGTTTGCAGAACTATATAAGTGAAGATGGAAGAATTCACGGAACATTTAATCAGACAGTAACTGCCACAGGACGTATCAGTTCTACAGATCCTAACTTGCAAAATATTCCAGTTAGAATGGATCTAGGTCGTGAGATTAGAAAAGTGTTTGTGCCAAAGGATGGATGCGTGTTTGTGGATGCTGACTATTCACAGATTGAGCTTCGAATTTTGGCTAGTATGTCAGATGATAAAAACTTGATTGATGCTTACAAAAATTCAAAAGACATTCATGCTTCAACCGCATCGTTAGTATTTAATGTTCCAATAGATGAAGTGACTCCGCTTCAAAGAAGAAATGCTAAAGCGGTTAACTTTGGAATCGTCTATGGAATCAGTTCATTTGGACTTAGCCAGGATTTATCAATCAGTAAGAAAGAAGCACAAAAATACATAGAAGATTATTTTAAAAACTATCCAGGCGTAAAAAAATATTTAGATGACTCTGTGGACTTCGCCAAAGAAAATGGATACGCACTTACTCTATATAAGAGACGTCGTCCAATACCAGAACTAAAGGCTGGAAACTTTATTCAGAAACAGTTTGGCGAGCGCGCTGCCATGAATTCACCAATTCAAGGAACTGCAGCGGATATTATGAAGATTGCTATGAATAAAGTGGATGCAGAGTTAAAGAAACAAAATTTAAAATCTAAGATTGTTCTTCAGATTCACGATGAGCTTTTGATAGAAGCATACGAGGATGAAGTAGAACAAGTAAAAGAATTGCTAAAGAAAAATATGGAGGAAGCAGCATCGCTTAAAGTGCCATTAGATGTTGATGTGAACACAGGCGCTAACTGGAATGATGCACACTAGGAGGAAATATGGTTATAGGTGTAATGGGCGGAATAGGCTCAGGAAAATCTGAAGTATTAAAATATATGCAAGATAAGCACAATGCAGTAATAATTGAGGCTGATAAAATTGCGCACGATATTTTGTTCAACGATGAGAAAGTGAAAGCGGAAGTAAAAAAGATATTCCCAGAAGCTTTTGACGGGGACGAAATAAATTCAGATAAGATCGCGGAGATTGCATTTAATGATCCAAATAAACTTGATGCGTTAAATGAATTAACACATCCGCCTACCATAAATGAAATCATAAAACAGATTTCAAATGCCATAACAAAATATGTCGTAGTAGAGTCAGCTCTTTTCTTGGGAGAGGAAGTGGCTGATTTAACTGATGAACTTTGGTTTATATACTGCGACAAAAAAGAAAGAATTAGACGTCTAGTTGAGACTAGAGGTTATTCAAAGGAAAAAGCGGTTGCTATTATTGCTAATCAACCAAATGATGAAGATTACAATTCGGCAGCTGATGAATTTATTGACAATACAGGAAGTTTTGACAAGACTATTGAACAAGTGGACTTTGCTTTGTCCACAATGGAGTGCTAATTAATGATAAGAACTATTGCAAGGCAAATAAAACAGTATAAACTTGCTTCAGCGCTAACATCTCTTGGAATGCTGGCTGAAGTTGTGGTGGAAAACTTTATTCCATTATTGATGGCTGTCATCATTGATTCCATAAATGACAAAGATATGGGAAAAATTGGTTCGACATCTATCGTAATGGTTATTTTGGCTATCGCCGGATTGATTGGCGGTGGAATGGGTGCTGTCTTTGGCGCGAAAGCATCAGCAGGTTTAGCTAGAAATTTACGAAAAGCAATGTATGAGAAAATCCAAACTTTCTCATTTTCAAATATTGATAAATTTTCAACATCAGGATTGGTCACTAGAATGACAACTGATGTTACAAATGTGCAAAACGCATATCAAATGATTCTTAGAATGTGCGTAAGAGCACCAGCTAGTATGATAGTTGCTATAGCTTTAGCATTTACTGTTTCACCTAAAATGGCTTCAATATATGTAGTGGCTGTTGTGGTTTTAGGAATTATTATTGCGATTATCAGTGTTAGAGCACATAAGTATTTCAAGCAAGTGTTTGAACGCTACGACGAATTGAATGAGAGTGTTCAGGAAAATGTTTCAGCTATGCGTGTAGTTAAAGCTTACGTTCGTGAAGATTACGAGAAAGGTAAGTTTGGAAGAGCAAGTTATAACATTTATAGAATGTTTGTAAAGGCTGAGACTATAGTTTCGTTTAACTTCCCAGCAATGCAAGCAACTATGTATGCATGTATTATCGCAATCAGTTGGCTTGGAGCACATTTAATTGTACAGAGTGGAAATACTACATTTACTACTGGTAACTTAACTTCATTACTAGCTTATTGTATGAATATTTTGATGAGTTTAATGATGCTATCGTTTGTATTAGTTATGGTCACAATCAGTGCTGCCAGCGGACATAGAATAGCTGCAGTCTTAAATGAACAGCCTGATATTACAAACGGTGAAAATCCTATTTATGAAATTCCTAATGGCTCAATTGATTTTAAGGATGTCATTTTTAGATATAACGCAAAGAGTGAAAAGCCAGTTTTAGATAACATTAATATTCATATCAGTTCTGGTGAAACTATTGGAATTATGGGTGGTACAGGTAGTGCCAAGTCATCATTCGTCAACTTAATCCCTAGACTTTATGATGTTGAGTTTGGCGAAGTGTTAGTAGGCGATAGAAATGTTAAAGATTATGACCTAGAGACTCTTCGCGAGAAGGTAAGTGTCGTTCTTCAAAAGAACGTACTATTTAGTGGAACTATAATGGAGAATTTAAAGTGGGGCGATGAAAACGCCACCGACGAAGAATGTATAGAAGCTGCCAAACTTGCATGCGCTCATGAGTTTGTAATGGAGCGTGAAAAAGGTTATGACACAATGATAGAGCAAGGTGGCGCAAATGTTTCAGGTGGTCAGCGTCAAAGACTTTGTATTGCCAGAGCTTTAATTAAGAAACCAAAGATTTTGATTTTGGATGATAGTACAAGTGCTGTGGATACTTTGACGGACAGCAAAATCAGACAAGCATTCAAAGAGAATATTCCTGAAACTACAAAAATTATTATTGCTCAAAGAATTTCATCAATTAAAGATGCAGATAGAATCATCGTTTTAGATGATGGAAAAATAAATGGAGTTGGTACTCATGATGAATTGTTAGAAACAAATGAAATATATCGTGAGGTTTATGATCAACAAACCAACGACAACGCCGACTTTGATCAGGAAGGAGGCGATGCATAATGGCTGAAAAAGCTAAAGAGGTTAAAGGATTTAGAGGCAGAGGTCTAGGACCAAAAGTAAAGATAGATCATCCTTTCAGAATTCTTAAAAGAATTCTAGCTTTTGTTGCTGAAAACTATAAGTTCAGAATGATTATAGTAATTTGTTGTGTAATTATAAGCATATTTGCTAATTTACAGGGAACATACTTTACTAAAGATTTAATAGACAAATTTATTAAACCAATGCTTGAAAATAATAGTACAAATTATGAACCATTGCTTCAGGCTATTCTAAAAGTATCGATCTTTTATTTGATTGGTATTTGTGCAGCGCTATCTCAAGCACTTATTATGGTTTATATTACTCAGGGAACAATGAAAAAAATCCGTGACACTATGTTTAATCATATGCAAGATTTGCCTATTAAATATTTCGACACACATACACACGGAGATATCATGTCGATGTACACAAATGACGTTGATGCATTGAGACAGTTGATAAGCCAAGGTTTACCTCAAGTATTTGAATGTACTATATCTATTGTTTCAACATTCGGCTTTATGTTGATACTTAGTGTTCCTTTGTCGATTGTTGCATTGTTAATGATTGGTATGAACCTAATTGTGATTAAGGCCATTACTTCTAAATCTGGTAAGTACTTTGCAGAGCAACAGACAGACCTTGGTACAGTTAACGGTTACATCGAGGAAATGGTTTCTGGTCAGAAGGTTGTAAAAGTATTTAATCACGAAGAAAAAGCAATAGAAGACTTTAATAAAATAAATGACGAATTATTGGACTCTGCATATAATGCAAATAAACTAGCAAATGTTATAGGACCTATTAATGCTCAACTTGGAAATATGAGTTATGTTATTTGTGCGTTAGTGGGTGGATCGCTAGCTATTTTTAATCCTCTTGGATGGGGTATTTCAATTGGTACGCTAGTAAGCTTCCTAACTTATAGCAAGCAGTTTTCAAGACCAATCAACCAAATCACAATGCAGATAAATGCTGTAATGATGGCATTGGCTGGTGGTCAGAGAATCTTTAGACTATTAGATGAGGAAAAAGAAATAGATAACGGTTACGTTGAACTAGTTAATGCTAAAAAAGATGCTAACGGCCAGATTACAGAGTGTGAAGAGCATACAGGTCTTTGGGCTTGGAAACATTATCACAAAGAATCTGACACAACAACATATCGTGAACTTAAAGGCGATATAGTTTTAGATGGAGTGGACTTTGGTTATGTGGAAGATAAAATCGTTCTTCACGACATAAAGATGTATGCAAATGCTGGTGAGAAGATAGCGTTTGTTGGTTCAACCGGTGCAGGTAAAACAACCATCACTAACTTGATAAATAGATTCTATGACATCCAGGATGGAAAGATTAGATTTGATGAAATAAATATCAACAAGATTAAGAAAAAAGATTTGCGTCGCTCACTTGGAATGGTGCTTCAAGACACACATCTATTTACCGGAACCGTAATGGAAAACATTAGATACGGTAACTTAGATGCCACCGACGAAGAAGTAATAGCTGCAGCTAAATTAGCAAACGCAGATGGATTCATCAGACAACTATCTGATGGATATAACACAATGCTTAAATCTGCCGGCGCATCACTTAGTCAGGGACAAAGACAGTTGCTTGCGATAGCCAGAGCTGCCATAGCCGATCCACCAGCACTTATTTTGGACGAGGCTACATCTAGTATTGATACAAGAACAGAGCGTGTAGTCCAAGAAGGTATGGATGCATTGATGAATGGTAGAACTACATTTGTTATTGCGCATAGATTATCAACCATTAAAAACAGTGACTGTATTATGGTTATGGAACGAGGAAGAATTATTGAACGTGGTAGTCATGATGAACTTATGGCTGCGAAGGGAACATACTATAAACTACAGACAGGAGATTAAATATGAAAGTATTCCAGAATGAACAACATGATGAAGAAAGAGCACTATACGGTTTGGATGGAATTCAAGTTTTGAATTGCAAGTTTGACGGGCCTGCAGATGGCGAAAGTGCAATGAAGGAAGCAAAGAACATTGAAGTAAGAGATTCTTATTTCAACTTGCGTTATCCATTTTGGCACAATGACAATGTAGTAGTACGTGATTGTGAACTAACTGAGTTATGTCGTGCTGCATTTTGGTATTCAAATGATGTGATTATTAGGGATACAAAAATGTATGGTATTAAAGCATTACGTGAGTGTAATAACATT
>JAFWIO010000027.1 GCA_017514785.1 Eubacterium sp. | reverse complement strand
TGATTTATCAATAGATGGATTAAGATTGGATGTAAAAATACCCAATAATAATAATAAAAAGGTAGGCATCAATTGCTTTACAATAGCAATAGACAAACTTGGATTATTAAATAATTATACAGGTGATGTGTTTGGGGAGGCAGTATCTTCATTAAACAAGGTCAAGAGTATGACAAACAGATTGGCGATATTCATATCCATGCTGTTTATAGTAGTCTTACTGGAAGTACATTTACATTCACTACTGAATAGAAATAATAATTATATGAGAGAAGCTTCGTTTGAAAAACGGAGCTTTTTTATTTTGCAAAAAAGGATGGAATTTAATGAACAATTCTTCGCCAAACTGCACAATTAGACAAAAAACTGCATTTCTTTGCAAAAAGCAAGTCTTGATATAATGTTAGACTTTTAATATGGAAAGTTCGGAACAAATATTGGTGGGTGCTAGTGCATCTTCCTATGAAATAGCTTTGTGTGATACGGAAGTAGAGTATTTAGATAAGGCTAAAAAGACTATCGAAAAATATTTAAATACGATAAAGGGGAAGTTTAAAATACTGATTTACAACAAGCCAAAAGAGTTGCTTGCTGATATTAGTAATAAAAAAATTTCTCCTATTATGCTGTACATTGACGTAGAGTTAGACAATGGAAATGGGATCAAGGTCGTAAAGAGGGTTAATGAACTCCAAAAAGAATGTAGGATAGTATACCTTTCTAGATATTTAAAGTATGCAACTGAAATATACGGTACTAATCATTTCTATTTTGTAAAAAAGGGTGAACTCAAAGAAAGGCTACCTTTGATTTTCGAAAAGTATAAATCTGAAATCAAGCAAAATGACGACTACATTGGTATGCCACTCAAGAACAACAAATATGCATTCATTAAACTTGCTGATATATTGTTTTTTGAAAGACAAGGAAGATATACCATTATTCATACTGTTGACGAGGTTTATAAAACAAAGAATACTTTAAATGAAATAGAAGAAAAACTTGATGATAAAGATTTTGTAAGGTGCCATAATAGTTACATTGTTTCTCTCAACAACATTAAGGAGTATCAGAGAGACAGAATTACTATAGACGACTATAAAGTACCAATTAGTAGGCAGTACCAAGTATCAACTAGAGAGATATTTAAAGATTACGTTAAAAGGGTCAACTCATAGGCCCTTTTATTGTGTCATTTTATTGATTTCTCTAATGACACAATTTCGCAAAAACTGTATAATAGAAGAGAAGTATGGAACGGAACTTATAGGAGGATAAACATATGAAAACTATCAAAAAACTACTAGCGGTGGCGCTTACTTTGGCGATGGTGCTTACTATTGCGCCTGCTTTTAATGCGCCGGTGAAGGCTGGAGATGCATTTACTATAAATGATATAGCGAGCGGTGTTAGTCACACACAAAATCCGGATGGCACTTATGACGTTAAAGCATTAAAGACAATCGCCGTTAAGTTAAGTGACCTAAATACAAAAATAGATAATGGGTTTAAAGATAGATATTTGGCAGGCAAGGCTACTGTTAGATGTGATATTTATAAGAGTAATGGTTTTGAAGGATACGAAACTACAGTGACACCTGAGTGCGTGGGTGAAACTTTGAAGCTTAAAGTGAAGGCTAGTTATAAGAATAAATACTTATGCTTCTTTATCTATGACCCAGAGGGTGGAACTACTAACCTCAATTCTGAGATTTTCAAAGTGGTGCCTGGAGAAATCCATATAGATGGCGGACCAAGTTTTGGAAGCATTTATGGAACAAAGTCATTCCTTAAGAAGACCTTTACTATTGGTCTTAATGGATATGGAACTTATAGACTGAATGACGATCCAGATATTTACACTACTTATAAGAAGATAGTGAAACTATATAGAAACGGCAAGTTGGTTGGAACTCAGAAAACCGAAGGAAGCCAAGTTGTATTTAAGAACATTCCTGTTTCTTATGGCAAGAATGATACTTTTAAAGCGGCTTTATTTATGGACATAGAGGAAGTTGAGGTGCCTGGACCTACCACTACATTTAAGGCGACTTCTGAAAAGGTTCCAAACATCAAAGTGTTCGCGACAAAGATTAGTTCGAAAAAAGTTTACCTAAGATGGCAGCAAGTGGGCGGAGTGTCTGGCTACTATATCTACATGGGTAAAAAGAAAGTGAAAACTGTTGGCGCGAAGACTACAAAGAAGATGATTTCTAAGAAGAAGGCTGGTAAGAGTAAGTTTAGAGTTATTCCTTTCGTGAAAGTATCTGGAAAGGTTTACAAGAGTAATTCTAACAATGCAAAGCCTAAGAAGAACCAGGTTAAATGGTCTAGAAATCTAAATCCAAACGCTTACTCGTATGCTACTTGTAAGTTTGTTGTAACTAAGATTTCTTTGTCGGGCAAGACTTACAAAGTTACAGGCTATGCAATTAATCACAGAATATTTGACGTTAAGAAATATAAATCATTAAGCATGAGCCTTAAAGTGGATGGCAAGAAAGCATTTAAAAAGAAGTTTAAGAATGTGAAGTTGAAAATCAAGGACGACAAAAAGAAGAAAATCACATTTAAGATAAAAGGTAAGGCTGGAAAAGATTTGGCTAACGGATCAGTTTATTTAACAGTGAACGAAGACCCAGACTGGGGATTTAAGAATGATACATTCAAGAATTAAAAGAGTATTAGTTTTAATAATAAGCATATGTTTAGTATTTGCATCATCCTCATTTGTGAAAGCAGATGAGGATGATTATCCGGATGCGTCAAATGCGTCTTTGGCGCAGACGAGCATGGACTTATATATAACAGATGGGTTTGGCACATCGGGTTCGGTAGCAATTTTGAATGCACCGGATTTGTATGATTATTACTTTGATTATGAATGTTCAAATCCATCGTTAGAGTTTAGTTGCTATTTGGACGTGACCACAAAGGTGATTACGTTTTATGTGGAAGGCGCTGGAAGCGGAAGAGTGACTTTTACTTTGAACAACAAGCAGTTGTATTTGGATCTTAGAGTTTCGAAGGTCAAGATTAATAAGACGTCGCTTTTGGTTGTTAAAAAGAAGAAAGCCACATTGAAGATTAAAGGTTGTTCTGCGAAGCTCAAATGGGTTAGCACGAACAAGAAGGTGGCATCGGTTTCGTCGAAGGGTGTAGTTAAGGGTAAGAAAATTGGAAACGCTCTTATTTACACGAAACTTGGAAATGGATATTTAGGATGTGCGGTTTCTGTTATTTCGAAGAAGATGAATAAAATCATTAAGAAGGCGTACAGTTTGAAGAAGGGCAAGTACTCACAGGCCAAGCGAATGCTTAAAGGATATTACGACTGCAGTTCTTTGGTTTGGAGAGCTTACAAGAAAGGCAAAGTTAAACTAGTAAATAAATACTATGCGCCAGTGGCAGCAGACCTCGCCAAATACTATGTTAAAAAGAAGAAGAGAATTAAGTGCGGCTATTCTAAAAAGAATGTTGCGAAGATGAAACTTCGCCCGGGAGATTTATTCTTCTGCGAAGGACAAAAGAATGGAAGATATCGAGGCATTTATCACGTAGAGATGTTTACAGGATACAGATGCTTGGGAATTACTCCAGACGGAAAGGCGACGATTGTTGCAAGATGGGCCACAGTGCCAGACGATTATTATATGAAGGATAATGGTCTTATGGTTAGACCTTACAAACAAAAATAGGGCTTCGGTCCTATTTTTGCATATAGCCATTAAATTTGGTAGAATATACGAAGTTATTTAATAAATAAAGCGAGGGATATTATGAAACCAATTAAAGAAGGAAAAGTAAGAGAAATTTATGACAATGGCGACAGTTTGATTATGGTTGCTACAGACAGAATTAGCTGCTTCGATGTAATCTTAAATAATGAGATTACAAAGAAGGGAACAGTGCTTACACAGATGAGTAAATTCTGGTTTGATATGACAGAGGATATTTGTCCAAACCATATGATTTCTGTAGATGTAAACGATATGCCAGAGTTCTTTAGACAGCCACAGTTTGATGGCAACTCTATGATGTGTAAGAAACTTGAAATGCTTCCAATAGAAGCTATCGTTCGTGGATATATCACAGGTAGTGGTTGGGCTAGTTATCAGGAAAATGGCACAGTTTGTGGCATTAAACTACCGGAAGGACTAGTTGAGTCAGATAAGCTTCCAGAGCCTATCTACACACCATCTACAAAGGCAGAGATTGGCGATCACGACGAAAACATTTCATATGAGCAGAGTATTGAGGTTCTAGAAAAAGCATACCCAGGAAAGGGAGAAGAGTACGCAGAAAAACTTAAAGACTTAACTATCGCCCTTTACAAAAAATGTGCAGACTATGCTCTTTCAAAAGGAATCATTATTGCAGATACAAAGTTTGAGTTTGGTTTAGATGAAGATGGAAATATTGTGGTAGCAGATGAAATGCTCACACCAGACAGTTCAAGATTCTGGCCATTAGAAGGATATACACCAGGCGTTACACAGCCATCATTTGATAAGCAGATTGCTAGAGACTGGCTAAAGAACAACGAAGGACATGACTGGACACTTCCAGATGATATTGCTCAGAAGACTATTGATAAGTATTTGGAAGGTTACAAATTGTTAACTGGAAAAGATTTATAAATATGAAAAAGTAGGGTCGAAGACCCTACTTTTTATTTTTTATATATTTCTTTTCTGTGACCAACTGACAAAGCTAAAATGACTAATTTTTCATCTTGAATATCGCAAATAATTCGATAATTGCCCACCCTATATCTCCAAAAGCCCTTTAGCTTTCCTTTAAGTGCTTTACCGTGATGTCTAGGATCATCGCAATCAACTAGATTATTTTTCATCCATACTGAGATGAATTTCTGGACGGTTTTATCAAGTTTTTTGAATTCTCTATCGAATCTGCGTGTAGTTTCAACAGAGTATTTCATAAATCAAGTTCCTTCCACAATTCTTCAATAGGCCTACTCTTTTTGCCATCATCAACATATTCTTTGTATGATTTATCAGCTACTGTGATATCATACTCATCCTCGATTTTTTCAAAAAGAGCTCTTTTAAAAGCCTCTCCCAGTGATACGGAATGTATTTTTGCATATCCTTTTGCAATTCTTTCTTCTTCATCAGTTAATCTGATTGAAAAACTCATACCTTCTCACCTCCCCGTGTAATACATTGTACTACATATTATTCTGTTTGTCAATTTTGTTGATACTTACGTGTTGAAAAGAAATATTTGACTATTTATTAAAGTTTTCAGCCACATCAATTATAAAGTCAATACACTTATCAATTCCTAAAATGCCAGAGTTTAAGCATAGTGCATAATTCTTTGCATCGCCAAATTTTCTGTCTGTATAGTAGCGGTAGTAGCTCTTTCTGCCTTTATCTTTTTTCTCGATACGCTTTTCGATTTTGACATCTGTCTCGCCATATACTTCCAAAACTCTTTTCTTTCTATATTCCATTGAAGCATGAATGAAAACATTGAGTGATGGAATGCCAGCGTTTTCCAAAACATAATCTGCGCATCTACCAGCTATCACACAAGGGCCTTTTTTAGCCTGCTCAATTATGTATTCGCTTTGTAACTGCTGGATCTGCTCCTGTGGAGTATCAAGATAGTTTGTGCTAAAAATATTTGATGTGATAAATAGTTCTGGATATGTAGCCATTTCATCTTGTTCTTTTACGTATTCTTTGGCGAAGCCGCTTTCCTTAGCCACTTCTTCTACAATCTTGCTATCCAAAAATGGAATACCAAGTTTCTCTGCAACAGCCATTCCAATAGAATGTCCGCCACTTCCAAACTCTCTACTAATAGTAATAACAGGATACATAATATACCTCCGAACTTTCTTAATTATTATTCATTATATAATATATGTATAAAAAGTAAAAGCACAAGGGTGCTCACTTAAAATCGTTCGACACCCTTGCGCTTTTTACTTTTTTTTATAACTATAATTATGATAAAATAATAATTAAGAAAGGAGCGGATATGAAAGTAGCTGTTTGTCAATTAGATATCAAATATGAAGATAAGGATTATAACTTGGCTAGAGCAAAAGAGTTTATTGAAGACGCGGCTAATCAAGGTGCGGATATTATCTTTTTCCCTGAGATGAGTTTTACCGGTTTTTCTATGGACACAGAACTCACTGGCGAAGAGGACTTGCATACGCAAAGTCTTATGGAAGAGTACGCCGAAGAATTTGGCATCGCTATAGGCTTTGGTTGGGTAGAGCACCAAACAGAGAGTGAGAATCATTACACTGTAATCGACTCTGATGGTGAGATGATCGCAGACTATTTAAAGATTCACTTGTTTGAAGATGCCGGCGAAGATGAACACTTTGTGCCAGGCTATGAGGTTGTAACTTTTACTTTGGATGACATAGACTTTGGACTAAGCATTTGCTACGATATGCGCTTCGACGATATCTACGAAGACATGGGCGCTAGCACTGATGCAGTGGTAGTGGCAGCCAATTGGCCAGCAGTACGTATGGATGACTGGAGACAGATTATTCGCGACAGAGCGACTGAACTTAACAGTTACATGATCGGTGTTAACTGCTATGGTGAGCAGGAGGAGCACTACTCAGGATACAGCTGTGTGATAGGACCTGATGGTGAAGCGCTCTTCGAAATAGAAGATATGGAAGATATGGTTGTAATTGATATAGATAAAGTTGAGTAAAAAAGTTGCCAAAAGGCAACTTTTTTTATGTAAATTTAGGGTTTTTTTTAACCCTTAAAAATGTTAATATTAAATGTGTGCGAAGGCGCATTTGTTAACGAAGAAAAACACTATTTGGAGGTGTATTATGGCTACAGATAAAGAATTAGATGAATTTATCGCAATGATGGATGGAAAAGTAGAAGACGGAGTAGGACGTATTAAAGTTGCTACTTCACAGGAGCAAGAGGAAGGTACTGTATCAGAGGTGCATCATCACGGAAGATGTGATGTTTGTAGTCCTTTTGCCGAAGGCTCAGAGAAAAATAGCGAATTGGTAGATACAGAAATGCCAGAAGATAAGGCGGTTGAAAACGAATAACTAACCATAAGAAAAAGGTGAAAAGATGATTAGTTTTGGTGAGAAAAATTTTGGATTTGGATTAATGAGACTTCCAATGCTTGATGGGGACCATGTGGATGTAGAGCAGGTTAAGGATATGGTTGATATGTTTATCGAGCGCGGCTTTACATATTTTGATACAGCATGGATGTATTGTAATTTCCAGAGCGAGGGTGCGACAAAGGAATTCCTAGTTGATAGATATCCTAGGGATGCGTTTACTTTGACGACGAAGCTTCATTCTGGATTTATTAATTCTCTTGAAGATAGGGATAACATTTTCAATACTCAGAGAGAAAAATGTGGTGTAGAGTATTTCGATTACTATCTACTTCACGATATGGGAGAGGATAGTTACAAGAAATATCAGAAGTACGATTGCTTTAACTGGATTAAGGAGAAGAAGGAACAGGGTCTAGTTAAACATATTGGATTTTCATTCCACTCTACAGCAGATGTTTTAGATAAGGTTTTGACTGAACATCCTGAGATGGAGTTTGTTCAGTTGCAGCTTAACTATTTGGATTGGAATAGTGAAGGTATTCAGTCTAGAAAGTGTTATGAGGTTGCTGAAAAGCACGGTGTGCCAGTAATTGTTATGGAGCCTGTTAAGGGCGGAACTTTGGTGAACGTGCCTGAAGCAGTGGAGAATCACTTTAAGGCTAAGGATCCAAATATGTCAGTGGCTTCATGGGCTATCAGGTTTGCTGCATCACACAAGAATGTAAAGATGGTTCTTAGTGGTATGGGAAATATTGATATGGTAGATGACAACACTTCTTATATGAAGGACTTCGTTCCACTAACTGATGAGGAAAAAGAATATGTGCTAGAAGCAGCAGACATTATTAATAAGAATATTACAGTTCCTTGTACAGGTTGTGAGTACTGTGTGTCAGGTTGTCCAAAGAATATTCCTATTCCAAAGTATTTCGACCTTTACAATGCAGACTTGCAGGAATTCGAGGGCAAAGGCTGGAATCCACAGGGAACATATTATGATAGACTTACAGAAAGCTTTGGTAAGGCTTCAGATTGTATAGAGTGTGGCCAGTGCGAAAAGGCTTGTCCACAGCATCTAGAAATTATAAAATACCTTAAGGATGTTGCAAAACATTTTGAAGGATAGTACTTTGTCGAGGACAAAGAATATGGAAATGTAAACAATTTGCCGGAGGCAAAAATAGCAGAGGAAGGAGGTGCATTCCGATGGGCAATGAATTTGATAAAGAAAAACTAAATAATGAAGAGCTAGAAAAACAAGTCGAAGTGACAGAAGAAATGCCTGAGAAAGAAGACTACGAGCAAGAACTTGCTAGGATTATTAAGAGTGATGCACCTGACACTGTTAAGCTAGAGCAGATTGATGATTATCATGAGAATGATATAGCAGCAGTTTTGGAGGACTTGGGAGTAGAGGAGAGAAAGGAACTCTATCATTTACTTGGTATTGAGAGACTTTCAGAAATCTTTGCTTATCTAGAAGATCCAGGAGAGTTCGTAGAAGAACTAGACCCAGAGATTGCTGCCGATATTATCGAACTTATGGACTCAGACGAGGCCGTAGATGTCTTGGAAGAGTTGGACGAAGAAAAGCGTGACGAGATTGTAGACTTGATGGAGGACGAGGCCAGAGAAGATGTCGATTTGATTCAGTCTTACGATGAGGATGAGATTGGTTCGAAGATGACAACGAACTTTGTATCTATTCCTCTTCACTACACAATCAAGGAAGCAATGAAGAGTGTTGTAAGTCAGGCTGCTGACAATGACAACATTTCTACTATATATGTATTGGATGACGATGGAGCATTTTACGGCGCAATTGATTTAACTGATTTGATTATCGCTAGATCAGAAGTGCCACTAGAAACTTTGGTTACAACATCTTATCCATACGTGTTCGACCACGAGACTATAGACGAGACCATCGAAGACTTGAAAGATTACTCAGAGGATTCGATCCCTGTTTTAGATAACGACAAAAATATCTTGGGTGTTATCACATCGCAGGATATCGTAGAAGTAGTAGACGAAGAGATGGGTGAAGACTACGCCCGTTTCGCCGGTTTGTCGGAAGAAGAGGATTTGAACGAGCCACTTGTAAAGAGTTTGAAGAAACGTACTCCTTGGCTTATCGTTCTTTTGTTCCTAGGACTTATCGTAGCATCGGTTACAGGTATGTTTGAAAAGGTTATTCACGACCTAACAGTAATCGTTTTCTTCCAGTCAGTTATCTTAGGAATGTCTGGTAACGTTGGAACTCAAACACTAGGTGTTACTATCAGAGTTTTGATGGATGAAGAGTTGACGTTTGGACAGCAGATGGGATTTGTTTGGAAGGAGTTACGCGTCGGTTTTTGTAACGGATTGATAGTAGGACTTATTTCTTCACTTATCACAGGCTGTTACATTCACTTCATCAAAGGCTATCCATTTGAACAGGCATTTGCTATTTCAGCATGTATCGGAATGGCATTGTGGGTTGCGATGGTTATTTCTAGTTTTGTCGGAGCGATGGTTCCGATTATATTTAGTAAGTTGAAGATTGATCCAGCAGTAGCGTCTGGACCACTGATTTCTACGATGAATGACTTGGTAGCGGTAGTTACTTACTACTCACTATCAATGGTAATTCTTCTACAATCAGGAATCATAAAATAAGGTTAACCAAAAGATAAAATTTGGTTAACCTTTTTTATTATATCTATTGAAAACAAAGGCTAATTGCAATATACTAGGTGAAGTTATGCAAAAAGAAAACATTTTGGGCACAGCGCCCGTAGGAAAATTATTAAGAAAATTTGCAGTTCCAAGCATCGTATCGATGCTTGTTATTTCGTTATACAATATTGTAGACCAATTCTTTATTGGTCAGACAGTAGGAGCACTAGGTAATGCCGCTACCAATATGGCATTTCCTATTACTACATTGTGCCTTGCTGTAACATTAGCATTTGGTATTGGTGGTGCTTCAGGATTTAACTTGAATATGGGAGCAGGCGATAGAAATAAGGCAATGAAGTTTGTCGGAAACTCTGTTACTATGCTGTTTGCCGTAGGTGTTGTGATTGCAATCATTGTGCAGCTTATCCTAAATCCAGTTCTTGTTTTCTTCCAGACACCTGAAAAAGTATTGCCATATGCAGTAGAGTACTTGAGAGTGATCTTATTAGGTGTGCCATTTGTTATGTTAGCAGGTGGTGGAGCGCATTTG
>JAFWIO010000026.1 GCA_017514785.1 Eubacterium sp. | reverse complement strand
TCTGCCACACCACTTACTATAGTAGCAATTTTTTCTGGGTAGTTTTTACCGCATGCGATATAGTCTAGGAAGAATAATGGCTCTCCGCCTGAGCATGCAATATCGTTTACACACATTGCAACTGCGTCAATACCGATGGTGTCGTGCTTATCCATTACAAACGCTAGCTTCACCTTTGTTCCGCATCCGTCTGTTCCTGATAACAACACTGGATCTTCCATATCCTTAATTCCTGACAAATCAAATGCTCCTGCAAATCCGCCAATTCCACCTAGCACCTCAGGTCTCATAGTCTCCTTGATACTAGCCTTCATTAGCTCTACTGATTTGTACCCCGCTTCAATATCTACTCCTGAACTTTTGTAATCCATTTCTTTCCTCGCTTTATTCGTTTATTTTGGCGTCCTTTGCCATAACTTCTTTTTTCATATTTTCTGCATATGCTTCTAGTTTACATAACAACTCATCATCTTCTGTAGCCAAAATCTTTGCTGCTAAGATACCAGCGTTTAATCCGCCGTTAATAGCAACTGTAGCCACTGGAACACCTGAAGGCATCTGAACTATTGAGTAAAGTGAATCAACACCACCCAAGTCTGAAGTCTTCATTGGAATTCCGATAACTGGTAGTGGGAATAATGCTGCACACATACCTGGTAGATGTGCTGCCTTTCCAGCTCCAGCTATAATAACTTTCATTCCGTTATCCTTAGCGCCCTTTGCCCAGTCGAAGAAGATGTCTGGTTCTCTGTGCGCTGAGATAATTCTCATCTCATAATCAATTCCCATTTCATCTAGGAATGCTGCTGCTTTTTCCATGATAGGCATATCTGAATCACTGCCCATAACTATTCCAACTTTTGCCATTTTCATTTCCTCTTTCTTTCCGTGATTACTCACTTATTTCAAATCTATGCTTCATTCAAAGCTTCGTTTAGTAACTCTGTTCCTTCTAGTACAAATCTTCCCTGCTCTATAATCTTTATTTCTTCACCATCTTTTGTAATAGCAACTATGTCTCCAAGTTCATCGTATGGGATAGTAACATCAGTGTGACAACCAAAGTATGCTTTAGAAATGTCAGTCTTACGTAGCGCTGATACTTCATTTTCTCTGGCAACTATCTGCTTTCCATCCGGATTGAACGTCTCCATATCTTCCTGGAAACTGAAACATGTATCGCCCACTGCAAAGTGAGGTCCCATCTTCTCTACTATCAAAATAGGAAGTTTGTATATACAATCATATTTGTTTGCAATCACGTACGCTGTAGTGTTTGTTCCAATAGCAAACTCACCGATAGGCAAAGTCTCATGATTAAACATTACGTTTTCTTTGAAGTAGTTTTTGTTTTCTTCGTCTGAGTCAAAGTTCTGGCATCTGTAGTCTTTGATCATTCCATCTTCAAACTCAATCTCAAGTTCTTTGAAGTTAAGACCTTTCAAGTAAACGGAACTAACGTGAAGTAGTCCGTTTGTGCCTTTCAATTTTGGAGATGTGAAAACCTCTCCCAAAGGAATGTTTACATCCGCCAAACAGTTTTCAAAGTTTGTCTCCTTAGTAGGGTCATTCATCTCGTGCATAGCCACTGTAAAGTCTGTCTTATTATTTCCTCTACCAGTGATGTGTACAAACTCTGCCTTGTCCAAAGCATCAATCAATACTTGCTGAACTTTTCCATACTTTTCAGTATCAAGACTATTAATCTTTACTGTCTCGTGGAAGAACTCCTCAAAGTTATCGCCAAACTCTGGAATAGGGAATGAGATAATAGTAAAACTTCTCTCCTCGCCCTTAATATATGTTCTAACAATTTTTGTAAACTCTGTTTGGTACTGAGCTGTTAACTCCTGCTGCTCTGGTGTGAACTTGATAGCCTCTGGAGTGCTTTCTGGCTCGAATGGTTTCTCACCAAAAATCTCAAGTCTAGCAGGTCCAGCCATCTGTGAAGCCATTTCTTTTCTGCTTTCATACGCTGCTGTCACAGTCTCTAGTTTTCTCTTCATATATGCTTTGTCGAAGAATAATGCTGCATCTTGCTTATGATCAAAAGCATACTGCTTATTCATATCAGTGGACTGATAATCTGCGTAGCCTATAACAGGCTTTAGTCCCATATCTGCAAAACGCTTGATAGCGGCTTTTACTATTCTCTCAAAGCCAAGTACGTACATTAGCTGCACGTTACTCTTGATTGATAAATCTTTCCCTGTTGCTACAAAACCTCTTCTGTAACCTTCAGTGTAAAGACTTGCAATCTCATCTATCTTTTCATCGCTAAGTTTATTTAAAAACTTAGCCATCTTAATTTCATTATCGCCAATGTGGTTTCCGTATTTGTAAAGATATCTAATATCACTAAGATCACTTTCCGTAATAATCTTTGCCACTCTATCTTTACTTGGATCAATCTTGCTTCCCAAAACCACATCCATAAATATTTCGGAATTATCTCTCTCAAATGTGTAGATAATATCCTTCAAGTTTTCAGGAGTTAGTCCCTCTTCATCCTCAAACAAGCTGTAAATCTCAATTATAAGTTCGCATCTAATCAAAGCAACTTCCAAGTCACCCTCAAACATATTTAATATACCTGAGCGTAGAGATGCATAAACGTAGCATAGCATCTGTCCATACTCTTCGCCCAAAGTGTTCACTGCAAATGTTGGGTTTGCAAAACTACTTGTGTAGTTTTCTGGCTCTATTTCTTCGTATAACTTTTTATTAAAAGCCTCTAACTCTTCTAGTGCGGCCTCGTCAAAGAAATTTGCCTCTTTCTTTTCCTTAATCTCGTCTATTAAAAGAATCAGTTTTGCGGCAGCTTCAAAGTAAGCCTTAAACTTATCATCTACTGCTGCTTCGTTTAATATTTCATTTGCTTTTTCAATTACTAATGTGTATCTCTCTTCCATTTTTGCCCTCTCTAAATGTATGCAATATATATCAAAATGATAGAAATCCAAATGATTGCGTTAAGAACTGTTCCAATATATGAAAATCTATAAAATTTGTTTTCTTCTGTAAAACTTCTAATACCAATGATAAATCCCATAAGTGACAAGATGAATATTAGTATCACAATAATTCCAATGTACATTCCAGACTTTCCATTTTCCATTACTGTCATAGTAATAGTCAAAGACATAAGTGCAAGGTTGCATAGTCCTATCGTACTTGAAATTCTTCCACCTCTCGCATATTTGCTTAGTGGTATTTTTCTATCTTTTTTGTCTTCTCTGGTAGGCTTTGGCGCCTTTGCTCTTTTACTAAACATTTCTACCTCTTAATTAATCGCTTTTGCAATCGCGAATATAACATATCCGATGATTGCGCCTGCTGTGTTTAGAATAATATCGTCTATATCAAATGCTCCCACTTTTGTGAGAATCTGAATTACTTCAATGGCTCCTGAAAACATCATTGCTAACAGCGTTACCACGAAAAAGTTTCTAGTAACTTTATTCTTTGAACTCATTGGAATCAAGAATCCAAATGGTACAAAGATAAGCATGTTTCCACCTAAATTCATAAGTGTAGTTTTCCATCCATATGTGTATCTCATCGCCCAAAATCTTTTGATTTCGTGGAATGGATGAGTATTCATTCGTCTAACAATAGTTCCAGTTTTTCTTCCCAACTCATCGCTAAAGAACACAAAGAAAATGAGTAGCGCAAAATATGCTACTAGAAGGATTCTTCCAACTATTCTGTTCACTCTTTTTTTCTTTGCTTGTTGCATTTACTACTTTGCTCCGTATTCTTTATAATACTCGTCTATCCTTCCCTTTAGTTCATCATCTAGTTTTCCTTCTGCTGTCAAATATTCTACTACTTCATCCATACTAACGATTGCGTTTGCATCGAATCCGTATTTTTCCTTGATTTCATCTATCGCTGTCTTATCGGATGTAAGTCCCTTTTCCATACGGTTTAGTGAAACCATAAGTCCAATGATTTCAACATCGCCCTGTGCCTTAATGATAGGGAATGTTTCTTCTATAGATTTACCTGATGTAGTTACATCTTCTATTATCACAACTCTATCGCCGTCTTTTATCTTGCTTCCAAGTAAGATTCCAGCATCGCCGTGATCTTTTTCCTCTTTGCGGTTCGAACAATATCTGATTTCTTTGCCATATAAGTTATAAAATGCGATTACTGTTGCCACGCCTAGAGGGATTCCTTTGTAGGCTGGGCCAAAGAGAACGTCGAAGTCATCGCCGTAGTGCTCGTGAATAGCCTTTGCGTAAAACTCACCAAGTCTCTTTAGCTGAGAACCTGTAACGTATGCGCCAGCGTTCATAAAGAATGGTGACTTTCTTCCACTTTTCAAAGTGAAATCGCCAAACTTTAAAACATCACTCTCAATCATAAAATCTATAAATTCATTTTTGTAACTCATCTACTTTACCTTTCCTACCAAATCTTTAATATCTGATACGTTATGTTTAATCATATAATCTTCTATTCCCTTAACTACTTCCATAGTAGCGTTTGGATTATAGAAGTTCGCTGTTCCAACAGAAACCATAGTAGCTCCCGCCAAAATTATTTCAATAGCATCTTCAGCAGTCTGAATTCCTCCCATTCCAATGATTGGAAGATCAACAGCGTTTGCCACCTGGTAAACCATGCGTACTGCTACCGGATGAATGGCTGGGCCTGAAAGTCCGCCAGTCTTGTTTGCAAGAACAAAGTCTTGCTTTTCAATATCTATCTTCATACCAGTAATTGTATTGATAAGTGACAAAGCATCTGCTCCACCACGCTGGGCAGCCTTAGCCATCTCCACTATGTCAGTCACATTTGGACTAAGTTTCATAATTACTGGCTGTTTAGCAACTTCTTTAACTTTTCTTGTGATTTCTTCTACTGCCTTTGGATCTGTTCCAAAAGCAATTCCGCCTTCTTTCACATTTGGACATGAGATGTTTATCTCAAGCATATCCACAT
>JAFWIO010000025.1 GCA_017514785.1 Eubacterium sp. | reverse complement strand
TTCGTCGTACTCGCTCTCACCCTTAATAGCCTTTATCACTGGATAGAATTTCTTTGCATCTTCCACCATCTTCTCATCAGAAATCTTATATCCATTCTCCGACAAAAACTTTCTAACCAAATCTGCTCTTTTATGCGGAGATAGAATGAGTTCGTCAAAGTCATAGTCTTTGGCGCGGGCTAAAATGTCAACAATCAGATCTCCGCCCATCCCTGCGATAATAACTGAATATGCATCTCTGTCTCCAAAACTGTCGAATCCG
Source organism: Eubacterium sp. (assembly GCA_017514785.1). Lineage (GTDB taxonomy): Bacteria > Bacillota > Clostridia > Lachnospirales > Lachnospiraceae > Eubacterium_G. The sequence goes on along the minus strand of JAFWIO010000025.1, from coordinate 4,621 downwards.
TCCGACAAAATTGTTTCAATTTTATCTTCAAGTCCTTCTTCTGCAATATTGGATTTTGCAATATTTAAAGGTCCCTCGTTCACGTCCATTGCATAGGCAAACTGACAAATGTTTTCTTTCACTAAATATATAGGCACATATCCATGATCTGTGCCTACATCTGCCACCTTCTCGCAAGGCGTAACTAAATCCGCTACTGTTTTAAGTCTTTTAGATAACATACTATAACTTAATATGAACCTTCTCTAATTCCTTTTGCTGTTTCATCAAGTCTTGAAGCTCATTAATGTCTTTAGCATTTGCTGACTTTTTCTCAAGACTCTCTCTCTTTATTTTTAACACTGAGTCGTTAATTGCACGTTCCAACTCACCGTGTTCTAATTCGCTGCTGATAGGCGACACAAATAGTGCTGCCACTTTCTTATGTTCCTCTTCATCTGTGAACTGATCCATAATAGATGCTGGATTAGGTGTGCCTGCTTCCATCTGCTCCCAGAATTTAGTAGCAACATTTATATAGAATTCATCGCCAAAGTCCTCAGGGCTAATAACCTCTTTCACTTTGCCAAATATTTCAGGTCTATCAAGAAGACAAGCTAGAAGAATTCTCTGAGCTCCAACTGTAGCATTTTCTTTCTTCTGCTCTTTTGATACAAATTTCTTCTCTTCATACTTTCTATCTTTTTCCACATATGTTAGAGCCTTGCTCTTAACTAGACTTTCCAAACCGTCCTTTGGAATATCAAATTCTTCACAGACAGCCTCTATATAGTTCTTTCTCTCGACATCATCTTTAAACTCGAGTAACATGCTTGCTACTTCGTTGTGGAACTGAGTTTTTTCTTGAGGGTCGTGAAGATTAAATTCTTTTTGCTTTGCGCCCACTTCAAAGATAAAGAAGTTTGTAGCATTCTTTATTCTCTTTTCATATTCTTCTTTTCCAAGTTCTTTGATGAACTCATCTGGATCTTTGTATGGGTCCATATTTAAAACTTTAATCTTTAATCCAACATCACGAAGATATGGAATGGCGCGAAGTGCTGCCTTTGTTCCAGCCTCGTCGCTGTCAAATGACAATACCACTTCATCCACATATCTCTTAATCAAAGATGCATGACCTGATGTGAACGATGTGCCAAGCGCTGCCACAGCATTAGTAAAGCCTGCCTGGTGCAAACTTATAACATCCATATATCCTTCACAAACTATGAAATAGTTTTCTCTCGCTTTTCTAGCTTTATTTAAACCATAAACAGTGTGGCTTTTGTTAAACACCTTTGTCTCAGGCGAGTTCAAATATTTAGGCATAGCATCGCCCATAACACGACCGCCAAATGCCACTACTCTGTTATTGGCATCCATAATAGGAAACATTACTCTGTTCCAGAATTTATCATTAACACCACGCTTCTCATCAAAAGTGAAAAGCCCAGTCTCTTTTAGCAAGTTGTCATCATAACCTTTTTCTTTTAGATAGTTATAAAGGTTATTGCTGTATTTATCAGAATAGCCCAAGCCAAAGCCAGTGATTGTTTCATCATCTAACTCACGACCGCGCAAATAGTGATATGCAGTCTGTCCACGTTTAGACATAAGTAAATGATAATAGTACTTTGCAGCCTCAGTGTTCGCCTCAATAATCTTAGTCTTTAAATCCTGCTCCTGCTTTTTAGCTTTTGAATACTCTTGCTTAGGCAAAGTGATTCCAGCACGATTAGCTAACACTTCCATTGCCTCTGTGAAACTATAGTTTTCATATTTCATTAGGAACGAAATAACGTTTCCACCCTCTCCACAACCAAAGCAGTAATACATCTGCTTATGTGGAGACACAGAAAATGAAGGTGTTTTCTCATTATGGAACGGACAAAGTCCAAAATAAGAACTACCCTTCTTTGTAAGCTTCACATAATCGCCTATTACATCAACTATGTTATTCTCGCTTCTTACCTGTTCAATTGTGTCTTCTGAATAAAACATACTAGTAATATTATACAATAAAAAACCGGTGGCGCAACACCACCGATTTAACTAGTGCAGGAGATGGGACTTGAACCCACACGAGCATAACGCCCACAAGATCCTTAATCTTGCTCGTCTGCCAATTCCGACACTCCTGCTAAACGCAAGAAGAATATTATCACAATAAAAAAGAAAAGTCAAAGAAGCGAACTTTGACTTTTCTTGTATTATTTATTGATTTACATTAGCAGTTGCACTCTCCTGCTCAAGTTCATTTAGCGTCTTGCTAAACTCTGAAGTAAATCCTCCATCCACTAAATAGACATTGTTATCACCCTTAATCATTACATAATATGCAGACTGATTATATGGGTTTGGTGCACCAACAAATATATCATAATATTTATCATCTTTAGTTTTTACATATATTTCTTGTGTCTCTGGTTTAACGCCATTCTTTGTCTTTGTAAATCCATACTGGCTAATATCTTTAGGATTTTTGATTACTGTGTCTGCCTTAATTTCTTTAAGGGATGAAATCATAGAACCAACATTCATCTGATTTAGTTTCATCTTCGAATCATCTTCATTTGTCCAAATGGCGCCAGCCTTTCCGATAGTATATGTTTTACCATCATATGAGTAAGCCACGCCTGTCACTTTGCTAGTATTGATTTTTAAAGCTGTGGTGGTCTTTGCCGCCTCCTCTTTTTTCTCTTTATCTGCAAAATATTGTTTGCCGACAAAGTAACCAGCGATACAAAGTCCAAGAACTACCACGAGTACAACTAGTGTAATAATTTGACTCTTCTTCATTATTTCTTTCTCCTTACAGCCCATGTGATAATGCCAAGTCCTAATAGCAAAATAGGAAGAGCAATCACGAATACGATCATACATATTCTAACTGCCATATTTGATACTGTAAGTGGCTGAACTTGCAAACTCTTCTTTGCAACAGTAACAGTTTCCACATCTGTATCAATATACTTATCTAGGGCATTACTCAATACTTCTGTATTAGCATTTGATGACATAGCATCAATACTGTCTGAAAGCGAATAAACTGATGAGTAAACCAGCATTTCTGCCTGCTTTGTATTTGCTTTATCTGTACCAATGCTTGAAGCTTCAGTAGCCGCAACATTCTTCTCAACAGATACTACAAAATCGAATGGTCCACTTACATCACCCTTTTCCTTTGTGCTCTTCTTCGCATGGTTAGGGTCAGTCTTTAGAACTGCCTTGTCAGAAGATGGAGCAAGTGAAGTGTATGTAATATCCTCATTCTTCTTATCCTTCTTAGTTAAACCAATGCTGTATGGTGAAACTACTGGTCCAGAGATGCCTGCGGCAAATCCTTCTTTTCCTTCGGCTAGTGCAAATAATGGTCCACCTGATCCATCCATCTGCATAGGCATATAACAATTTTCATCGTTTTCAGCCACTAAACCTTTTTGAATCTTAATGTTGTATGCTTCTAAAATAGAATAGAAATTAGGTTTCTTTTCAGCATATGAAGTAGCTGCCTCTAATCCCATTATTACTTTTCCGCCTGCTTCTAAGTAGTCCTTAACTAACTTAGCCTCATTCTTTGTGTAATCCTTTTGAGGTCCTAAAATCAAAAGCACAGCACATTTATCTGTTGTCATCTCACTTTGAGCTTTCTTAGTGTTAAGGTTTATATTCTTAATCTCACCATTATGCTTCTTAATGATTTCTGTCATATTTTCTATAGTACCAAGCGACTGAGCATCAGCTGTTTCTTTGTGACCTTCTACTTGATATATAGTATACAACTCATCAGACTGAACATATGTGATAGCACTGTCAATCTGTCCTTCTGCGTCAAATGCAGTAGGTTGAGACTGCTGTCCATACATCGCTGCCTGTTGATCCATAACAAACATATCTTGGTAGTCAATTACTTTTGACTTTTTGTTCTTTTTATTTAATACGATCAAACTTCCTTCAGTTGGGCTTTGTTCTGTGTACTGTTTATAGAAGTTTGGATTCTGTTTAGTATCTTTATATTCAACATTTATATGACTAGATGCTGCCTCATATCTCTGCAATGTTTTGAGAACGTAATCTTTGTATACATCTTTCTTCATTGCACCCTTTGAAGACATAACATAAATGTCGATGTCTTTGTCGAGTTTACCAAGCATCTTTTCTGTTTTATCAGAAATGGAATATACCTTTTCTTGTGTAGTATCAACTGTAGCTGCTGGTACATTCTTTGTAACAACATTTGCTAGCAAATTCACAAATACAACTAGCACCAATACCACTGCGATTGTAACTACACTAAACACTCCAGTTCCGATTGTATTTTTTGATACGCTCCATCTACGCTTTTGAACTGACTGACATGTTAAGAACAGGAACAATACTATAATCGATACATAGTAAACAACGTTACTTAAGGATATTTGTCCCGCCATAATGTCATTTAGAGGTGACATAGTATCAAACACACTTAAGATATCAGTGAATACATTTCCGCTTTGTGAAATTAGTCCAGTAATTGTATTCATAAAGAATCCCAAGAACATAACTACTATACCGATAATAGCTGCGATAATTTGCATTTCTGTAATTGATGAGATAAATACACCAATTGCAATCAATGCAGCACCATAAAGTACAAAACCTA